>NZ_JBEXUA010000048.1:0-1076 GCF_040614235.1 Mycobacterium sp. NPDC006124 | reverse complement strand
GAACAGGAGGAAACCCCCGCGGCACTGCCCGCCTGAACGATCAACTCGAAGAATCACACGACGACGTCGTACACCACGTCCATGGACTTGACCCAATGCCGTCGACGCCCAACGGGCGATTATCGAAGAACTCTTCGACGATTCGTATCGTTGAGTTGGATCGAAGCGGTACGTAATCGGGAAGGACAACACTCAGGGCGATGCATCTTTGGTAGATGGTCGTGTCGAACCAGTCCGCTTTGAGTCGCGACACATCACCACTCACCGCATGATCTCCTCAACTAGTAGAAGTCCGCACCGTTGGCCATGACGCCGCAGAGGGGGATTCGACGGTGTTCGGCTACCCAATGTTCGGTCAGCCTTGTGGGTACGTCACTTTCAATGGCGACGGATACAGGTCCCTTTCCGTCAGGTATGGCCTCGGCCAGTTCGTCCAAACGCTCAATGTCGCGAGATCGCGCCGACAACTCAACAGTGGCCGCCAGACCTAAATTGCGATGGTGTCGAACATATTTAATCCTGCCGCGGCCAGTGATAACACCAATCAAATGAGCCTCTGCTTGGTCAGCCTCGAACGGGTCAAGCTCGCGCTCGACGAGCCCGGCGAGACACCGTCTCCAACGGAAGAACCTCTGACCCCAGTCTGCTGCCTGACCCGACTCCATTTCACGCCGCACCGCGTTGGTCATCTCTCCCTGGGCCTCAAGCGCCTGCGAGCCAATCAGCATCAAGGCCGTTCGCGGAAACTTCTTCAATCGCGTGCTGAGGACGCTTGCGGCGAAGTCACGCACCCGGTCAGAAGTCTCGACTGCGGCCTGTGCCTCATCAAGTGTTGGAACGTATCCCCCGTGTATCGTTCGGTGGCGCAAATGTGCCACCAGCGACTGCCAATCCCCGAGGTCTCGCTGCGTACGGTCGTTCCAGTTTCCACCGACCAGTAGCCCCAGTTGCTTCCTGGTGCGTGACAAGACTGTCGAAAGGGGGTTGCGTCCAGCAGAGTGGTGTACGAGCCGGGCCGAATCTCGAGCCCCGGCGTGTCGTAGCCGATCGAATGAAGGTCATCGCGTGATTCTTCG
>NZ_JBEXUA010000047.1:0-1132 GCF_040614235.1 Mycobacterium sp. NPDC006124 | reverse complement strand
CTAGTGTTCTGAGTCGTTAATTCGTTGGCAGTAGTTGCCGATGCTGGCGAGGATTTGATCGGCGGTCTTGGTCCACACGTAGGGACGTGGGTTCTCGTTCCAGGTGTCGATCCAGGCGCGGATGTCGGTGTTGAGTTGGCGCACCGAGGTGTGGGTTCCGCGGCGCAGCTTCTTCGTGGTCAACTCGGAGAACCAACGCTCGACCAGATTCATCCAGGATGAACTGGTCGGGGTGAAGTGCATGACGAACCTTGGATGTGCTGTGAGCCAACGCTTCACCGCCGGCGTCTTATGGGTGGAGGCGTTGTCCAGGACCAGGTGCACGTCGAGGTCGGCGGGCACTTCGGCGTCGATCTTCTTCAGAAACTTCAGGAACTCGGTGCCGCGGTGGCGGGCGTGCAACGACCCGATGACCTTCCCGCTGGCCAGGTCCAACGCGGCGTACAAGCTCGAGGTGCCGTGGCGGACGTAGTCATGGGTGGCCCGTGCCGGGGTGCCCGGCAACATCGGGAGCACCGGCGCAGTGCGGTTGAGGGCCTGGATCTGGGTCTTCTCGTCCACGCACAGCACCAACGCCCGCTCCGGCGGGTCCAGATACAGTCCCACCACGTCGCGGACCTTCGCCACGAACAGCGGATCCTTCGACAACTTCCACGAATCCTGTTTGTGCGGAGCAAGTCCGAACGCCCGCCACACCCGCGACACCATCGACTGCGACAGCCCCAGGTGCTCGGCCATCGACCGGGTCGACCAGTGCGTCGCGTCCTTGGGCGCGGTTTCCAACGTGGCCACGATCAACGCCTCGATGCGATCGTCGCCCACCACCCGCGGGCGGCCCGGTCGCGGTTCGTCGCCCAAACCGTCCAGGCGCAATTCCGCGAACCGGTTGCGCCACCGGCGCACCGTGCCGATCGAGAGCACCAACCGATCCGCCAACTCGGTATTCGACCCACCATCAGCTGCCGCCAGCACGATTCGCGACCGCATCGCCAACCCCGCCGCACTCGTACGACGACGAGCCCAGCCCTCCAACTCGCGGCGCTCATCAGCGCTCAACACGATCTCGACGGCATGCGGAGTAGGCATGACCCAGTCTAACAACTAGGCCGCAATTAACGACTCAGGACACTAG
>NZ_JBEXUA010000046.1:0-1265 GCF_040614235.1 Mycobacterium sp. NPDC006124 | reverse complement strand
GGGTCTGCTGCACGAATAGGTGACATCTGAGTTGGCTTGCCCGGGACGGGTGGGCTGAGAGGATGTCCAAGTGCCCAGGCCCTATCCCCAAGAGTTCCGCGACGACGTCGTGCGGGTCGCCCGCAATCGCGAGGACGGTGTGACCATCGAGCAGATCGCGACCGATTTCGGTGTCCACCCGATGACGTTGACGAAGTGGCTGCGTCAAGCCGACGTCGACGAAGGTGCCAAGCCCGGCCGAAGCACCGGTGAATCCGGTGAGCTACGGGATGCACGGCGTCGAATTAGGTTGTTGGAGCAAGAGAATGAGGTCCTGCGCCGGGCTGCTGCGTATCTGTCGCAGGCCAATCTCCCGGGAAAAGGTTCTACCCGCTCGTAAGTGAGCTCGCCGTCGACGGGATCCCCGTGGCGGTGACGTGTCGGGTACTCAAGCTCGCCCGCCAGCCCTACTACCGCTGGCGGGCCAACCCCATCACCGATGCCGAACTGACCGGGGCTCATCGGGCCAACGCATTGTTCGACGCCCATCGCGACGACCCGGAGTTCGGCTACCGCTACCTGGTCGAGGAGGCCCGCGACGCTGGTGTGCCGATGGCCGAGCGCACCGCGTGGCGAATCTGCACCACCAACCGGTGGTGGAGCGTGTTCGGGAAGAAACGCGGTAAGAGCGGGAAGCCCGGCCCACCCGTCCACGATGATCGCGTCGAACGCAACTTCACCGCAGATGCGCCAAACCAGTTGTGGCTCAGTGATATTACTGAACACTGGACGAGAGAGGGCAAGCTCTACCTCTGCGCGATCAAGGACGTGTACTCCAACCGTATCGTCGGTTACAGCATCGATTCTCGGATGAAGTCGCAGCTCGCAGTTGCCGCACTCGCCAGTGCCGTTGCCCGCCGCGGTGAGGTGGCTGGCTGCGTTCTACACACCGACAGGGGGTCGCAATTTCGCAGCCGAAAATTCGTCCACGCCTTGAGTCGCCACGACATGGTCGGATCGATGGGCCGCGTCGGGGCGGCCGGCGACAACGCCGCCATGGAGAGCTTCTTCAGCCTGCTACAGAAGAACGTCCTGAACCGTCGCCACTGGGACACCCGCGAACAGCTACGCATCGCGATCGTCACCTGGATCGAAAGGACCTACCACCGCCGCCGACGCCAGACTGCCCTGGGCCGGTTGACCCCGATCGAATACGAAGCAATCATGACCACACCGGCCAGTCAGGCCGCGTGACCGAAACTGTCACCTAATGGTGCAGCAGACCC
>NZ_JBEXUA010000045.1:0-1335 GCF_040614235.1 Mycobacterium sp. NPDC006124 | reverse complement strand
TCTTGGGGATAGGGCCTGGGCACTTGGACATCCTCTCAGCCCACCCGTCCCGGGCAAGCCAACTCAGATGTCACCTATTCGTGCAGCAGACCCCACTGCACACGACCTGGGTTGCCCGGCGCAAGGCGAGCTACTCGGTCGACTCACCTTGAATGACGCTCTACTCGCGGAAGGAGATCAGCGGTTCAAGGTTTGGCCCGCTCGAACTTCTCGACACCACCACACTGATGCCAATCGTCCTCACACTGCTCCGTTCTGATGACGTCACTGCCGAGCGAAGGTCGAAGGCATTTCGCATCCTCGAGAGCTTCTTGGTGCGCGGACTAGTTTGTGGCGGGACTACCAAGAGTTACAACCGCCTCTTCGCGGCGGTGGTCGGCGACGTGAAACACGACCTCGTCCGCGCAGACGAAGTTCTGGCAGCACGGCTGGCAGCCGAGACCGCACCGGCTAATCGGTGCCCTCGCGACCATGGGGTCAGTACAGCGATCCTGACTCGCGACATTTACGGACAGCGTCGTCAGGATCGGCTTGTGATGGTCCTACAACGAATCGAAGATCGCCTCCATAAGACAGACCCCAAGAGAGAGCTAGGGCATGTCATCACTAGCAAACTGTCCTTGGAGCACATCATTCCGCAGACGGGGGAGCCACACTGGCCCCTTGACGCGCCGCCCAGGACGACCCGCTCGCGTGGCGCGCCAGCCACCTCCACAAACTGGGCAACCTGACATTGACCACCGGGCCGCTCAACTCAAGCCTCTCGAACGCTGGGACTTAGCTTCTGTCAGGAGGCCCGCTTATCAACCCCGGTCGAAAAGCGTGGTTGTCCGTGGCAACATGACGACATCACGCCCCCATCGACGGGAAACGTTGGCTTCGCGCTCAGCAGCGCAATAATTTTTGAGCATCGAGCTGATCCGGGTTAGGCGCGAGGCAAGCTAAGGGGCCGTCAAATCGATTGCGAGAGTCTGTAAGTAATCATCTTGTGCGACAGCATCATTGGGCTCTCACACAAGCGCAATTGGAGGTAGTGGTGATCGGCGAAAATATGAGCCACTCGAGAGGCAACTCGGCACCGACGCGATCGGTGGTTCCGACTCACCCACTTGCTTGCCGCCGCGGGGCGGCACGAAGGTGAATGATGAAATCATGCCTACAGCGCAGACCCCAGCCAAATAGCTTTGGCTTACCCCGTGCGCTCATGGCGCCGTCGCCACAGCTGTCGGCCAATTGCATACCTGAACCACCCCGTGTTTGATGCACACCTTCTTTCGAGGGAAGGTTGTTCGCATCATGCCGAAGAAGTACGACGAGGAGTTCAAGGCCCGAGCG
>NZ_JBEXUA010000044.1:0-1355 GCF_040614235.1 Mycobacterium sp. NPDC006124 | reverse complement strand
TGAACCGCCCCGGGTTCGATGCACTCCTGGTTACTGGTGTGCAGCCTCTGACTGGGCTGGTTTCCTAGCGTAGTAGATGGCCTCGTATTCGATCGGTGGGATGCGGCCGAGGCGGTGCATGAGCCGTTCGGTGTTGTACCAGCCGACCCAGTCGGCGGTGAGCAGTTCGACGTCTGCGAGCCGGTGCAGAGGGCCGCGTCGGAACGGTGAGTCGGTGCGGACGGCTTCGTTCTTGTACAGCCCTATCGTCGTCTCGGCTAGGGCGTTGTCGAAGGCGTCGCCGACCGAGCCGATCGAGGGGACCAGCCCGGACAGTGCCAGCGTCTCCCCGAGCCGAACCGACGTATATTGCGAGCCCGCATCGCTATGGTGAATAGTGTTGCCCAACAACGGATTGCCTTCACTCGACAAGAGTCGTGCAGCGTGGCGGATGGCTCGGCGCACGAACGCGTCGCTCTTACCGGCCGAGCAGGTCCATCCCACGATCCGTCCCGCGTATGCATCAACGACGAACGCCGTGTAGACGAACACCCCGCTGGCCAGCCGCACATAGGTGAAATCGGCCACCAGCAGCACGTTGGGGGCCTCGACACCAAAGTGGCGGTCCACCAGGTCCGGGGCCCGCCCCGCGGCCGGGTCGGCGATGGTGGTGCGGACCTTCTTGGTGCGGATGACCCCGCGCCAGCCATGGACGCGCATGAGGCGCTCCACGGTGCAGCGGGCTACCTCGATGCCCTGTCGTTGCAGGTGAGCCCACATCTTGGTAGCCCCGTACAACGCCTCCGGTGGGCGGCGGCCGTGCTCGTCGGGGGCGTAGAAGCCGGCAAGCACCTCGGTGATGGTCATGTCCCACAGGGCCCGCGCCGAGGGCGGTCGAGACAGCCAGGCGTAGAAGGTTCTCGGGGCAATCTGGCAGCCGTGCTCGGTGAGCACGCGGCAGATCGAAGCGACCCCGAACCGAGCGCGATGCTCGGCAATGAACGCACAGATCAACGGTGTCGCGGGTCGCTCTCCCGCGCGAAGAAACTCGTTGCCGCCTTGAGGATTTCGATGGTTTCCTCGAGCTCACGGTTCTTGCGTTTGAGCTCTCGATTCTCCCGCGTGATCTCGGTAGGCACCCCGTCGCGAACCCCGGCGTCGACGTCGATCTGGTTGATCCACCGGCGCAGCGTCTCCGGTGCGACACCCAGCCGCTTGGCGACCGCCACCACGCAGGCCGTACGGCTGTCGTATTCCTCGACGTGATCGATGACCAACCGCACCGCTCGGGCCTTGAACTCCTCGTCGTACTTCTTCGGCATGATGCGAACAACCTTCCCTCGAAAGAAGGTGTGCATCAAACACGGGGTGGTTCA
>NZ_JBEXUA010000043.1:0-1425 GCF_040614235.1 Mycobacterium sp. NPDC006124 | reverse complement strand
GGTCAAGTCCATGGACGTGGTGTACGACGTCGTCGTGTGATTCTTCGAGTTGATCGTTCAGGCGGGCAGTGCCGCGGGGGTTTCCTCCTGTTCTGTCGGTGAGCTCTGATCGGCGCGGGATTTGCTCAGGACGTCGAGGCCGAGGTAGCGCCGGGACTCGGCCCATTCGTCGTGCTGTTCGGCCAGCACGGCGCCGACGAGGCGGATCAGCGCGGTGCGGTCGGGGAAGATGCCGACGACGTCGGTGCGCCGCCGGATCTCCTTGTTGAGGCGTTCCTGGGGGTTGTTGGACCAAATCTGGCGCCAGATCTGCTGGGGAAACGCGGTGAACGCCAGCAGATCGGGCCGGGCCGCCTCCAGGTGGTCGGCGACCTTGGGGAGCTTGTCGGACAGCGCGTCGACGATCCGATCATATTGTGCGGCAACTGATTCGGCATCGGGCTGGTCGAACACCGAATGCAGCAGAGTGCGCACCCACGGCCATGAACTCTTCGGAGTCTTCGCCATCAGGTTCGTCGTGTAGTGGGTTCGGCAGCGCTGCCAGGCCGCGCCGGGCAGGGTCGCCCCGATCGCGGCGACCAGACCGGCGTGCGCGTCACTGGTGACCAGTTTGACCCCGGACAGCCCGCGGGCGGTCAGCGTCCGCCAGAACGTCAGCCAGCCGGCCCCGTCTTCGGCGGTGCTGACGTCGATGCCCAGGATTTCGCGGTGGCCCTCGGCGTTGACTCCGACCGCGATCAGCGCGTGCACGTTGACCACCCGTCCGCCTTCGCGGACCTTGAGGACCAGGGCGTCGGCGGCGACGAAGGTGTAGGGGCCGGCGTCCAAGGGTCGGGTGCGGAACGCCTCGACGGCGGCGTCGAGTTCCTTGGCCATCACCGAGACCTGCGACTTCGACAGGCTGGTGATGCCGAGGGTCTCGACGAGCTTGTCCATCCGCCGGGTGGACACCCCGAGAAGGTAGCAGGTCGCCACCACGGTGGTCAGGGCCCGCTCGGCGCGTTTGCGGCGTTCCAGCAGCCAGTCCGGGAAGTAGGAGCCCTGCCGCAGCTTGGGGATCGCGAGATCCAAACTACCTGCGCGGGTGTCGAATTGGCGGTGACGGTATCCGTTGCGGGAGTTGGTGCGGTCGGTGCTGCGTTCGCCGTATCCGGCACCACACAGGGCATCGGCTTCGGCGCCCATCAGCGTGTGAATGAACGTGGAGAGCAGGTCCCGCAGGACGTCGGGATGAGTAGTGGTGAGTCGATCAGCCAACACAGTCGGCCAGTCGATATCGTGGGCAGCGGTCATCGCGTGGTTCCTTTGCTCGAGTGACTTTGGCGGTCTCTCGAAGAATCACGCGATGACCTTCATTCGATCGGCTACGACACGCCGGGGCTCGAGATTCGGCCCGGCTCGTACACCACTCTGCTGGACGCAACC
>NZ_JBEXUA010000042.1:0-1466 GCF_040614235.1 Mycobacterium sp. NPDC006124 | reverse complement strand
CTTCGAAGACGCTGGGGTCGACGAGGGTGGAGGTGTCGCCGAGTTCGCGGCCTTCGGCGACGTCTCGGAGCAGGCGTCGCATGATCTTGCCGCTGCGGGTCTTGGGTAGTTCGGGCACGACGTGGATCTCGCGTGGGCGGGCGATGGGGGAGATCTCGGTGGCAACCTGCTTGCGCAGTTCGTCGACCATGTCCTCCTCGCCACCCTTCGCCGAGGCCTTGAGGATGACGAACGCGCAGATGGCTTGGCCGGTCTGCTCGTCGGTGGCGCCGACGACGGCGGCTTCGGCGACCCCGGAGTGCCCGACGAGTGCGGACTCGACCTCGGCGGTGGAGATGCGGTGGCCGGAGATGTTCATGACGTCGTCGATGCGGCCGAGAACCCAGATCTCGCCGTCGGTGCCGTAGCGGGCGCCGTCGCCGGCGAAGTACCAGCCCTGTTCGGCGAAGCGGGACCAGTAGGTCTCCTGGAAGCGCTCGGGGTCGCCCCAGATGCCGCGCAGCATCGAGGGCCACGGCTTGTCGAGCACCAGGTAACCGCTGGCCTGCTCGCCGTGGTCGGTGCCGGGCTCGAGCCGGTTGCCGTCGTCGTCGACGATGATCGCCGAGATGCCGGGCAGCGGGGTCATGGCCGACCCGGGTTTGGTGTCGGTGACGCCGGGCAGCGGGGAGATCATGATCGAACCGGTCTCGGTCTGCCACCAGGTGTCGACGATGGGGGTCTGGTCGGCGCCGAAGACGGTGCGGTACCAGCGCCACGCCTCGGGGTTGATGGGCTCGCCGACCGAACCCAGCAGACGCAGGCTCGACAGATCGTGGTCGGCGGCGTTTTGGCGGCCCAGCTTCATGAACGTTCGCACCAGCGTGGGGGCGGTGTAGTAGATCGTCACGCCGTACTTCTCGATGATCTCGAAGTGACGGTGCTCGGTGGGCGAGGTGGGAGTGCCCTCGTAGACGACTTGGGTGACGCCGTTGGAGAGCGGGCCGTAGACGATGTAGGTGTGCCCGGTGACCCAGCCGATGTCGGCGGTGCACCAGTACACGTCGGTCTCGGGTTTGACGTCGAAGACGTTGACATGGGTGTAGCTGCTTTGCGTGAGGTAGCCGCCGGTGGTGTGCATGATGCCCTTGGGCTTGCCGGTGGTGCCCGAGGTGTACAGCAGGAACAGCGGGTGCTCGGAGTCGAAGGCCTCGGGCTCGTGGTGCGTCGACGCGGCGTCGACGACGTCGTGCCACCACAGGTCGCGGCCCTCGGTCCAGCCGACGTCGATCCCGGTGCGCTTGACGACGAGCACGTGTTCGACGGAATCGGACGCCTCGACGGCTTCGTCGACGGCCTCCTTCAACGACGCGGCCTTGCCGCGGCGGTACTGCCCGTCGGTGGTGATGACGAGCTTGGCCTCGGCGTCCTCGACGCGGGCCTTCAGGGCGCTGGCGGAGAAGCCGGCGAACACCACCGAGTGCATG
>NZ_JBEXUA010000041.1:0-1522 GCF_040614235.1 Mycobacterium sp. NPDC006124 | reverse complement strand
CGGCGACGGCGTGCAGTTTGAGTTCGGCCAAGTGAGAGCGCAGCTGCTGATACCGGCTGGCCGCAGCCGATGGTGACTCGGTGGCGGTGGTGGTCTTGGGGGTGCGTGCTGTCGTCTGCCAGGAGCATGGGGCCAGTGTGAGCTGATTTTGCCAGTGTGATGGGACCACTTGGATTGCCAGTCATGGGACCACCGGCGCGTCGCGTCGGTGGTCTCTTCATTTGTTCGTTCGATCGCGGTGACGGTTCAAGTCACGGAGGCGGCGGGCATGGCTTTTCGGGAGGTCAGTGTGAACGAGATCAGGGAAGTGCTAAGGGTCTGGCTGGGGGTGGCCGGACTGGCCGGCACCGGGATACCGCACGATCGCCGCGCATTGCGGGCTGGACCGCAAGACGGTGCGCCGTTACGTCGAGGGCGCGCAAGCGGCCGGTTTGTGCCGCAGCGACGGCATCGAGGCCGTCGACGATGGGTTGATCGGGGCGGTCGCCGACGCGGTGCGACCCGTGCGCTCGGATGGTCATGGTTCGGCGTGGGAACAGTTGGTGATTCGAGGAGCAGATCACCGCGTGGGGGGCGTGTCATTCCATCTGTGTAAGTCCGGGGTGGTCGCCAACGCCGTCGTGCCGACCCCGGACTACGTGCGCCTGGCCGGGCACTACGGGTTCGCTCCGGACTTCTGCCACGCCAACGATCCCCGCGCCAACGTTGGACTCCCGAGGAGGTCCTGCGGACGCTGGTAGAAACGGAGTTGGCGGCCCGCGATGCTCCAATGTCGTCAACCGACTCAAGGCCGCGGCATTCCCCGTCCCGAAGACGTTGGAGTCCTTCGACGTGGCCAGCTCCTCGATCCAGCCGAAGGTGTTCGACTACCTCTCAAGCCTTGATGGATACGAGCACAACAGAACCTGGCGATCATCGGCCCAGCCGGCACGGGCAAGAGCCACACCCTCATCGCGCTGGGAACCGCGGCGATCCACGCCGGGCACGAGGTCCGCTACTTCACCGCCGCCGACCTCATCGAAACGCTCTACCGCGGCCTGGCCGACAACACCGTCGGCAAGATCATCGAATCCCTGCTTCGGGTCGACCTGATCATCCTCGACGAGCTCGGGTTCGCACCACTAGACGACACCGGAACCCAGCTGCTCTTCCGGCTCGTCGCCGGCGCCTACGAACGCCGCTCCCTGGCCATCGGGTCGCACTGGCCCTTCGAACAATGGGGCCGCTTCCTGCCCGAGCAGACCACCGCCGTCAGCATCCTCGATCGGCTTCTGCACCATGCCACCGTCGTCATCACCGACGGCGACTCCCACCGCATGAAGGACGCCAAGCACCGGAAGGAGAACCCCAAGCCAACCTAAGAACTACCGCACGGGGTGGATACTTTTATCCGGCCACCACCGGATACCTGAACTTGGCCATTGACAGTGTTCATCGACGCCATTCACGTCAAGATCCGCGGCGGTCAGGTCACCAACCGGCCCGTCTACGTGGCCATTGGGGTCACTTGTGGCGGGGAACG
>NZ_JBEXUA010000040.1:0-1712 GCF_040614235.1 Mycobacterium sp. NPDC006124 | reverse complement strand
CGCGCCAACGAGATCCTGAAACGCGCAGCGAGTTTCTTCGGGGCGGAGCTCGACCGCCAAAACAAGAAGTAGTCTCCTTCATCGACGCCCACCGCTGACCGCGCTCGCTGAATTTCCCCACTGATGCTCATCGAAATTCCCCACCCGTGTGGCGCCGCCGAGAAGGGCGGGCCTCCCTCGATGCTGCTGGTCTCTGACGCCAACAGCTCCATTCGACGGAGGCCCGCTTTCTCATGCTCACATGGGAGAACGACATGGAAGTACATGCCCTGGGTAAACGTGGTTGGTCGATCGCAGCGATCGCCCGCCACACCGGCCATGACCGCAAGACAGTCCGCAAGTACCTGGCTGGCGACGCCACGCCGGGAGTACGGGCCCGGCCGTCACCGGACCCGTTCGACCCGTTCGTCGACTACGTCACCGCCCGGCTGATCGAGGACCTACATCTGTGGGCCCGGACTCTCTACGACGAACTGGAGGGCCTCGGGTTCGAGCTGTCGTATCAGAGTCTGACCCGCAACATCCGGACCCGACTGTTGCGGCCAACGTGTATGGCGTGTCGGACGGCCACCGAACGCCCCAACGCGATCATCACCCACGAACCGGGTGACGAAACCCAATGGGACTGGCTGGAATTGCCCAACCCACCCGAATCGTGGGGGTGGGGGCAAGACGGCCCATCTGCTGGTCGGGTCGCTGGCACACTCCGGCAAGTGGCGGGCCGAGCTGTCACCGTCGGAGGATCAGCCCCACCTCATCGCCGCGCTCGACCGCGTGACCCGTGGCCTGGGTGGGGTGTCACGGGTGTGGCGGTTCGACCGGATGGCCACCGTGTGCGACCCGGGCTCGGGCCGAGTCACCGCGACCTTCGCCGGGGTCGCCAAACACTACGGGGTGTCGGTGGCGATCTGCCCACCGCGGCGCGGTAACCGCAAGGGTGTGGTGGAGAAGATCAATCACACGGCGGCACAGCGCTGGTGGCGCACCCTGGCCGATGAGATGACCGTCGAACAAGCACAGGTCAGTGTGGATAGCTTCGCCCGCGTCCGCGGCGACACCCGCCTGCGGGCCACCGCCGACGGCCGCTCCTCGGTCGCCGTGGTCGCCAAGGCCGAACCGCTCTCACCGCTGCTGGCCCGGCCCTATCCGGTCATCATCACCGAGACGCGGACGGCGTCACGCCAAGCGTTGGTGTCCTACCGCGGCAACCGCTACTCGGTGCCACCGGAGCTGGCCACAGCCCAGGTCAGAGTCTCCCATCCCGTGGGTGGGGAGTACCTCGACATCGCCACCGCCGGCGGCATCGTCATCGCCCGGCATCGGATCGCCGCTGACGGCTCGGGGTGATGGTCCGCGACAGCGGACACGTCATCGCCCTGGACACCGCCGCGATGACCACCGCCACCACCGGGCGACCGCACCGCCGCAAGGAACGCATCCCACCCGGGTCCGAGGCGAAAGCCGCTGCCGCTCGACTTCTTCAGATGCATCAGAACGCCTCCACCTCCGATCGACCCCGCACGCCGTCAACCGATTCCACTGTCATCGACCTCTCCGCCTACGAGCGGGTCGCCCAGAACAGGACCATCCCATGACCCCCACCGCACGCACCCCCACGACCACCACCGCCACCGAGTCACCATCGGCTGCGGCCAGCCGGTATCAGCAGCTGCGCTCTCACTTGGCCGAACTCAAACTGCACGCCGTCGCCG
>NZ_JBEXUA010000039.1:0-1933 GCF_040614235.1 Mycobacterium sp. NPDC006124 | reverse complement strand
GTACACGTGACTGGGGTTTGCTTCTCCGTCGTACGGACCACAATTCGAATCGGCTTGTCGCCACGACTCCTCCGCGTCCGTGCTCGACGAATCTCGTAGGTGATTCCCGGCAGTTCGAAGTTTCGTGTGACCGTCGAAATCCCTTGTAGTGCCCTCTGGCATAAGTTAGACTCGGAGTTCAAACTAAGGGATCAGAGGGGGCTATGCGTAAAGTTCCACTTCAGATCCAGAAGCGGTTGTGTGCCGCCGCGGACCTGTTCGCCGACAACGGGCTCAACGACTCCAAGATCGAAGATGTAGCCGCGGTTACCGGCGTGCCGAAGGCGACGCTCTATTACTACTTCTCCGGCAAGGAGGAGATCCTCGCGTTCTTGCTCGGAGACCTTCTCAAGGACATCGCCGACGCGGTAGCAGCGATCGTGCACACCGACGGCACCGGCGCTGAGCGCTTGGAACTCGTCATTCGTACTCAATTGCGGGCGATGGCACAACGGCCAGGGGTCTGCCGAGCACTGATCGGCGAACTAGGACGGGCGGGCCGGATGCCGGTCATCGCCGAGATGATCAACACAGCCTGCCAACAACCCGTCGAAGCGTTGCTCGTCGCCGGTGCCCACGACGGATCGCTCGTCAAGCAGCCTGATGCACGGTCCACCTCTATCGCACTGTTCGGTGCCGTCACCATCAGCGCCCTCATGTACTTGATAACCGCCAACAATCTGGATGAAACGGCGGTCGCCAGCACCCTCAATGCCCTCATGTTCGACGGCTTACGCCCGCGCGAAGGAGACAAACGATGACCACCTACGGCCTGTCCGTCGTCGGCGCCGACCTGAAATCACTGGCTCAGACCGCCGAAGCCGCCGATGACGCCGGGTTCGACGCTACTTGGGCCTCGGAGTTCTACTCACGCTCAGGATCCATCTCGATGGCCGCGATGGCCAACAGCACACAGAACTGCCGGATCGGCTCCTCCATTCTCTACGGCGTCGGACGAAGCCCCCTGGTGCTTGCGACGGAAGCGGCCGACCTCGATGAGCTCTCCAATGGACGACTGGTGCTCGGCATCGGCAACGGCACCAAGCGGATGATGAGCGACTGGCATGGTGTGGCCGACACGTCTGCACCTGCGTTGAGGATGGAAGAACTCGTCGTCCTGCTGCGCCGCATCTGGAACCTGCACGAGGGTCCGATCCACCACGAGGGCCGGTTCTACACGATGAACCTCACCCCGACCGGCGAGGTACCGCCCCCCAGCCGCGCAATCCCGATCATCACCGCCGGCGTGCGCCCCCGAATGTGCGAGGCTGCAGGCAGAGTCGCTGACGGCCTTGCAGGGCACCCCCTGTTCACCACCGCCTACGTTCAGGAGATTGTCCGGCCAGCCATCGCCAGGGGCGCGGCGCACGCCGACCGCGACCCCAGTGACGTCGAAGTCGTCTCCATGGTCATGTGCTCCATCCACGAGGACGTCGAGGTCGCCAGACGTGAACTGGCACAACAGATTGCGTTTTACTCCTCGGTCAAGTCCTACGAGACGGTGCTCGACGTGAACGGCTTTGCTGCCGAAGGCAAGACAATCCGGGAAGCATTCGCCCAGCGTGACTTTTCGGCAATGTTTGCCGCGGTGTCCGAGGAGATGATCGACACCATGGGCGTCGCCGGGACGGCTGATCAAGTTCGCGCCGGGCTCAGGCGTTACGAAGGCGTTCTCGATCACATCATGCTGTACTCACCATCGATCGGCATCGCCCCCGAACGCGTGCAGGAAAACCTCGAAAGCCTCATCCGAGAATGCTCACCACGGAGGCTTGAGCACTCCGCGACGTAACGGTTCCGGCAGCCATGAATTTGCTCCCTCTGCGCGTCCGCGAGAGAGGCGAAGAGGAGCAAACTCCGCGGATTTCGTCAAATCCGCTGCGATGGTGGACTA
>NZ_JBEXUA010000038.1:0-3678 GCF_040614235.1 Mycobacterium sp. NPDC006124 | reverse complement strand
GGGATCGAGTGTTTCTGACATCTTCAGTCCTTCCCGCCACGCCCACGCTCGGCGTGTCAGACCAAGATCAGATCCACCGTTGTCCTGACAGTCCCTGGATCGAGGCTAAGTGCGCAGCGGAACTGTTGCCAGCTGCGACTTTCGCGTCGTGAATTGCAGGCCGTCGTCGTCGATTCTTCCGCGGCGTAGTTTATGGATATCGAGGAGGTAATTCTGCTTTACCTGCCAGGGCCCGCGAGATCCCGCCTTCGGCAGCTGATCAATCGAGCGCTGGAAGTAGCCGGACGACAAATCGGCGAAGGGCTGTTCTTCGACACTTTCCCCGGGGTGGGGGGCCACCATGGTTTCGTAGCCGTGTGCGTCCATGTAATTCAGTAAGCGACAGATGAACTCTGCTACCAGATCTGCTTTCAAGGTCCACGACGCGTTGATGTAGCCCATGGTGAACGCCATATTCGGCACATCGGACAGGATCATGGACTTGTAGGTCATCGACTTGGCGACGTCGACGCTCTGACCGTTACGAGAGATCTTGGTGCCACCAAAGAGTCGCATGTTCAAACCGGTTGCAGTCACGATTACATCGGCGGTCAACTCATCACCCGAAGAAAGCTCGATCCCCGTCCTGGTGAAGTGGTCGATCGTATCGGTGACCACACCGGCCTTGCCGCTCCGGATTGCCTTGAAGAAGTCACCGTCAGGGGCTAGGCACGCCCGCTCGTCCCAAGGGTCGTACTTAGGTGTGAAGTGCTTGTCCACGTCGTAGCCGGCGGGTAGCTGGCGCTTAACCCAGGCGATCATCGCTTTGCGCATGGTGCGCGGGAAGCGGCGCGCCAACTGATATTGCGCCACCGCAAGAGAAATGTTCTTCCAGCGGTTGACGAAGTCCGAGTGCTTGACCGGTAGCCACTTGATGAGTTGGGCGGCGACAGGGTCCACGTTTGGCAGCGATGCGATGTACGTCGGTGACCGTTGCAGCATCGTCAGGTGGCCGGCGCCCGAGTCGACCATCGACGGGATGAGGGTGATTGCAGTAGCGCCACTGCCGATGACGACGATGTCCTTGCCCGCATAGTCCAGGTCTTCGGGCCAGTGTTGAGGATGCACGATTGTTCCCCCAAAGTTTTCCTCGCCGGGGAACTTCGGTCGATAACCCTCGTCGTAGTTGTAGTAGCCGCTGCACATGAAAAGGAACTGCGCCTCGATCTCGGTCTCTTGCCCGTTTCGAAGCATCCTGATGGTCCAGCGCCGGTCGCCGTCTGACCAGTCGGCAGACAGAACCGCGGTGTCAAATCGGACGTGCTGATCGATTCCGTTCTCGGTCGCGGTTTCCCGCAGATAGTTCTTGATCGACGCCGCGTCGACAGTCCACCTCGGGGAGTGCCATGGCTTGAAATGGAATCCGAACGTGCACATATCGGAGTCCGACCGGATCCCCGGGTACTTGAACAGATCCCATGTACCACCCAGGTCTGACCTGCGCTCGAGGACCACATAGCTCTTATCCGGGCAACGCTGCTGCAAGTGCCAAGCAGCACTGATACCGGAAATCCCCGCACCGACAACCACCACATCGAAAACCTCGGACATGTGAATAGACGTTAACAGCTTGATCGCCGTCTCACCAGCGTGCACCACCCGCGCCACGGTGAGGCCGGGCTGGGGCGGGTTGGTCAGGGTGGTTGAGCCGGGGACAAAGAAAATCGGGGCCATCGTCGTCGACCTCACCGGCATGGGCGTCGCTGTAGGCGGCCACTTCTGGCTGAAACGCCGCGGCAAGCATCTACCGGGCGCCGTCGCGGACGATCTCATCGAGCAATGACCGACCGACACCGTCGTTCTTCCCGTAGCAGCATTCCGTGATGTCAACTACCGTGGGCGTGGACGTACCTTCCCAACCAGCGCGCCGACGCCGGTCTTGACCAGAGAACCTTGGACTTCAGATCATCCTCGGGAAGCTACGCCCACTCTCACGCCGCCTCGCCAAGGCTCATCCACGGGTTCTGATCATTGCTCTTGGCCCGCGCGGTGGTGGCCACGGCGTCCAACGTAAGTCGGTCATGCCCTTGAAGCAGCTGCAGCGTGACCGCGAGCAGTTCAAGAGTTCGCGCGCACACCACGGCCGATCCACGCCTGCGTCGCCACTCCGCATCGCGGAGCCTCCCCGATATGCATACTTTAAACCGACGGGCTAGTGGGAACGGGTGTTCGGTGGCGGGTAAGTCCCCAGGGTGGTGGGGTTTGGGGGCTGAGGCCAGGCCATCGCCGCCGCGCTGCGCCCGTCGTCGGGGCCAGTGCGTCAGTCGCCACGTCCGCCGAAGCCCATGCGCACCCTTCGGCTCTCAGCCACCAATGGGGCCAGTGGCATGTGTCGGCGCGCGTGGACGACATCGATGAAGTGCTGTAACGCCTCTGCGACCGAACCCGCTTGCAGGGTGTGCCATTCCTCGGCGGGCGGGAGCCAGTCACGGCTGGCCGGCGCACCGACGAGGATCCAATCGACACCACGCCAATGACACTCGGCGCCCAAGGTCGAGATCAGACGCTCGAAGGTGCGCCCATCGCTCACGCCGCCGAGCCAGCGCACGCCGGTGACATCGACCACCAAGGGGCCGCCCATGTTGGTGAAACGGCAGAGGTGCCCCAGCACGGCCTCGACGTTCCCCGCATCGAGGCGGCCGGTAAGACTGATGACGGTTGCCACACTGCGCATCTGAGCTTTCACCCCCGCGCCCCGGCAATCAATGAAAGCGGAAGACGGATCACTACTGGTGGGAGTATCCATGCAAAACCCGTCATCTAGATGAGACGACCAGCACAGCGAGAACGGAACCATGCTGATCGTTGACCGCATCGAGCTGTGTGGTCTGTTCAACCGACGGACTGTTCAGCCCAGCCCGACCCAGCATACGAGGTGCCATCGGAACGGCAACCGCACCGTGACCTCTTGGTGCCTGTTGTTCTGCCGAGTACCTCCGAGGCGCGGGTGACGAAGACGTCGGTCAAATCGGTTCCGTCAACCCTCGCTCGACGGGCGACCTGTGCAAACGTAACTCGGCGCTTTCCTGGCGCGCAACCGTTCAAATTCGGTGCGTTCAGGCCCCTGAGCGTGCTTTGGCCTCCGCCGCGGCGATGCGCGAAACTGCACCGCGCAAGCGTATACGCCAAGGAGACTCCTGCACCCCGCTGGGACTCCGCTGTCGACACCCGGGCACGCAACGCCACATGGTGTACATCCACGACCGGTCCACCGTGGCCGACTACCGCGAGGTGGCCGGCCATCGGGAGGGAGACCCCGACGCCCTCGCGAGAAAGGACGAAGCCGCTCAGGGGGATACCGGAGCGGCTTCGTCGTGTCAGTTCGTACATAGTTGTGCAGGGCGTTGGCCGAGTTAGCCGGTGTAGGCCGGTCCGCCGCCGCCGGAACCGACGCCGGGGATGCTGCCGAATCCGCCGAGGGGTCCACCTCCACCGCAGCTTTCCACGCCGTTGATGGGGGCGCAGCCTTGGCCACCGCTGGCGTTACCGCCGCCGCAGCCAACGCCCGCGATACAGCCCCCGCCGCCCGGCGGCGGCGGTGGATCCTGAACCACCCCGTGTTTGATGCACACCTTCTTTCGAGGGAAGGTTGTTCGCATCATGCCGAAGAAGTACGACGAGGAGTTCAAGGCCCGAGCG
>NZ_JBEXUA010000037.1:2017-5319 GCF_040614235.1 Mycobacterium sp. NPDC006124 | reverse complement strand
TTTGTGTGCCCCACTGGTGTTATTTGGTGGTGGGGTGTGGTCTGTCCGATTCGTGGACGGTGTGTGGTTGCGAGTGCACGCGGGGTGCAAATGTGGTGTACACGTTTCCCAGTCAATTGGTGTTCTTGGGTGTGTGTAAGTTTTCGGCCGGTTAGTGCCAGTTCCCTGCACCCATTGCTGGGCTTCTAGGTCTGGTCTATCGATCCCGTGGTCTGCGGGGGGCCTTATCCCTCTAAAAGGGTGAGAAACCTGGTCTTGGAAGAGGTTTCCCGCTTAGATGCTTTCAGCGGTTATCCTGTCCGAACGTAGCTATCCAGCCGTGCCACTGGTGTGACAACTGGTAGACCAGAGGTTCGTCCGTCCCGGTCCTCTCGTACTAGGGACAGGTTTCCTCAAGTTTCTGACGCGCGCGGCGGATAGAGACCGAACTGTCTCACGACGTTCTAAACCCAGCTCGCGTGCCGCTTTAATGGGCGAACAGCCCAACCCTTGGGACCTGCTCCAGCCCCAGGATGCGACGAGCCGACATCGAGGTGCCAAACCATCCCGTCGATATGGACTCTTGGGGAAGATCAGCCTGTTATCCCCGGGGTACCTTTTATCCGTTGAGCGACACCCCTTCCACTCGGGGGTGCCGGATCACTAGTCCCGACTTTCGTCCCTGCTCGACATGTACGTCTCGCAGTCAAGCTCCCTTGTGCACTTGCACTCAACACCTGATTGCCGTCCAGGTTGAGGGAACCTTTGGGCGCCTCCGTTACTTTTTTGGAGGCAACCGCCCCAGTTAAACTACCCACCAGGCACTGTCCCTGAACCGGATATACGGTTCGAAGTTAGAAGCCCAATACGATCAGAGTGGTATTTCAACAACGACTCCGCCCACACTGGCGTGTGAGTTTCACAGTCTCCCACCTATCCTACACAAACCGTAACGAACTCCAATACCAAGTTGTAGTGAAGGTCCCGGGGTCTTTTCGTCCTGCCGCGCGTAACGAGCATCTTTACTCGTAGTGCAATTTCGCCGAGTCTATGGTTGAGACAGTTGAGAAGTCGTTACGCCATTCGTGCAGGTCGGAACTTACCCGACAAGGAATTTCGCTACCTTAGGATGGTTATAGTTACCACCGCCGTTTACTGGGGCTTAAATTCTCAGCTTCACCCCGAGGGGTTAACCGGTCCTCTTAACCTTCCAGCACCGGGCAGGCGTCAGTCCGTATACATCGTCTTGCGACTTCGCACGGACCTGTGTTTTTAGTAAACAGTCGCTTCTCACTGGTTTCTGCGACCCCCCACCGCTGCCGGCCGCGAAGGCCATGACAGTAAGGGGTCCCCCTTCTCCCGAAGTTACGGGGGTATTTTGCCGAGTTCCTTAACCATAGTTCACTCGTACGCCTTGGTATTCTCTACCTGACCACCTGTGTCGGTTTGGGGTACGGGCCGTGTGTGTGCTCGCTAGAGGCTTTTCTCGGCAGCATAGGATCACCGAATTCGCCTCACTCGGCTATGCATCACCTCTCAGGATGTGTGAGACCCGGATTTGCCTAGGTCTCTCCCTACGGGCTTGCCCCAGTATTACCACTGACTGGTACGGCTACCTTCCTGCGTCACCCCGTCGCTTGACTACTACCCACCCGGGTCCCGTGCAGCCCCAGAAATCCTCACACCCGAAGGTGATCGGTAATCCTGGTTTTGGACGGTTAGCAGAATGGATTCGTCACGGGCGCGCACACACGGGTACGGGAATATCAACCCGTTGTCCATCGACTACGCCTGTCGGCCTCGCCTTAGGTCCCGACTCACCCTGGGCGGACTGGCCTGGCCCAGGAACCCTTGGTCTTTCGGCGGGCAAGGTTCTCACTTGCCTTATCGCTACTCATGCCTGCATTCTCACTCCCACACCCTCCACCACACCATCACTAGGTGGCTTCACCGGCGTGCAGGACGCTCCCCTACCCATCCTTGCGGATGCCGCGACTTCGGCGGTGTGCTTGAGCCCCGCTACATTATCGGCGCACAATCACTTGACCAGTGAGCTATTACGCACTCTTTCAAGGGTGGCTGCTTCTAAGCCAACCTCCTGGTTGTCTTCGCGACTGCACATCCTTTTCCACTTAGCACACGCTTAGGGGCCTTAGTCGGCGATCTGGGCTGTTTCCCTCTCGACGCACGGAGCTTATCCCCCGCCGTCTCACTGCCACACTGTTGACTTACCGGCATTCGGAGTTTGGCTGACGTCAGTAACCTTGTAGGGCCCATCGGCCATCCAGTAGCTCTACCTCCGGCAAGAACCATGCAACGCTGCACCTAAATGCATTTCGGGGAGAACCAGCTATCACGGAGTTTGATTGGCCTTTCACCCCTACCCACAACTCATCCCCTCAGTCTTCAACCTAAGTGGGTTCGGGCCTCCACGGCGTCTTACCGCCGCTTCACCCTGGCCATGGGTAGATCACTCCGCTTCGGGTCCAGAACACACCACTACACCAAGTCCTCTGACTCGGATACGCCCTATTCAGACTCGCTTTCGCTGCGGCTACCCCACACGGGTTAACCTCGCGACATGTCCCTGACTCGCAGGCTCATTCTTCAAAAGGCACGCCATCACCCCACTCAAGAGAGGGCTCTGACGGCTTGTAGGCACACGGTTTCAGGTACTATTTCACTCCCCTCCCGGGGTACTTTTCACCATTCCCTCACGGTACTAATCCGCTATCGGTCATCAGAAGGTATTCAGGCTTACCGAGTGGTCTCGGCAGATTCACAGCAGATTTCACGGGCCCGCTGCTACTCGGGAACACACATCAAGGCAGGCGTCGAGTTTTCACGTACCGGGCTCTCACCGTCTACGGCAGGCCATCCCAAGACCACTTCCGCTAACCACGACACTTTCTTACTGCCCTCTGAGGAGGTAGCCCCAGAAAATATGGTCCCACAACCCCGCACACACAACCCCTACCCGGTATCACATGCATACGGTTTAGCCATCCTCCGCTTTCGCTCGCCACTACTCACGGAATCACTGTTGTTTTCTCTTCCTACGGGTACTGAGATGTTTCACTTCCCCGCGTTACCTCCCGCACCCTATGAATTCAGATACGGGTAACACGACATCACTCGTGCTGGGTTTCCCCATTCGGACACCCTCGGATCAACGCTCGGTTGGCAGCTCCCCGAGGCATATCGCAGCCTCCCACGTCCTTCATCGGCCTCTGATGCCAAGGCATCCACCATGCGCCCTTAAACACTTACAACACAAAAACCAATTGTTTCAAAATCGAAATTACACCACAACAACCCACACC
>NZ_JBEXUA010000037.1:0-1922 GCF_040614235.1 Mycobacterium sp. NPDC006124 | reverse complement strand
GAAGAACGGGCCTGTTGTCTCAAAGCCCAACAGTGTGCTTGGTGGCCGGCCCTCCCCTGACGGAGAGGACACGGAAATCTCGTTTGTCTGTGCACCAGAACTCGCTCCACTACGGATACGCCCAGTGACGGGCGACGAGTCCATCCAACGAATCGCCTGACAACGGCTGATCCCACGGTGTGTGGGGCCGGCCAGGTCTCGTGGTGCTCCTTAGAAAGGAGGTGATCCAGCCGCACCTTCCGGTACGGCTACCTTGTTACGACTTCGTCCCAATCGCCGATCCCACCTTCGACGGCTCCCTCCCACGAGGGGTTAGGCCACCGGCTTCGGGTGTTACCGACTTTCATGACGTGACGGGCGGTGTGTACAAGGCCCGGGAACGTATTCACCGCAGCGTTGCTGATCTGCGATTACTAGCGACTCCGACTTCACGGGGTCGAGTTGCAGACCCCGATCCGAACTGAGACCGGCTTTAAAGGATTCGCTCCACCTCACGGCATCGCAGCCCTTTGTACCGGCCATTGTAGCATGTGTGAAGCCCTGGACATAAGGGGCATGATGACTTGACGTCATCCCCACCTTCCTCCGAGTTGACCCCGGCAGTCTCTTACGAGTCCCCGCCATGACGCGCTGGCAACATAAGATAGGGGTTGCGCTCGTTGCGGGACTTAACCCAACATCTCACGACACGAGCTGACGACAGCCATGCACCACCTGCACACAGGCCACAAGGGAATACCTATCTCTAGGCACGTCCTGTGCATGTCAAACCCAGGTAAGGTTCTTCGCGTTGCATCGAATTAATCCACATGCTCCGCCGCTTGTGCGGGCCCCCGTCAATTTCTTTGAGTTTTAGCCTTGCGGCCGTACTCCCCAGGCGGGGTACTTAATGCGTTAGCTACGGCACGGATCCCAAGGAAGGAAACCCACACCTAGTACCCACCGTTTACGGCGTGGACTACCAGGGTATCTAATCCTGTTCGCTCCCCACGCTTTCGCTCCTCAGCGTCAGTTACTGCCCAGAGACCCGCCTTCGCCACCGGTGTTCCTCCTGATATCTGCGCATTCCACCGCTACACCAGGAATTCCAGTCTCCCCTGCAGTACTCTAGTCTGCCCGTATCGCCCGCACGCCCACAGTTGAGCTGTGAGTTTTCACGAACAACGCGACAAACCACCTACGAGCTCTTTACGCCCAGTAATTCCGGACAACGCTCGGACCCTACGTATTACCGCGGCTGCTGGCACGTAGTTGGCCGGTCCTTCTTCTGCACATACCGTCACTCGCGCTTCGTCTGTGCTGAAAGAGGTTTACAACCCGAAGGCCGTCGTCCCTCACGCGGCGTCGCTGCATCAGGCTTGCGCCCATTGTGCAATATTCCCCACTGCTGCCTCCCGTAGGAGTCTGGGCCGTATCTCAGTCCCAGTGTGGCCGGTCACCCTCTCAGGCCGGCTACCCGTCGTCGCCTTGGTAGGCCGTGACCCCACCAACAAGCTGATAGGCCGCGGGCCCATCCCACACCGCAAAAGCTTTCCACCACACGACATGCATCGCGTAGTCATATCCGGTATTAGACCCAGTTTCCCAGGCTTATCCCGAAGTGCAGGGCAGATCACCCACGTGTTACTCACCCGTTCGCCACTCGAGTACCCCGAAGGGCCTTTCCGTTCGACTTGCATGTGTTAAGCACGCCGCCAGCGTTCGTCCTGAGCCAGAATCAAACTCTCCAAACAAAGACAACCCAACCAAAGTCAGGCACATCAAATCAGAGAAATCTGACCTAACAAAAAGACACCAAAAACTGGCATCAAACAAACAAAACCACCCCAACAGCAGGAAGACGGGAAGTCCCCCACCAAGATGGCCAAAAACAACAAACAAAAACCACCAAACACACTATTGAGTTCTCAAACAACACACCC
>NZ_JBEXUA010000036.1:0-6149 GCF_040614235.1 Mycobacterium sp. NPDC006124 | reverse complement strand
GAAGAATCACGCGATGACCTTCATTCGATCGGCTACGACACGCCGGGGCTCGAGATTCGGCCCGGCTCGTACACCACTCTGCTGGACGCAACCGATCCCGCGGCATCAGTGTGCGGGCCGTCTCGGGATCCTCAACGATCTCGGCGATCTTGCCTTTGATGAAGTCCTGCGCCGCCTTGTTCGCGATCTCGTTGGTGGCGATGTCGGCGAAGGTCCCGAACATGAAGCGGAACCCGCCGCCCGTCTCCCACGCTCGCTCGAAGGTCGCCCGCGCCTCATCCGGCGACACCGACTCGTAGGCAGTGGTGCTCTCCTCGAAACCGAAGGCGACGGCTGACCCGCGGACCTGCTCCCAAATGGCCTCATAGTTCTCCTTCACGCCCGCGACGTATTCGCGCGAGACCGGCCCGTTGCCCACGGGAACGGTGAACTGGGCGGAGCGCTGGAACGCGGTCAAATGGTCGACCTCGGGAGCGATCGCCGTGATGACTTGGACTCCAGTGGACCCGTTTCCAATCACGCCCACGCGTTTGCCAGCCAGTTCGAGATCAGCCGGCCACCGGCCAGTATGCACGTGCACCCCTTGGAAGGTGTGGAGGCCCTCGAGGTCGGGGATGTTGGTCGCCGACAGCAATCCCACTGCGGTGATGAGGTACTTCGCCGTGTGCAGTTCGCCGGTGTCGGTCTCGACGTGCCAGAGGTTGTCGTTCTCGTGGAAGTGCGCCGCCACCACGGCTGTGTCGAGTTGAATATCGGGCCGTAGACTCCAGCGGTCGGCTACGTGTTCGAGGTAGTTGAGTACCTGCGGCTGGGCCACGTACCGGGTGCCGAAGTCCCACTCCTCTAGCAAGTCTTCGTCACAGGAATAGCAGTAGACGAACGACTCGCTATCCGACAGTGCGCCCGGGTAACGATTCCAATACCAGGTTCCGCCGACGCCACTGGCCTTGTCGAACAGTCGCACGTCCAAGCCGTGTTCGTCGCGCAGCTTCTTCAGTGCGTACATCCCACCGAAGCCCGCGCCGATGACGATCGCATCGTGGCGAGTGCTCATGTCAGTTGATCCCCAATTCTCCAACTGCCCGAGTTCGCCTGTTCGACTTCCGTCTGGGGGATCTTCAGCGGAGGTACCAGCTGCGAATCCTGGCGATCTCCGCGTCGGCCTCCGGGGCGCGCCCGGCGAGACACGGAAATACGTGCTGCATGCCGTCGACGACCGAGAGCGTCACATCGGCGCCCGCCGCCGAGGCCCGGTCGGCGAGCCGGGTCGCGTCATTCAGCAGTGTCTCCCCGGCGCTGGCACTGATGTACAGGCGCGGGAAACCCGTGTAATCGGCATGGAGCGGGTTGGCCAGCGGGTCATCGGGTCTGCCCGTCTCGCCAAGGAACATCGCCGACATTCCTTCGAGGGTTTGCCGGCTCACCAGGCCGTCGGTGGCCGCGTTGGTGATCAAACTCTCGCCGGTGAGTTCCATGTCAAGCCATGGCGAGATGGCTATTACCGCCCCGGGCAGCGGAGAGCCGTCCAGGCGGAGCTTGAGTGCGGTGGCAACGGCCAGGTTGCCGCCGGCTGAGTCGCCGGCCGTAGTGATGCCGCCGGGCGCGAAGTCTCGATCCAGCAGCGCGCGGTACACCGCGGTGGCGTCCTCGATCTGCGCGGGGAAGGGATGCTCGGGTGCTCGACGGTAGTCGATGACGAACGCCGTGACACCAAGTGCCTTGGCGAGATGTGCGGCGAGTTTGCGGTGGCTGGCTGCGGATCCGACGACGAAGCCCCCACCGTGGGTGTACGAGATCACCCTTGTCGTGTCCGCGCCGAGCGGAAGAGCCCAGATGCCCTCCACGCCACCGATGACGTCCGATCGATAGGTCACGCCTTCGGCCTCCAGGGCCGGTTGGTGCCATTCATCGAGCATGCTGCGCAACAACTCGATGGGCATCTCTGGGTTGGCGGCCATGCGGCTGGACCAGCCCCTATAGAGGGCCTCGAGAAAGCCGGCTTCCGGAGAGACGGTCACAATCAAAGGCCTTTCGCATCCTAGTTTGGTCTGAGTCGTCAAGGTGTGAACGATCCGTCACAGTGTGTCAGCGGCGCAAGAACGACGGGTGTTCCGATTTGAGACAGTTCGGCGGGCCCTATTCGGCTCAGACGGCCAGCAAGGCGACTGCCGCCCAGCTCGACGATGTGTTGACGTCGACCTTGCACCGTCGACACGGGGTGCAGTCGATCCGTTCCGTAGAAGGAGGTGGCCGAAGCAGGGTGCCGAGCCGACGATCTCGATGCAACGCTCACCGTAACGAACGCAACTGGTGCCGGTGATTCGGACATTCGCAATGACATTGCAAGTCCAGCAACACGATTCCGGGTGACCAACACGTCGTCGAACAGACGCAAGCCATTCCAGCCATCGTCGAGACGACCCTCACGGTCGTTCACCCACAACTGATTCGGAGCGGTCGCAATGAAATTCCTCGACCGGATTGAAGAGACGAGCGGCGCGCTTCGCGGGCACGCGCGGCTCTTGACAGCTAGGAGTCTTTGTAGTTCAGTCGATTTGAATCGACAGGTGTCGACGAGTTCGCTCTTCGCGACTCTCCGACATCCAGCACGCCGGCCGGTAGGCGGCAACCGCTGCGATCGTCCAAGACTACGGAGAAGGCTGCCGAATGGGTTCTTTGGTGCTGCGTGAGGACTTTCACGGGTGGGCGCGACTCACCCTCGACCGCCCAGACAAGTTGAACGCTCTGACGGTTGACATGTTCACCGCCCTCCGCGGCCACGTCGTCGACCTGCAGAACGACTCCAGTGTCGGGTGCGTCGTCTTGCGCGGCGCGGGCAAGTGCTTCTCGGCCGGCCACGACCTCACCGACATCGCCGCGGGCGAAGACGTTCCGTCGCTAGGTTGGCACAGTGAAACGCTGCGGATGATGGAGAAACTGCCCATGCCGGTCATCGCGGCAGTGCACGGGCACTGCTACACCGGCGCACTCGAGGTTGCGCTGGCGTGTGACTTCATCATTGCCGCGGACGACGCGCGATTCGGCGACACGCATGCGAAGTGGGCGCTTACGCCGATCTGGGGTATGAGTCAGCGGTTGCCGCGGCGGGTCGGAATGGCGACAGCCAAGCGATTGATGTTCACCGCCGACATGATCGATGCCGCCGAGGCCGTTCGCATCAAACTGGCCGAGTACGCGGTTCCGCGGGCCACCTTCGACGACGAGGTCGAGGCCTTGGTCAGCCGAGTCATCGCGAACTCGACGTTCAGTCACCGGGCCAACAAGCGGTTGCTCGATGCAACGGACGCCGACCCGCTCGACGCCGGACTGCAGTGGGAAGTGATGGAGTCGGAGGGCGTCGGTCCAGACATGGCTGACCGCGTCGCCGCATTCGCCGCCAAGCGTGGTTGACGCGCGATGCACATCGACTTCGCTCCCGAACTCGATGCCTTCCGGCACGAGGTCGCGACCTTTCTGGACAGCGCTCCAACGCCTGCGATTCGCGAGGCCGGTCGCAAGACGACGAGCGCCTTCGCCCCGTTCGACGAGGTCATGGATTGGCAGCGCATCCTGAATCGTCAAGGCTGGGCCGCGCCCGCTTGGCCGGTGGAGTTCGGTGGACCCGGTTGGTCGTTGGAGCAGCAATTCATCTTCGCCGAGGAATACTGCGCTCGCGATCTTCCACCACTGCTGCCAAATTGCCTGCAGATGGTAGGACCCCTGTTGATGGAACTGGGCACACCCGAACAGCAGACCAAGTATCTGCCGAGAATCCTTGCAGCCGAGGATTATTGGACGCAAGGATACTCCGAACCCAGCTCTGGTTCGGACTTGGCGTCGCTGAGTTGCTCGGCGGTCGCCGACGGTGACGACTACGTCATCAACGGCAGCAAGATCTGGACGACGCTGGCGCACCGGTCCAACCGGATGTTCATGCTGGTGCGCACCAGCAGGGAGGCCAAGAAGCAGCGGGGCATCACCTTCTTGCTGCTCGATCGCACGGACTACCCGGGCATGTCCATTCGACCGATCATCGGCCTCGATGGCCTTCCCGAGCAATGCGAGGTGTTCTTCGACGACGTGCGCGTGCCGCAAGCCGGTCGCGTCGGAGAGCAGGACGACGGCTGGACCGTAGCCAAGCAGCTCCTGACGCATGAACGAGGCGGCTCGGCCCAGGGTCCGTTCCTGCGCCGCCGGCTGCGGCTCATCCGAGATGCCAGCACCACGGCCGATTCCCCCAATGGTGGTGTCCTAGCCGATGATCCGGTCTTCCAACGTGATCTGGGTGACGTGGAGGCCGACGTGGCGTCCTATGAGTACTTCGAACGTGTCGCCATCAGCGGACATCCCTTGGGGGATGATCCGGCGTTTCCGTCTATCAAGAAGACGATGGGTTCAGAGTTGACCCAGAAGGTGTCAGTGATGATGACCCGCGTCGCCGGACTCGAAACGCTCCCCCTGCAACCCGACGCGCTTACCGTCGGGTCCCCACATTTGACGTTGGGCGACGAGAACGACTTGATTGCCATGCCCTTCTACTTGAACTCGCGTGCTACCACGATCTACGCAGGAACCAACGAGGTGCAGCGGGATCTCATCGCACGCAGCCTGCAGTGGGCGGGTAGGGACTGACCGGTGGACTTCACCTTTTCGGACGAGCAGACGATGTTGCGCCAGAGCCTCGCGCAGTACCTCGGTAGGTCTTACGATTTTGGCCAGCGGCAGGCCATCGTCGGTACTGAACATGGAACGTCGCCCGCAGTGTGGCATCAATTCGTGGAGTTTTGGGTTGCTGGCGATGCCCTTCGGCGAAGCGGTTGGTGGACTGGGCGGATCGATGACCGACGTCGTTGCGATCGCTGAACTGTTCGGTGAATATCTGGTGAGCGAGCCCTTCTTCTCGTCGGTCATTTTGGCCGGTCGTGCGCTGGCGCTCGCACAGGACAACCGCACTGCGCGCGACTGGCTGACGACGATCGTCACGGGCGATGCGCTTGGCGCATTCGCGCACGAGGAGGGACGAGGAACCGCCGACCCGGCGCGAATCGCAACCACCGCCGTGCTCGGCTCGTCCGGTTATGCAGTAAACGGTGCAAAGCGGTTGGTGTTGGGCGGCGGTGCGGCGCAGCTACTGCTCGTGACAGCGCGCCTCATCGGCACCGGTCACGCAGAGGACGAACTGGGCATCCTGCTGGTGACCCCGGATGCGCCGGGGGTGGATTCGCGTACTTATTCCACGATCGATGGACGCAAGGCCGCCAACTTTCAGTTCGACGGAGCCTCGGGCGTTCTACTCGTCCCCGATGCCGCCGCGGCGATCACTGCGGTCCTCGAAGGTGCGATGCTGGCGCTATCTGCGGAGGCGGTCGGCGCTATGAGCGCGTTGGTCGGAATGACCGCGTCGTATGCGCAAACACGGCAGCAGTTCGGGGTGCCGATCGCGACGTTCCAGGCGGTGGCACATCGCCTCGCGGACATGAAGATCGCGCTGATGAAGGCGCGGTCGACATTGCTGTACACCACCGCACTGGTGGAAGGTGGCCGCATCCAGACGCGTGACATCTCGCTGCTGAAGGCGCAAGTCGGCCGACTCGGTAGAACGATCGGCGAAAGCGCGGTACAAATCCACGGCGGTGCCGGGATGACCGACGAGGTGGCGGTGGGCCACTACCTGAAGCGCCTGTTGGCCATCGATGCAATGTTCGGCGACACCAGCTATCACCTCCGCAAGGTCGGCGCCCGCTGAAACTACGCCGGCGGATGGCGTGTTGGCCTCGTAGCTGTCCCAGACGTTGCCACCAATGGTCGGCCCGCTCCAGCGAGGACGTCGCTTGACGCTGGGCAAGACCAAACGCTCCCCGGGTACTCTTCGGGGCTGATCTGTTGAGGCACAACGGCTCTCCAGTCCGTTCGGTTTTGCCAAACGAGATGGTGCTGTCTCGCATTGATACAAGTCAGATTCGATTTTCACTGGAAGAGTCCTACTCAGGAGAAGCGACCACCGCGAGAGGAACAGCGCTGTGAGAACCATGAATGCCTCCGACGAACTCGATGGGGTCTGCTGCACGAATAGGTGACATCTGAGTTGGCTTGCCCGGGACGGGTGGGCTGAGAGGATGTCCAAGTGCCCAGGCCCTATCCCCAAGAGT
>NZ_JBEXUA010000035.1:0-6748 GCF_040614235.1 Mycobacterium sp. NPDC006124 | reverse complement strand
TCGAAGAATCACGCGATGACCTTCATTCGATCGGCTACGACACGCCGGGGCTCGAGATTCGGCCCGGCTCGTACACCACTCTGCTGGACGCAACCCGAAAGTGACCCGTGGTCAGGAAGGTGCGGAAGATGAGCCGACCAAAGCTAGGTCCGCGAGATCGAGTCCGTGTCGAATTCCGCCTACCACGCGAAGTGGCTGAGGCCGCGTACCGCTGCGCCGATGATTGGGACGTGTCCCTGTCAGAAGCTGGATCCAGGCTCATCGAGTCCGGTTACACAAGCCTCGGTTCGAAGTCGAAAATCCGTGCCTTAGTCGATGATTCGTGTCGAGAAGCCTCGGCTGGTCTGAACCCGTCCACCAACCAAGCGATGGACGGAGGGGATGCGACTCGGCGGGCGTAGAGAAGTCGCCGCCGTAGCGGCGGCCCCAGATATGGCGAAGGGCCGGGCTGGCACCCGGCCCCTCGCTAGCGGCCATGAGGGCCGCAGTTCCAGATAAGCCCCTCCGAAGGGACCTCATGATTGCAACGCATTCCTGCGCCCATGTCAACGCTCCGACACGTGTGTCGACACCTCAGCGCCGCGGCGGTGCTACCGGTGGCTGAACTTCGCACCCCTCCGATCACCGCGTCCCTCTCCTTCAAGACTCGTGATGACGATGCCGTCCAAACAGTCGGCTGGGATGACGCGAACGGCGTCGCAACGTGCTCGCTCACACCTTGGCGGACATTCCGGTGGTGGTACGGGCAGCGCCACTACTCCGGGACCTACTGGTCCGCGACAATGCAAGATCATGTGATCTATGAATCCCGGCTCGAGCTAACCAGGCTCATCTACGCCGACTTCGACCCTGAAGTGACTTCTATTGTCGCCCAGCCCTTCCTGATCGAGGCGGTCGTGGACGGCGAGAGGCGGAGACGCATCCCCGACTACCTGCTCCTAACATCACTCGGGCCGGTGGTGGTCGACGTCAAACCAATGGCCCGTACAACTGCACCCAAAGTCTCTTACGCCTTGAAGTGGACGCGGGAGCTCATCCAGGAGTTGGGGTGGCGCTACGAAGTGTGGACCGAGCCTCCGCCAATTGAACTCGCGAATCTTCGCTTCCTCGCCGGATACCGTGATGAGCGCCGGATGAACGCTGGCGTCGTTGAAAAGCTCCGCGGCAGCGAGATCGATGGGCTTTCGATCCAGCAGGCGATCCAGTCCTGCGACGGATGGCCACAACCTCTCGCCCATGCCGGTGTGTGTCACCTCCTCTGGCGCGGGGCGATACGCACGGACCTGAGTGCCACACTGCAAGCGTCGTCTGTCCTACGCGAGGTGCCGAACTCATGAAGCATCGGCGACGGGTCGGCCCTGGAGTCCGGCTGACCTACCAGGGAGAACTGATCGAAATCGTTGAGATCCGCACGGCTTCCGGCGGCAACATCGCAATCGTTAAAACCCTCGGCACCAACCAAATTCGTGCCGTCGCATTTAGCGACATCCTGATGTACCGGTCTGAGCAACCACACGAGGAGGCCTGGGACGCGGGAGACGATGAACCGGTCGAGGACGTTGCCGCCACTATCCTGGGCATGCTCAACGAGGCGGAGCGCAACGCGGTCCGCGATCGCGCTCGCCACATCCGGGAAGTCCTTACGGGATTTCGTGACGAACTTGGCGGATCCTCCACCACCGACGAGCCGAAGCCGCAGTACGACCCAGCGCTGTCGCTGAGCGCACGCTACGAAGCAAAGGCCGTCGAGCTCGGTGTCGACATGCGCACCATCCAACGGATGGTGGCCGAATACCGGGCACACGGGGAGGCAGGTCTGGCCAGGGGCAAGGGTGTCAGGGTGAAATCCATGCCGAGTGTGGACAGCCGCTGGCGGGATACCGCCGTGGAGGTCATGGTGGAAAGCGTCGATCAGTCGCGCCCTTCCCGCACCGCGGTGATAAAGCGCACGAACGCTCGCGTGATTGCTCGCTTCGGACCCGACGTCGTGCCTTTACCTAGCCGCGCTACTGCCTTTCGGATGCTGACCGAACTGGAAACTAGGCATCCAACCTTCCGATTGAGCACCAAACGTAACCGTGACATCGCTGAGCGAAACCCTGGTGTTTACGGAAAGCTGCGGCCCACGCGGCCGGGGGAGTACATGCTCATGGACACAACCAGGTTGGATGTGTTCGCGATGGACCCACTGACCCTGCGGTGGTGTCAGGTGGAGCTGACCGTGGGGATGGACTGGTACACACGCTGCATCACTGGCCTGCTTCTGTCGCCGGTGTCCACCAAGTCCGTAGATGTGGCAACGGTGTTGTACCAGGCCTACCGGCCACCGGCTGCGCCATCTACATGGCCGCGGGAGGCGACTTGGCCAGAACACGGAATCCCCTGTTCCGTTCTCCTGGATACAAACGGCATCGAACGTGAAGGCGTCCGCGCGGTCGGCCCGGCCATCGTCCCGGAGACGCTGATCGTCGATCACGGAAAGGTGTACGTCTCCGATCACATAAATAGCGTCTGTCAGCGGATGGGGATCTCAGTTCAGCCGGCGCGCCTACGAACTGGGCGAGACAAAGGGCCGATCGAACGCTTCTTTCGCACGATTCGTGAAGACCTGCTGCAGTATCTGCCCGGCTACAAGGGCCCTGACATCCACTCTCGGGGTCAGCACCCCGAAGGGGAGGCACATTTCTACATCAACGATCTCGAGGCAATCATTCGTGAGTGGATCGCGGTGGTGTATCACCGCAGGCCACACGCTGGCTTGATCGAAGCCGCGCTGCCGGGTCTCGAACTCTCGCCGGTCACGATGTTCGAGCATGGGCTCGCACGGGCGGGTTATATCGAGGCGCCCCGCAGCCCCGACTTGGCCTACGAGTTCCTCGCTGTCAAGAAGCGGACAATTCAGCCCTACGGTATCGAGATCGACGGTCGGAAGTACAAAGGCCGAGTCCTCAGTGGGCGTCAACACCAACGAAGCCCTTACCCAGGAGGATTGTGGCCGGTCCATTGCCACCCCGGCGACATTACCCGGGTGTACTTCCGCGATCCCGACAGTCGTACCTGGCACACCTTGGTGTGGGAACACGCTGGTGCACTGGTTATTCCGTTCAGCGACGAAGCGCTGCAATACGGCCGGAAGTTGGCCAAGCAGCAGTACACCTACCCCAATGACGAGTTGGCCATGGAGCTGCTCCTCGAGCGTTGGAATCTTGGCCTGGGCAGATCAGCGACTGAGCGGCGTATCGCGCTCCGGCAGTCGCGGGAGGATGAATTGCGTTGTGCAGCAGTTGCTTATGAAAGTGAACCAGCGTCGAAGCTGCCGTCGGTTCGACATGCACTGTCCGAATCAGCCGGGATGGGGGCGGATGAACCCACCTCCGTCGAGACAGAGACGGTACTCGGGGACGACGACAGTCCTGAAGACTTCTACGCCGACGCTTGGGAGGATGCGTGATGACAGCACCGCGCGTTCGCCGGCAGTCGCCTGCCCTGGACAATCTGACCCTGTCGCGCAAGGAAGGCTGGTTCGCGTTCGCCAATAGCCCCATACCTCCTGCACCCGAGCGGCTGACCCAATCGGAGCTGATAAGCCTGAGCGATGACCAGTTGGCGAAGTACAACGCGCGACGGCGCCACTGGCATGCGAACCTCGGCCCGATCAAGACCCCGCAATTGGCGAGTCTGCACGAAGACTTGTGGGACATTGTTGACAGCAACCTACAGTCCGGTGACAAACCGAAAAGCGCAGTCGCCGTTGATGGTTTCCCGGGGTTAGGCAAGACCACTGCGGCGCTGGCTTTCGCCAAAGATTTTCACATTCGGGAGATCGCGGAGTGCGGGCATACGACTGCTGAGGGCCACGAACGGATTCCGGTTTGCCGCGTCGGCCTAGCCGGTAACACCGGGATGCTGGATTTCAACCGGGCGATGCTCGGGTACTTCGGGCATCCTGGCATCAGCCGCGGTACGGCAGCCCAGCTTGCTCATCGAGTACTCGACTGCGTGTTGAGCTGCGAAACCCGACTGTTGATGATCGACGACCTTCACTTCTTGCGGTGGGGAAACAGCCAGAGCGTCGAGATCAGCAATCATTTCAAGTACATCGCAAACGAGTTCCCGGTGACGATCATGTACATCGGTGTCGGGTTAGCAGCCAAGGGACTGTTCTCCGAGGGAGAGTCTTATCAAGACGCTGTTATTGCCCAAACAGGCAGACGCACAACACGGCTCACCATGGACTCGTTCGATGTGAAGACGAAGTCCGCGCGACAGTGCTGGCGGCAACTGCTCCTAACACTAGAAAAAAGAATCGTTCTTGCCGGAAGCTACCCAGGAATGCTCGCCGATGAGCTCTCGGATTACCTTTTCGCGCGTTCCACCGGTCATATCGGCTCCCTGATGACCCTGATCAACCGGGGGTGCCAGCGAGCCGTACGTACGGGCGAGGAATGCCTTAGCAAGGACCTGCTTGATTTGGTCAAGAACGACGCCGCGGCTGAAAAGGCACGTAAAGAGCTTGAGTCGGCGATTACCAATGGCAAGATCACAACTCGCGTCGGTACAACATGAGCATCGCCGCGCGGCGCATGCCGATTAACGTCGAGCCCATCGAGGGCGAGGCACTCGATTCCTGGCTGGAAGCGCTCGCTGCTCGCACCCACACGAGCTGGGGTGATTTGCTCACCGCTGTCGGCCTGGGTGGTGTCGCAGCAGTCCGACGTCTACCGCAGTGGATGGTGGCGATCACAACGGATCAGCAATCCGCACTGTACGGAGCAACGGGCGTCGCACCGGCCACGCTGGCTGCAATGACGCTGTCCCGTTACGACGGACGAGCACTGGCCATCGACAAAACCCGTACGACCCTCGACCACCACTTCCCCTGGAGCCCACGGGTAGGTTCGCGATTCTGCCCCCAGTGTCTCTCAGAATCCGCCGGCCGAAGGCTGCTTACCTGGCGGCTGGGCTGGACCTTCGCGTGTCTCCGGCACCGGTGCCTGCTTGCTGATGGTTGCCCTGGGTGCCGAAGTCGCCCAATGGAACGTCACCGCCGCTTCGACGTGATTCCGAAGCCGGCCAGTTGCGAAGCTGCGGATGGTGTCCGAACATCCAAAAATGCTCGGTGCGGGATCGATGTTTCGACCGCTGTGACTCTCACGTTCGACGACGAGGCACATCCCGTACTTGCAGCGCAGAGATGGATCGATAGCGTCATCGCCGGGGGACGTGTGGGGTCGGGTCTTCACGCCCGGCGTGATGAACAAGGCCGCGCTGTCCTGTCCTCCGTGAGGGCGATCGCCATCAGAGCCTTGTCCTACGCGACACCGGACGAACTCGAACCTTTCATCGCCGCGGACCTGCTCGACGCCTATCGGCGCGACCATCCGCAACTTCCTACCGCCACACTGCGCAGTGACTCTCGGCAGCTGAGGATCAGATCGCCCAGGTCCGCAAGCTTGACCGCGGTCGGCGTCCTTGCCGCGCTTCGCTGTCTAGAGCAACCAGACGTGCAAACAGCGGCAAACGAGCTCCGCTGGTTGACGAAGGCGATGCGAACGCGGAAAGCCCTACCCTGCACAACCAACATGCTCTGGACGCCAGGAGTATCAAGGGCCGTCGAGCTGGCAGCGCTAGGCCCGACGCTGAAACCGAGCGATCAGCTCCGATACCGGACGATCAGTTCGTGGCCGTCGGTGCCATCCAAAACGGCCTGCGAAGTCAAAGAGCTGTCCAGAAAGATCCCCACCCTTCTGTGGCCGAAGTTGTCGCTACCGCTGGCAATCCGCGGAAGCCACCAGCGCCAACTTCGAGCCGCGCTGTCGGTAGCAGTGCTTCTCGTCGGTGCGCGAATAGTGCTAAAGCACAGCGTCCGCATTATGCGCAGTCCCATTGATGAACAGGGTGCATCCCGTGTTCTGCAGCTGCTCCACCAGCAGCCAGAATGGCTTGACGTCAGCCGCGCTTTCACTGGCCTTTCCGACTACCTGTACGACACTCGCATCCCCATTGACTACGCGCGCAGGCGCACACTGGATTACCGCACGTTGCTGCCGGAAAACGTATGGTTCCGCATTTGCAGAGAGACCGATACAGCAGGCCATGGATCGGCCCGGGCCGCCGTTGCCCGCTGCTATTTGGAAGAACGTATATCCGGGGCACCTACTGGAGTCCAAGATCTGCAACCGATGGTGCGGAGCAAGATTGCCGACTTCCCGTACTACCTGACGCCCGCACTCGCCGATGCGCTGGATAACCACGCACTTCAGTTCCTCGCGAGCCAGAATGTCTGCGACGAGCCCGTCAACTATGAACCCCCGGCGACGTGCTTGGCCGGACTTCGGTTACCCGGCATTGACCCGAACGAGGCGGACGTCGACGCGCTGCACCACTATCTGCAGGACGGGTTGCCGCTCGGCCGCGCCGCTGAGCGAGCCGGCATCGAACTAGAGGTTGCCCGCTACCTTCTGAGCGCCTATCCCTGCCCCGCACTGCGCAGCGGGGACCCTAGTGCCTATTTCGTTGCTAAGGAGGCCTTTCCGCGCCACCGGTTCATCGATCACTACAACGTGGAGGGTAGGAGCCTGCGTGATATTGCCGAGATCGCCGGTGTGAGCAGACAGACCATGGCACGACTGGCGAAAGACTACGAGATCGACCTAGGTCAAGTCCATGGACGTGGTGTACGACGTCGTCGTGTGATTCTTCGAGTTGATCGTTCAGGCGGGCAGTGCCGCGGGGGTTTCCTCCTGTT
>NZ_JBEXUA010000034.1:0-7540 GCF_040614235.1 Mycobacterium sp. NPDC006124 | reverse complement strand
TCGGTGCCCAACTCCGCCCGCAGGGCCCGGACCATCCGCACCGCGGATGCCTTCTCCTCCGGGGTGTACCTGCGTGTCGTCGGCGTCCCGGGCGATTGTTCCTTCGGCATGGCTCCATCCTCGTTTCCAAGGTCAGGAGCCTCCAGCATTTCCAGGGCGATTCAACCGCAAGCGCGGGCGGCGATTCGACACCTGTGATTTTAACAACTGCATCGCGGAACCAAATACTCAGGGGGGCAGCAACTTCGCAGCATTGGCGCCAATGATGACCGGCCTCGCGCCATGCACCTCGAAGCGCAACAGGCCGACCGCGAACTGCTACCCGAGAAAATTTCCAACGTGCTCGACCGTCAGGAGCATTGTTTGCATACCCGAGCGGGCATTTGGCGCGAGCAGGCAGTGTCGGGGCGGGGATTTCGCGCCGGCTACGATCGTCTATCGCGAGTGTCCGAAGCGCGGGCGGTAGCAACTCGGTGGGCGGCCTGGAAGTGTAGTAGCACGCCGCTAGAGTGGATGCTGGAATCCTGCTCAGGCTGGCAGGAGCTACCCTCCTCTACGACGACGCGCTGCGAGGTGCCGAATTCGACCGTGTTCACCATGCGGCGGTTCGATGTACGAGCCTGCGCGACAGTTCATTTCGCATCGGCGCAGCGAGGGCTCATGAGCATCGTCGGTGGTGAGCCGTGCTCACCCACCGGCGCTGCTACGTCGATCGATTCGGTGGGCGGCGAGGAAGTCGTCCACGATGTGTTCGCAGTGGCGCCGGGTCATGGTGTTCAGTCCGGTCATGCGAGCGAACGCAAGCGGTCCGACGAGCTGGCACATCGCGAGCTCTACGTTCAGGTCGTCGAGCTCGTCGAAGGCACTGGCACTCTGCAGGACCGCGTCGAAGGGTTCTCGGTACTGATCGACAACCCGGGCGCGCAGCGCTTTTGTCGAGGCTTGCGTGTCAGCCGCCTGGGCGGTTGAGGTGGGTCCTAGGGACAGCCACGCCAGGAGCGTGACGTGCAAGGATGCGTCGGCGAAAAGCGACGCCTGCCGGTCGAGTAGTTCAACCAGCTGGTCGCGCAAGGACCCAGCGCTCGGAGGCGGTGACGTGACCTGGGGAAGCAGGCGCTCGAATGTGGCGGCCAACAGGTGAGAGGAACTGTTGAAGTGTCGGTAGAGGGTGGTGCGCGCTACCTTGGAGGCCTTGGTCACCGCCTCGATGGTGACCGCTTCGATCCCACCCGTGCTGAGCAGGTGTGCCGCGGCGTCAAGCAGTCGGTTTCGCGACCGAGCCCGGCGTGGGTCGACGTCATCGTCATCTGGTTCGTTGTTGGGCAGCGTTGCCATCGTCTCGCTCATCGCCACACCAATCCGTCGAATCATCTGGTCAACCGGCACCTACCGCGATATGGTACCGATAGTATCGCAACGATACCGTGTATGCCTGTGGCCGGTGGGTGTCGACATCCGCCGCTGGCGCGTGCTGGCTCAAACGCCGCCGAAGGGCAGTGGATCACCGCATGCCCCAACCGAAACGGCGAGGGAAATCGCTCATCGCGAGACGGCCCGCCGACGCGAGGTCATCTTAGACAGCGCCGCCGGAATCGCCATCGAGGGTGGCTAGGTGTGATGTCCGGGGACGTTGGTCAGTCTGGCGACTGGTGGGCGACCTCCGATGGCGGAGTGGGCTCGGTGGTGATTGTAGAAGTGCAATCAGCCCGGTAAGGCTGTGTCGCGTTGTTCTGTCGATTCGTAGAACCGTGCGTAGGCCCAGCCATCGCCGAGTGTGCGGTGGAACCGCTCGATCTTGCCGTTGGTCTGAGGCCTGTACGGGCGTGTTCGCTTCGGGGTGATGTTCAGTTCGGTGCAGGCATCGTGCCACGCGTAGGAGCGGTAGGCAGAGCCGTTGTCGGACAGAACGCGCTCGACGATGACGCCCCGCTCGGTGAACCACGCCACGGCGCGCTGCAGCACGCCGATGGCGGTGACGGCCTTCTCGTCGGTGCGGATCTCGGCGTAGGCCATTCGGGAGTGGTCGTCAATCACGTTGTGTACGAATGCGATTCCGATCCTGGGGCTCCAGTACTTGGTGCGATCACCGCGCTCGCCAGTGCGATGCGCGGTCTGGCGGGCGTTGCGCTTGCCTTGTGCCCGGCTGAGGAACTTGTGTCCGCCGCCGTCGGGAATATTGGCGAACTTGGTGACGTCGACGTGGATCAGCGACCCCGGATGGTCGTGCTCATAACGGCGTATGGGTTCGCCGGTGACGCGGTCGATGTAGGACAGTCGGTTGATCCGGCACCGGGTCAGCACTGCGTGCACCGTCGATGCCGGCACCCCGAGGCGCCCGCCGATCTGCACCGGCCCAAGACGCTTGCGCCACCGTAGGTCCACGATTCGGCGCATCACCGGCTGACTGGTCTTGGTCGGGCTGTGGTGCGGGCGCGAGCTGCGGTCTTCCATGCCGGCGGTGCCTTCGGTGCGGAATCGGTCGGCCCACTTCTTGGCTGTTCGTGATGACACCATGAACATCCTGGCCGCCGCGGAGTAGGTCCAGCCCTTCTCGACGACGAGCCGCGCGAGCTTCAATCGTGCGCGTGGGGTCAATGCAGCGTTAGCGTGGGACACGAAGGCCTCCTGGTTGATGAAGCGGTTCCTTGACAGCTCCACTTCACAACCGGAGGCCTTCCCTGTCACACAGGCTCACCGATACGAATCGGGACAACGTCCCCGGACATCACAGCTAGGACGCGGTGAAGGTGCGCACCGTGGCCGATGGCGCCGGGATCGCGGTTAAGACGTTGTACCGGTACTTCCCCTCCAAGCCGCATGTCCTCGTTGCCGTTCTGGCACGGGCGTGAACGGCTCGGTGAGGAACGGGATGCGGCCGATACGGGTGTCTCGCCGCAGTTACGCCTCGGGCGCCTGAACGCCAGCCTTGAGGAGGAATGGTCTTCCAAGCCCGCGCTGACCGAGGCCGTAATCCGATCGTTCGTGTTCGCCGACGCCACGCGTCGGTGATCCTGGACATCTGGTTGGCCAGCCTGATCAGGTGGGTCCGTCACGGCACGTCAGCCGCCGACGCCGCTGTCCGGCTCGACCGCAGCATCAAGTGATCCTCGGCGATCGAGCCGGCGGCGAGAAGAGTCGTAGGCCGTCGGACAGCGTCACCGCCCAGCCGCCTACCAGTACTCTTGGTATCGTACCGATACCGATGGCCTCGTTTGGTATCATGCCGGTTGACGAAGGGGGCATCATGCTCACCCAATGGATCGAAGATTGTCAGGTCCAGCGTGTAAGTCTCAACGAAGGCCTGGCGTTGAGTCTCGAGGACTACAACGAATTGGTCATCACGCGGCCGCTGCGACTCTCCCTCCCGCCGGTGGGCGTACATCCCGCCGAAGAGGTGATGATCGATCCCCGTGACGTGCCCGCACACCAGCGTCCACTGCTGAACTTTGCAGGAAGCATCTGCACGCACGCCGGGTACGACGACGACGGCACTCTGCACGTCGCGTTCTCCAACGGGTACGGCCTCACGGTGACCGCCGATCAGGACTCCACGGCTTGGGAGTTGTACGGAAAACACCACGGCTACATGGCGTGTCTGCCGCACGGTCGAGTCCGCGTCGTGCGCCACGACCTGCCCGAGGACCAGCAGGTTGCCGACTCTTCGGTGATCGCAGGGTGACCCGGCTCGACGAAACGAGAGTCCGGCTCGGACACCGCTCCTCGCGGGAGCGCCATTGAGCACCGAAGGAAGTCATCAGGACTCGACGAGCACCGCGACCCTACGCCTGCGGGAACGCGCGGCATCGCCGACCAAGGCGTCCGGGGAGTACAGCGAACGCCTTGGCGCGCTGGCCCGATTCACCGTGCGGCACAAGGCCCTGGTGATCGGTGCGTGGGTCGGATTGGCCGTGGTCCTGGCCCTGGTGTTCCCGCAGCTGGAGACCGTCGTTCAGAAACAGTCCGTCCAGCTGATCCCTCAGGACGTGGCGTCGTTTCAAACGATCGACCGGATGAGCGAGGCATTCGGCGAGCAGGGTTCCAAGACGATGCTGTTCGTCGCGATGGAAGACCCGGCGGGGCTCACACCCTCGGCGCGACAGGACTACGCGGATCTGGTGGCACGGTTGCGCGCCGACACCAAACACGTCCTTCTGGTCCAGGACCTGCTGGCCGATCCGGTGACCGCCACCCAGGCGCTCAGTCAGGATGGCAAGGCCTGGTATCTGCCGGTCGGGGTAGCCGGCACGCTCGGTGACCCCACCGCGGGGGAGTCGATCACCGCGGTCCGCGCGATCGCGGCCCAGTCCTTCGACGGGTCCTCGGCGACGGTGCGGGTGACCGGGCCTGCGTCGACGTTCAGCGACCAGATCGCCGAGGCCGAACGCGATCTGCTGTTCATCTCCATCGCCACCGCGGGGCTGATCGCGCTGATCCTGCTCATCGTGTACCGGTCGGTGTTCACCGCGCTATTACCCTTGCTGGTAATCGGAATTAGTTTGGCCGTGGGACGTGGTGTGCTCTCCGGGCTGGGCGAGTTGGGGATGCCGGTGTCGCAGTTCACCGTCGCGTTCATGACCGCGATCCTGCTGGGCGCCGGCACCGACTACACGGTGTTTTTGATCAGCCGCTATCACGAACAGCGTAGGGCGCAGGTGGCCCCCGACCAGGCGGTCGTGTGCGCGACCGCGAGTATCGGCCGCGTCATCATGGCCTCCGCGGCGACCGTCGCGTTGGCGTTCGCGGCGATGGTGTTCGCCCATCTCAGCATGTTCGCCGGACTGGGACCGGCCTGCGCGGTCGCCGTGCTCGTCGGATTCGCGGCCACCGTGACACTGCTTCCGCCGGTGCTGGCGCTGGCCGCCACACGCGGCATCGGTGAACCCAAGTCCGACCGCACCCGCCGCTACTGGAACTCGGTGGCCGTCGCGGTGGTGCGCAAGCCGGTGCCGCTCCTCGTCGGCAGCTTGGTCATCCTGCTGGCACTGTCCGCGGTCGCCACGACGATGACCTTGAGCTACGACGACCGCAAGGGCCAACCTGCGACCACGGCCAGCAACGAGGGCTACCGACTGCTGGACCGGCACTTCCGCAAGGACATCGTCATCAGCGAGTTCCTGGTGGTGGAATCACCGACGGACATGCGCACCGGGAAGGGGCTCGCCGATCTGGACGAGATGGCCTCCCGGGTGGCGCAAGTCCCCGGTGTCACGAAGGTCTCCGGGGTCACCCGGCCCGCCGGTGTCCGCCTGGATCAGGCCCAATTGGGTTGGCAGAACGGACAAATCGGCGACAAGATGGCCGGCGCGGTCGCCAACGGCAACGCCCGCAAGGCCGACCTGGCCAAGCTCGCCGGCGGCGCGGATCAACTCGCCGGCGGCCTGGCCCAACTCGACACCACCCTGCGCACCGCGCTGACCCCGCTGACGGGAATCCTGGATCAGGCCCAGAGCACAGGACGGAAGGTGGACCAGTTTCGGCCCCTGTTGAACCAACTCTCGGCGACCGCACCCGCGGTCGACCAGGCGCTGCGTTCGGGACCGGGGTTGCGCCCGCTCGCCGAGCAGGCCGACGGTGCCATCGCCACCATCGACCCGCTGGTGGGCGCGCTGAACACCTCGCCGTGGTGCGCGACCACACCGCAGTGCGCCCAGATCCGCGACCAGGTCCAGGTCCTCACGACGCTGCGCCACGCCGGGTTCTTCACCCAGGTCGCTGGGCTCGGCGACACCGTCGGCCAGAACGCATCTGTGGCAGACACCCTGGCCGGCGTCCAGACCGCAGTCACCTCACTGGACAAGGCGTTCGGCGCGCTCGGTGACCGCGCCAACCTGGCCGGTAACGTCCGCCGACTCCAAGACGGCATCAGCCAACTCGCCTCGGGCGCCCAAGCCCTGGCCACGGGCGTGCACACCCTGGCCGACAGCAACATCGAAATGCTCGGCGGGATGAGCCAGATCGCCACCCAGCTGCAAAATTCTGCGCGCGCGAGCACCGGCTCCGACAGCTCCAGCGGCTTCTTCCTGCCCCCCAACGCCTTCGAGAACCGCCAGTTCGCCGACGTCGCCAAACAGTTCCTCTCCCGCGACGGCAAGACCGCCCGGTTCCTCGTCGAGTCCAGCAATGACCCCTACAGCGTGGGCGCCATGAACATGGCCCAGCAGATCGTGACCGTCGCCGAGGCCGCCCGCCCCAACACCTCCCTGGCCCGAGCCACCATCTCGGTAGCCGGGTTCCCCGCCGTCAACTCCGACATCCAGAAACTCCTCTCGGCGGACTTCCTCCAACTGGGCGCTGCCACCCTGCTCATCGTTGGCGTCATCCTGGCACTATTGCTGCGCGCACTGCTGGCCCCGCTGTACCTGTTGGGCACCGTCGTCCTTAACTACGCCGCCTCGCTGGGCATCGGGGTGTTGGTCTTCCAGTGGGGCCTGGGCTATGCAATAGCTTGGCCGGTGCCACTGTTGGCGTTCATCATTTTGGTCGCTGTGGGTGCGGACTACAACATGCTGCTGGTGTCCCGGCTCAAGGAGGAATCCACCCGCAACATCCGCGTCGGCGTGCTGCGGACCGTCGCCAACACCGGCTCGGTCATCACCTCCGCCGGCATCATCTTCGCCGCCAGCATGCTCGGCCTCATGTTCGGCTCGATCGCCATCATGATCCAAGCCGGGTTCATCATCGGCTGCGGCCTGCTGCTGGACACCTTCGTCGTGCGCACGCTCACCGTTCCCGCGATCGCCGTGCTCCTGCGCGAAGCCAGCTGGTGGCCGCAACGCGCCAGCGCTCGACGCTCTGTACTCATCTCAGACGTTGTTGACGGCGTGGTGAGGTGACAAGACGAAGACCTCCGCATGATGCGGGAGCTGCCAAGGAACGCTCCAACTCATCTCGGAGGTCTTCGTGGTGCACCGTAGTGCGTCTTTGTCGGAGACCGGGATTGTCCGAGAAGCGGTCGATTTGATCTTGATGTGACACGCCGAGTGTGAGCTTGGCGAAGGATCACCAGTGTCAGTTACACTTGACCGCGGCGGCTGAACTGGATCATTGGTAGCCCGCCGAACAACTGAGGCGCTGTCCAAGGAGCAAGGTATCGAGCTGGTCGGCCCGAACGGGCTATTGAACCAGCTCACGAAGAACGTGCTGGAGACCGCCCTGGTTGCCGAGATGACCGAACATCTGGCTATGACCGGCACGACCCGGCTGAGCGGGGCAGCGGCAGCTCCCACAACGGGATGCGGATCAAGACGGTGCTGACCGAGATCGGCCCGGTCGACATCCACGTGCCTCGTTCGAACCGCAGATCGTTGAGACGTCAACGCCGGCTGACCGGTATCGATGAGATCAAATTATCGCTAACGGCAAAGCGATTGACCGCTGGCGAGGTGCCGGCACACTTCGCCGATGTCTGCAGCGCGATGGTGTCCAAGGACACCATCAGCCGGATCGGGACTGTCAGATTAACGGTGGATCCGACCTTGGCATTGTTAGGTGCCGGTCGGGGTGATCCGGCCTTCGAAGGTGATCGCGAACGCGTTGAGCG
>NZ_JBEXUA010000033.1:0-8811 GCF_040614235.1 Mycobacterium sp. NPDC006124 | reverse complement strand
GGGATCGAGTGTTTCTGACATCTTCAGTCCTTCCCGCCACGCCCACGCTCGGCGTGTCAGACCAAGATCAGATCCACCGTTGTCCTGACAGTCCCGATCTGGCTCGACGGGGCGATTCAGCTACTGGTCAATTGGATCTGCGACATAGCGTTCGGCAAGGGTCTGGGCAAGCCTGCTCGTATGTTCAATGATGTCAGCTTGACTGACGTCGAGCAATTTGCCATGCCAGGCGGTGATTAGCTCGACAAAGCCGCCGACCGCTACGAAGGTGTCCATGCGCAGCGCCATTTCATCTGCGTCGGGTCTCAAGTGAGGTCGACTGGCGGCGATGACGAGTTGGCTCGCTTCCTGTAAAGCCACTGCACGTCGATCTTGCAGGGGTGAACTGCCGGCGTGTTGCGTCAGCAGAATTTGGGCTCGGCCTGCATCCTGCGCGATGCCGTGAACAACGATCGAGATCGCGGCGCGAATTGTCTCGACTGGTGGTTGACCGATGCGCTCGGCGAAGGTCGACGAAACCTCGCCAAGCATCTCGTTTCGCACGCCATCCCACGCTGCCACCAGCAGCTCGTCGCGTGTTTTGAAGTCCTCGTAGAAGTAGCGGTCGTTCAAAGCGGTCTTCGCGCAAACCCCACGCATTGTCACTGCAGCCCAGCCGTTCTCCGCCCAGATCTCCGTTGCTGCGTCGATCAGGCGCCTCCGACGTTCGGCTCGTCGCTCGGCGCCAGTACGACCTCCCCACCTCGCTGCCTTCGTCCGCACAACTACATCTTGACAACAACCTGGCTCCCGCGCCAAGCTGGTGGCACACGCCCACAATTGTGGCCCATGCCACCAGACCGCGGTGAGTGCTCGCTGTCGCCGAACTCTGCGTGGCCGAATGTGGAAGGGATCAGGGTTGATGTTGTTTTCAGGTAGTTCGCCTCGTCGAAGCCGTCGGGCCAACGCGGTCGTCACGGGTGCGGGTAGCGGTATTGGGCGGGCCTTCGCAGTGGAGCTTGCGCGCAGAGGTGGGCGGGTGGTGTGTGCCGACATAGACCCGGTGCGCGCCAAGGAGACGGTCGGTTTAGTCGTCCAAGCGGGTGGTGAGGGTCTCGACGTTGCGTGCGACGTCACTGAGGAAGGGCAAGTCCGGGAGCTCGCCGAAGCCGCTGAGAAGTGGTTCGGTGAGTCTGCAAGCCTGGTGATCAACAACGCTGGTATCGGAGTTGGCGGCAATGTCATCGGCGCAACGTCTAGGCGAGACTGGGAGTCGACGCTCGCCGTCAACTTGTGGGGTGTGATTTATGGCTGCGAGGTCTTCGTACCGCGGCTTCGTGAGCGGGGCGGCGGGGGGATCATCAACGTCGCGTCGGCTGCGAGCTTCGGAGCGGCGCCACGGATGGGGGCCTACAACGTCAGCAAATCTGGCGTACTCGCGCTGTCCGAGACCTTGGCGGCCGAGTTGAGTGGCACCGGGGTGGGCGTGACGGTGCTGTGCCCGACATTCGTCAAGACCAACATCGTCGACAACCCCCATATCGAGGAGTCAGCCGCCAAGCTGGCGACGAACTTGATGAAGTGGACAGGCGTGTCACCGGAATCGGTGGCGCGCAAAACCTTGGACGCGAACGACCGCGGACAGCTGCACGTTCTACCTCAAATCGACGCCAAGATCCTCTGGCGCGTCAAGCGGGCGTTGCCTGCGACTTATACCCGCGCGCTCGGCCTGGTCGAGCGAATCGCTCGCTAAGCATTTTCCCCGACAAGGACAAAGGAGACAGCAGAAATGGCTTTCAAATATATCGACATGCTCGAGACGATCAAGGATCGGCAGTGGGCGCTGGCCGACATCGATTGGGATGCGCCGGGCGCCGACAAGATCACCGACGAGCAGCGCCCCGAACTGAAGCAGTTCATGGCGGACGTGGTGTGGATCGAACACGTCGGTGCACGTGCCTTCGCCGCCATGGCGCCCAAGGCGCCGTTCGAGGCCCTCGGTGACATCTACCGGTATTTCCATGCCGAGGAGCAGCGGCACGCCAACGCGGAGTTGGCCCTCATGCAGCGGTGGGGGATGCTCGAGGAGGGGGAAATCCCGGTGCCGAACAAGAACATTCGGCTGGTCATCGAGTGGATCGACCGCTACGCCGAGGCCCTCCCGCTGACGGTGATCGGTGCGGCGATCCCTGCCTTGGAGACTGCACTTGACGGAGCTTTGCTCAAGTTCCTGCTCGACGAGGTGCAGGATCCGCTGTGCGCTGAGGTCTTCAACAAGGTCAACAACGACGAATCGCGGCACCTGGCGGTCGGATTCCAAGTCCTCAACGACCTCGGCGCCAGTCCGATGCGCATTCATGCGATGCAGACGATGGGGGCGCTCATCGACCCGAGGATCCTTCTCGGAGGAGTCCTCTACGTGCCGCTGCTCACCAGGATGCTGACCAATCTCAACGCCATGGGGTTGTCGGAGGAGAAGCTGTACAAGGCGGTGATGCGGTATGAGAACGTGGGGGATCGAAGTGAGTTCACGCGTCGTGTGCCGGGTTACCACATCCTGAAAGCCCACATGTCTGCGAGCATCAAGCGTTCTCAGCCATTGCATTACATCTCGCAGCGACTAGGTACCGCGATCGACTACTTCCCCACCGAGGTGCTCGGTAAGTCGCCGTCGTGGACCGAAGAGTTGACCTACGAACCGGTGGCTAAATGAGCGGCACCACGACCGTTTTGATCGTCGGTGCGGGTTTCGCGGGCCTGGGAACTGCAATTCGGCTGCTGCAGCAGGGTATTGACGACTTCGTCATACTCGAACGCGCCGACGAGGTGGGTGGCACCTGGCGCGACAACACGTATCCCGGTGCGGCGTGCGATATTCCGTCGCTGCTCTATTCCTACGGGTTCGAGCAGAATCCGAACTGGTCCCGCGCGTATTCCGGCAGCGCTGAGATACTGGACTACATCAAGACGATGGTGGACAAGTACTCGCTGTCGCGTTTCATCCGGTTCGGAGTGAACGTCACCGGTCTGGAGTTCGACGACGAAAGCGCACTGTGGACGGCGCAGACAGCTGACGGCTCGCAGTTCAAGGCGCGCACCGCAGTGATGGCAAGCGGGCCGCTGGCGAATGCGAGCCTGCCTGACATCCGCGGACTGGACACCTATCTTGGTCACAAGATCCACAGTGCGCGTTGGGATCACGACTACGACATGAGCGGCAAACGTGTCGCCGTGGTCGGCACCGGCGCCAGCGCTGTTCAGATCATCCCCGAACTGGTGAACACTGCACGCTCGGTGAAGGTCTTCCAACGCACCCCCGGCTGGGTCCTGCCTCGGCCCGACTTCTCCCATCCGCAGTGGGCGCGCACGGCGTTTCGTCGAGCGCCTCTCGTGCAGAATGCCGCACGGCAGGCGTGGTTCTGGGTGCACGAGCTCATGGCCGTCGGAATGGTCTGGGATACCCCTGTCACCACCGGCATCCAGCTGGTGGCGAAGGCGAATTTGCGGAGGCAGGTTTCGGATAGTTGGCTCAGGCGCCAGCTGACGCCGAACTTCCGCGCCGGCTGCAAACGGATGCTGATGAGCAGCGATTACTACCCGGCTCTTCAACGCGACAACTGCAAGCTCGTCTCATGGCCGATCGCGACCCTGTCGCCGAATGGTATACGGACCGCAGATGGCATCGAACACGAAGTGGATTGCATCGTCTTTGCCACCGGCTTCGACGTATGCAAGGCCGGCACGCCTTTTCCCATCCGCGGCGCGCATGGTCGTGAACTCTCCGACGAGTGGTCCGAGGGCGCCTATGCGTACCGGAGTGTCACTGTCGCGGGCTATCCCAATCTGTTCTTCACCTTCGGTCCGAATTCAGGACCCGGTCATAATTCTGCTCTTGTGTACATGGAAGCCGAGATCAACTACATCGTCAAAGCCATCGGCGCGATCATCGAGGATGACCTCCGTACCTTCGACGTTCGGGAGGACCGGCAAAATCGTTATCACGGTGAGGTACAGCGACGGTTGTCAAGTACGACGTGGAACTCTGGCTGCAAGAGTTGGTACCTCACCAATGATGGATACAACGGCACGATGTACCCCGGATTTGCCACCCAGTTCGCCCGTGGGCTGTCGAAGGTCGACATGAATGATTACTCGACGACAGCCTCACGACGCGACGAGCTGACAGGCGAACAAGCCGCAAGCGGCTCGAATATAGCCAACATCGCGAAACGCCGGAGAACGTCCGTTGCGACGACTGAGCCGTCTGACGGCGTCATCGTAGACGTGACGGGTATCGGCGTTGGGGAATTAGCCAATAAGCGTTCAGCTGCAGCGAGAAGGGGCAAGGCTTGAGCATCGATGGGGTGCTAGCGGAGCATACGGATAGCGATGGACCAGACCACGAAGTCGTCGTCATCGGTGCTGGATTCTCCGGAATTGGCGTGGGTATCGGCCTGCTCAAAGACGGTTTCTCGGATTTCCTCGTCCTCGACGAGGCCCAGGGCGTGGGAGGAACTTGGTACTGGAATACATACCCTGGAATTGCCGTAGACATTCCGTCGTATAGCTACCAGTTCTCCTTCGAGAAACGCTCGTCGTGGTCACGCACCTATGCCCCGGGAAGTGAATTGAAGGATTACGCGAAGCACTGTGTGGAAAAGTATGGACTTGCGTCTCGAATTCGCTTCGGAGTCACGGTTGTGAGGGCTGAGTTCGACGAGGAATCGACACTATGGCGTTTGTATACCTCGACGGAGGAGGAACTGACTGCCAGGTTCGTCATCAATGCCTCGGGGGTTCTCACACGTCCGAAATCACCGGACATACCCGGAGTCGGAGACTTCAGCGGGGTCACGATGCACACGTCGCGTTGGGACCACCAGGAAAACCTCGAGGGAAAGAGGGTCGCCGTCATTGGAACGGGCGCCTCTGCGGTGCAACTGATTCCCTCGATAGCCAAGGACGTCGACACCCTCACCGTCTTCCAGCGCACACCGATCTGGTGCCTGCCGAAACTCGACTTCGCGGTGCCCCGCCCGCTGAGTGCTCTTCTCCGGCTCGCACCTGGGGCGCAGATCGCTGCGCGGGGAGCCAGCCAGGCATTTGTCGAACTCACCTTCCCCGTCGCAGCGCACTTTCACACCGCGATACCGCTGGCCTCCGCGATCGAGCGTGCAGCGATCAGCTATATGCGTCGGCAGGTCACCGACCCGGTCGTTCGGGACAAGCTGACGCCGCGTTACGCGCTGGGCTGCAAGCGACCAAGCTTTCACAATGAATATCTGAAGACGTTCAACCGCGACAACGTCCGTCTTGAAACGAACCCCATCACCCGGGTGGATGAAACTGCGGTGATTACGGCTGATGGCGTCAGACACGAGATCGACGTGCTCGTCCTGGCAACGGGATTCAAGGTCATGGAATCGGACAGCATGCCCACCTACTCGCTCAGAGGCCTCGCCGGCCGAGACCAAGCGCAGTGGTGGGATGAAAACCGGCTCCAGGCATATGAGGGCGTCAGCGTGCCGGGATTCCCGAACCATTTCTCAGTGTTTGGCCCGTACGGGTACAACGGGTCGTCCTACTTCGCGCTCATCGAGGCGCAGGCGGCTCATATCCTCCGTTGCCTCCGGCATGCCCGGATGGCCGACTCGAACTACGTCGAGGTCCGCGAGGAGGCGAATCAACGCTTCTTCGCGGAGATGCTGGCACGGCGGCATACGCAGGTCTTCTGGCAGGACAGCTGCGCGGGCGCGAACAGCTATTACTTCGACAAGCACGGCGACGTGCCACTGCGCCCCACAACGACGGTCGAATCGATCTGGCGCAGTCGACGATTCGACCTGGCCGACTACCGTTTCGAACGGCGGCCGGCGAAAAGGGCGGACGCTGCCCCACAAAAGGTGGACACCGCCGGATGAGTTCACCCGCCAGGCCGAATCCGAGCATGGCTAGCCACCTGGTTGCGGCGACGGCGCGTCGCGTCCTCCGACCTCTCACGCAGGTGATTCCCGCCAACCAACATGGCCTCGCCGTCATGGACCGCGTACTACGGGGAACACTCGTGGTGTCGCGGCCGCGGCCCGGAATTAGTGTCGAGAAGGTCGACACTCTCTTCGCCGGTGAACATGTGCGAGGCGATTGGATCAAGGCGGCCAACGTGGTGCCGGATGCTCCGCCGATTCTCTACATCCACGGCGGCGCGTTTTCGATGTGCTCTCCCGAGACCCACCGCGGTCTCATCAGCGAACTGTCCGCGGCCGCTCGCAGACCGGTATTCGCCGTCCGCTATCGATTGGCCCCGAGACATCCCTTCCCGGCGGCCGCCGAAGATGCCTTGACTGCCTACCGATGGTTGACCGAGAAGGGCACGGCCGCAACGTCTTCGAGCACGGCGTCTCCTGGCACCGTGGCGCTCGCCGGAGACTCCGCCGGCGGTCAACTTGCCGCAGCGACAGCAATTGGTGCTCGGGAACATCGACTTCCGGCGCCGGACGCCATGCTGCTGATGTCTCCGGTGCTGGATTTGACGTGTCACCTAGCAATCGATCGTGATCGACGCCGACGAGACCCCTTTGCGTCCGCCATCTCGGCGTCACGCACACTGGGTCTCTATGTGAGGGGCGCCGATCCGGCCGACCCGAGGGTGAGCGTGCTCGACGCCGATCTCACGGACATGCCACCCACATTGATCCAGGTGGGCGGACGAGAAATGTTGCTCGACGATTCCCGGGTCTTCGCCGACCGTTTGCAAGCTGCGGGGGTCTCCTCGCAGTTGCAAGTCTTCCGGGGCCAGATCCATGTCTTCCAGGCGATGTTTCGCCTACTGCCTGAAGCGCGAGAGGCCCTCAGGCTCAGTGGCGAGTTCTTGGCTACCGCGGCCACCGTCCGTTGACAGCGTCTCGGCGCAGGGCTGACCACAAGGCGCCCCAGCACGAAGGTTGTGATGAGCTAACGATGAGTACCGTGAAACGTGGACAACATCAGGTGAAACCGGCTGGCAATCCGTCAATCGTCATCATCGGCGCCGGCTTCGCCGGAATAACCTTGGCGCTCCGCCTCACTCGCGCGGGGTTCGACAGGGTCGTCATCGTTGAAAAGGGCGATGGTGTCGGGGGAGTCTGGCGGGAGAACACATACCCGGGGGCTGCCTGTGATGTCCCGTCGCAGTTGTACTCGATCTCCTCGGCGCCTAATCCCACCTGGGCCCGGCGTTACTCGGAACAACGTGACATCCTCGCCTACCTTCGCCGCGTCGTCGACGACGGTGGATTGCTGCCCCTCCTTCGGACGAAGACCGAAATCGCCAAGGCGGCTTTCGATGAGCGCTCGAACACATGGCGTCTGACCACGACTTTCGAGGAAGAACTGGAGTGTGATGTCGTCGTTTCGGCCGTGGGCCAACTGTCACGCCCCGCGATCCCCGACCTTCCGGGCATGCCAGAGTTCGCTGGCCCTTCGTTTCATTCCGCCAACTGGGACCACGATCTGGATCTCAGCGGCAAGCGGATTGCAGTAGTCGGCACTGGCGCAAGTGCAGTGCAATTCGTACCCGCGGTCGCTGAATGCGCTGCGCACATGGACCTGTTCCAACGGTCAGCACCATGGGTGCTGCCCAAATTTGATCGACAGTATGGTCGTCGCCATCACCAACTGCTGCAAAAGTTGCCCATGATGCGGCTCGGTGAACGTTTGGCGATCTGGACGGTATTCGACTTCTTGGCGTTGGCACTCGTCGATGCAAAGCCCATCGCCCGACTCCTTGGTGCCGCCGCCCTCGCGCACCTACGTCGTCAAGTGCCCGATGAGACCCTGCGCTCGCAGCTGACACCTGATCATGCGCCCGGATGCAAGAGGATCCTCTTTTCCAGCGCCTACTATCCCGCGATCGCCCGCAGCAACGTTTCCCTGGTGACCAACGACATCGAGGCAGTCGAACCCGGCGGAATTCGCACGGTTGATGGAACGGTCCATGCCGCAGACGTCATCATCTATGGAACCGGTTTCACTGCCACCGAGTTCCTTTCCCCGATGGAGATCTACGGCCGCTCTAACCGTGCATTGTCTGACGTCTGGGCCGGGGGCGCGCATGCGTACTACGGCATGTCCGTCCCTGATTTCCCCAACTTCTTCATGATGTACGGTCCCAACACGAACGTAGGATCCGGATCGATCGTCTACATGCTCGAGTCGCAGGCCCGACACATCGTCAGGCTGATGAAGATCCTCGCCGTTCATCCGCGGAATGCCATCGAGGTACGGGTAAACGTCGAGAGGCGATTCAACCGACGTCTTGTTCGCCGCTTGGAGAAGTCCGTGTGGACCCTGTGCGCCAGTTGGTATCGCTCGGCGGCTGGTTTGATCCCTACCAATTGGCCCGGTCCCACGATTTTGTATCGCCTCCGGACACGCCGACCGCGGCGCAGCGCATATAGGTTGTCGAGGCCCGTGTCCGCGACTCTTTCGGGTGTGTAATCCGCACGCGTACCAGTATCCATCGAGGTGCCGACCGGCACCACACGCGGCGGAACCGTGTCAATGGCTAAGTAGAAGTCCCCGCTGGTGGCCAGATAGAAGTCCCCACCCCGTGCGGTGATTCTTAGGTTGGTTGGGCGGTCTCCTTTCGGTGTTTGAGCGTCCTTCATGCGGTAGGACTCGCCGTCAATGATGGGGTCAAGTCCAGGGGCGTGGTGTACGGCGTCGTCGTGTGATTCTTCGAGATGGTGGTTCAGGCGGTCGGGTCTGCTGCACCATTAGGTGACAGTTTCGGTCACGCGGCCTGACTGGCCGGTGTGGTCATGATTGCTTCGTATTCGATCGGGGTCAACCGGC
>NZ_JBEXUA010000032.1:0-10011 GCF_040614235.1 Mycobacterium sp. NPDC006124 | reverse complement strand
AGCGCGCCGTCGGCGAACCACTTGGCCACCGGGGCTTCCGACCAGTCCAGTACCTCGGTGAACGGCGTCTCCCAGGCCAGCCGTTGGGCCTGCGCGGCCCAGAACGCGAGGCGGTCGGCGTCGGCCTCGTCGTAGAGCGCGGCGGTCGCGTTGGCCTGTTCGGCGAATTCGTCCGACGGCGGATAGGAGGTAACAGATGCGGTTGACGGCGAAGTCATTGGTGAATCTCCTTGGGCTGCGGGGTTCGGAGCGCATTAAGCGTGGGCTCGAGTCGTGGCTGCTCATCCGGTGTGAGCGCGGCAACGATCATGTAAATCGTCAACAATCTACGATATTACGGCTCTCAGCCGCCGAAAATCCAAGGCGCGAACCACGATCTGCGTCGAGCGGAGCAGTGATTTCGCCGCGATGCGCCCGTGGCGAAGATTGGTGACCAATTAACCAACAAAGTCGATCTGGGTTACAGTACGGCGCAAATCGCCTCGCTGCCACAGGAGCATCGCACCGCGAAGGAGGTCAGCTCATGGACCGGGTCGCCAGCGACTATTCACCTGTTCGGAACGGTTTGCCCAGCAGGTCGACTACCGGAGAGCAGGTCGCTGAACTGATTCGGCAGGCCATCATCACTGGTGCGATCGGACGCAGCACGCCGCTGCGTGAAGAGGCCATCGCGGCGCAGTTCGAAGTATCCCGCCGGACCGTGCGCGACGCGTTGCGCATCTTGGAGGGTTTCGGCCTCGTTCGACATCAGCGTCATAAGGGTACCCAGGTGGCCGATTTCGCCGCGGCCGACATTCGCGATCTCTACAACACGCGGCTCGTGCTGGAAACCGCTGCGGCACAACGGTGGTGCACCGCGGACCCGGCGGCCCCCGACGATGCGCTCGCTGAACGGTTGGGCGAGGCCTTCGATAGGCTGCGCGCCGCCACCGAACAACTCGACGCGGTACAGGTGGTGGAAGCTGATCTCGGATTCCATGCCGCCGTGATCGGATTGATGGCTAGTCCTCGCGCCGACCGGTTCTTCGGGTCCATCGCTCAAGAAATGGCGTTCGCCATCGCCATCCTCGAGGCCACGCAGCGTGAGACGCAAACCCGACCCGCTCAGGCGCTGGCCGAACATGAAGCAATCCGCCACGCGTTGATGGACCGCGACCACGATCGTGCTCGAGAACTCATCACCACCCACGTTGAGACCAACCGTGAACGGCTAGTTGCCATCGTGCGCGCGCAAGACGTGGACGCCGGGGGCGACTAACATCCCGATCCTCGATGCGTTGCCGCCCCGGCGCGGGGCGGGGCGCCATGGTCACGGGATCAGGCGGGCCAGGCCCTCCTCGATGGCGCGTACCGCAGCGCCCGTGCGCGACCGTTCGGCGAGTTTGTGCAAGATCTTCTCGACGTGAGCCGTGGTGGTGCGCACCGATATCCCATAGCGCGAGGCGATCTGTTGATTCGACAGGCCGTGGGCCACCCCGGTGAGGATGTCGACTTCACGACTGGTCAAGCCGTATGGAATTTGCGTCTCAGTGGCGGCGACCAACGCGACGACGCCTGGTCCCCACAGGGGTTCGTCGATGCGGTCCATGCGCACGCGCAGCCAGGACGCGGCCGTGGGCCATAGTCCGACCACTGACTCACGACCGCTGTCGAGGAATCGGGCCGTGGCGGAGATGAACTCGGGCTCGTCGCACACCACGGGTGCGGGGCACTGTCCCCAGGCATGACTTCGGCCGCTGGCATCCATGTAGGCGACCGACGACGTGTCCGCCGTCAGTCGGGGCCGCGCCGGAGTGCACAACCGACCGATGCTGGGGGCGATGGTCTTGAGCAGAAGCGAATGCCTCCGGTCGAAAGTTCCCCGCGTGCCCGACGACATGTGGATCATGCCCACGTAGTCCCCGCTCTGACCAAACAGACACGTCGTCAGGCCGTCCCGAAATCCGGCGGGATCGAGGACGTCTTGGTAGAACTCGGTCGTGCAGTAGTCGTAGGGCAGGTCCGCGAAGCGCAGCGGCTGCTTGCTGGCAAGCATCTCGTGGTGCGGATCGGTGTCGGTGTAGGGCTCGCTCAGACCGAGCAGTGTCGGTGGTGCGTATTCGAAGTTGCTCACGAGCACATGGCGACCGGCGACGGGGTTCCACCCGAGGATCGCCGCCGCGTCCGCGTGCACGATGCTTCCCAGCCGTTCGAGGATGTACGCGCCGGCCGGACCGCGTTCCTCGCTGCCGGCGTTGTAGGCGCAGTCCGCAACCAGATCTACGTCCGGCCCGGTCAGGTGGACGTCGTTCTCCGTGTCGTAGCAAAGGGGCACTCGACGACCTCTAATCTTGGATGAGGTTGTGAAGAGGCTGAACCCGCAAAGAAGGGGCGGCGCAGTCAGCCGCCACCGATTCTAGCGCCGTCGTCGTCGACTGCGCCTCGAATTCAGGTGTTCGGCCTGCACTTCGAAGTCTGGGAAAGTGCTGGCCAAACGTGGTGATGGTAGCCCCATTGTGCGACAGCACGGCCGACCCTGCAACAGATCCGACGGATGTCCCGAAACCGTCGATACCCCCGGCGATCGCGACATCGGTTCGATGCCATACCTGCGGGCGTCGCCGAGTCCGGAAGGATCCGAACCACGTTCGATCCCGTTCGGAAGCCGTGAAGCCGTTGCGATGAGTGAGCCCGGCGACGCGGATCGTCCGGGATGGCCGACCCCGGGCCGCGTTCGTGCCGAGGCGGTCATCGCAGGACGCCGCCCCGTCGTCGAGACGTACCCATGCGTTCTGGCGGCCGCGTCCCATCGAGATCCGGTGGGCGGCATGATCTTCCGCGCCGACCGTGCCGAGATGACGCCGACGTGCTGGCACTACCTGTGATCTTCCTGGATCGAGTTGCCGCCGTCGACCACGATGCATTGGCCCGTGATGTAGGAGGCCGCCCGGGCCGTCAGCATCAGGATGGAATGCGCCACCTCATCCGCCGTCCCGGATCTGCCGAGCGGGCAGGAAGCACCCGCTGCCAGCTCGTCCTCGGTGGTCGAATCCGTCAGGATCCACCCAGGCGCCACGGCGTTGCAGGTGATGCCGGCCCCGGCGTAGTCGATGGCGACCGATCGGGTCAGACCCACCAAACCCGCCTTGGCCGCGTGATAGGCCCCGTCCCCGGGGAAGGCGCACACGGGCCCCGATACCGAGGACACGTTCACCACCCGGCCGTATCCGCGTTCGACCATCGTGGGGAGCACTGCACGGGTCATGGTGAACGCGGTGGTGAGGTTGCACCCAATCGCGTTGGCCCAGTCGTGGTCGGTGAGGTGTGTCAAGGTGGCGGCCGGGACGAGGTTGGTGACCGCGGCCAGCCCGGCGTTGTTCACCAGGACGTCGATGCGGCCGGTGCGTTCCAGCGCGAGCGCGGCCACCCGATCTGCATGAGCGGGGTCGGTGAGGTCGCCGGCAATGCCGACGGCGCGAATGCCGGCCGCCTGTAACTCGTCTACCCGCTGCTGCACGCGGTCCGTGGTCGAGGTCAAGATCACCGTGAGGCCGGTCAGGCCGAGGAGACGCGCGGTTGCAAACCCGATACCCGCAGCCGATCCGGTGCCGGTGACGATGGCGGTCCCCAGGTGATGATGGGCAGATTCGGCGTGGGACATGGTCCCCTCTCCGGGTGGTGAACGACCTCGGACGGACGGTCGGAGCGTAATCACGGGCGCGATGATCGGTCAATTGGTGATCAAACTTGGGACACAGATGTGAACGCCCGGCCGTTCGGCGGGCGTTGCCTATGGCGCGCGCGACCTCCGACTTATATGGTGTGCCGATCACACTTGTTTAATTGGTGACCAATGTTGCAACAACCAAGGGGTTAACCGATGGGCGCAGTCGTCTTCCGAAACGGAACCGTGTGGAGAGGCAATGGCCGTCCGGACACGGATCGGCTCCTGGTCGTCGACGGTCGCATAGCGCCGTGGGACGAGGCTGTGAGCCCAGACGTCTCCGTCGACCTGAACGGCGGACTCTTGGCGCCCGCCTTCGGCGACGGCCACGCACACCCCATTCTCGCGGGCCTCGAACAGCAGGGACCGGCAATTCGGGACGCTCGCGACGTGTCCGAGATCGTCGAACGGATACAAGCGTGGGCACAGGACCACCCCCACGACGAGTGGATCGTGGCTGCAAGCTACGACGCCACCCTCACCCCGTCTGGGTTGTTCGACGCTCGCTGGCTCGACGCCGTAGTGCCCGATCGCCCGGTGATGCTGCGGGCGTGGGATTACCACTCGGTGTGGTGCAACACGCGGGCGCTCGAGCTCGCCGGCATCGACGAGGACACCCCACAGCCCGAGGTCGGCGAGATCCCGCGGCGGGAGGACGGCCAACCGCTGGGCACCCTTCTGGAGTGGGGCGCGGTGGACCTTGCGCTACGGGTCGCTCCGGCGCCCAGTCTCGATCAAGGGGTCGAAGCGTTGGAGTACGCCACGCGACACCTCGCCACCCGCGGCATTGCCTGGCTCCAGGACGCGTGGGTGGATCCGGACGACATCGAGACATGGTTGGCGGCCGCCCAGCGGGGCGTGCTCCGATGCCGCGCCGATCTGGCACTGCGGGCGGACCCGCTGCGGTGGGCAGAACAGCGCTACCAGCTGACCGGGCAACGCGATCGCATCCGTGCTGCACCCCATCTCACGTGCAACACCATCAAGTTCTTCGTCGACGGAATCATCGAGAACCACACCGCGCACCTGCTTCACGACTATGCCGATGCGTGCACCCGTGGCATGAAGGTGTGGCAGCACGATGAGCTCCTGGCCGCCGCGGCGTTCGTCGACGAGCTCGGCTTCGAATTGCACATTCACGCCATCGGCGACGCCGGAGCCCGCTCGGCCCTCGACGCCGTGGAGCACATCCAAGCCGTCAACGGTCCTCGAGACCGGCGCCCGGTCATCGCCCACGCCCAACTCGTCGACGACGACGACCTGCCAAGGTTCGCCCAGCTCGGTGTCATCGCGTGCTTCCAGCCATTGTGGGCCACCACGGATGACGTCATGCAGCAACTGACGCTCCCGCGGTTGGGGCCAGAGCGAGGCCACCGGCAGTACCGCATCGGCTCGGTCTTGAGGTCCGGCGCACCGATGAGCTTCGGCAGTGACTGGCCAGTCACCAGTGCAGACGTCCTACCGGCTCTGCAGACGGCCGTCACCCGGGCACGCCAAGACGGCACCCCACACGGGGGTTGGATGCCGGAGGAACGCATAGACATCGTCAACGCACTCGACATCGTCACCCGCGGCGTCGCCTATCAAGCCGGCGCGGAGACCAGCCGCGGCGTGTTGGACGACGGCTTCGAGGCGGACCTGGTGTGGCTGTCGGCCGACCCGCGGCAGTCACCCATAGGCGACCTGACGTCGATATCGGTTCTCGGCACCTGGGTCGCAGGAATACCTACCTATCAATCGAATTCGACGTCCAGCGCCCTGCAGGCGCAGATGGAGCGTACTCATGTCTGAGACATCACCCACCTCGTCCGCCCCTACACTGCGGCGGGTCATGGGCGTGCCCGGCCTGGTCATCTTCGGATTGGCCTACACGGCGCCGCTGGCCGTGTTCACGACCTACGGGGTCGTGAACGAGTCGACCTCAGGCCATGTGGCGACCGCGTACCTGATCACGCTGTTGGCGGTGCTCTTCACGGCGGGCAGCTACGCGGTCCTGGTCAGGGCCTACCCGGTCGCCGGTGGCGCGTACACCTACTCCCGGCGGGCCTTCGGCGGAAACGTCGGCTTCGTCACCGGCTGGGCACTGCTGCTGGACTACCTCTTGCTACCGCTGACGAACTACCTCCTCATCGGCATCTATCTGCACGCCGAGTACCCGGCGGTACCCATCTGGCTGTACTCACTCTTGGGCATCGCCGTGGTCACGGTTCTCAGCGTCGTGGGAATCACCGTGGTGCGCAACGCAAACCTCGCCATGGTGGGGCTTCAGATGCTGTTCGCGTTGGTGTTCGCGATCCTTGCGGTCAAGCACATCGTCGAGAACCCGGGCGTCTCGCTCCTGCAGCCCATCTACGACCAAGGTGTCGCCGCGGCGACGTTGTTCACCGGAGCCGCGACGCTGGCGTTGAGTTTCCTTGGCTTCGACGCCATCTCGACGATGTCCGAAGAAGCGCGGGACCCACGCCGCACGGTGCCACGAGCAATCATGCTGACCGTCGCCATCGCCGGGCTCATCTTCATCGCGGTGTCCTATCTGGCGACACTGGTGCAGCGCGATCCGTCTGCGATCGTGGATCCAGACTCCGCGGCAATCGAGATCATGGGCATGACCGCCGGGCAGTGGCTTCAGACGTTCTTCCTCTTCAGTTACATGGCCGCGTGTGTGGCCTCGGCTCTGGCCTCTCAAGTAAGCGTGACGAGAATCCTGTATGCGATGGGCCGGGATGGCGTCTTGCCGCGCAAATTGTTCGGTCGTCTCAGCCGCAGGTTCCAGACCCCGGTCGGCGCGATCGCGTTCGTCGGAGTCATCTCGTTGATCGCGTTGGTAGCCGATTTGGGGACCATGGCCTCGATCGTGAGTTTCGGTGCGCTGGCTGCATTCTCGGTCGTGAACCTGGCGGTCATCAAACTCTTCCTCGTCGACGCCACCGAACGCACTCCGTGGCATCTGTTCCGGTACGGGATCGCGCCCGCGATCGGGTTCCTGCTCACCTTCTACCTGTGGTTCAGCCTGTCGCGTCTGGGCTTCATCGTCGGACTCGTCTGGATCGTCGTGGGCGTCCTGTACCTCGCCGGCATCACCCGAGGCTTCCGCAAGGCCCCACCAGAGATACAGTTCGACGCCGAGCACGCGCCACTGACACCCCACGACGATGCCAGGGTCGTAACACCGTGAGCGACAGAACGATTGGCTACGACTTCTTCGAACGGCCGGAGATCGCCGCCTTGCGCATCAGCGACGCGGAGGCGGAGAATCTCGGGGGGCAACACTTCGGCCACCCGGTGATCGCCGAGTCGCTCGGCAGCCAGCAGGACCAGAACTTCATGCTCACGACCGTCGACGGGCGGCGCGTCGGGGTTCTCAAGATCGCGAACCCGGTGTTCTCCGAAGCCGAGGTGAAGGCACAAGATCAGGCCGCCCAACTCGTGCAGGCTGCCGAACCCCGGTTGCGACTGGCCACCGCGGTCCACGGCGTCGACGGGCGGACGCACAGAACCTTCCGGCACGCGGACGGAACGTCGCTCATTGCGCGTGTTCTCCGCTACCTGCCCGGTACCACCGTCGAGGCCGACACGTATCTGGGAGCCGACGTCGCCCGGCAGATGGGTGATGTGTGTGGGCGCGTCAGCAGAGCACTGCGCTCGTTCGACCATCCCGGGCTCGACCGCACGCTGGCCTGGGATCCCCAACACGTTCCGGCTGTCACGGAGAAACTCATCTCCTATCAGGACGACGAGGGTCGCCGTGACCAGCTCCTTCACGTCGTAGCCCAGGCGTGGAAGATCCTGGGACGGCTCGCCGGGGAACTCCCGCGTCAAGCCGTCCACCTAGACTTGACCAACTCCAACCTGATAGCCGAGCCCGATGACGCCCGGCGCTATGACGGCATCCTCGACTTCGGCGACCTGTGCCGAACCTGGGCGGTCGCCGAACTCGCTTGTACGGCAACGTCGGTCCTTCACCATCCTGGTGCGGACGCACTGTCGGCGCTCCCGACGGTGACGGGCTTCCACGCGGTGCGGCCGTTGTCGGCCGCCGAGGCCCAGGCCGTCTGGCCGTTGGTAGTGATCCGCGCGGCAATCCTGGTCCTCAACGGCACGATGCAGGTCAGCATCGAGCCGGACAACGAGTATGCCGTCACCGGGCTGCTCGACGAGTGGCGGATGTTCGACGCGGCGGTGGCGGTGCCCATGGAGGTGATGTCCACCCTGATTTGCGACGCGCTATCGCTGCCGCGACCCGGTGAGGTGACGCTCCCGGACGACTACGTTTCGCTCGTCGCCGGGCAGCCCGCGGTGCTGGACCTCTCGACGACCGCGCCGGTGTGGGACCGCGGTGCCTGGTTGCACGCGGATGCCGTCGATAGGGCGCTGGGCGCCGCGCGTGCGACGGGGGCGAGAGTCGCGATGAGTGCGTACGCGCAACCTCGCCTCGACCAGGCTGCACCACTTCGGGATACCGAACCCGCCACGTTGCCGACCTTTTGCGACGCATGGTTCTTCGAGGCAACCGCGTTGCGCGCACCGTGGGCTGGTGTCACGCGAAGGACCGATCAGGGCTTTACCCTGTCCGCCGCAGACGTCGACGTCGTCCTCGACGTCACACTCGACGTCGACGCCGACGCGCTGCCGGGCATGCACCTGGGCGAGGTGGCGGCAGGCGCGCCGTTGACGACCGTGGGGGCTGACCATCGGATTCGCGTTCAGGTCCGGCGGGCGGATGGGCCGCCGGTGCCTGCGTTCGTCGCCCCACGGTACGGCCCAGGCTGGCTGGCCCTGACCGCCGATCCCGCGGCGCTGCTCGGCGCCCCCGACGGCGACACACCCGAATCGAGTGCTGCACTACTCGAACGCCGCAGCCGGTACCTGGCTGACGTTCAGGAGCACTACTACGTCACCCCGCCCCGGTTCGAGCGGGGCTGGCGGCACCACTTGCTGTCCACCGACGGCAGATCGTATTTGGACATGGTCAACAACGTTGCATTGCTTGGCCATTCGCATCCTCGATTGTCAGATGCGGTTGCCCGCCAGTACGAACTGCTCAACACGAACTCGCGGTTCAACTACTCGGCCATCGCTGAGTTCACCGCGAAGATCGCCGCTCGGCTGCCACCGTCGCTCGACCAGATCTTCCTGGTCAACTCGGGCTCGGAGGCAAGTGACCTCGCGATGCGGCTGGCGCTGGGCACCACCGGACGGCAACACCTCGTCTCGATGGGGGAGGCCTACCACGGCTGGACCTACCTCACCGACGCGGTCTCCACGTCGACGGCGGACAACCCCAACGCCCTGACGACTCGTCCCAGGTGGGTCCACACCGTGGAATCCGCCAACTCCTATCGCGGGCGATACCGTGGGGCGCAGGCGCACCAGTACGCGCGGGATGCCGTTGCCGACATCGGGCGACTAGCCGCCGACGGTGTAGACCTCGCAGGGTTCATCGCCGAACCCGTCTACGGGAATGCCGGCGGAATGGCGCTCCCCGACGGGTACCTGAAGCAGGTCTACGCCGCGATTCGCGACGTTGGGGGACTGGCGATCGCCGACGAGGTTCAGGTTGGTTACGGCCGTCTGGGACAGTGGTTCTGGGGTTTCGAGCAGCAGGGCGTCGTGCCCGACGTCGTCTCGGTGGCGAAGGCGGTGGGCAACGGGTATCCGCTTGGGATCGTGGCGACCACGAAGGTCATCGCCGAGGCCTATCGATCCCAGGGCTACTTCTTCTCCTCGGCCGGTGGCAGCCCCGCGTCGTGCGTGGTCGGGAGCACGGTCCTGGACGTCCTCGAGGACGAGGATCTGCAGGGCAACGCCCGTCGTGTCGGCGGGCACCTCAGGGGGCGTCTGCTGGAACTCGCGGAACGGCATTCGATCATCGGCACGGTCCATGGGCACGGTCTGTATCTCGGCGTCGAGTTGGTGCGGGACCGAGACACTCTTGAGCCTGCTACCGAGGAGACACTGGCGATCTGCGAAAGGATGTTGGACAAGGGCGTGGTCATCCAGCCCACGGGCGATCGGATGTGCGTGCTGAAGGTGAAGCCGCCACTGTGCTTGGACCAGACGGGGGCGGACTACTTCGTGGACGCGCTCGACAGCGTCTTGACCGAAGGCTGGTAGACGACCCGCCCGCGGGACGAACCAGTCGGCCCACCGGGGTGCTTGACCGGGACCGGTGGGTCAACTGGCGGCTGGCCGAGCGCGTCCTACCAGCCGCGTTCGGCGAGCCGGTGCGGCTGCGCGATCTCCTCGACGTTGATGCCGACCATGGCCTCACCCAGCCCGCGCGACACCTTGGCCAGCACGTCGGGGTC
>NZ_JBEXUA010000031.1:0-12215 GCF_040614235.1 Mycobacterium sp. NPDC006124 | reverse complement strand
TCGAAGAATCACGCGATGACCTTCATTCGATCGGCTACGACACGCCGGGGCTCGAGATTCGGCCCGGCTCGTACACCACTCTGCTGGACGCAACCTCGACCTACGCGTTGGCGGACGGCCCCAGAAGCACAATGTCGAGCGCGAGTGGATCTATACGGAGTACATCGTCCGCGGACGGACGCTTCCGGAGCTCGCTCGTGACCAAGGCGTAGGTGCATCGACAATTGCTCGGTGGGCAAGAGCGCACGGTATCCCATTGCGGCCCCGTGGCGGTACAAGAAAGGCAGTCGGTTAATTGTCCCTGTGGACCAACACTGCTCGCCGGTTCTCGCTAGCCGAGCGATTCACACCGAACTGGCAGATCGCGGCGACGGAGTTGGCCGCAAAGTCATAGCGGCACATGCAGTTTCGAACGAGATGCCGAGGCGGTTGCACCACTGTGCGAAGTGTCCCGGGTAAGCACCGGGGACCCACGACGATGGTCCTCGACAGGATGCTCACGACGATTCCTCGCCCTCCCAGCCTGCAAGCTCGGCATCGGGTAAAGGCTCGTCAAAGTCCACGGGTACGGACAGATTCGGCAGTTGCCCAAACGTCCGTTGGGCGGGGGTGGTGGGCACGAAGCCGAGGCGTTCGGGCTCGAACTCGACGTCACGGCCGCTGTCGGCGCCGAGGAGTACCGACATGGGGGCATCTTCACCCGACAACGCATCGGCCAGGATCGCACGGACTTCGGCTTCGACGGAGCGACGGTGACGCGCGGCACGCTCTCGGAGTGCAGCCATAGTCCCCTCGGGGAGTTCGCGGATCACGAGCGTCTCCACACGAGCGACGGTATCAGCCGAAGCCGGGCTCCGGATTTTGTCGCTCCAGCGCCCGCCAGATTCGTGCCCAAACTGGTCCGCATTGAGCCGTCCACATCCACTCCAAATCAAACGACGCCGCGCGCAGAATCTCCGAGTCGGGCCGACCGGTCTCCGCGATGGCCGGTGCTTCCTCGCCGAAAGGTGTTCATCATCAATGAAATTCGCCTGCGCGTTGCCAAGCTGCCTGGGTCTCGATCCAAGTTCCATCTGTTTGCCGCTTGCGCTGCCATTCGAGGCGGACGAGTTCGGCGGCCCGAGCGATGTGCTGGGCGTGCATATCGAGGAGGTGGTCCTCAAGAGCTGCGGTTTCGCGGCGGTGCTTATCGAAGCGACGACGTTCCACTGCTGTCAAGTGGCTGTAGCAGTGTTGCGCAAACTCGCCGGAGCCGAGATACACGGCTGAGTTACTGCACGCCCGTTGTGCTTTGGTGGCCGACTTACACGATGGTTTCGGAGCCTTCAGCTCGGTGCCGTCGTCAATCGGTGCTGCGTCGTCCATCAGGGTGTCGAATAGCGATGCTGCGGGCTCGCGTGGGCGGATCTTGCGGGCTCCAGATCTGACGGCGGCATGGTGACGGGCGAAGACTGCCTTCGGTCGCGAGAAGTAGTCGCTCCACGCGGCCTCCAGTTGAGCCTGCTGGTTCAACAGACTCGCCGCGCGAAACGCTGACCGTGCCGTGTGCTGAATCGCGCCGAGTCCGCTGATTAGTTCATCGAGGTTGAGACTGACGTCCTTCTGTACGTCACTGGCGACCAGGAGACACTCCAGGAGCACCAGGCATAGCTGATCCATTACCTCAATGCCGTGAGGGGTCGCGAACTCCGAAGTTCTTGCGGCTTCCAGGTCCGACACCAGGCCTAATGTACTACTAGTAGGGCAGACATTATTTGCGGACACCACTTTCCTGTCTGCGTGCCGACTCGTCCCAGTCAGAACGACCCGCAGCGGGTTGCCGAGTGGGAGCGGCTAAGGCAGATGGTGGGTCAGAACATCCGTGATGCACGAACTGAGCAGGGGATGTCGCAGGAAACCCTGGCCCTACTATCGGGTGTGACGCGGAACGTTTTGATCGATGTCGAACACGGTCGGCGCGGCCTGCTGTACGAACGCATCTACGATCTTGCTAGTGCATTGCAGGTGCCGATCGATCGCCTACTAGCTGGAGAGCAGGGACGAGGCTAGCGCTCGGAGCGCAGAAGACTCGCTGAGAAGCAACGACTGACTGAACGTAGGTCAACAGATTCAAGAAGCAATCTGTGCTACTGATCTTGAGGGATGGAACGCGGTGCGCCGGCATCAACGGGGCAAGTCGGTGTCAATTCAACACGGGTACTGCCCGCGTCCTGGTCGGCTCGGGCAGAGACTGTCTCGCCAAGAGCTTCGCGCCGGTGCGAATATCGATCCCTTGCGGTGCGCCGTTCGGCGTTGAGGCTGGCACGGTTGAATACGGAAGCCAGATGCGTGTATTGCGCATCGAGAAGATGGTCGCCGGGTACCTCCTTTGCAATCACCTGGTGAGGCTCTCCGCGAATCCGCATCGTCACATTATCGGCGCATCCCTCGCCGGGGGCGTAGTGATTGCCCTGCGGCGGGGTGGACCAGGACTTATGAGGGACCGCGGCCGTCCGACTGGGCTGCCTTGGTACGGGGCGCGCGAGGATGAGGGGCGGTACTGGCCGCGCTCGGTGAGGGACACGATCTACCGTCTCTTACCCGACTCAGTCGGAGTCCGCCGATAAGATTCCTCCCACAGACACCCCTCGCTGCTGGCGGTGTGATCAGGCCACTGGGGGAAAGTATGACGACCGCTTCGAGGAACAGCAGTCTCCAGGCTGCTCGTGAAACGAAGAACGATGAGTTCTACACGCAGTGGGCCGACATCGAGCGCGAGGTCAACGCCTACCTCGAATTCGACCCCGACGTGTTCCGGGACAAGGTCGTCCTGCTGCCGTGTGACGACCCGGAGTGGTCCAACTTCGCGAAGTTCTTCGCGCTGCACTTCGTCGACTTCGGCCTGAAGAAGCTCATCTCGACGTCGTACGCGCCCGACAGCAACCCGAACCTCGCCTGCTACACCCCAACCCTGTTCGAGTTGGACGACCCGAAGTTCGACGAGACCAAGACCCACACGAACGGTAAGAAATTCGTCCTCGAGTCCAAGGACATCAACGGCGACGGCATCGTCAACATCGATGACCTGCAGTGGGAGTACCTCGACGGAGACGGCGACTTCCGCAGCAGGGAGGTCACAGCCCTGCGTAACGAGGCCGACTTCGTCATCACCAATCCACCGTTCAGTCTCTTTCGCCAGTTCATGACCTGGGTCATCGGCGGCGGTCGGAGGTTCTCGGTGATCGGCAACAACAACGCCATCACGTACAACGAGGTGTTCCCGCACATCAAGTCGAACGAGCTGTGGAAGGGCGCGACCGCGAACAGCACCGACATGGTGTTCGGAGTCCCGAAGGGTGCGAAGGTGTCCGACGCAGACCGGTTGAAGGCAGAGAAACTCGGCTACCCGTCAGATGACGACCGGGACTACACACGGCTCGGTAACTCGTGCTGGTTCACGAACATCGACCACGGCCGCCGTCACGAACCGCTGCAACTCATGACCACGGCCGACAACATCAAGTTCAGCAAGCATAAGGAAGTCCGAGGCGTCGGCTACCCCACCTACGACAACTTCCCGGCGATCGAAGTACCATTCGTGGACGCGATTCCCAGTGACCACGCCGGGATGATGGGCGTTCCGATCACATTCCTCGATAAGTACAACCCTGACCAGTTCGAGATCGTCGGCAGCAGCGAGGGCGACTACCCGCAGACGAAGACCTACGGTCCGAAGGAGCGCGTAGTCGACGGCGTGCGGATGAAGTCGAACACCGGGTCCTTCGGCTGCTTCGTTCGAACCGAGTCATTCGGCCCTGGGACGTATTTCGATGTGGGCTACCCCGTGAAGCGCATCTACAAGCGCATCTTCATCCGCCGGAAGGACGCCTCGTGAAGACCGAGTTGAAGCATTACACGGTCGAGAATGTCCTAGAAGGGTTCGTCTACAACGAGCTCGAAGGCAAGGGCCTGTTCGGGCTCGACGGGAAGCTCGTCATCCAGCCGGAGTACCAGCGCAACTACATCTACAACGACGGCAAGCGGGACGTCGCGGTAATCGACTCGCTGCTCAAGGGGTACCCGCTCGGGCTGATCTACTTCAACGTGGAGGGCGAGACGTTGGAGGTGCTGGACGGGCAACAGCGCATCACCAGCTTCGGCCGCTTCGTCACTGGCAAGTTCGCCATCAAGGTCGGCGGCAAAGAGCAGACCTTCTCCTCGCTCCCCAAGGACAGCCAGCGCAAGATCCTCGACACCCCGCTCGACATCTACGAGTGCGAGGGCACCGAGGACGAGATCAAGGCATGGTTCCAGACCATCAACATCGCCGGCGTCCCGCTCAACAAGCAGGAGCTGCTTAACGCGATCTACTCCGGCCCGTTCATCACGAGGGCCAAGGCCGAGTACAGCAACTCGAACAACGCGAACATGCAGAAGTGGCGGTCCTACGTCAACGGCGATCCCAAGCGGCAGCAGGTCCTCGAGGAGGCGCTGGATTGGGTCGCGTCCTCGCAGAGCCTGACCATCGACGCCTACCTCGCCCAGCACCGCCTGGACCAGGACATCGCCCAGCTGAAGACCTACTTCACCTCAGTCATCGACTGGGCAGGAAGCGTCTTCACTCGTCCGCCGGACAAGGAGATGTGCGGCCTCGAATGGGGCCGGCTCTACGAGGCGCATCACGGGACCTCCTACAGCGCAACGAAGTTCGAGGCCCGCGTCAATGAGCTGCGCGCCGACCCCGCGGTGCATAGCAGCAAGGGGATCTACGAATACCTGCTCGACGGGGAGACGAAGCCCCAGCTGCTCGACATCCGCCTGTTCGACGCGAAGGACAAGCGCGTCGCCTACGAGCAGCAGACGAAGAAGGCCGAGGCCACCGGTGAGTCGAACTGCCCGCTGTGCGCCATCGGCGGGGATAGCAACAAGACCCGGATCTACAAGCTGAACGAGATGGACGCAGACCACGTGACCGCCTGGTCCAAGGGTGGCTCGACGAGCCTGTCCAACCTGACCATGCTCTGCGTGCCCCACAACCGCGCCAAGGGCAACCGGTAGTGCCGAAGGGTGACAGCCTGCCGACTGTGTGGGTGAGGCCTCCGCACACCAAGGCCAAGCACGACATCCTCACGCGATACCTCGGCGCATGGTTCGGCATCTTCGGGACGAGCAGGCACCACCCGCGGGTCAACGTGCTGGACGGTTTCGCAGGACCGGGCCGCTACGACGACGACGAACCCGGCTCGCCGGTCCTGACTCTCAACACGCTGTTGGACCACCGGTCGTTCGCCGCCTTCGGTGACACCCTGTTCAACTTCATCTTCAATGAGCGGGACGGCGAGAGGTTCGCGTCGCTGCAGGAGGTCCTTGCCGACGTCGAGGTGGGCCGCACCCCCTGGCCGAGGACGGTGCGGATCCACGAGCGCAACAAGAACTTTCAGGAGTTGGCGCGTGAGCTGCTGGACTCCATCCCCGCGGGGAATCAGCTGGCACCGACGTTCGCGTTCGTCGACCCGTTCGGCTACAAAGACGTCCCGATTGCCCTGATCCGGGACCTGGTCAGCCACCCGTCGTGCGAGCTTTTTATCTACTTCGACTTCAACAGCGTCAACCGGTTCGCGAACGCGGGCAACGTCGACCCGCACTTCACGGCGCTCTTCGGGTGCGACGAGTACAAGAACGCCCCGCCAGCTGACCAGGGTCGCGGCCAGTTCATCCACGACCTCTACGAGAGGCAGCTGCGCCAGGAGTGCGACTTCGCCCACGTGTGCAGCTTCGAGATGGTCAACCAGAGCGGTCACACCGGCAGCTACCTCTTCTTCTGCACGCGCGACGACCAGGCCTACGACAAGATGAAGGAGGCGATGTGGAAGCTGGCTCCCGGTGGGGGCTACAGGTTCGATGACCGTCTCGCAGGCCAACAGGTTCTCTTCGATGACGAGGCCAACACCGGACCGCTCCAGGACGAGCTGGCACAGCACTTCGCTGGCCAGACGGTGCCGTTCGAGGAAGTCCGCCGGTACGTCGTCAGGAAGACTCCGTTCCACAGCGGTCAGGTGAAGGTTAAGACCCTCAAGCCGATGCAGACCGCCGGGCGCATCTCGTCGCCCAACCAGAAGAAGAAGGGAACCTTCCCCGACGGAACTCTTATCGAGTTCCCTGCTCTGAGCGACTGACGGTGGGCCAGGGTCAGAGTGCCGCCGCCAGTACCGGCATGTCGTCCCAGGTGCGGCCATCGAGCTCGCGGCCGTTGGCCTTCGGTGTTCGGCCGCCCCACTGCTTGAAGAAGAATGCCACATCGGCGTGGAGACACTGGTCGCGGATGTCTTCGACCCAGGCCGGATCCATCGGCCGTGCCCGCGGCCCGGACTCGCCGCCGGCGATCACCCAGTCGATGCCGTCCAGGTTCAGGTCCGGGAGCGATGTCAGGAGCGGTTCGCACGAGAGGAACCGGGTCGCGGCAGGGACGGCCCGCAGGTGTTCGATCCGGTCGACGACCCCGCTCGACTCGACCGAGACTCCCATCCAGAGGTTGTCGGGCCAGTCGAGCTTCTCGGCGATCCGCGCGGTCCGGTGGGCGCGCTTGGTGAGCACCTGGTAGGTGTGCTGCGGGGTCTCGCGGATCACGTCGAAGACGTCGCGGATGAACCCGAGCGGGACCTTGGCGTGGAACAGGTCGCTCATCGAGTTCACGAAGACGACCTTCGGGGTGCGCCATCGGTACGGCTGGGACAGCGAGCGGGGGTGGACCGTGATGCCGAAGCCGGGCCCGGACGTTCTGGGGTCGCCGTCGTTCTGGTACTTCTCGGCGCCCATCGCCTTGAGCCGCTTGGCCAGCGTCAACGCGTAGCAGTGGTCGCACCCGGCGGCCACGCGGTCGCACCCGGTCACGGGGTTCCAGGTGACCTCGGTCCATTCGATCGCGCTGTTCGTGGCCACAGAATCACCTCTCTCGTCTGCCTGAGCGTAGCGGTCGGTGAGCGTGCCACCCGTGTGCCTCTCGGCCCGCGGTTGGAAGCACCTACAGGGGAAGCGCTTCTCTAGCATTGTCGAGAGTAATGACAGGTGCCGACACCCGATTTAGTGCCAAATCTGCTCAGAACCGGTCGACGACCTTTGGTGCACGTATGCCTGGATGACCATGCCCGAAGTGATGCAGCACTGTTCAACCGTTGAGAAGGGGTCAATTTTCAACCGGCGTTGGCACCCTGCGCGGCCTCCGCCGCTCATGGACAAGATCGACGTCGTTGACGCGTTCTCCGTGGCACTTGATCCCAATCGTGCCGCGGCGGTCGGACGTGTCATGGCCGCCGTCTACATTGGCGGCCATGAAGAAGCTGAACGTCGCCCTCACCAACTGTCACGGTATTCGGGAGCTCAACGCGACGTTCGACTTCAGGCGCGGCAATGCCGTTGCGGTCTACGCGCCCAACGGCACGATGAAGACCTCCCTGGCGCACACGTTCAAGGACTTCGCAAAGGGGGGAGAGACCATCGACCACATGTTCCGCGATCGGGTGTCGCAGCGGAGCATCACCGACGAGGCCGGCACGGAGATCGACCCGGCGGACGTCGTCGTCGTGCTCTCCTATGACGAGGATCTCGGCCCGAGCAAGTCGACGTCGACCCTCCTCGTCAACGCCGAGCTGCGCAAGGAGTACGAGGCCCTGCAGACCGATCTGCGCGCTGCCCGCGCGGAACTGGTGGCTGCTCTGAAGGCGCAGTCGGGAACGAAGCAGGACGTGATCCAGACTGTCTCACAGGCGTTTATGCCCGAGGACGACAGATTCTTCGAAGCGCTCATGCGCACCAAGTACGAAGTCGACACCCTCGACGCGCCCCGGTTCTCGGACCTTCCGTACGACGTCCTGTTCAACGACAAGCTCGACGCGATTCTAAAGTCGAAGGACCTGCAATCTGAGTTGACGCAGTATGTGACGCGCTGGAACGAGCTACTGGACGAGTCCGCGTTCTTCAGCCGTGAGACGTTCAGCTACTACAACGCGGAGAACGTCACGAAGAGCCTGGGAGCCAACGGATTCTTCGCGGCCAATCACTCGCTGGTCCTCCAGGGACCAGCCCAGTCCCGCACCGTGACGAGCCCTAAGGAGTTCGAGGAGCTGGTAGCCGAGGAGAAGCAGCGGATCACCGATGATGAGGTGCTGCGCAAAAGGCTGAACCTCCTGGAGAAGGCACTGCAGCGCAATGAGAACACTCGGCAGTTCTTCGCCTACGTCTCCGAACACGTCGAGCTGCTCCCAGAGTTCGCGAACATCGACCTCTTTCGGCAGAAGGTGTGGCAGTCGTACCTGAAGTCGCACGAAGAGCTATTCACGCGCGTCGTCACCCTGTTCGCGAACAGCGAGGCACGCCAGAAGGAGATCGAGCAGGCGGCGGCGGCTGAGCGGACCCAATGGGAGAGGGTCATCGAGATCTTCAACGACCGATTCTTTGTGCCGTTCAGGCTCAGCGCCGAGAACAAGCACAAGGTCGCGTTGGGCCAGGAGGACGTCCTCAAGCTCGTCTTCAAGTTCGAGGAGGGCGATGAGTCGACGGACGTTGCGCGCGAGGAACTCCTCTCGGTGCTCAGCAACGGCGAGAAGAAAGCGCTCTATATCCTAAACGTGCTGTTCGAGATGGAAGCACGCAAAGCGTCCGGGCGCGAAACGCTGTTCGTCATCGACGACCTCGCAGACTCTTTCGACTACAAGAACAAGTACGCCATCATCCAGTACCTCAAGGAGATGGCCGAGCACACGAACTTCAAGCTCATCCTCCTGACTCATAACTTCGATTTCTTCCGGACTCTTCTGAGCCGTGGCGTCGTCACGTACAAGCAGTGCTTCATGGCCCAGAAGGGCGAAGCGAAGGTCGTTCTCAGCCAGGCTGAGCACGTGAACAACCCGTTTATCCGGGCGTTCAAGCTGAACTTTTTCAGCGACGGAATGCAGAGGGTGGCGTCGATCCCGTTCGTCAGGAACATCCTTGAGTACACGAAGGGCACCGACGACCCGGACTACATGAGGCTCACGTCGTTGCTGCACTGGAAGCAGGATTCGCTGGGTATCACGAATGGAGATCTCGACCGCATCTTCAAGGAGACGTTCCCCGGCTACGAATCTCAGGCGTGGGACGCGCCGAGTGATCCGGTGGTCGACCTCATTTACGCTCAGGCCGACTGTGCGCTGCAGGCCGACGAGGGCGTCAACTTCGAGAACAAGATCGTGCTGTCGATCGCGACGCGTTTACAGGCGGAGAAGTTCATGGTCGGGGAGCTGAACGACCAGTCCTTCACGGACGCAATCGACGGGAATCAGACGGCGGTTCTCTTTAACTCATTCAAGAACCGCAGTTGCGGGACACCGGAGTCGACGGCGACCCTCGACACCGTGGTCCTCATGACCCCCGAGAACATTCACGTGAACTCATTTATGTACGAGCCGATCATCGACATGTCGGACGTCGCTTTGCGAAGTCTGTACGCGCAGGTCAAGACCCTCTGACCTTCATGAGCGCGCAGGCGATGTTCGATTTTACCCGAGGGCTGGGTGAGGTGCCAGAAATGCGGCTGCGCCGCAGCATTCACACCGCGCCTACGGTGGACTCGGTCTGGGATCTTCAGTCTCAGGTAAGCGCCGTATCTCGAAACGGATGGCCACCACCCGTACCGTGAACCACCCTGGGCTGATGCACACTACTGTTGAGCAGGGCGCTCATGACTCCGACCAGTTAGATGACTGATGCAAAAGCTGACAGCGCACGAGCACCCGCTGAGGAAGATTTTCTCGAGTGATTTCGAGTTCAAGATTCCGGAGTACCAGCGGCCGTATCGGTGGGGCACTGACCAGGCACTCCAACTTCTGGACGATCTTGAGGAGACGATGGGTCGTGGCGGTGATGAGCCGTATTTCCTGGGCTCGCTCGTCCTTGTCGAGCAGGACGACGAATCTTTCGACGTAATCGATGGTCAGCAGCGCCTAACGACACTCACCTTGCTCTTCTCAGTACTGAGGGATCTCGTCGAGGGGGACGAGTTCGCTCGCAATCTGAGTGCGAGGATCCTGGACCCCGGCAACGAGCTCGACGGCATTCCGTCGCGTCCGCGACTCAGCTTGCGTGAACAGGACGCTCCGTTCTTTCGCAAGTATGTGCAGGAGCCAGGTCACGTTGACACACTCGTCGCTCTCACTGACGCCGCGGCCGCGACGGAGCCGCAACGCGCAATTCGCGACAACGCTGCAGCCTATTGGGCGCGCTTGAGTGACTGGTCGGACGACCGTCGTCGAGCCTTGGCGACACTCGCGAGTACCCGAACCTATCTCGTTGTTGTCAGCACACCGAGCCTCGACAGTGCCTACCGGATCTTCAGTGTCATGAATGCGCGCGGTCTTGACCTCACGCCGGCTGACATCTTCAAGTCACGAGTCATCGGCCAGGTCGCCAACCGCGGCGACTACTCCAAGCGCTGGGAGGCGGCCGAAGAAGCACTCGGAAGTGACGCTTTTACCGAGCTTTTTCGCGACATCCGGACGGTAGTGAGTGGGGACCGCGCTCGCCGCGAACTACTCGTTGAGTTCCCAGGTCAGGTTCTCGATCCATATATCGAGAGCGGTGCTGCTGCAGACTTTGTGGACAACCTGCTCCTGCCCTACGCCAAAGCGTTTGAGCGGACCATTGCCTTCGACTTCGGGCCCGGGGATAAGTGGAAGCCCGTCAACCAGTGGCTCAAGAGGCTGGACATGGTCGACAACAAGGATTGGCGACCTTGCGCGTTGTGGGCAATGGTGGAGCACGCGGACGACCCGGGGTTCCTCACCGCATTCCTGAAACGTCTGGAACGGATTGCAGCGAGCTTCTTGTTACGTCAGGCCTACGCGACTCCGCGAATCGTGCACTATCTAGCGCTTCTCAACCAGCTCAAGTCCGGGGCAGGGCTCGAAGCCCCTGCCTTCAACCTCAGCGATGATGAACGTGTGCTCTCGATGACTGCACTGGAGGGAGACATCTACCGGATGCAGGCACGGCGGGCGCGCTACGTGCTGTTGCGTTTGGATGAGTTGCTCGCGAAGGATCCCGGGGCGACTTACGACCACAAGATCATCTCGATCGAACACGTCCTCCCTCAGAATCCGAAGGACTCGAGCCAATGGCGTGTGGACTTCACCGACGAGCAACGCGCTGAACTCACTCACAAGCTAGGAAATCTGCTGTTGCTGAACCATCGGAAGAATTCGCAGGCGAACAACTATGACTACGCGGCGAAGAAGGACAAGTACTTCAAAACATCGACCGGATCAGCGGTATTCGCATTAACCACCCAGGTCCTGGAACTGCCCTCTTGGACCCCTTCGGTCATTGAGAAGCGTCAGCAGGAGCTCACCGCCATCCTGGCCAAGGAATGGGAGCTGATCTAAGACATAGAGTGCGGCCGATCGGTGGCACCGCACAATTTACCTAGTGGTCCCGCTACCTCGGCGCCGCCCTAGCGATTCGGCAGCGCACCGGCAAGGTGCAGATGAAGACTTTCCTCGCCGTCTACGAGGCGTCTGTGACGTCACTGCGAGAAACGATCAGCGCGAAGGACTTCGATGCGATGTGGATCGAGGGGGCCGCGCCCTCGACCGACGAGATGATCGCGTACGCCCAACGCCGTCGCGGCAAGCGCAAGCGCCCGACGAGCGGCTGGGCCGCGCTGAAGCCCTCCGAGCGCGAAGTCGTACGACTGGTTAGCGAAGGACTCGTGAACAAGGACATCGCGACACGGCTGTTCGTCTCCCCGCGGACCGTCCAGAACCACCTCACGCACGTATACACGAAGCTGGGTGTGACCTCGCGCGTCCAACTCGTTCGGGAAGCGGTGCGACGCGACTGAGGGGTCACGCCGGCGTCAGAAGCACTGAAAACCACAGCCCGCATTAGCCATTCGGATCGGCTATAGCCGGACCGGATCGCCTGCGTAGATCACCAGCCTCGCAGCTGAAGAAAATGACACGAAGTTGAGACGAAACCCCGATGAGACGACGTGAGACAATTTGCGTCATCGCAGTTCAGAGCGTCGCGAGATGACACGGAAGTTGGGAACCTACAGCCGCTGTCGATTCTCAAAATACGTGTCACTTTCTCAAACGGACTGTCATCCATGGTTGCGTCCAGCAGAGTGGTGTACGAGCCGGGCCGAATCTCGAGCCCCGGCGTGTCGTAGCCGATCGAATGAAGGTCATCGCGTGATTCTTCGA
>NZ_JBEXUA010000030.1:0-13457 GCF_040614235.1 Mycobacterium sp. NPDC006124 | reverse complement strand
GGCGCTCATCAGCGCTCAACACGATCTCGACGGCATGCGGAGTAGGCATGACCCAGTCTAACAACTAGGCCGCAATTAACGACTCAGGACACTAGTCGAGAAGGGCAACCCGCTCGACTGGTCGCCGTCTGGTTCGTTTCGCAAACGCAGCTCGATCGGGTCCAATCCCAGTTCGCAGGCCAGTTCGTCCATTGCCGACTCGACAACCATGACGGCGGTTGCCATTCCGGGACCGCGCATCCAGATCGGGGTATTGACGTCCAGCGGCGCGGTGGAATATGACTGCGCGACGTGGGGCACGCTGTAGAGCATCTGCCCTGGCGCCAAGACTTCCTCGGTGAACGTCTCGTAACTCGACGTCTCACCCCGAATGTCGTGTTTCATAGCGGTGAGTCGACCGTCGCGGGTACTGGCCAGCGCCACCTGGTAGGTGTACGCGGGGCGGTAACCGGTACCGAAGTACAGCTGCCGCCGCGACAGCACCACTTTCACGGGGCGCCCCACCTGCCGAGCCGCAAGCGCGGCAACGGTGACGTGCGGCCAGGCTCGCAGACCGCTACCAAAGGCGCCGCCGACGAACGGGGAGATGACGTGTATCGCCTCTTGGTTGATACCGAACACCGAGGCGAGTTCCTGCTGAGTACCACCCACCACCCATTGAGTCTTGTCCCACAGGGTCAATTCGTCGCCGTCCCAGCGGGCGATCGTCGCGTGCGGCTCCATGGGGTTGTGGTGGTTGCGGGCCGTGCGGTAGGTCATATCGAGGCGCACCGGAGCGGTGCTGAGCGCAGATTCGGCGTCACCTCGGGTGTAAAGCGTCGGCGAGTCGGCCTTAGCTCTCACGAGATCTGTTGATGGTGAACGTGATTCGTAGGACACCGCGACTAGACGTGCGCCGTGTTGGGCTGCCTCCAGGCTGTCGGCCACGACGACGGCTACCGGCTGCCCAAAGAACAGCACCCGGTCGTCCTGGAAGACCTTCAGCCGTGCCCCAGGCGGGTTGTTGGAACCTTCGTTGTCCCGGTAGGCCAACCGGGGCGCGTTCGTATGGTTGATCACCTGCAGCACGCCGGGATGCGCGAGCGCATCACCGGTGTCGATGGCGGTGATGCGACCACGTCCCACGGTGCTGTCCACCATCACGGCATAGGCGACACCGTCGACGGCGTGGTCGGCGGCGTAGGTAGCCGCACCTGTGACCTTGAGCCGTCCATCGACTCGGGACTGTGCGGTACCGACGGCGATCTGTGGTTGTGTCATGCCAGACCCGCGACAGTCGTGAGTTGCCGTTCGACGGTTCGTCTGAGCAGATCTACCTTGAAGTCGTTCCCGCTCAGCGGTTTTGCGCCGTCGGCAGCCAGTGCGGCGGCCGACGCCCACAACTCGGGACTAGGTCGGCGACCGGTTACCGCCCGTTCCACCGCTGGCAGTCGCCATGGCACGGTGCCGACACCGCCGACCGCCACGCGAGCGCTTCGCACAGTGCCACCGGCGATATCGAGCGCCACCGCTGCCGAGCACAGCGCAAACTCGTAGGACTGTCGGTCGCGAACCTTCAAGTAACCGGACCGTCGAGTTCCTGGACGCACGGGCACCTCCACCGCGACGATGAGTTGACCAGTTCCAAGATCGTGCTCCTGCTCAGGAGTATTGCCCGGCTGGCGATAGAAGTCTGCCAATGGGATTGGGTGGTCCCCGTCGCCATCCCGCCTTATGACAACGGCGTCGAGCGCAACTAGCGCCACCGCAAGGTCGGAGGGATGAGTGGCGACGCACTGATCGCTGGTTCCCAGGATGGCCAGCATCCGGTTGTACCCATCGATGGCTGCGCATCCCGATCCGGGCTCGCGCCGATTGCAGCTCGCGGACACGTCGCGGAAGTACGGGCAGCGGGGCCGCTGCATCAGGTTTCCGCCAATGGACGCCATGTTGCGCAGCTGTGCTGATGCACTGAGTTCCAGCGCCTGACTGATTACCGGAAACTGTTGCCGCACCGCCGGATGGGCCGCCAGGTCCGACATCCTGACCAGCGAGCCCACCCGCAACCTCGCCGAATCAGTGTCGATGTCCCGGTAGGGCAAGCGGTTGATGTCGACCACCGATTCGGGACGTTCGACGGTCTCGCGCATCAGGTCGACCAGCGTGGTGCCGCCCGCAATGTAGCGCGCACCCGATCGGCCAGCAGCCAACGCGGCCGTTTCGTCTGCTGCCCTGCTGAATTGGAAGGGAAACACTCGGTCACGCTCCGTTCGGCGCGGTCCGCGCCACCGCGGTCACGATGTTGGTGTAGGCGCCACAGCGACAGATGTTGCCGCTCATCCACTCTCGAATCTCCTCCGGGGAGGACGTGTGCCCCTCCCGAATGCATCCGATGCCCGACATGATCTGTCCCGGTGTGCAGAATCCGCATTGGAAGCCGTCGTCGTCGATGAAGGCCTGCTGCAAGGGGTGCAGTTCGTCACCGCGGGCCACACCCTCGATGGTGATCACCTCGGCACCCTCGGCCATGACCGCCAGGATCAGACAGGACACCACCCGCTGATCGTTGATCAGCACGGTGCATGCGCCGCACGCCCCTTGGTCGCAGCCCTTCTTGGTGCCCGTCAATCCCACACGCTCGCGCAACATGTCGAGCAGCGAGGTGCGGTTGTCGACGAGTACGTCGTGGTCTTCGCCGTTGATGCTCATCCGCACCGACGTTTCGTTCCCACCAGGCTGTGCGATCTGGTCGTCGCTTCGTCCCTGCAGCAGCGGGATCGCGATGGCTGCGCCGCCGACTGCCACCGTCGCACCGACGAAGGTCCGGCGCCGGATGTGTCCCGACGATCCAGCGTCCTGCGACACCTTGGGATTCTCTGTCATTGGATATCCTCACTGCCCAGGCGGTTGGACATGATCGGCCTTTGCAGCGCTCGGCGGACACACCGGGATGCGCCCGCGGAGTGGGCCTTCGGTCTAACGGATCATTTCGCTCCGGGAATCCGGTCGTCATGGGTGCAGGCACCTAGACCGCTCGGGAAGATCCTCCTGGCCGCGAGTGGGCCTGTGGTCCCGACCCGGGTCGGGAATCTGCACCCGTGACGGTGGGCGCCGGGTGCTTCATGCTGTACTCATGACGTTGGGTCGAGGCGCCACTAGGACGGCGTGCGGTGTTGCCGCGCTGGCAGCTTTGATGGCCATCGCCGCCGTCGTGCTGCATTGGATCAACTCTGCGGTCGACACCACGGGACTGAACACCGAGTTGTGGACGGCGACGGTGCTCCAAACACTGACGTGGGCCGCCGCGGGTGTGTTGATCGTGACCAAGCGGCCGCGCAATCCGTTCGGCTGGTTGTTCTGCGGGGCAAGCCTGGCGGCGGCCGTCACCACCCTGGGCAATGAGTACGCGGTCTATGCCCTGATGCTCAACGATTCCCGGGTTCCCGGCGGGGAAGTTGTTCTGTGGCTGGCCAACTGGGCCTGGGTGGTCTACCTCGGGATCATCCCAGTCGTGCTGTTGTTGTTTCCGGACGGAAGACTGCTGTCCCGCCGGTGGGCTCCTGCGCTTGCCGTGGCCGTGTCCGCAACTGTGGCGCTGCTGATCGCGCAGATCCTGCGCCCGGGCACCATGGTGGAGACGGGAAGCCTGGCCACCGTCAACAACGTCGTCGCCATGCAACGTTCCCATTCGGTCCTCGCCATCGTGGGACTGGCGGGCAAGACGCTGTTGGACGTGACCATCGCCGTGAGCGTGGTAAGCCTGCTCTTGCGCTTCCGCCGCGCGCGCGGCGATGAACGGCTTCAGCTGAAGTGGCTCGCCTCGGTGGCGGTGTTTCTGCCCGTCACCCTGGTACTCACCTACATGGCGCCAGGCGTTCCGACCACATTGGCGTTCAAACTGCACATCGCAGTACTCATCGGAACCATCACGGTGGCCGTCCTCAAGTACCGCCTCTACGACATCGACGTCATCATCAACCGTTCGCTGGTCTACGCGACGCTGACCGTGCTCATCCTGGGTATCTACGTGGCGGTAGTCGCAGCGACGGGTGCGATTCTGCAGACCCGGGCCGGGTACGTACCCGCGCTCATCGCGACCGGTGTCGTCGCGGCGGCGTTCAGCCCGTTGCGGCAGCGTCTGCAATCAGGGGTCAACCGACTGCTCTACGGCGGCCGCGACGAACCCTACGAAGTACTCTCGCGCCTGGGCCAACGACTGGAATCCACCGTTGCGGTCGACGAGGTGCTCCCCGGGCTCGTCGAGACCGTGGCCCAAGCCTTCAAGCTCCCCCATGTCGCCGTGGAGGTTCCCGCGCCGGGGTCTCGCGACGAGGCCGGAGTCGACGCCATGCAAACGGTCGCCGAGTACGGTCACCCAGCGCCGATAGCTCTACGACTTCCCCTGCAATACCAGGGAGTTCCCGTTGGTGCACTGGTGCTCGCCGCCCGTAGCGGCGACGAGGGATTCGCCCCGGCCGATCGTCGGCTTCTCGAAGATGTCGCCCGTCAGGCCGGGGTGGCCGCGCACGCCGTCGCGTTGACCGCCGCGCTGCAGGGCTCCCGCGAACGTCTAGTCACCGCCCGCGAGGAAGAGCGGCGCAGACTGCGCCGCGATCTGCACGACGGTCTCGGACCGACGCTGACCGCGGTCGCCCTGCAGATCGACGCCACCCGCAACGTCCTGCGCAGCGACCCAGCCGCCGCCGACGAACTCCTCAAAAATCTTCGCGCCGAGGTGAAGTCCTCCATCGACGGTATCCGACGCCTGGTATACGACCTTCGGCCTCCCGCCCTGGATGAGCTGGGACTGGTCCGCGCACTGCGGGAGCAAGCCGCCGGGTTCGTCCGCGCAGGCAGCGCCCGCCTCGACGGCCTGCACGTCACGGTCGAAGCCGCCGATGACTTGCCGCCGTTGCCCGCTGCCGTCGAGGTCGCCGCCTACCGGATCGGCGCCGAAGCCGTCACCAACGTGGCCAGGCACGCCAAGGCCAGTCACTGCGAACTCCGCCTCACCGTCAACGGCGCATTGGAGGTGCAGGTGACCGACGACGGGATCGGTGCCGGCGCCAGCTGGCGCCCTGGAGTGGGGCTGGCATCGATGCGAGAGCGGGCCGCCGAACTGGGTGGCACACTGTCGGTGGAGCCCAGCGCCAGCAGCGGCACCCGTGTGCTTGCCAAGCTTCCACTGAGGACCCGATGAACGATCTCGAGACAACCGCAGTGCGCGTCGTCATCGCAGACGACCACCCCTTGGTGCGCAGCGGATTGCGGACCATCCTCTCCGCGACAAGCGGCATCGAGGTGGTCGGCGAGGCCAGTACGGGGACCGAGGCCATCGCAGCGGCGAACGACTTGGTGCCCGACGTCATCGTGATGGATCTGCAGATGCCCGACACCGACGGCATCGAGGCAACCCGGCAAGTCGTCACAGCCAACCCGAGCATCGCCGTCCTGGTGCTCACGATGTTCGAAGACGACACCTCGGTGTTCTCCGCCATGCGTGCGGGGGCGCTTGGCTACCTGCTCAAGGGCGCCGAGCAGGAGGAGATCATTCGTGCCATCCAGGCCGCTGCCCACGGTCAGGCCATATTCGGACCCGCCATCGCGCATCGCCTCATCGACTTCTTTACCCAGCCTCACTCGCCCACTGCACCAGCGTTTCCCGAGCTCACCGACCGGGAGCGGGAGGTACTCGAACTCATCGCGGCCGGCCAACCCAATCGCGCCATCAGCCGGTCACTGTTCATCTCCCCGAAGACCGTGGCCAACCACGTCTCGAACATCTTCGCCAAACTTCAGGTAGCTGACCGGTCCGAAGCCATCGTACGGGCCCGCGAAGCAGGCCTTGGCGAACGTAGCTGATTGCTGCCCAACGGTGCTCAAAGATCCGGCGCCGATGGGAACCCACGATCAGCGGAACCTCTGGTGGTGGAGGGAACCTCAGCGGTTGTAGAACTGATGACCGGAATGCGGCCGCCGGCGACTCGCCACCTGGAACCCCGCCGCACGATCTTCACGATCGCTGTCCGACGCAACCCGCTCTCCGCCTATCGATCATTGAGGCGAGGACCGTAAAATCTCACTCTCATGTCCAAGTGGACCTCGGGTGGACATCTCACTTGAGAATTGGACATCAAACCTGAGAGGCCACAACCGCTGTAGCTTCTCATTTCGCGTGTCACACCCCGATCCTCTGAACTGCGGTGTCTCCGGTCATCTCACGTCGTGTCATCGGGGCTTCGTCTCAAATTCGTGTCATTTCCTCCAGCGGCGCCCCGTGACCGGCCTAGCCGGCGGCCGAGATCGTTCACACCGATCAGGCCAAGTCAGCCATAGTTCTGTCACATGACACCGGTGGGGTCACAACGTGACGTGCCGGGCCAATCACGAATCGTCGTCGATCCAGGCGAGGACTCGCCGTTCGAGGCTTTCACGGCGGCCGCGGCCACCGAAGATCCCCCGCTCATGGCGCCACCGAGCACGGTGCTCGGCCAGTTGCCGCTGCGGCCGACAGTGGCGTTCGAGTGCGTCGGCGCTGCGGGCTTGACCTCAAAGAGCTCGACATCCGGTTTTCGCTGTTCTACTCCGCCGAAGAGTTCGCCGCCACATTCGCCCACCTGTCCGCCGGGGATTTCGACGTCACTCCACTACTCACCGGCACCGTCGGTCTCGACGGCGTCGCAGACGCCTTTGAGCGCCTGAGCAACAACCCGCACGAGGCCAGGATCTCCTCCTCGACCCATCTCGGTAGAAGTCGAGCCGCCTCACGGCTTGGTGGGTTTGAGTTCGACGACGAGCTTGTGCAGTTCACCGGTGAACCGGAACGGTACGTCATAGTCCCGGTTCAGCGGTGTGCCGCTGTCTTCGCCGACGTCGAAGGTTTCGTCGGCGGACACTCGAACCGGGACGGTGCGGTCGATGCGTCCCTGGGCCACTTGGGCGTTGTCGACGAACAATGTCGCCGTCCCGCCGCTGCCGGGATCACCGCCGTCGTAGGCGAAGTCCACCCGAACGTCGTACTTACCGGGGGCCAGGGCGCTCGGCGCTTCGACCCGGAACTTGTGTTCGGGGTAATGCGAAGCGGCAACAGCGAATACCGGCTTGCTCTCCAGAAGATACAGCGCGTTGCCGCCGAACCAGCCGCCCTGCGTCATCAGGATGCCTTCAGCCCCGGCGGGTGGGACGGTGACGGTTGCGGTGACCGAATACGAGGTGTTCTTCATGTTCGGTGCCATGCCCTCGGTGATCCGGGTGACGCCGTCGAAGTACGTGTAGATGGTACGGCCGGCGTTGTGCTGCGGCCGATTCTCTGGACTCAACCGCTCCAGGTAGCGGTCGTCGAGCGGGAAGACCTTGTTCTTCTCCGCTTCGCGCAGGAACAGCTGGCGCATCTCCTCGAGCTTGTCGGGATTGTCCTTGGCGACGTTCTTCGATTGGCTGAAATCCTCGTCGAGGTGGTAGAGCTGCCACTCGTATTCCTCGAACGGGTCCGGATTGGTCGGACCGCGCCCCTGCCAGGGCAGCCGCTTGGGCGCGGTGTTGGCCATCCAGCCGTCGTGGTAGATGCCCTGGTTGGCGATAACCTCGAAGTACTGCGTGGTGTGCGTCTCGGGCGCATCCGCATTGTCGAACGTCGGGACCAGGCTGGTGCCGTTTAGGTCCACCTGTTCGATGCCGTCGATGGTCTTCGGCATCGGCAACTGCGCGGCCTCCAGGATGGTCGGCACGATGTCGGTGATGTGGGTGAACTGCGAACGCAGCCCGCCGGGCTCCTTGATGCCCTTGGGCCAGGAGATCACCATCGAGGTGCGGCTGCCGCCCAGGTGGGAGGCGATCTTCTTGTCCCACTGATACGGCGAGTTCATGGCATGGGCCCAGCCGTGCGAGAAGTGGTTCTGGAACCACATGCCGCCGAACTGGTCGATGTTCTCGACCATGAAGTCGTCGCGGTCGTCGATGCCGTTTCCTAGGGTGACGATCTCACTGGTCATTCCCCGACCCGACGGGTCCTCGGCGCTGGAACCGTTATCGCCCTGGATGTACACGATCATCGTGTTGTCCAGCTCGCCCATCTCCGCCAGGGCGTCCACCACCCTGCCGATCTGGAAGTCGCAGTGCGACAACGCCGCTGCGTAGCATTCCATTTGTCGGGCGCACACCCGCTTCATGTCCGGCGACAGGGAATCCCAGCGCCGGTAGTCCGCAGGCGTCGGGTTCAGCACCGCATCCGGCGGGATGACCCCGAGTTCCCTTTGCTTCTCGTAGGTCATCTCCCGCTGCCGGTCCCAGCCGTGGTCGAACTTGCCCTTGAACTTGTCGATCCACTCCTTCGGGGCGTGATGCGGCGCATGCGCCGTCCCCGGGGTGTAGTACGCCAGGAAAGGCTTGTCCGGGTTGACGGCCTTCTGCATCCGGATCCAGTGGATGGCCCGATCGGCGAGGTCGGCGTCCAGATGGTAGGTGTCCTCGCGGCCCAGATACGGATCGACCGGCAGGTTGTTCTCGTAGACCGCCGGCCGGAACTGGTGCGCGTCGGCGCCCAGGAAGCAGTAGGAGTATTCGAATCCCAGGCCCGAGGGCCACAGGTTGAAGGGCCCGGCCGGGGTGGTCAGCCAGTCCGGCACGTTGTGGTTCTTGCCGAACCAAGCTGTCCCGTAACCGTTTCCGGTGAGCACCTCGCCGAGAGTGCCGACACTGCGGGACACGATGCTGTGATAGCCGGGAAACGGAGTGGAGAACTCCATGATGATCCCGGTGGACGCCACATGATGGTTACGACCGGTCAGCAGCGCCGCCCGCGACGGTGAACACAGCGCGGTGGTGTGAAAGCGGTTGTACCGCAGGCCGTGTTGCGCCAGCCGCGCATACGTCGGGGTCGGGATCGGGCCGCCGAACACCTCCGAGGCGCCGAACCCGACGTCGTCGGTCATCACCAGCAGAATGTTCGGCGCCCCCTCGGGAGCCGCGATCTCCTTGGGCCAGTCGATCGGATCCGATCCCGCCACGGTCCGGTCGATCTTGCCGACCTTCTGGTAGGGCTCGATCGGCAGCGTGGTGCGATCCGGCCATTCACCGGCGGGCTGCTGCGGTGTTCCCGACGTGGAGGTGTCGGAGGGGGTGTTGTTGTTACACGCGGACAGCAGGGGAGGCAGCGCTGCGGCCGCCGCACCCGCTGCAGCCAAGCCCCCCAACGCCTTTCGTCGGGACAGGTGCGTGCGGGGGGCGAGCTCGATGTCAGTCACATCCGGATCCTGTCTGGTTAGTATTCCTTGGCGGCGGTGAAGCGGGCGTGTAGTTCGGCTTCTTCGGCGGGATCGAGTCCGGGTTCGCCGATCTCGATGTCGATCCGCTCGATCCGGCCGGTGTAGGGGAACGGCGGCTTGTAGGCCTTGCTGACCGGTGCACCGGTATCCATCCCGACACCAAAGGTATCGATGCCGAATCGCCCGGCCACGGTGTGCTCGATGCGTTTGCGGTCCACTTCGGCGCCGTCGACGCGCAGGATCGCTTCTCCGCCTTTACCACCGCCGCCGCCGTCGTAGAGGAAGTCGAACGTCACCGTCGACGCATGCTCCGGCAGCTGTGCCGACCCGGCCAGCGTGGTGCGTTCGCGGTCGAACCAGTTGTACTCGTAGTGCGGTTTGCCGTCCTGGACGTACAGCACGAATCCAGCCGACGATCCGCCCGAGGCCAGCAGGACGCCGTCGCCGCGTTCGACGATGTGGGCGGTGATGCGGTGCGCGCGATTCTTGGTGTTCGGTGACGCGGTTTCGGGCAGCCGAATCGCGCCCGGATAGTAGGTGAAGTTTCGGCGGTTGGGGTCGCCGCCACCCGGGGGTGGTTTCGGGACCGCCAGTCGGGCCGCCCCGCGGTCGTCGAACGGATAGATCCCGTACTTCTCGGCCTCGTCGTCGAACAACTTCTTCAACTGGTCCAACTTGTCGGGGTGCTGGCCGGCCAGGTCGTGGTTCTCGCTGAAGTCTTCATCGAGGTGATACAGCTCCCAGCGGTCGTTCTCCCAATGGCCCGGTGCCAGATCCTGGCGCCAAGGAAGCGTGTGTTGCGCGCAGGCGATCCACCCGTCGTCATAGATCGCGCGGTTGGTGAAGATCTCGAAATACTGACGCTGCCGCACCGGCCGGGCGTCGGCGCTGCCGAACGTCGACGCGATTGACACCCCGTCCATCGGCTTCTGTTCGATCCCGTTGACCGACTTGGGCGCCGGGATGCCCACCACTTCCAGGATGGTCGGCACCAGATCGATCAGGTGGGTGAACTGCGAACGCACACCGCCGTGTTCGCTGATCTTCGCCGGCCACGACACCACCATCGGATTACGAGAACCCCCGAGATGGCTGGCCACCTGCTTGACCCACTGGAAGGGCGCGTTACCCGCCCACGCCCAACCCAGCGGATAGTGCGGTTCAGTTCCCGGCTCACCGATCTCGTCGATAAGCGCCAGGTTGTCCTCGAGCGTCGCGTCGATCCCGCTGAGCGCCATGATCTCGTTGACGGTACCCGTGACGCCGCCTTCGGAGCTGGCGCCGTTGTCCCCGACGATGTAAAGGATCAACGTGTTGTCGGCGTCGGGCAGCGCGTCGACGGCCTCGAGTAGCCGGCCGATCTCTTGATCGGCGAACGCCATGTAGCCGGCATAGTTCTCCATGAACCGCGCGTACAACCGCTTCTCGTCCGGACTCAGCGAATCCCATGCCGGACACCAATCCGGACGCGGCGTGTTCTCCGCCTCCGGCGGGATGACCCCCAACGTCTGCTGCCGCTGGAATGTCTCATCTCGCACCACATCCCAACCGCGGTCGAACTGGCCGGTGAACCGCTGCCGCCACTCCCGAGCCACCAGATGCGGAGCGTGCATCGCACCCGGAGCGAAGTACATCAACACCGGCTTATCGGGGTTGACCGACTTGCTGTAGCGCATCCAACCGATCGCCTTGTCGGTCATGTCGGTCATGAAGTGATAGCCCTCTTCGGGCGACTTGTCTGGCTCCACGGCCACGGTGTTCTCGAACAGCACCGGGTAGTACTGATTGGTCTCACCGGCATTGAAGCCGTAGAAGTAATCGAAGCCCAACCCGGTGGGCCACCGGTCGAACGGACCCACCACACTCGATTCCCAATCCGGGGTGTTGTGGTTCTTGCCGAACCATCCCGTGTTGTAACCGTTCTCCTTCAGAATCTTGCCGATGGTGGCAGTCGACTTCGGCAGCATCGTGGTGTAGCTGGGGAAGCCGGTCGCCCACTCGGCCAGAAACCCCGACCCGCAGTTGTGATGATTACGCCCGGTCAGCAACGCCGCTCGTGAGGGGCCGCAGATTGCCGTGGTGTGAAACCGGTTGTACTTCAACCCTTTTGCCGCCAACTTATCCAACGCGGGGGTGGGAACCGGCCCACCGAAGGTGCCCGTCTGGCCGAACCCCACGTCGTCAAGCACCACGATCACCACATTCGGCGCGCCGGCGGGCGGTTTCGGCAGCTCCGGCCACGCCTCGACCGAATCCTGATACGTCTTTGCGACCTTGCCGGTGAATGGCGGATCGTTCATCGGTAGATGCTCACGACCCGGCGGCCCCGCAGGCGCCGACGGGGCCGCCCCAGGCGCCTGCCCGCCACCGCTGTCACACGCCGCCAACAGCGACACCGATGCCGCCCCGCCCACCCCCAGCCCCGCCAGGGAGCTGATCGCCGTACGCCGGGTTACCCCCGGCCAACGTTCACCGGCTTGCAGCGCAGCTGTGGAATGGTCCCGACCGTCCCGATCTGGCGTCTGGCTCATCACCCCACCATATTTAGGCGTCTGCGGGACCGCGCTGTTTTGGTCGAGCCCCGGCCAACCCGACCAGGAGAAACCTAGACTCATCGGTTCTCCACCGGCACACAACTGCAGGGCGCCAACAACTATCGGGTGGCCTTCGCTGCGGGACACGTTCGGCTGTTTGCGGTCGTATCACCCGATAGCCTTGCCGTATGCCGCTGTCCGATGAACTCGCCAAGGCCGCATTCCTCTACGGGTACTCAATAGACGAGGCCTACAAGTTCCTCTACGAGACCACCATCAAGCCGGGCACCGCGCTCAACGAGTTTCAGCGGCTGCGCGAACTCGCCGATGACACGTACACCGACCATCCCACCATCAACAACGACACCTTGCACCTGCAGGGATGGTTCGACGTCGCCGCCCAGCCCGTGGTCGTGACCGTGCCCGATTTCGATGAGGGCCGGTACTGGATCCTGCACACGATGGACCTAGGGCACTACACCAACGCCATGATCGGGTCGCGCACGCGCGGGACCAGAGGGGGACGATTCCTTTTCGCCGCCGGTCACTGGAGCGGATCGGTCCCCGACGGGATCGACGAGGTGGTGCGCTCGGATTCCAACATCATCAAGGTGATGGGACGGATCATGACAACCGGCGGCGACGACCTCCCGCTCGCTCAGGCGTACCAAGACCAATGGGCACTGCAGACACTCTCGGCGTTCAACCAAGTTGCGGGGCCGCCGCCGGTCACGCGCAGATTCCCGGATCCGGCATCCACCAACTGGGTGCAGCGGGTCAACTTCGTGCTGGCCGACGGATCGATGGCCGAGGCCGACGCCGACTGGCTCGCGCGGTATGGGGCCATCGGACTGAACCCGGGCCAGACCGACCTGACTGACGAACAGGCCGCGGCCGCCGCCCGGGGCGAGCAGCTCGGGATGGCGCACCTGGCCGCACTCGCGCCGCAGATGACCAACAGCGCACAACTCCTCGGAACCCGAGCCGAACTGCAGGACGATCCCCGCGACCTGTTCGCCGAGGGAACCTACATCGGCCAATGGGGACTGCCGCCGGCCGAATCCATCTATCTGAAGGTCGAGACCGATTCAGACGGAAACCCCATCAACGGTTCGAACGGCAGGACATATCGCGCACGATTCCAGCCCCCCGACGTCAGCGAGTTCTGGTCGTTCACCGTGTACGGCACCGACGACCGGCTCATGGCCCACAATGCGATCAACCGTCACAGCCGTGGCGACCGGACACTCACACCGGATTCCGAGGGCTACTACACGATCGAGATGAGCGCCGACGTCGACCACAACCAGGACAACCCCAACTTCCTGCCTATTCCGGAGAAGGACGTCTACCTGATTCTGCGCCTATACGGGCCAGGGCAGGAGATCCAAGCCGGCAACTATCAGATGCCGGACTTCGAGAACGTTCACTGAACTCGGTAGGGCCCCGCGACGAAACGACGAAGAAGGCGGCCACTTTCAACCGCCGACCGGACCCTCGACGATCATCCGCCGCAGGCAACAGCAGCAGGCACAGCGGGATAAGTCCGTTTATCTCACTCCGATGTCCAAAATGACATATGGATGAGGTCAAGTCCATGGACGTGGTGTACGACGTCGTCGTGTGATTCTTCGAGTTGATCGTTCAGGCGGGCAGTGCCGCGGGGGTTTCCTCCTGTTCT
>NZ_JBEXUA010000029.1:0-23954 GCF_040614235.1 Mycobacterium sp. NPDC006124 | reverse complement strand
GGCCGGTTGACCCCGATCGAATACGAAGCAATCATGACCACACCGGCCAGTCAGGCCGCGTGACCGAAACTGTCACCTAATGGTGCAGCAGACCCTCCCCGCGTGCCGGTCATCGCCTCTACGGTGGATGGATTCGCACCGCGCGTGATGGATTCCGCCACCGATCTGACCGACGCCTATGCAGTGATCGCAGAGAAAACGCACTGCGATTTGCGCCTGTCGGACGGCACCGAGTTCGGCAGTTGCATCGACAACCACAACAGCCGGTTGGAAGGCATCGCCCGGCACGACGGTTACGACGAACACCGGGTGTGGGGCAAGATGCGCCGCGCCTATCTGGCGAAGGAATTCGTCACCGTGCCGTTCGCCCGTGGTGATCTGTTGGTCCTCGCGCGGTTCTGCACGATGTGCCTGAGCTACTTCCTCGTAATCAACGGTGTTGATCCTCGCGAATGCCGTATCGAAGCGCCCTACACCGATGGATTCGCGCCGTACGCCTTCAAACCACTCACGCCTATGCAGACTGAAAGTGATTCCAGCGCAATCGATCAGGACGATTGAACTGACGGAGAGCCATAAACGAAACCGACCGGCTGCGGGTCGAATACGTGGCCCGATTCGAAACCTCAGCCGGTCGGCATGCCCTGCGCAGCAGAAACGCAGTACCGACCAGACTACCGGCGAGCCAGTCACCAATACCGTTGCCGCGCCGATAGATTCGCTACAAACGAGCGCCCCCTGGCCCGACGACGGGGACCAGGGGGCAACGGCACCGACTGAGAATCAGGAACCAGTGACATGTTAGCGCACTCCACCGACACGGCCAGCGGGAAAACGCCGACCCCCGTCGATGTTGCGGCAATGCAGTACGCCGCCAACGAGATTCCCGTGGTGGTGTTTGACGCTGGGCTAGGCAATCACAAACAGTGCGGCAACCTCGTCGGTGACGCGAGCGCCGATGGCGACAAATGGCACGAACACGTCAGTACTGATGCAACCGTGATCGCGGGGTGGTTCGAAGCGTTCGGCGCGCGAGCCACCGGCATTGCGACCTCACCCGGTGCCGCCGATTGCGTCGTGCTCGACGTGGACCGACCCGACGAGGTACCGGCTCACTGGTGGCCGTGGCTCGACACCGCGCCGTTTCAGTCGACCCGTTCCGACGACGGCAGGCGCGGGCACTATTGGTTCGATCAACCTTCCGGTGAACGCATCGGCTGCCCCGCGATGGCGTGGGGCGAAGTGCGTGGCGATGGTGGCGGACTGATCCTCTCCCCTACCCGTCATGCGAAAGCGGGTGCGGGTGGCCGGTACGAATGGATTCGGCAAGGCGAGGCGCAGACGCTTCCCGAGGCCATCGCGGCGGAACTGCGGACCAAGGGTCAACGCCAGGGCGGGGTGGTGCGCCTGGTGACGACCACCGACGTGTCCGAGTTCATCGCCAAACACACCACCACAACCCGCCCCGGCGCATTGGCCGCGATAGTGGAGGACTTCCACCTGAGCCGTGCCGGTCAACGCAAGCGACGGGGCAGAATCGAAGATCGAACACCGCTGAACCGCCATGATGCGGAGTTCGCATCGCTGTGTCGGATTGCTCGCGCCGCTGCCGTCGACAAGGTGTCTGCCTCCGAAGGGCGCGAAGCCATCGAGACTGCGTCGCGCGAGAATTGCGCGCAGCGCGGTGAGGATTTTCAACCCGACGACTTCGCGCATTCGTGGAGCGATGCGGTCAGGCGTGCGCTGGCCGTCGATCCCGACGTGCTCGCGGCTCGCGAGAACCGTGCGAAGGGCACCGACTCCCGCGACACCACACCCGCGATTGAATCGGCGCTAGCCCTATCGGGGATCACGTCGGGCCGTACCAACGTGAACTCTCCCGCCGACGCCGGCCGACCCGATCAATCCGCCGATCCCAGCGGAAAGGCCGTCGAATGTGCCGAAGCCCGGCCACCAAATGCCCCGCTTGATCTGCGACGCCTGCGCACCGAACCATCCAAGCCGGTCGCGTGGTTGCTTCCCGACGTGCTGGCGCATGACTCCTACGTGTCGTTGTCGTCGGCCCCCGGCACGGGTAAATCCATCTTGGCGCGCTCGGTCGTCGTTGACGCCTGCCTAGGACGCTCCGCTGTCGATCCCACCGAGGCCGTGCAACCGGGGAAGGTGATCTATCTCGACGCCGAGAACGGCGAGGACTGGTGGCGCGACGGACTTGAGGCCATGCAAGCGCCGATTGATCTGCCGAACCTATCGGTCGTCACCTTCCCCGATCTCGCCGGATTGGATTCCGACAAGGGGGCGAACGAATTCCTCACGCTGATCAGCGATCTAGCCGCAGGGATGGGCGGCGAAGTTGATCTAGTCGTGCTCGACACCGTGAGCCGCTTCATCGACGGCGGCGAGAACGACGCCGACACGTGGAGCCAGTTCTACCGCAAAGCAATTCAACCGCTGCGCGACAAACACATCGCCGTGCTGCGGCTGGATCACTTGGGCAAGGATGTCGACCGAGGCCCGCGCGGAAGCTCGCACAAGCTCTCCGACGTTGACGCCGACTACCGGCTGACCTCCGACAAAGCCGGTAGTGATGATTTGACGCTGACGTTGGGCAAACGACGCCGCCAGCACTTCGCAGAGACGGTGCGACTGCGGCGGCTCGACGGACCCCTTCGGCACGAACCCGGCACCGATGCATTGGCTCAAGCGGTCACGTTGACCAACGGTCAAATCGTGCCCATGCATCCCAAGGTGGGGGCGCTGGTGAATGAACTCGACGCGCTCAACGTCGCGGTCAAATTGGGTCGCGAGAAGGCGCAGACCGCCTACAAGACCGCAGGCGGTTCGTTGGCAGCCTCAGCAGCGGTATGGGCGGCGGCGGTCAAGTTCCGTCACACACGGGCCATGCAGGCGGCGCAGAACGGTGGGCAGCAGCCGTGAGCGATGGCCGAAAACTGTTCGGAACAGGTCCCCCAAAACCCCAGGTCGGCCCATTTTCTGTTCGGAACAGGTCTCACCTGCGAAGACAGTGTTTTTCGGGGTTTGCTGGAACAGGTCGCCAGAACAGGTTTTCTGTTCCGAACAGGTCAGAACAGATTGCCGTTTTGCCTGGTCAGGCTGTTCCGAACAGGTCAGAACAGGTTTTAATCCGCCTCAGGAGGGCCGTTCCCCTCTCTCCTCTCTATAGGAGAGGGAACAGGTCCGAGGCCACCGGCAGGACGGGTTGAGAAGCGAATGAACCGACTAGAGAACGACCATCAAGTAACCCACCACGAAGTAAGAGAGATGACAATGGAACCGACTACCTGCAATGAAACTGCCGCATTGGCAACGCAATTGGTCGATGGCACAGCCGATGGATTGCCCAGTGACGACTGGCACAAGCTCATCGCGTTGGCGCACGCCGCTTCGCACGCGGCCATCGCGCGATCTGTTGCCGACGCAGTGACGCTGTTGGAACGAATCGCGTCGGCGGTCGAAGACTCGGATGGAACGGCGTTATGAGTACAGAGGCGATGGACGCGACGGCAGGCGAAGCGGGTCAATTCACGTCGGTGTGGTGCGGCATCGAATCATGCGGCAGGCCGGTAGACGGCAACGTCGGCGGGCGGTACTGCTGGACACATCGACGCACGTTCAGGTTCAGTGCAACGCTCAACGACGCGTTGACTGAATTTCTTGGCACCGCAGGCGGTTCCATGCGGCCAAGCAAGTTCAACGCCAGCGACGTGCGCGAGGCCGGAGAGTTTTTCGCACTTGGCCTGTCGAAGTTATTCGGGGCCGCCTTCGGTACATCCGTGATGGTCGATCCCCAGCCCATCACACCAGCGGTGGTGAATGGATACAAGGGCTGGCACGTGGCGTTGCGCTGGCAAGAGGACGAAGACGATTCATCGGGCTACGCCGCGATGGATGAAACCGACGAATACAACGACGACGAAGAAGGAGACGAGGATGACTAACCCATCGAAGGAATCACCCATCGAAGGCCGCGACTGGTCGAAGTCACCCGTGCCGCATCGCCAATGCACCGCGCACAAGAAGAACGGCGATCAGTGCAAGAATGCGGCGCTGCGCGGGGCGACGGTCTGCAAATTTCACGGCGGCGCTGCCAGACACGTCCGCAACGCAGCGCGTGCCAGGCTCGCGAATGCAGCCGACCGCATGGCAAAGGAATTGCTCAATATGGCTACCGATGAGAAGGTTTCGGATGCGGTCAAGCTCAACGCAATTCGTGATGCTCTCGACCGAGCTGGACTCAAGCCTGGCATCGAAGTTGAAATTGGCGTCAAGCCCGTCGATCAGATCATGGACCAGATCGGTGCAATGACTGGCGGCAGCCGCGAGGCTTTCCGTCGTGGGATCGCAGACGGAACCGATTCCGAATCGGATCAACCCCCACCCGCCCTGGCGGTCAGTGCCGAGCCAGTCGATGCGGAAGTGGTCGATGATGACTTCGACGTGTACGGCCCGCTGCGCAATCAACAGGATCGCGGCTACACGGTGACACCAGATGGCGACGTTTGGCCGCCCACGGCTGCCACGGCGTCGGGAACCGATGATGAAGACGACTCACTCAACCCGTTCGCCGCCAGCGGCCCGCCCCCTGACGGGATGATGACGCGCGCCGACGCATACGCCGCCCAAGCCGAGTATCAGCGCCGCATCGTCGCCGAGCGCCAAGCCGAGGCGCTGGCATCCCGTGAGGCGTACCAACGGGAGCGCACCGAACAAAGAGCATTGCCACCAGGTCGAATATCATGAAATGTATTGCACTGTAACGTTATCGACGCATTACATGTCCAACCGCTTCATAGGTCCGCAGGTATCAAACCTGCGGGGAACCTGGCGCTGAGCAGTGCAAACGCCGCAAATAAACCGTTCTCTACCTATCCCCTACCTATGTGGAGACGTTAGCTGTCGAGACCCGCGTCGAGAACTCCTCGGGCCACCTCTACGAACTTGGCCTTCTCAGGTTGGACATGAGTCGCGCTCGACTTGCCACTTGGCATCTGACCGTTCAAAACGTCGCGAACCTTGAGAGCATAGGCGGTGGCGTGGCTCGCAAGCTCTTCGGTGCCGACGACCTCCAATGCCTTCTGCCTGAACCAAATTCGATGCATTATCTCGGTTCTCTCGATGGTCTGATCTGTAAAGTTCTGCATGCCCGCTTGACCTAGACCTGGTCCTTGGCCCGGGATGTTCTGGGTTCTTCGCACCCGTTCCGCGACCTTCTCTGCATCCTGAATAGCTTCCAAAAATGCGTAGATCGCTTCGCGCCGGTCTGTTCGCAACGCTGTCTTCTGAGTAGCGATTGAAAGCGCCAACGTCTGTCGTCTAGTGAGCCATTGCGTGACCCAGGTGCCAACGGCTCCGATGGCCACGCCACCAAACGCGATAAGCGGTGCCCACGCAGTCAAATCCACGTTCGGATTGTTCCACGCATGCAATCGGTATCGTCAGCCAGGTTGGCGCTGATCAACCTCAGCCAGTTCCGCGAGCGCATTCGTTGACAAGCTCGCGGCCACGATGGCATCGCGTCCATCTTGGGAGTGTTGGTAGCGCATCGCCGCGCCGACAGTCTTGTGGCCGAGCCGAGCCATGTTCTCAGCGAGCGACCCCACCGCAGCGTTCTTCGTCCCGGCGAATCGGCGCAAGTCGTGAGCCGACAAGTCCTCGCGTCCAACGTCTTTCGCTGCCTTCTGGAATACGTCTTTGTTGAACACGCGGTCATTGAGATGGCAGCCGCCGCGAGCCGGTGCAAACAGCAATGCGTCGGGACTACTCCCCACGAATCGAGACAGATGCGTTTTCACGTCATCGCGGATATGCGGTGGAATCGCCACGGTGCGTTCCTCCCCGTTTTTGGTGGCATCGATGCGGCAGCGCGAACCATCCTCGCCAAGCCGGTGTGTGACGCCGCGCGAAACCGTGACCGAAGTGCACTGGGGATCGAAGTCGCGGCGGCGCAATTCGGAGACCTCACCGAAACGCATTCCGCACCACCCCGCGAGCAGCACCAGGGCGCGAAATCGTTCGTAGCGCGGATCAGCGCCGAGCTTGTCGGCAATGCCGTGCAGCTCGACCGTCGTCGGAATCTTGACCTTTTTGCGCACCTTCGGATTCATCGCGCCCCGCACGTCGCAGGGGTTGCGTTCGAGTAGCCCGTCACTGACGGCGGTATTGCAGATCATGTTGAGGATGGAATAGGCGTGACCGTTGCGCGTTGCCTTGGTCCCGTCCAGCGCCGTGAACCATCCGCGAACCGCCGTCGTCGTGAGGTCGCGCACCGGCAAGTGCCCTAGGCCGGGTTCGATCAATTGCGACCACTTCGATTCGTATTCAATTCGGGTTCGTGGACGCAGGATGCGTTGATCGATGACCGTCTTGCCGTATTCGGTCAACCGGATGACTTCAGCCTTGGTTTCGGCGACGCGTTCACTCGGCGGCTTCCATCGCTCGCCGGTTCGGGTGGCGGTGTCGAGAATGTCTTTCTCGCGCACTAGCCAGCCTTCGGCGTGCATCTTCGAGTCGAACGTGTGGGGTGCGTAGTGCCGTCGAAGGTCCGGCCCGATGAAGCTGGCTTGAAAGCTGGGCACCTTCGTGGGCTGCTTTTTGATGTTGCCCCACGACCGCCGTCCCTTTCTGCCGCTCATCGATTGATCACTTTGAACTGCGTTTCTACAATGCATCGCGCAATAGCAAACGATTCTGTGTACGTTCTCAGATCCATGATTCCTGCCGCCCTCGTCGCTGACCTGCGTTGTTGCTGCGGTCTACCTATATCTTACCCATCTGAACCGCTACGTACAGGTGTATGACGAGCGAAACACAACTAGGTGTAGCGCCGAAACACGTTGTACTGCAACGGAACATCAGGTCAGAAGAGGTGTTTGCTGTGAGAGCATCGGCAGGTTCGAATCCTGCCGGGGGCACCATCTCGACCCGAATGTTCGTTCTGACGAACTGACCGCCTGCCATCTCCGCGACCAAGGACGAGTAGCGACCCGAGCGACTACCCGTTGTCCCGCCAGGCGAGTACCGCCTTGAGCGGCTCCAGGTCGTAACCGTCGTCGGCCGTGAGCTCCGTCTGGAACAGCGTCACGCCTGCCTCGCGGAATGCGTCGGCGGAGTCACCGTCCACCCACAGCGTCGAGCGCTCGATGTCGGCACCGGTGCGGCCGAAACTCGCGGCCAGTTCGTCGACGCGGTCGGCGGACTTGCGGAAGGCGTCGAGCTCCTGAAATGCGTGCCAGATGTCGGCGTGCCGCGCCACCGCGGGCAGCGAGCGCTTAGGGCCGGTGCCGCCGATGAGAATCGGCAGCTTGCGTACGGGCGGCGGAACCAGTGCAGCGAGGCGGTTCTCGATGCGGACCAAGCTCTCGTCGAACAGGTCGAAGCGAGAGCCGAACGTGCCGAAGTCATAACCGTAGGTCGTGTAGTCCTTTTCGTACCAGCCGGCGCCGAGCCCGAGGATGAGCCGTCCGCCGCTGATGTGGTCTACGGTGCGTGCCATGTCGGCGAGCAGGTCGGGGTTGCGGTAGCCGACACCGGTGACGAGAAGCCCGATCTCGGCGTGCGAGGTGATCTCACCCCACGAGGCGAGCGCCGTCCATCCCTCGAAGTTGGCGACGTCGGGTTGCTCGTCGGACATGATCGGCTTGCCGTCGACGATGCCCTCCATCGCCGGCCGGTGGAAGTGGTCGTACCCGAATATCACGTCGACCCCGAGGTCGTCGGCGGCGGCGACGGCGTCGCGCCAGGTGCGGTAGTCGGGCGTGCCGCCGGGCTGAATTTGCACGGCAATGCGGATGGGACGAGTCATGAGGGCTCCTGACGCGGGGGGATGGCTCCTTCAGCCAAGCTCGCCGAGGGTGGACTTTATTCCGGGTGCACGGGGTCGCCGCCGTCGCCCACGATGCGACTCACGAAATCACAAAACCACTGTTTCGATGTGATATTTGGTGTTACGTTGCCGAGTGCAGGGCAGTCGAGCGGAAGGGAGCACCCGGTGGCGCAGTCGACGAAGATCAGCGGTCACGTCCACCGTCGCTCCGAGATCGTGGCGTTCGTGAAGTCCCGCGGCGGTGCCCGCATCGACGAACTCGCCGACCGGTTCGGCGTCAGCACCATGACCATTCACCGCGATCTCGACCAGCTCGACGCCCAGGGCATGCTGCGCAAGGTGCGCTCCGGCGCGGAGGCCCCGCCCAGTGAGGCGTTCGAGCGCAGCGTCGAAATGCGGCGCGGACTCAACGTCACCGAGAAGGACGCGCTCGCCCGGGCCGGATACCAATGGGCGATGCAACGGGTCGACATGCAGGCCGTCGCCGTCGACGACAGCACCACCGCCCTGCATGTGCTGCCCGCCCTGCGCGCACACCTGCCGCTGACCGTGGTCACCAACTTCCTGCCCGCCATCAACGAATTGGCCACCGACCCGGAGGTCCGGCTCAATGCCGTCGGCGGGGACTACGTAGCCGACTTCTCCTCCTTCGTCGGCCCGCAATCGGTTCGGACGCTGCGCGACATGCACTATGACGTCCTGTTCATGTCGGTGCCCGCAGTGTCCCGCGGCATGTGCTTCCATCCGTCGAGCGCCGCTGCCGACCTCAAACGCGCCTTCATCGAGAGTGCCGAGTTGAGCGTCCTTCTCGTCGACCACACCAAGTTCACCCGACGCGCCGTCCACCGCATCTGCGACGTGGAGGAGTTCGACGCCGTCGTCGTCGACGACGGACTCGAGACCGAGGAGGTACAGCGACTCGAGGACGCCGGGGCCAACGTCGTGATGGCCGTTCGTTCAAGTGCTGCAACGATTCTCGACGAGGTTCTGCCGTGAATTCTCCCTTGGTCATCGCCGTGGACTGCTCGACGACGGCCGCGAAGGCCATCGTCGTCGACCGCACCGGGCGCGAGGTCGGCGCCGGCTCTCATCCCCTCGAGACCGCCAGCCCGGCGCCGCACTGGTTCGAGCAGAACGCCCCCGACTGGTGGACGGCGACCGATCAGGCCGTGCGACGAGCCCTCGCTCACGTCGACGATCCGGCGTCGGTCGCCGCGATCTGCGTGACCCACCAACGCGAGAGCTTCGTCTGCCTCGACACCGACGGTGAACCGGTGCGGCCAGCCATGCTGTGGATGGACGGCCGGGCGCACGCCGAGGCCCGCCGCTATGGCACCGACCGGGTCGAACTGCTCTGCGGCAAGCCGGCCGACATCACTCCCGGCCTGTACAAACTCCTGTGGTTGCGCGACCACGAGCCCGAAACCCTCTCTCGCAGCAGCCGTATCGCCGACGTACACACCTACCTGGTGCACGCCATGACCGGCCGCTGGACGTCGAGCACCGCCTCGGTAGACCCGCTCGCGTTGCTCGACCAGGCCACCGGTGACTACGCCGAGGAACTCCTCGAGCTGGCCGGGGTACGTCGCGAGCAGCTTCCCGACCTGGTGCCCACCGGGACGTCGCTCGGGCCACTGCGCGCCGAGGTCGCCGACGGGTGGGGCCTCGGTGCCGACGTCGTGGTGGTCGCCGGCACCGGTGACGGTCAAACCGCCGGCCTGGGCCTCGGGGTGACCGACCCGGGCAGCGCCTACCTCGTGCTGGGCACCGCCGTGGTGATCGGCAGCGAGACCACTGCGTACCTGCCCGCCCGGGCCTACCGGTCGATGATCTCCGCGATGCCGGGGCAGACCACCGTCGAGACGTTCAGCTCGTCGGGCACCTACCTGTCGACGTGGTTCCGCCAGCAGTTCGGCGACCCCGACCTGGCCGGCGCGCCGGATCCTGGCCTCGAACGCGACGCCGCCGCCCTGCCCATCGGCAGTGAGCGGCTGCTGACGCTGCCGTACTGGAACGCCGCGCAGACGCCACACTGGGACAGCCAGGCCTCGGGGGTGACGCTGGGTTGGCAGGGCTGCCACACCCGCGCGCACTTCTACCGGTCGCTGCTCGAGGGCATCGCCTTCGAATTGCGCATGCAGCTCGACGGTTTGGAGGCCGCGCGCGGCGAACGCGTGGAGGTGCTGCGCGCCATGGGTGGCGGGGCGCGGAGCGCCCTGTGGACGCAGATCCTCGCCGACGTCTTCGACCGTCCGCTGGAGGTCAGCGCCGCCGGGGAGGTCAGCGCACTCGGTGCCGCCGCCATCGCCCTGACCGCGATCGGCGAGTACGCCTCGCTGCCCGAGGCCGCCGCCGCGCTGGCGACTACCGACGCCGTCGTCGAACCTCGGCCCCGGGCCGCCGCGGCCTACGGCGACCTGCGCACGATCTACGAGCGCCTCTACTCCACCACCCGCGACCTGCTTCACGATCTGCACGACCTACCGCTAGGAGACCACCGATGAGAGCGGCCATGTTCTACGGGCCAGGGGAACTACGGCTGGAGGACGTGACGTCCACCGAGCCCGCGCCGGGCGAGGTGCTGGTCGAGGTCCGCGCCGCCGCGACGTGCGGCACGGACCTGAAGTCCTACCGGCGCGGGCACCCGAAGCTGTTCCCCACCCTGCCAGCGCGTTTCGGCCACGAGTTCGCCGGCGTCATCACCGCGGTCGGCGACGGCGTCGACCAGTTCGCCGTCGGCGACCGCGTCACCGCCGCGAACACCGTGCCGTGCGGGCACTGCTGGGCGTGTGTCCGCAACCGCGAGAGCCTCTGCGAGAACCTGGAGTTCCTCAACGGTGCGTTCGCCGAGGAGGTGGTGATCCCCGCCGCGATCGTGGCCCGCAACACCTACAAGCTGCCCGACGACCTCGACTTCGCCGATGCCGCCCCACTGGAGCCCTTGGCCACCGTCGTGCACGGAATGGCCGAGACCGGAATCGAATTGGGCGACACGGTGGTGGTCCACGGTGCGGGTCCCATCGGCCTGATGTTCGTGCGGCTCTCCACGCTGCGCGGTGCCAACGTCATCTCCGTGGACCAGTCCCCGTGGCGCCTCGAGCAGGCGAAGCTGGCGGGTGCCGTCGACGTGATCGACCTGTCCGACGTGCCGGACTTCGAGGACCGCGTGGCACTGATCAAGGCCCGTACGCCGCACGGCCGCGGCGCCGACGTCGGCATCGAGGCGGTCGGACTCCCCCAGGTGTGGGAGCAGACCGTGCGCACGCTGCGCCCGGGTGCCACCGCCGTCCTCTTCGGCGGGACGCCCAAGGGCGCACCGTTCTCTGTCGACTCCAGTGCGATGCACTACGAGGAGTACACCCTCAAGGGCGTCTTCCACCACACGCCGAACTACGTGCGCACCGCCGTCGAACTGCTGGCCAGCCGCAAGGTCGACGGGTCGATGCTCGTCACCGAACGCCGACCGCTGGATCAGTTGGTGCCGAGCCTGGAGGACATGGCGGCCGGCCGCGGTTCGAAGTACATCCTCGAGCCATGAGCCTTCGCCTGGAGTCCGAACGCCGGCAGGTCGTCGAATCCTGCCTGTCCCTGAGCCGCTCCGGCTTGGTCGTGGGCACGGCGGGCAACGTGTCGGTCCGCGTCGACGACCTCGTGGTCATCTCCCCCAGCGGAGTCGACTACGAGGCGATGTCACCGGGCGACGTGGGCATCCACGACCTCGACGGCCGGCCGGTAGACGCGGTGCTGGAGCCGTCGAGCGAGTTGGCCCTGCACCTCGCCGTGTACCGGGAGACGAGCCATACCGCGGTGGTGCACACGCACGGTCCGGCGTCGACCGCGCTGTCGACCGTCGTCGACGAAGTGCCGGCCTCGCACTATTATTCGGCCCTCTTCGGGGGCACTGTCCGGGTGGCGCCGTACGCCACGTTCGGCACCCCGGAACTCGCCGACAACGTCACCGCCGCGCTGCGCGACCGCACGGCCGCCCTGATGGGCAACCACGGTGCCGTCCTGGTCGGGGCGGCACTGCCCAAGGTCCTGAGCATGGTGGCCTACCTCGAGTACGTGTGCGACGTGCAGCTGCGGGCGATGGCCAGCGGCGCCCCGGTGCGGGTGCTCTCCGACGAGGAGATCGCCGAGGTGGGCCGCCGGCTCGCGGGCTACGGACAGGAGTCCTCGTCCGCCTAGGGCGGTCCGTCAGGAGAAGTACGCGGCGACGTCGGCGACCCGGCGCAGTTGGTCGACGTCGGTGCTGGTCGGGATGAGGTGGACCTCGTCGGTCCCGATGGCCTCGAAGGCGCGCAACACCGCGCGAAGATCGTCCTCGTCGCCCGTCCACCCCGTCGTGGGGGCCATCGCATCGACGAATTCGGCCGGAATCCAGTTCATGTAGCGCCGAAGATGGCGATGCATCTGCGCGCGTGGACCGTCGCCTTCACCCATCGCAAACCAAAACGACGTCGCAAGATGGGGTTTCGGCTTGCCGGCCTCACTCCAGGCGGTCCTCGCGACGTCGAACAGCTCGTCCTGCGCGCCGACGTCGAGATCGAGGGTGGTGCCCGCCATCCCGTCAGCCCACTGCGCCGCGCTCCGGACGGTCTTGGGTCCGATGGTGCCCACCAGGAGCCGCGGACCACCGGGCTGTACCGGTGAAGGACCCACGGGCAGAACCGATTCGGTCACCTTCTCCCCAGCCCACACGCGCTTCATGATCGTGACGCGCTCGGCCATGCCGCGCATCGTCTGCGTCGCCATGTCCGCGCCGACGGCGTCGTAGTCCTCCTTGCGGCCGCCGACGCCGATGCCGACGGTCAGCCGACCACCGCACAACATGTCGCCCGTGGCGAGACCCTTGGCGAGCATCACCGGGTCGTGCAGTTGTGGCACCACGACCGTCGTCACCAGGCGAACGCGGTGGGTCCACGCCGCCACCGCCCCGAGCAACGTCAACGAATCGGGGTTGCCGAAGGCGATGCGCTCACCCCAACACAACGAGCTGAACGGGCCGTCATCGACGATGCGAGCCCAGTTCTCGAGTGTGGCGCCGTCGACGTCGGGCTCCATCACCGGCAGGGTCATTCCGATGTGCACGATCGGAGTCTGGCATGCCGACGGTCGGCGCCGCGGCAGACTTCAGCGAGTCAGGCCGGCCACCCTCAAGAGTTCAGGACGACGCAGCACCATGCCGACCCACATCAGCACGCCGAGATAGACGGCGAACAGGGTGGTGCTGACCAGCGGCGCCTCTATCCGCATGTTCGCAGTGACGGCTCCCCCGAGGTAGGCCGTGATGCCAAGCGCCCCCAGCACCGCGGTGCGTGGGATCGCGTAGACCACGACGCACGCCGCGAGCACCGCGCCCATGACGACGGCCTGGTGAGCCGGAAATCCCAGCGCCTCAGTCCCCTCCTTGACCTGCGGGAAACCGGCGAGCTTACCGACGACGTCGAACACCAGGAAGGCTCCGACCAAGACGCTGATCATGATGCCGACCTTGGGTCCGAGCCGGGATGACGTGCTCGGGGCGGTGCTGTCGGGGGTGTCGACGTTCACGGAGGGCTCCTCGCTGTAGATCATTTGGTACCGGGGCAGACCGCTGCACTGCCGGAAACTCATCGGTGCGGGGGATATCCCCCGTCGACGTCGCGGGAAAACGCCATACCGCCGGACCGCTACGACTCCCTAGGTTGAACACATGGTTACGACGACCCTCGACATGCCGCTCCCCCGCCAGGACGACCCCGCGCCGGTCCGCCGAATCGGCCTGATCCCGTCGGCGTCGATGCTGACCGGCGCCGCGCTGGGCGTCGTGTGGTTCTGGATCCCCCTGACCGTCGCCGTCATCGCCATCTCGTCGATCCCCTCCGTGCTCGGATTCGCCGTTGCCGTCGTGGTATTCGTCTACCTCGTCCGCGGAGTCGAACGGGTGGAGCGTATCCGGAGCGAGGCCGTATTCGGATTCGGCATTCCCGTTCCTCCGCGGAGGATCTCACCGTACGACGGCTTCCAACGATGGGCACATCAGCTGTGGCTCGACATCGGCAGCACCCGCTTCTGGAAGGTCGTCGCCCACCACTACCTACGACTGACCTTCGACATCTTCGCCGCCGGCATTGCCTTGGCACTCTTGGCATTCGCCCTCGTCGGCCCGGCGGTCGCCACGGCAGCCCGGCGCAGCGACGTGGGCGTCGACTTCAGGTTCATCTCCCCGCCACTGGCGTGGGCGCTGGCCCTCGTAGCGTTGATCGCCGCCGTCGCCATCGTCGTGTTCGCCCCGCTCGTCGACGCCGCCGTCGACCGCTGGTTGCTGCCGCCGTCGGCGACGGCCGCGCTCCAGCACGAGGTCAGCGCGCTCTCCCACGCACGGCGCGGCGCGGTCTCATCGGCGCAGACCGAGCGCCATCGCATCGAGCGGGACCTGCACGACAGCGTGCAGCCGCGGCTGGTGTCCCTGGCCATGACGATCGGTCTGGCCCAGACCAAGCTCGACACCGACCTACCGCAGGCCAAGATACTTATCGGCGAGGCCCACGAGGACGCCAAGAGCGCGCTGCTGGAGCTGCGCAACGTGGTTCGCGGCATCGCGCCCACCATCCTGCCGGACCGCGGCCTGGATGCCGCGCTGTCCTCGGTGGTGCAACGCATCGAGACATCCGGTGTGCCAACGACGTTGACCGTCGACCTACCTCGGCGCCTGCCCGAGGAAGTGGAGGCTTGCGCCTACTTCGTGGTCGCCGAGGCGCTGACCAACGTGGCCAAGCATGCCCGAGCCACCCAGGCCGTCGTCACCGTGCGGTTCGACGAGGCGACCGACGCCCTGTTCGTGTCGGTCTACGACGACGGAATCGGCGGTGCGACCGTGACCGCCGACGACGACGCCACGGGCCTGCGGGGGCTCGGGGAACGCGTCACGGCCGCGCGCGGCACCTTCGAGGTGTCCAGTCCGGTCACCGGTTCCACGATCGTGACGGCGGTGCTGCCATGCGCATCGTGATCGCCGAGGACTCCGCACTCCTGCGGGCGGGCATCGAGCGCATCCTGGTCGACGCCGGACACGAGGTGGTGGCCGGCGTGGCCGACGCCACCGACCTGCTGCGCATCGTCAACGAGCTTCGGCCCGATCTGGCCGTCCTCGACGTCCGGATGCCGCCGACGTTCACCGACGAGGGCATCCGCGCGGCGGCACTGCTGCGTAGTCAAAACCCCGAATCGCCGGTCCTGATCCTGTCGCATTACGTCGAGGAGCGCTATGCAGCCGACCTGATCGCCTCGGACACCAGGGGTTTCGGCTACCTGCTCAAGGACCGCGTCGCCGACGTGCCGTCGTTCCTCGCCGCCGTCGAGACGGTCGGCGGTGGCGGCACCGTGCTCGACCCCGAGGTGGTCTCCCAGATCCTGGTCCGGTCGCGGCAGCGCTCCACCCTCGAGTCACTCACCCCGCGCGAACTCGAAGTGCTGCAACTCATGGCCGAGGGCCGCGCGAACTCCGCGATCGCGGCGTCGCTTCACGTCTCGGTCGGCAGCGCCGAGAAGCACATCGCCTCGATCTTCGCGAAATTGAACCTGACTCCCGACGAGAGCGAGAACCGCCGCGTCCTCGCCGTCCTTCGCTACCTCGAATCCTGAACGACTGGAAGGCCCTTCACCCATGACCACCTTCGCTCCCCCCTCGACTCCGCCGCCTCTCACGCCCGGCAACCGCACCGCGATACGCGTCCTGCTGGCGATCGCCGCGGCGGTTCTCGTCGTCACCTGCGTGACCACTCTTGGGATGGCCGCCTTCGGGATTGCCTCGCTGCGGGTCACCACCGACGGCAAGGACCTGCCAAAGGGCATGCGGTCACTGGTCATCGACGCCTCCGACGCCGCGATCCGCGTGACGACTGACCCCAAGGCCATCGCGCCCCGGGTCGAATTACGCTCGGTGCGATCCTCACGAGGCGGTCAGCAGCGTCTCGAGGTCATGAACGACGCTGCTGGAACACGGATAGTCGTCACCCCCAATCATGGACACTTCCTGGCGTTCAACAGGACCGGTGAGGTCACCGTGACACTGCCACCGAGTGTGGGACCGACGTTGTCGGTCACCACCCAGCAGGACGACGGCACACTACGGGTCGACGCCGACCTCGACCGGTTGACCGTGAACAGTACCGATGGCGACGTCTTGCTGAGCGGCGCCGTGCACGTCGTCGACGTCACCGCCCGTGACGGAGACGTCATTGCGCGAAAGCCGCTGTCGGTCGCCGAGTCCTTCGTAAGCAGATCCGTCGACGGTGACGTCATCGTGGCGTTTGGGGACGCCACTCCGCGCAGCATCGAGGCCACCACACGTGATGGCGACGTCGCCATCACGCTGCCGCCTGCCGGGCCGTACCTAGTTCGAACCCAATCCGGCGACGCCTCGACCGTCGATGTGCCGGAGACGACCGATCCTGCGCGCGCCGCGTCCGAGGTGACGGTGCGCTCCGAGGACGGCAATGTCGCGGTGACCGCCCGGAGGTAGCCTCGGGACTACACCAGCGAAGCCATCACCTCGGCGACGGGTCCGGCGACGGCCTTCTGAAATCCCGTGCCCGCCCAGATGTTCGCGCCATGCGGGTCGCCCGACCGGACGGCCGCAGTGCGCACCGGGCTGGTCAGGTGGTGGATCTCCGGGTAGCCCGGTGGCGCCTGCGCGTCGTGCTCGTCGACGAAGCGATTGCGTAGGCCGCGCGCATACCGGCCCGAGAAACACCGCGTCACCACCGTTTCGGTGAACTGAGGGTCCTTGAGAGCGGCCCGGTGCACCGGACTGCTACCCGATTCGTCGGCCAGCAGGAAGGCCGTACCCAGTTGCGCCGCAACGGCGCCGAGGGCGAAGACGTCGGCGAGGTCGACCGCCGTCATCAGACCGCCCGCGGCGATCACGGGAACCTCGAGAGCGATGGTCGTCGACCGAACCAGCTGGCCGAGCGGCTGGGTCGCCGGGGCGGCGGCGGGGTCGAGCGTGCCACGATGGCCGCCCGCGGCGGGGCCCTGAACGGCGACGGCATCGACGCCGCACGCGACGGCACGCTCCGCCTCGGCCAGGGTGGTGACGGTGGCGACGGTGCAGATGCCCGCGTCCTTGAGCGTGCTGCACTCCTGCGCAGACGGAAGTCCGAACGTGAACGACACCACCTCGGGCAAGAGGTCCAAGACCACTTCGAGCTTCGCCGACCAGTCGTCGTCGTCGAAGCGCGGATCACCGAGGCGTGCGTCGTAGCGCTCCGACTCCGGGGCCAGATCCTTGGCGTAGCGGGCGACGGCGTCGGGACGGGCCGCGCTCGACTGCACCACGAACAGGTTCACCCCGAGCGGACCCGTCGTGAGCTGGCGCGCCGCCGCGATGCGCTCGGCCAGCACCTCGGCGGTGAGATAACCGGCGGCCAGGAACCCCAGTCCGCCGGCGTTGGATCCGGCCGCGGCGAGCTCCGGCGTCGTCGGTCCGCCCGCCATGGGGGCGACGATCACCGGCTTGTCGAGGGAGCGGACGTCGAAACTCATGGGGTACATCCTGCACGTCGACGCGAGGCCGCCGACGGTGGTTCACGGGATTGATTCGGCCTTCTCAGCCGTGGCCCCGCTCCTCCTCCTGGCCGACGTAGTCACCGGCAAGAGCGGCGACGTGACCGGGAAGGTCACCGCTGGCGACGTCGGCGAGACTCGTCTCCTCCAGCACCGACCGCATGCTGGCGCGTAGCGCCCGCCAGACGTCGGTCAGCGCCGCGGTCGGCCCCGAATACGGCAGGTCCCCGAGCCCGATGTCGCGGACGCTGGCCAACGGGCCGTCGATGCACCGCAACACGTCGGCGATGCTGATCTCGGCTGCGGGCTTGGCCAGCGCGTAGCCCCCGTCGCGTCCGCGGTGACTGCGCACCAGTCGGTCGGTACGTAGATCGGAGAGGATGTCGACGAGGAATTGCGGCGGGATGCCCTGGGCCTTGGCCAGATCGTCGGTCTTGACCAGCACGCCGTCGGCGACCGTGGCCAGCTGCACCATCGCCCGGACGGCATACTCCGCCTTGGCCGACATCCGCATAGGCGAATCATGCCATCGACGTGGCTGCGAATATCACGAGGATGGTCCACCATCGACACATGACTACCCGCGTCACCTGCTGTCAGATCCCCTTGCACATCGGTGACACCACCGGCAACCTGACCACCGCCCGAACCGCCGTCGAGGAGGCCGCCCGCGACGGCGCACAGATCGTCGTACTGCCCGAGCTCGCGTCATCGGGGTACGTGTTCGCCGATCGCGCCGAACTCGAAGCGCTGGCCGAGACCCGTGACGGGCCCGCGATCACCGAATGGGCCAATCTCGCAGAGTCGTTCGGCGTGACGATCATCGCGGGCTTTCCGGAGGCCGCCGGTGACCAGGTCTACAACAGCGCCGCCGTCGTCGACCCCAGCGGTCTGCGCGGTGTCTACCGCAAGGCACACCTGTGGGACGCCGAGAACCGGGTCTTCGACCGTGCCGACGACCTGCCGCTGGTCGTGGACACCGACCATGGTCGCCTCGGCGTGATGGTCTGCTACGACATCGAATTTCCCGAATGGGTGCGGGCCGTCGCCCTCCAGGGGGCGGACCTGCTGTGCGCGCCCGTCAACTGGCCGCTGCTGCCCCGCCCCGAGGGTGAGCGGCCGACCGAGCAGGTGCGGGCCCTCGCGGGTGCGGGCATGAACCGCATGGCGATCGCCGTGTGCGACCGCGCCGGAGTCGAACGTGGTCAGGACTGGGTCGGCGGCAGCGTGATCGTCGACGCCGACGGCTACCCGATGGCAATCGCCGACTACGGCACACCCGACCGCATCACCGCCGACGTAGACCTCGCGGAATCGCGCATCAAGAAGTTCAACGAGAACAACGACGTCCATCGCGACCGGCGAACCGACCTCTACCGCCGTGCCGGTCTAGTGGACTGAGCGCTCGGCGAACGATCGGACCGAGGCCGGCACCGGGATGCCGTCGGTGAGGTCTGGGGCGGGCAACGGTTCGCCGTAGGTCACCGCCATGGGTACGACGCCGGCCCAGGCGTCGCCCGCGACGTCCTCGTCGGGATCCTCGGGCCAGCCGGCACTGATCTTCAACGACCAGTTGTCCTCGGCGATGGGCATTCTCAGTACGATCGTCGCGGCGATCTCCTTGCGGGTGCTGGGTCGCAACTCGGCGACCCGACCCGGAATGAACGTGTCGGTCAGCGTCTCCAACAACGCGGTCTTGTCGTCGCCGGACACCTGCTCGAAGACGCCGAACAGCGCCGCGCTGCGGTATCGGAACGATGATTCGAAACCGCTGCGGGCGACGACGACGCCGTCCAGCGTGGTGACCGACACCGCGGCGGGCAGACCCGTCGACAGCGCGCGGAGCCACGGCGAGCCGGTCGACCCATGGATCACCAGATCGGTACCGACACGGGCGAATCCGGTCGGAAAGATCACCGGGTGACCATCGCGCACGAGGGCGACCGTGGCCAGTGGCGTGCAGTCCAGGAGGGCTTCCAGCGCGCTGCGCGAGTCGTCCTGCTTTTCGTCGAGCCGGGTGACTCGGGTCGAGGGCTGTGTCATGGGCTCATTGTCTGCCGGGGACGTGCTCCGTGACCAGTGTTCTGGATGTCGCCGTCAGTCGGGGATGTCGGAGCCGCCGCGGACCACCACGGCGAACAGGTCGGCGAGCGCGGCCAGGCTGGCCGACTGCAGGGTCGACGCCGTCACCTGTTCACCCCCGACTCCGGGAAGCGATCGCGTGGCCGTCGCGGCGGCCACCACCGTTGGCGCGTAACCGGCGTTGAATGCGCCGCGGGCGGTCGAGTTCACGCACATGTGCGTCATGAAACCGGCGATCACCAGGTTCTCTGCACCCACCGCCTTCAGCTTGTCGTCGAAGTCCGTCTCCACGAACGAGTTTGGATACTGCTTCGTCACGACGGCCTCACCGTCGCGCGGGGCGACGCGGGTGACGATCGCACCGCTTTCGCCGTCGATGTCGTACAGCGAGCCGGGACCGTCGGAGTGCTGAACGTGGATGATGGGGATTCCGGCCGACCGCGCCCGGTCGAGCAGGGCCGCCGTCTCGTCCAACGCCGCCTGCACGCCGTCGAGCTCCATGACGCCCTGGGTGTAGGTGTTCTGGCAGTCGATCAGAACCAGAGTCGATTCACTCAGGGGCGCCGGCGTCAGGGGAAGTTCGGACAATGCGCGCAGCGTCTGGTTGCTCATCAGACCAACCTACCGACCGTGGCGGCTGCGTACGTCGATCATCGACGTTTCGTACGCAAGGCCCACGCTCGGCGCTCAGGCGGTGGTGACCGCCAGCACGGCGTCGGCCAGCTCGGGGCGGCAGACGATCAGATCGGGCAACAGGACGTCGGCCTGGTTGTACCGCAGCGGCGATCCGTCCAGTCGGGAGGTGAACAATCCCGCCGCACGGGCGACTGCGACCGGCGCAGCCGAATCCCACTCGTACTGTCCACCGGCGTGAACGTAGGCATCGGCCACACCCTGCACGACCGCTGCCACCTTCGCTCCCGCCGAACCCATTTCGACCAACGTGCCGTTCAGCGCGTCACGCACGGCCAGCGCGATCGCCGGCGGTCGGGTCCGGGACACGATGACGCGCGGCGGCCCGGGCGCGGCCGCCGGCGGTGCCACGGTCGGCGTCGCCAAGGTCACGCCCTGCGCAGGAAGGGCGACCGCGCCGGCGACGAGTTCGCCGGCCTCCCACAGCGCCACGTGCACCGCCCAGTCCTCCCGGCCGAGCTCGCCGAACTCCCGGGTGCCGTCGAGGGGGTCGACGATCCACACCCGATCGGCTCTCAGTCGCGTCGAATTGGCCTTCTCCTCCTCCGTCGCCTCCTCTGACAGCACTGCGTCGGCGGGTCGTTCGTCGGCCAGCGCCGTCATCAGGAAGGCGTGGGACCGCTTGTCGCCGGCGTCCTTACGCTCGGCGGCGGTGGCATCGGCCAACTCCGCGCGCACCTCGAGCAATAGCTCGCCGGCCTCGGTCGCCAGGCGTGCCGCCAGCTCGTGGTCGGCCATGCTCACTTCTTCGCGTCGATCATGTCGATGACGTGCTGCGCCAGTTCGGTGACGTCGCAGTCGGGAGTCAGGCGCAGGTCGGGATTCTTGGGTCGCTGATAGGGACTGTCGATACCGGTGAAGTGCGTGATCTCCCCGCGGCGAGCCTTGGCGTAGAGCCCCTTCGGGTCTCGCCGCTCGCAGTCCTGCAACGGGGTGTCGCAGAAGACCTCGAAGAAGTCGTAGCCCTGGTCTTCGTGCACTCTTCGGGCCAGCGCCCGATGCTCCTCGAGCGGACTGATGGCCGGTACCAGCACGATCTGGCCGGAGTCGGCCAGCAGCGTCGCGATGTGGGCCAGCCGTCGCAGGTTCTCGGCGCGGTCGGCCATCGTGAAGCCGAGGTCGGCGTTGAGCCCGTGGCGCAGGTTGTCACCGTCGAGAACATAGGCGGGACGGCCACTTTCGAGCAGCTTCTGCTCGACGAGCATGGCCACCGACGACTTGCCCGAGCCGGACAGCCCCGTGAACCACACGGTGCTCCCCCGCGACAGCCGGTCCTCGGCGGTGACCAGGTTCTGGTGTCGGACGGCGTTCGGGGTGGCCGAGCGCGTCGCCGCCGGGGTGGTGTCGCGGACCATGCCCGCGGCGACCGTGCCGTTGGTGTCGGGATCGATGAGGATGAACGAGCCAACCGCCGCGTTACGGGCGTACTCGTCGAGCAGGAGCGGCACCTGCGCCCGCAGCGTGATCCGCCCGAGTTCGTTGATCTTCAGGGCCGTTGCGCTCTTGTCGCGGTGCAGCGTGTTCACGTCGAGCCGGTAGTCGAGTGCGGTCACCCTGGCCCGCGTCGTCCGCGTCGTGTGCTTGATGACGTAGTCACGGCCGGGCTCCAGCGCGGCGTCGTCGGACATCCAACACACCGTGGCGTCGAAGTCCTGCGTGACGTGCGGCTGGTTGTTGGGCCGAGCGATCATGTCGCCACGCGAGATGTCGATGTCGTCGGCCAGGCTGATCGAGACCGCCATCGACGCGAACGCTTCTTCGAGAGGCCCTGCCGGACCCTCGATCTCGGTGATGCGACTGGTCTTCCCCGCCGGCAGCACCACGACCTCGTCACCCGTGCGCATCACGCCGCTGGCGACGGTGCCCGCGTAACTGCGGTGGTCGGCGTGCTCGCGGGTCTGCGGCCGGATCACGTACTGCACCGGGAATCGAACGTCGACCAGATTCCGGTCGCCGGCGATGTAGACCTCTTCGAGGTGGCTCAGCAATGCCGGCCCCTCGTACCACGGCGAAGCGCCGGACTTGGTGACCACGTTGTCGCCGTTGAGCGCCGACAACGGAATGGTCGTGACGTCCTGGACGTCCAGGCGTGCGGCGAATTCGTGGAAGTCGTCACGGATCTTCTCGAACCGCTCCTGGCTCCAGTCCACGAGGTCCATCTTGTTGACCGCCAACACGATGTGCTGAATACCGAGCAGTGACGCCAGGAAGGCGTGGCGGCGCGACTGCTCCAGCAGTCCGTGCCGCGCGTCGACCAACACGATGACCAGTTGGGCGGTCGAGGCGCCGGTCACCATGTTGCGGGTGTACTGCACGTGGCCCGGGGTGTCGGCGATGATGAATTTCCGCTTGGCCGTGGCGAAGTAGCGGTAGGCCACGTCGATGGTGATGCCCTGTTCCCGTTCGGCGCGCAGACCGTCGGTCACCAGGGCGAGGTCGGTGTAGTCGTGGCCGCGCTCCTGGGAGGTGCGCTGCACTGCGGCCAGCTGATCCTCCATGACGGCCTTGCTGTCGAACAGCAGCCTGCCGATGAGCGTGGACTTTCCGTCGTCGACCGAACCCGCGGTGGCCAAACGCAACAACGTCGCCATCAACTGTGCCTTCTCTTCTTCGCGCAAGCGCTCATCAGAAATACCCCTCGCGCTTGCGGTCTTCCATCCCCGCCTCGGAGATGCGGTCGTCGGCGCGCGTCGCGCCGCGTTCGGTCAGTCGGGAGACCGCGGTCTCGGCGATCACCTCGGACACCGTGCGCGCCGTGGACTCCACGCAGCCGGTGCAGGTGACGTCGCCGACGGTGCGAAAGCGCACCACCTTCTCGACGACCTCCTCGTCCTTGCGGGGTTGCATGTACTTGTGGACGGCCAACAGCATGCCGTCGCGCTCGAAGACTGGCCGCTCGTGCGCGTAGTAGATCGACGGCAGCGTGATCTTCTCGGCTCCGATGTAGGACCAGATGTCGAACTCGGTCCAGTTGGAGATCGGGAACGCCCGGATGTGCTCGCCCTTGTGGTGGCGGCCGTTGTAGAGGTTCCACAGCTCGGGCCGCTGAGCCTTGGGGTCCCACTGGCCGAATTCGTCGCGGAAGCTGAACACCCGCTCCTTGGCGCGGGCCTTCTCCTCGTCGCGACGTGCCCCACCGAAGGCGGCGTCGAACTTGTTCTCCCGGATGGCCCGCAGCAGCGTGAAGGTCTGCATCGGATTACGGGACGGGATGGTCTCGACGACCCGCCCGGCGTCGATGTCGTCCTGCACCTTGGCCACGACGAGGCGTACGCCCGACGACTCGACCAACTCGTCACGGACGGCGAGCACCTCGTCGAAGTTGTGGCCGGTGTCGACGTGCATCACCGGGAACGGCAGTCGGCCAGGCCGAAAGGCCTTGAGCGCCAAATGAAGCATGACGATCGAGTCCTTGCCACCGGAGAACAGCAACACCGGCTTCTCGAGCTCGGCAGCCACCTCGCGGATGATGTGGATCGCCTCGGCCTCCAGCGACCGCAGGTGGCTCAGCTCGTACTTGCCCGCCGTGCGGTCGAGGTCCGGAGCCGCGGTCACGACTTCACCACTAAGTTGGTGAAGTTAACCAGAATTGCAATCATGCCCAGGAATGTAACCGGCGGTGGCGCGGCATGTCAACGAGCGATTTGTGGAGCCTGAGCGGCGGTGAGCGCCGAAAAGACTCCACAAATCGCGCTAGTGTCCTGAGTCGTTAATTGCGGCCTAGTTGTTAGACTGGGTCATGCCTACTCCGCATGCCGTCGAGATCGTGTTGAGCGCTGATGAGCGC
>NZ_JBEXUA010000028.1:0-26323 GCF_040614235.1 Mycobacterium sp. NPDC006124 | reverse complement strand
GGCCGGTTGACCCCGATCGAATACGAAGCAATCATGACCACACCGGCCAGTCAGGCCGCGTGACCGAAACTGTCACCTAATGGTGCAGCAGACCCGGCAGCTCCCGATCGTCGGCGTCGAAGATCTTCACTTCGGCACAGGGCGCAGCGCGACCAGCCGAACGCAATAGGTCCGGATGATCGTGGTCCTCAGGACGCAGGACCGTGGCCAGCGGAGATAGTTCCGTCATGCCATAACCCTGCATGAACCGCGCCGAGCTCATGGTCTTCATGGCACGCGACAGCACCGCCTCAGAAATTGGCGACGCCCCGTACATCACGTTCTGGAGGCTGGCAAGGTCGTAGTCTCCGACGGCGGGATGGTCGACGACCATCTGCAACATGGTCGGCACCAGGAGTGCATCGGTGACTTGCTGGCGCTCGATGGTCTGAAGGATCGCGGTCGGATCGAAGGTCGAGAGCATGACGTGTGTTCCACCGAGGGCGGTCTGCCCAGCCCAGGCGGCCAAGTCCGCGAGGTGGAACAACGGGGCGACGTGAAGCAATCGACCCTCTGAACTGAGAAAGCTTCCCACACTGAGCATTCCCAAGACGGAGGTCATCAAGTTGGCATGGCTGAGCATCACGCCCTTGGGTAGCCCCGTGGTGCCACCGGTATAGAAGACCCCCGCCAACTGATCGCCACTGCGGCGCACGTCGTCGATGACATCGCCGGCTGTAATGAGGTCCTCGTAGGAGTACATCCCCTCCGGTGTAGGAGAGTTCCCGCAATGGACGACGGTATGCAGCCCAGGATACGACGCACGCAGCGCCGGGACGGCTGGACTGAAGGCGTCATCGACGAACAGAACGTCGGTTTGCGAGTCACGAAGGGCGTAGCCGATCTCTACTGGGCTCCACCGGATGTTGATCGGATTCAGAACGGCGTCAGCCCACGGTACCGCCAACAGGTACTCATGGTAACGGTCAGAGTTGAGCGCAAGCATCCCGACGCGATCTCCCGGGTTTACACCAACCGAGTGTAAAGCGCTCGCCAACTTCGCAATCCGCTGCGCAGACCGGGCATAGGTACATGTCCGGTCCCCGTCGACGGTGGCGAGACGGTCGGGATGTTGTTGCAACGCCCTGTGCAAGCCCTGAGTGAGATACATTGCGCTTCCTCCTCACCGCACCGGTGCGGGCGTACAACGGGACACCCCATGGCGCACTGCGTCCGAACGTTACCCTAGATTAACATTTCGGCTTCACGGGCAGGAGACGTTTCGTTCGGATCCGTGCCCCGTGCACGGTCGACCATCAAGTGGCTTCCGTAGACGTCACTACGAAACGCGGCCTCTGGGGCGCGTCAGGTCACGCTCACTCCGACGAGTTCGATTGCGGCAGCTCGGTTCGAAGTCCCACGATGCAGCCCGTACGATACTCAAGGTAGCGCGGCGAAACTATTAGTACTGGAGTGTCGTGATGTCTAATTCTGATCAACCTCGGCACGATGTGCCCGGCTGCGCGGCCATCGGGGCCGAGCTGCTGCCCCCTCATACCTTGACCTGCATGGGCTGCGGCCCGAGCAATCCGCATGGGATGAAACTCGAGGTCTACCGGTGGGCGGACATGGTGTACGCCGACGCAACCTTCACCGAGCGTCACGTCGGAGCGCCGGGCCTGGCCCATGGCGGCGCGGTCGCCGCGGCGTGTGACGACGTCTTGGCGTTCACGCAATGGATCGCCGGCACACCCGCGGTGACGCGCAGCTTGACTGTCGAGTATCTCTTGCCGGTACCGCTCGGCCAGCCCCACCGCATAACTGCCAAGGTCACCGCACGCGACGGGCGCGCCTTGTACGTCAGCGCCCATGGTGTTGACGCCGACGGTACCACCCGATTCACCGCGCAGGCCACGTTCATCGTGGTCACCGCCGACCACTTCGCCGCCCACGGCGACATGACCGGGTTCGCGGGACTCTTCGAGCAGCTCGCACGACGCGAGGCCGTCAACGGCGAAGCCGTGCCATGAGCACCCCGACCTCCTCCGAGCTGCCGGTACCGACGAATACGATGCCGACGAGGAACCTGTCTTCACCTCTTCGGGCGGCTAGCGTCGGTTCCGGCCTCGCGCTTCATCGGCGCAATGCGATTCTGGACGCGGTACTGGTCCTGGCCGCGGAGGGTGGCTACGGAGCCGTGCAGATGCGGACGGTCGCTGAGCGCGCAGGCATCGCCGTAGGCACGCTCTACCGCTACTTCGCCTCCAAGAACCACCTGCTCGCATCCGCGCTGACTCGTCAGTTCCACCGTCTGCGCGGCGTCCGCGATTGGACCACCACCGCTGGTTCACCTCAACAACGACTCGAACGGCTCACCGGTTATCTGCATGAGCGCTGGCAGCGCGACCCGCTGCTCACCGAAGCCATGACGAAGGCCTTCGTCATGGACAGCACCTCCGCAACTGCCGTGAATGAAGCGGCAGTGGCCATCGAACACCTGCTGGCCTGCACCCTGTGCGGCGGCCACCCAAGTGCCACGGACCGACGAGTCGCCGGGGTCATCGCCGACATTTGGCTAGCCAATATGGTGGCATTCGTCGGCGGCCGGGCGTCCGCAACGCAAACCCGAGCCCGAATGGACTGGGCCGCCAAGCGCCTACTGAAAAACTTCACGACCGACGCCAAGCATCTATGAATCGTGCACTGCGGGTCCACCTGCCATGAACCCGTCCCGTCCGGCCCAATGTTGGCAAACGCGCTGACCGCCTGACGCGACGTCCTGAGCCCCGCACCAGTCGACATGGCCTAGCCAGTGGGAGGTCGAGCACCTTCCGGGGGCCACGCGTCGATGCCATCTTCAAGCGGAACATCCAAGGACCGCAGCAGGGCGGAGAACAGCCGCCAATTTCCGATCGCGGCGACGAGCTCGACGAGCACCGCTTCGTCCCCATGCAATGCACGCTGGCAGGCAGTCCAGGTCTCATCCGAGATCGTGCCGTCGCGCAGGGTCTCGTCGGTCGCCGCCAGTACCGCCCGCTCAACTTCGCCGAAGTGGGTGGCGTTTTGCCAGTCCTGCACCGCGAGCAGGTCATCTTCGGGTACGTCGAGTAACCGGGCAACCCTCCAGTGCTGTGTCCATTCATAGACCGAGCCAGTGACCCAGCCGATCCGCATGATGATCAACTCTCGCAACCGCGCATCCAGCACGCCCTTCCACAGCAATGCCTCCAGCATTCCGTTCAAGGCAACTGCCACGCCGGGTTGATGAAGGGCGATACGGAATACCGACAATTCGGCCATACCCTCCGGAATTCCGCATTCGGTGGCGCGTTGGCGCGCGTCCGCCAGCTCGAGCATTTCGATCCGATTTCCCTTGCTCACAGTGGATCCTTTCGGTTGGACGCTGTCAAACAGTGGGCACAAAGACATTGTGCAAGGCGGGAGAATGCTCGGGTTCGGCTCCGGCAAGGACGTCGAGTAACCGCGGCAAGCCCGCGAATCCCGTGACTTCTCTCGACAACTGAGCAAAGGGCCAGCGCCCCGAGACCAGTAATTCGATGGCGCTCCGGTAGGCGGGGTAGTCGACCCCCAGCGAACCAAAGACGCGCAACTCCTTGAAGACGAGGAGGTCCGGCTCGAAGCCCGGTGCGCCGCCGCCGCCGCGGGTGCCGGCAACGACCACGCGTCCGCCGGGCTGCGCAAGTGCGACAGCGTCTGCAAAAGCGCCCGGCGCCTTCGCCGTCACGTCGACGACCACGTCAGCGAGGCGGCCCGTGGCCCGTTGCAGGGCCTGCACGGGGTCATCCAGGGTGACGTCGATAGTCAGGTCAACGCCGAAATTGCGTGCTGCGGCCAGCCGAGGCCGGTCGCGAGGACCGAGGCCGGTCATCGCGACGAACTTCGCGCCGGCCTCCTTCGCAGCCACGGCCGCGCAGATCCCCCGGATTCCTGGCCCTAGGACGACGACGACGTCGCCCGGCTGGGTCTCAGGCAACGTGACTGCCCACTTGATTCCTGCGCCAAGTGGGTTGAACAAGGTCGCGAGGATCGGATCGAGTCCGTCAGGGATGGGCAAGAGCATGGAATCGAACGGCAAGTGGAGGTGGGTTGCATAACCTCCCCACAGCCCAGGCGCGATGTCTACGTTGACGAAGCCAAACATCGTCGCCAGCCCGTTGCGCACGCACCTGCGATATTCGCCATGGCGGCACTCGTCGCACTCTCGGCAAGATCGAAAGACCTCGACCGCGACTCGCTGACCCGGAGACACGCCCCAACGCGTTTGAGCAGCGTCGCCAATCTCCTCGATGACGCCGACCACTTCGTGTCCGGGGATGAAGGCGTAGTCGGCCGGCAGGTGTCCGCCAAACTGTTCGTGGTCCGTGCCGCAGAGACCGCACGCCTCAATCCGAAGAAGCCCGGACTCGTCATCGACGCGGGGCACCGCGAGGTTACGCCGCTCGAGGGTGTGCGGCTTGGTCAGAACAAGCGCGTCGGCGTTCATGACAGTTCGAACTCGACATGTTCGTCCCCGCCGCGAACGGTGATCGAGTGCCCGACCATCATTTCCTTTGACATTGCCTTTGCCACCTCTGGATCTTCGTTGCGCGCCGCGACTCGGCGGCCGTCGGGCAAGCGTGCGAACACCGGCACCCAGGACGGTCCTTGATCGCGGTCGTGGACCACCGTGTACCCGTCTATCGTGGCCCTTCCAGTAGCGTCGGCGAGCGGGGCGACCGCAAGCGACGTGGCGTCGATTGCAGTCTGCGCCTGGACCATGTTCGGTGTCTGCCATCCGGTTGGCGGCGGCGTTGCCGACCACAGACCCAATGAGTGCTTGGTGATGTACCAACCAAGCCCGGACAGGAGTCCGACGGCATCCGGCTCGCTTCGGCAGCGTCGTACCATTTCCGCGATCGAATGGCTGACGTAGTTGTTGCCCGGTCCCCCGTGGTAGGGCAATCCGCCCGTCACCGTGAATCCGCGGGCGTCCGCCGTGTCGAGATCAAGGGCATCGATCGCCGCCTCGACCGCGGAAGGAAAGCAGGAGTAGAAGTCGAACCATGTGACGTCGTCGATGGAGAGTCCGCTGGCAGCGAGCACTGCGCCGCCAGCGGCTTTGATTCCCGCGGATCGGCCCAGATCAGGACGCTGCACCGGGTAGTACACGTCATTGCAGGTGGCCGCCGACCAGGGAAAGACCCACCGGTCACGCGGCACTCCGAGTTCTTCGGCGACTTCGGCGGCCACGAGGACGAAGGCGGCCGCCATGTCGACGGCGATGATGCTGTTGAGCAGCTTCGGGTATGGCTCGCACACCATTCGATTGGCCGGTGAGACCGCACTGAGCTCATCGGCGCTGCGGGCGCGGGGAAACCAGGACTGTTCTGGATGTCGTGAGGCCTCGAATGTGAACGGAGCCATCAAACTGCCCAACCAGCGGCGTTGCTCGTCGAAGGTTCTGCCAGCTTGTGCCGCCATCGCCGACTCGAAGATGGGATACACCTCGTGCGGCCAGTGCAACCCGGCGCGCATCTCCGATTCGCTAAGTCCCGGGCGCGCGTCGCCCAACGATTCGTCGCGTGATGCAGAGGCCTTCGGCTCCGGCAGCGCGTCACTCGAGGTGATCCGGCGCGCTGACGCGCCGCTCTCTGCCCCGACTATCAACGCGGCGTCGCTGTCACCGCGCCAAATGCGATTGCCCAGTTTCTCGACCAGATACTGGGGCGTGTTTCCGCCGACCGGACAACTGATGCGATGCTTTGGAGTCAGCCCGGTGGCTTCGGCAATTCTCGACGCCGGGTTGTCGCGCGGAATGAGCAAAATGCCGGGCGCGGCCACGGTGTCGATCCGATATCCGATCGCGGCCCCGGCATCATGCAGTGCCCGACGGGCGGCCTCTGACGCCAAATCGATGGGATCGGCGATACCTTCGCCGCGATGTGTCAGATCTCCGACTCCGACGACAACCGGAGTGCGCGGCGAAATGATCACGGGTTAAATCACTTCCACTGTCAACGTCTCCTTTTGTGACACATCTTCGATATTGTCACAGCGCGCTCGCGGAACACAACTACCCGTTCACTTCGTGTACGGAACAATAGATTTTGCTGGTCCAAGCACACCGCTCGACGAAGGACGCCTTGCGGACGGGCACCACCGAATAATCTCCCCATCAACAGTGTCAGCGACTCGACGAAAGGCCTCTCATGACCTCAGCCCACCTATCTAGCGCCGACGTCGAACCGCTAGTTCGCGGCAGAACGTGGGAAGAAATGACGGCAGGGTTCTACTTCAAGACCGCGAAGCGCACCGTCACCGAATCCGACCTCGCGACGTTCATCAACCTCGGCGGGTTCAACGAACCGCTGTTCTACGACGCGTCGCATGCCGCCGCCGGTGGATACCGAGGCAGGCTGGTCCCCGGCGCTCTGATCTACTGCATCGCAGAGGGTTTGATCGTCCAGACCAACTTCCTCAACGGCACGGGCCTGGCCTTCATGCACATGGAACTGTCGGTCAAGCGACCCGTGTACGTCGGCGACACGCTTCTCGCCATCTGCACCGTCACGAAGTCGCGCCCGTCGAGCAAACCGGGTCGCGGCGTCGTCACCGCGACTGTCAGCGTCCGCAACCAGCGCGACGACGAGGTTCTGACGTACACCCCGGTTCGGCTCATTCGCGGCGCGGACTTCATCGAGGGTAACGACTGAAATCGTCTCTGGCGGGGCATCTTTGGCGTCCCCGTCGACCTGGCGCGAGGGTAGCACGGCGTCCGCGATGTCCCAAGTCCCGGCGCCGCGAGGTGGAATCGCCGCCCGCTCGATGGTCCATGTGTCGGCGCGCGGCCGAGGTCTCCGGCCGCCCAAACCACGACCGCAGGACAACTATCCCAATCGGTACGAACTTGGCGCTAGAGGTTGGTCAGGGACGTCTCGGTACCGCGTGAATTTTGATGTCCTTCAATGAGATCAGGTTGGCCGACTACCGGTGAGCAAGCCCACTCCTGCGCCTGCCCATCGGGCGCAGCAGCCCCGGTGACGCATGGCCTGGGTCTCTCGGCATGGGGAGAATGAAACATCGAACCCAACCAGCGCCGTGGAGACGTCCCACCACGGTCCGATTAGGCGGCCGGTGTGCGTCCGTTACCATTCCAGGACGCGATGATGGAAGCCTCGGAGTACTAGTCCGAGGCCCGCACTCCACCCGTGGAGTGAACCTCCGTTCTCAACGATGCAAAGGGGCATTCATGACGAACTACGACGACTTTCCGAGCTTGCGCTTCGAACCCACCGACGACGGTGTACTGCACATCGTGTTGGACGCGCCGGGGTTGAACTCCGTCAACCCCCAGATGCACCGCGACCTCGCCGACATGTGGCCCACGATCGACAGGGACGACAGCGTACGAGCCGTACTCGTCCGCGGCGAAGGCACGGCGTTCTCCTCCGGCGGTAACTTCGACCTGCTCGACGGTATGATCAACGACTACACCAGTCGGGTCCAAATCATGCGCGAGGCACGCGATCTGGTGATGAACATGGTGAGTTTCAGCAAGCCAGTCATCTCCGCAGTCCGTGGCCCAGCCGTTGGTGCCGGCCTGGTCGTCGCAATCCTCGCCGACATCTCGGTGGTCGGGCGCACCGCGAAGATCATCGACGGCCATACCCGCCTCGGCGTGGCCGCCGGGGACCACGCCGCCATCTGCTGGCCGCTGATGGCGGGTATGGCCAAGGCCAAGTACTACCTGCTCACGTGCGAGACGTTGAGCGGCGAGGAAGCCGAGCGCATCGGCCTCGTGTCCAAGTGCGTCGACGACGACGACGTCCTCACCGAGGCGAGTAGGATCGCGACAAACCTCGCCGCGGGGGCACCAACAGCGATCCGCTGGACCAAACACAGTCTCAACCAATGGTTCCGGGTCTTCGGTCCGTCCTTCGAAGCGTCCCTCGGCTTGGAGTTCATCGGCTTCGGCGGTCCGGAAGTCCGGGAAGGCCTGGCCGCACACCGAGAGAAGCGTGCGCCCGACTTCACCAACCTGGGTCCGACCCTCGATTCCGGCAAGGTCGACCGACCCCATGTCCACTAAGATCGCCATTCGCGTCGACGGCGCGGTGGCCCGGCTCGAACTGGACGGCGCCGACCGCCTCAATGCCATCGGCACGCAGACCTACACAGATCTCGCCGCCGCGATACGCACCCTGGAGTCGCAAACCTCGGTGCGTGCTGTGATCGTGCATGGCTCCGGCCGAGTGTTCTGCGCGGGCGCCGACATTGCTGAGATTCAAACCTTCAGTGGCCGTGAGGCCTTCGCGGCGTTCCTCCGTGGTTTCACCGACGCACTCGACGTCCTTGTCGCCAGCCCGCTGCCCGTGATCGCCGCCATCCACGGCAGTGCGCTGGGCGGCGGCCTCGAGCTGGCCATGGCGTGCGACCTGAGGGTCGCGACACCCGACGCCACGCTCGGGCTTCCCGAGGCCAAACTCGGCGTGCTCCCAGGCGCGGGTGGTACGCAGCGATTACCGCGACTCATCCCCGTCGGGGTGTCCACCGAGATGCTGATGCTGGGCAACGTCATCGACGGCGAGCGGGCCCACGCCCTCGGCCTGGTGAACCGACTCTCCTGCACCGACACCCTGCTCGAAACGGCGGGTGGCATCGCCGAGCAACTGGCTACAGGCGCAGCACGAGTCGCGTCGGTCACGAAGTCCCTCCTGCAGCAGACGCGCCATCTGTCGACGGCTGAGGGAATTCAATACGAACGCAACGCGGTCGCGGACCTCTTTGACACTGCCGACGGACGCGAGGGTTTCCGCGCCTTCACCGAACGACGCGCCCCGACCTTCGACGAGAGGTGACAGGACGGGACGGGATCGGCATATTCATGAGGGACCAAACGTCAGGATCGGGTGAGACTTCGTCGCCATAGAACATGCCGGAGGCCCAAACAGGTCCGGGTCGGAGGTTGTCGCGGATGGCTCAGAGGCCGATCCGCTTCGCGATGATCTCCTTCATGATCTCGGTGGTGCCGCCGCCGATCCCCAGGATTCGCGAGTCGCGGTAGTGGCGTTCGACCTCGGTCTCGCGTAGGTAGCCCATTCCTCCGTAGAGCTGCACAGCTGTATCGACGGCAAGGGCACAGGCTTCCACGGCCTGGTTCTTTGCCATCGAGACCATCCGAACGTCGGTGTCACCCGCGATGATGCGGTCAACGGCGGCCCGCGTGTAGGTGCGCGCCACGTCCACGGCGGTGGCCATGTCGACGATCTTGTGCCGCACCACCTGACGGGTGGAGAGCGGACGGCCGAAGGTTTCGCGCTGCTTGACCCACTCCAGTGTCAGGTCGAGGCAGCGCTGCGCGGTCGCATAGCACTGCACGGCGATGAAGGCACGCTCTATTTGGAACTGCTGCATGATTTGCAGGAAGCCGCTGCCTTCTGGGCCAACGAGGTTGGCTACCGGCACCCGTACGTCCGAGAAACTGAGTTCGGCGGTGTCGGAGCACAGCCACCCCATCTTCTTGAGGGTGCGTGAGACCGCAAAACCCTCGCTACCGCGCTCTACGACCAGCAATGAGATTCCCGAAGCCCCCGGTCCGCCCGTACGCACGGCGGTGGTGACGAAATCGGCCCGAACCGCCGAGGTGATGAAGAGCTTCGCGCCGTTGACCACGTACTGGTCACCGTCGAGCCGAGCGGTGGTCCGGATACCGGCGACGTCGGAACCCGTGTCAGGCTCGGTGATGCCGAGGCTGCCGATCTTCTCGCCTGCGAGTGTCGGCGCCACGAACTTGCGGATCTGCTCGGGGTCGCCGTGTGCCGCCATGTGCGGAAGGGCAATGTTGTGCGTGAGCAGGCTAGCCAGGACCCCGGACGAGCCGCCCGCCTCCATCACGGCCTCGGTGAGCAAGACCAGGTCGCGTAGGTCGCCCCCGGAGCCACCGACCTCCTCCGCGAAACCGATGCCCAACAAGCCCACGGCGGCTGCGCGGCGGTGCAGATCGCGGGGCAACTCACCGGCGTCCTCCCATGCTTCCAGGTGCGGGACGATTTCCTTTCGGGTGAACGACGTGGCCAGGTCACGCAACGAGATACGCTCCGGCGTCGTCCACGGATCCATCGCGGCGTAACCGGCTTCCCGCGCATCCGTCTTGATCATGGTCATGAGGGCGCTCCTGCCATCAAGCGTTCGGGGAAGGTCGCGCACCTTGCTTCGCGCCGGCCCCATTGTCATTGGATGTTACTAGCCGCTAACGTAGCCTGTTATGAGATCGACGTCGATGTCACCTGGAGGAAAAGTTGGTTGACGTCCTGCCCGACCGAGTCGACACCCGCGCGCCGGAATACCTCGAGAATCGCGAGGGACTCACCGCGCAACTGGCTGCGATCGCTGCTCAACTCTTACTAGCCAACGGTGGCGGCGGGGAGAAATACGTTGCGCGGCACCGCAAGCGAGGCAAGATGCTGGCTCGCGAGCGCGTCGAACTACTCATCGACCCCGATACCGCCTTTCTGGAGATGTGCCCGTTTGCGGCGTGGGGCACGAAGTTTCCCGTCGGCGGCAGTGTCGTGGTGGGCATCGGCATCGTCGAGGGTGTGGAGTCGATGATCATCGCCCATGACCCGACCGTTCGAGGCGGCGCCTCCAACCCCTACACCTTCCGCAAGGTGTTCCGGGGCATGGCGGTGGCCCGCGAGAACCGGTTGCCCATCATCAACGTCGTCGAGTCGGGCGGGGCGGACCTGCCCACGCAGGCTGAGATCTTCGTGCCCGGCGGCCAGTTGTTCCACGATCTGACCCATCACAGTGCACTTGGGCTGCCGACGCTCGCGCTGGTATTCGGCAACTCCACGGCAGGCGGCGCGTACATCCCCGGCACCTGTGACTACGTGGTGATGGTCCGCAACAGGTCCAAGGTCTTCCTCGGCGGTCCGCCGCTGGTGAAGATGGCTACGGGCGAAGTGTCCGACGACGAGTCGCTCGGCGGCGCTGACATGCACGCCCGTACCTCCGGGTTGGCCGACTACTTGGCCGAAGACGAGCAGGACGCCATCCGGATCGGGCGGCGCATCATGGCAAGGCTGAACTGGCGCAAGCGGGGCCCGGGTCCAACCCAGCCGCCGAACGCCCCGCTGCGGGATCCCGACGAACTCCTCGGGATCGCCTCGGTGGACCCGAAGGTTCCCTTCGACCCTCGCGACGTCCTCGCCCGCATCGTGGACGGATCGGCGTTCGACGAATTCAAGCCGCTCTACGGAACCTCTCTGGTCACCGGCTGGGCCTCGATACACGGATATCCGGTGGGAATCCTGGCGAACGCTCGCGGCATCCTCTTCAGCGAGGAAGCCGAGAAAGCGGCCCAGTTCATTCAGCTGGCCAACCAGATCGACACGCCGTTGGTGTTCCTTCAAAACACCACCGGTTACATGGTGGGCGCGGAGTACGAGCAGGGCGGCATCATCAAGGACGGCGCCAAGATGATCAATGCCGTCTCGAACAGCACGGTCCCGCACTTGACGATCGTGATGGGCGCGTCCTACGGTGCGGGCAACTACGGCATGTGCGGACGGTCCTACTCGCCCCGCTTCCTGTTCGCTTGGCCCAATTCGCGCTCCGCCGTCATGGGGCCGGCTCAACTCGCCGGCGTGTTGTCGATCGTGGCCCGCGAGTCGGCCGCTGACCGTGGTCTCCCGTTCGACGAAGACGCCGACGCCCAGATGCGCGCTGCGGTCGAAACCCAGATCGAACAGGAGTCAGTCGCACTGGCCAACAGCGGCAGGCTCTACGACGACGGGATCATCGATCCTCGTGACACCCGCACCGTTCTCGGCTTCTGCTTGTCCGTGGTGCACAACGAAGAGATCCGTGGCCAGCGTGGCTACGGCGTGTTCCGGATGTAATGGCGATGCCCGTGATCAAGAAGCTGCTCGTGGCCAACCGGGGAGAGATCGCCCGGCGCGTATTCCGCACCTGCCGAGACCTCGGTATCGCCACCGTCGCCGTGTACTCCGACGCGGACGCCGATGCCTGGCACGTCGCCGATGCGGACGAGGCCGTTCGGCTACCGGGTTCCTCGCCCGCGGAGACCTACCTCGACGGTGACCGGATCATCGCCGCGGCTCACCTCACCGGTGCCGACGCCGTCCACCCCGGTTATGGATTCCTCTCGGAGAACGCAAGATTCGCGCGGGCCTGCGCCCAGGCAAAACTCGCGTTCGTCGGCCCGCCGCCGGATGCCATCGACGCCATGGGTTCGAAGCTGAGGGCCAAGGCGATGATGTCTGACGCCGGCGTGCCGGTCCTCCCGGGCGGCGATGCCACCGACTTGGCCGGCGAGGAGCTACGGAAGCTCGGGGCTGACATCGGCTATCCGCTGCTGGTCAAGGCGAGCGCGGGGGGCGGCGGGCGCGGTATGCGCGTCGTCGCATCGGCCGACGAGCTCGACGGAGCCGTTGTTTCGGCGTCCCGCGAGGCGAAGTCGGCATTCGCCGACGGCACGGTGTTCCTCGAGAAGTACGTGCAGCGCCCTCGCCACGTCGAAATCCAGGTGATGGCCGACATGCACGGCACCGTGGTCTCGCTGTTCGAACGGGAATGCTCGGTGCAGCGTCGTCACCAGAAGGTCATCGAAGAAGCCCCCTCCCCCGTGGTCGGCGATGAGCTGCGCACACGGATGGGTGCGGCGGCGGTCGCTGCGGCACGGGCCGTGGGCTACGTCGGCGCCGGAACCGTCGAGTTCGTCCTCGACGCGAACGGCGGTGATGACGACGGCACGTTCGCCTTCCTGGAAATGAATACCCGGTTGCAGGTCGAGCACCCGGTCACCGAACTCATCACCGGACTTGACCTCGTGCGCCTGCAGTTGCTGGTGGCGATGGGTCGGCCATTGCCCGCCGAGGTGAGCGATCCGCAGATTACCGGCCACGCGGTCGAGGCCCGGCTGTACGCCGAAGACCCCACGATGGATTATCTGCCGCAGACCGGGACACTGCGCACCATGCAGATCCCCAGCTACGCCGGGGTTCGCGTGGACTCCGGCGTGCGAGACGGCTCGCTGGTCAGCCACCATTACGACGCGATGATGGCGAAGGTGATCGCATGGGCGCCCACTCGCGCTGAAGCGCTCGGCACGCTGTCCGCTGCGCTCGCCGATGCCCGGATCCACGGACTCACCACCAACCGCGATCTGCTGGTCCGCGTTCTGCGACACCACGAGTTCGCTGGGCGCGGCACCGACACCGGGTTCCTCGATCGCCATGATGTAGCCGAACTCGGCGCAGCCCTCATCGACGGCGATGGAGAGGGCTTGCACGCCGTCGCGGCAACGCTTGCTCAGGTCGCAGCGCGCCGCGACGCGGCCCCCGTCCAGCCGACGCTGCCTGCGGGGTGGCGCAACAATCCGTCCCAACTGCAGGCCACCGGATGGGCGACCGCCGACGGACGCGAGCGGTGGGTGAGCTATGCGCTGCTGCGCGCCGGCGTCGAGGTTGAAATCGATGGCAAGCGTATCGACGGCGTCACCGTGCTCGCGCAAGGGCCCGAACGGGTGGTCTTGGAGACCGGTGGACTGCGACGTGGATACGACGTCGTCCTCGACGGCGACATCGCCTACGTCGACAGTCCTGCTGGGTCCTCGACGTTCACAATGGTTCCGCGGTTCCTCGACCCGAGCACGCTGAAGCCAGCAGGCTCGCTGATGGCGCCCATGCCGGGGTCGGTCATCCGGCTGCCCGTTTCCGCAGGAGACACCGTTACTGCCGGACAGGCCCTGGTCGTGCTGGAGGCGATGAAGATGGAGCACACCATCGCCAGCCCGATCGACGGAGTCGTCGAGGAGTTGTCGGTCGAGGTGGGTCAACAGGTTTCCACCGGCGACCCTCTCGCCGTGGTCGGCGCTGCCGACGATTACGCCAGGGAACCAAGAGGATGAACACCCACCCGTCGCCGACCCTGGCTGCGGGTGCCTGCGAAGTGAGGAGCGAAAATGGAACTGCACGAGACCGAGGAACGGCAAGCGCTCCGCAAGGCCGTGTCCGAGATCGCCAAGGACTTCGGGCACGAGTACTACGTGGCCAAGTCTCTCGGTGGGGAGAAGAGCACCGAACTCTGGCAGGCCGTCGGCAAGCAAGGTTTTCTCGGGGTGAACATCACCGAGGAGTACGGCGGCGGCGGCGGCGGCATCTACGACATGCAGATCGTTGGTGAGGAGCTCGCCGCAGCAGGTTGTCCGCTACTGATGACAGTGGTCTCACCCACCATCTGCGGCACAATCATCCAGGCTTTCGGCAGCGACGAACTCAAGTCGCGCTGGCTGCCCGGGATCGCCAGCGGCGAGGTCATCATGTCGTTCGCGATCACCGAACCGGATGCAGGCTCGAACTCTCACAACATCTCCACCCACGCCAAGCGCGTCGGCGGGGAGTGGCTGCTCAACGGCACGAAGTACTACATTTCCGGCGTCGACGAGGCAGAGGCCATCCTGGTCGTCGCCCGGACCGAGACCGACGACCGCGGCCGGGGACGGCTGAGCCTCTTCGTCGTTCCGACCGATGCGCCCGGGCTGACCAAGACCATCATTCCGGTGCAGGCCGTGACGCCGGAAAAGCAGTTCACTCTGTTCTTCGACGACGTACGGGTGCCGGCCGAGAACTTGATTGGCACCGAGAACGACGGCTTGCGTCAGGTTTTCATGGGCCTGAACCCCGAACGCATCATGGGCGCTGCCCTGGGCAACGGCATCGGCCGTTATGCGCTGGACAAGGCCTCTGCCTATGCGCGCGATCGCAAGGTTTGGGACGTCGCGATTGGTTCACACCAAGGCGTGTCACACCCGCTGGCACATGCCAAGATCCAGCTGGAACTGGCCCGCCTGATGACCCAACGGGCGGCGTCGCTGCACGACGCCGGCGACCCAGGATCGGGCGAGGCGTCGAACATGGCCAAGTACGCAGCAGCCGAGGCCGGCATCCTGGCCCTCGATCAGGCAATTCAGACCCACGGCGGCAATGGGATGGCTACCGAGTATGGGCTGGCCACCCTCTGGGGCCCTGCTCGTCTGATGCGCACCGCGCCAATTAGCCGAGAGATGATCCTCAACTACGTGGCGCAGCACAGCTTGAAACTGCCGCGGTCCTACTGATGGGTCTTGGTCCGCCCCGGCGGACATGGCACGGACTGGGTCACGGTCTCAGAATCTGGTTCGCTTGGTAACTCTCGATGCAAAGAGCCGCCGATGCGGCCAAAGGAGGAAGACTTAATGGATCGCGGTATCGGCCAGTGGGTCGCCAAACGTGCCTTCCTGAATGGGCAGCGTACGGCGTTGGTCCAAGGTGACACCCGCTTCACCTTCTCGGACCTCGAACGCCGCACGAATCAGGTGGCTTCTAGCCTGTTGCGTCTCGGCGTCCGCAAGGGAGACCGGGTAGCCGCACTTCTGATGAATTCGGTCGAGTTCGTCGAGATCCTCGTCGGCAGCGCGAAGATCGGCGCAATCATGGTCCCGATCAACGTTCGTCTCGCCGGTCAGGAGGTCGGCTACATCCTCGCCGACTCGGGCGCCGACGTTTTCGTCTTCCACGACCCCCTCGCGGCATCAGCGATCGGTGCGCAAGCCGAGCCGGGTGTTCGGGTTCGCCACACCGTCCGAGTCGGAGGCGCGGCGGCGGCCGGCGAGATTGCCTACCCCGACCTACTCGCCAGCGGCACCCCGGAACCTCTCGACGGTGACGTTGGCGGCCGCGACCCTGCGTTCATCATGTATACCTCGGGGACTACCGGGCGTCCGAAGGGCGCCATCCTCACTCACGACAACCTGCAGTGGAACGCCATCAACGTGATGGGCGCCGACACGGGTGTGCACGGCAGCGACGTCACGGTGGCCGTCGCTCCGATGTTCCACATCGGCGGACTTGGCGTGCACACGTTGCCATTGCTCTACGTCGGAGGTACGAGCGTGATCCTCCCGTCATTCGATCCGGTAAGCACACTCACGGCAATGGCCGAGAGTCGGGCCACCATCCAATTCATGGTGCCGGCGATGTGGTCGGCCCTGACGCAGGTTCCTGATTTCGACTCCTACGATCTCTCGGCATTGCGTTTTGCCATGGGCGGCGGCTCACCGGTGCCGCTGACAGTCATCGACTTCATGCAGCAGCGCGGCGTCAGCTTCACGGAGGGATTCGGAATGACCGAAACCGCACCCATGGTCTCGGTCCTGGATGCCGCCAGCGTCACGACGCGGGCCGGCTCGATCGGCCGGGTCGCCATGCACGTCGACGCCCGAATCGTGGACGACGACGACCGGGACGTATCGGTCGACACCGTCGGCGAACTCTTGGTGCGCGGGCCCAACGTGTTCATGGGGTACTGGATGATGCCGTCGGCCACCGCGGAGGCCTTCCGGGGCGGCTGGTTTCACACCGGCGACCTCGGTCGCATCGACGCCGACGGCTACATCACGCTGGTCGATCGCAAGAAGGACATGATCATCTCGGGCGGGGAGAACGTCTACCCCATCGAAGTGGAGCAGGTGCTCTTCCGTCACCCTGGTGTGCTGGACGCCGCGATAGTGGGCGGCCCGGACGCCAAGTGGGGCGAGCGCGTCGTAGCCGTTGTGGTGGCCGATCCAGCCGCCGAGAGGGAACCCGGCGCCGACGAACTCATCGCCTGGTGCCGCGACCGGTTGGCTCACTTCAAATGTCCGCGCGAGGTGCACCTTACGGACGAGCTGCCCCGCAACGCCACCGGCAAGCTCCTCAAGACCGAGCTGAGAAAGCGCTTCACCGGCGTCCAGGGCGGCGTCGTCCTGCGCTGACGACCTCAGCGCTGTTGCAAGTCGGTGCAGAGTACGTGGGCGCCCCCGGCGAGCGGACTTCTAGCAAAACCTGACGCGGCCCGTCTTGCGCGGTCAGCCGATGAGATGGCGGGCGATGACCAGCTTCTGAATCTGCGGAGTCCCGTCGCCGATCTGTGCGTCGGCAGAAGTCGATACGCACAACGATCAGCGACCTGGGCCCGAGCGGGCACCCGATCTGGTGGATCGCCAGTTCCGCATGACCACCCCGGACGCATTGCTCGTCGCGACTTCACCGACGTCAAGCTAGTCACAGGGGTGTTCGTCTACGTCTCGTTCGTCATCAACGCTGACGCCGAGGTGTTCGAGGAGCAGCTACGCTCGCTCAAAGACCCAGATACCCGGGCCTACGTCGAGCGGCGCGTCGGAACGGGCAATCTGCTCGACACGATACCCACCGAAAAGGCGTCGGCGTCGTGTCCCCATGGGTGGCGATAATCGTCAAACCTAGCAGTACGCCGTGCCGATCGAGTGCCCTGAGCTCGTCCGAGCACATCTCCCCCGAGGTCGCTCGAGCGAGTTAGCCGTCGAAGAATTCCCGACGCCCCAGCGCCGCGGGCGAGACCGCGACGCTCCAGCACGGCGGCCCCGACCGCAGAACCACGCCGACGCCGCCGTGGCGAAAGCTGCGCGGTTCCCGAGCCAACGCGTACTGGCCTCCAGTCTGTCCAGTTGCCCCTCCAGTCTGTCCAGTCGCCGAAATGCGGGCGCGAACCCGCCCGGCACACGCACATAGTGAGGTACGCTCGGGCAGGTCTTGAACGTCCAAATGGCCTACCCCCCCGATGGTTTCACACATTCGGTAGTGAGTCCCAGGAAGACAACCGAGGGTCCGCCAGGTCGGGCTCGAACAGTCCCTCCGATCCGGCGAGGTGCCGAGCATCGGGAGCATCGGGTTCGGTTCGCAACCGGACCACACCACCGAAGGAAAGGGTGACCTTGAGTACTGCCGCCAACGATCTCACGGGCCTCGGAATGGCTTTCGGAACCCTTGAACAGGGCCGAGCATGGGTCGGTCGAACCTCGGAGCCCAGACAGGCTTGGTTTCCAATCGACCGCTCTTTGGTGCTCTATTATTGTTCGCTCGTGGAAGATGCGAATCCGCGTTACTGGGAAGGTGACGAGTGCCCGCCGGGTTTGCTGATGACCCTCGGCTTCAATCCCCAATGGACCCCCGAGCACCTACGCCGCGACGACTCGCTTTTCGCATTCAGCGTGCCCCTGCCTGGTCACCACATCATCAACGCCTCTACCACCACCGAGCTGGAGCGTCGGCCACGAATCGGCGACCACGTGTCGATCGTCGAGGAGATCATCTCGATCTCGCCAGAGAAGACGACCCGACTCGGCATGGGCGTCTTCATCACCTCGCTGACCACATTCGGCGACCAGCACGGCGAGGTGATCGCGCGCAACACCAACGTGCTGTTCCGGTATGACATCACCGGCGACGACGGGGATCGGATCGAGGAGCAGCAATGAGCTACGACCCAGCAACCGGACTACGTTTCGACGACGTCGAGGTCGGCGACGAGATCACCACCGTCTCGATCCCCGTTACCTACAAACGGATCTGCATGAACGCGGCGTCCACGTGGGACTGGTTTCCCGGCCACCACGACCCCGAGTACGCCAAAAGCCAGGGCCAGCAAACGATTTACTTGTCGACATTGTTCTTCCACGGCTTCATCGATCGCGGGCTCGGCGACTGGGCCGGTCCCGACGCACTGCTGCGCCGACGCAAGATCTCGATGATCAGGTCGATCTACCCCGGTCAGGTCGCAACCCTCACGGGCCGCGTCGTGGGCAAGCGCGAGGTGGACGGCGCGGGCCTGGTCGACCTGGAGCTCATGGTCTCCAGCGAGGAAGGGCCGTGCGTGCCCAGCGAGGCGACGCTGCAGCTCGCGAGGGGATAGGTGCGCTCTGGTCCCACAAGAGCTGAGCGGCACCGTTTCCGAAGGCGTCCATGCCCCCGATGCGCCTGCAACACTGCGAACGTCCTTCTGCGCCCATGGTTCGGCCTCCGACGTGAGACGCTGCGAGCATTTGTGTGTGAGGTCTGCTCTCTTCCGCGTCAGCAGTACGAAGCAGGCGAGCAGCACCATGGCGGACGCGTCTAGACACATTCGCTAGCCACGAATGTTAGTGACTGCTAACGTCTGGTCACATGCCAGCACCACTCGCCACACTCGCCGGATTCGCGGAGGTCACCCCCGGCCGCCTCGACCGCCCCTTCTTGGATCTGCATCTCGAGTCGGCCGTTGCCGCCCTGCGCGATGCAGGGATGCAGGCCTCCGACATTGACGGCCTAATCTGCGTGGGCTCGATGATGGGCGAGTCGATCGAGCACACGTTCCTGTCCGAGGAGATCCAGGACTCGCTCGGGTTCCATCAGCTCGGGTTGCAACTCGGTGTCCAATTGGGCGGCGGAAGTCACCTCGCCATGCTCGGCGTCGCGACGCGGGCGATCCAGTCCGGTCAGTGCTCGGCAGTCCTGTGCGTGTCGGCAGGGGTGTTTCCACCGATCCGCGACATCGGCAGGCGTTTGATGACGATGACCTGCCATCCGGACTATGAGCTCCCCTACGCACCTTCGATCCCCACCCTCTACGGGTTGATCGCGCAATCATGGCTCGACGAGGTAGGACAAGGTCGCGAGGTGCTTGCGGAGGCCGTCGTGGCCCAGCAAGAATGGGCGCTCCCTCATCCCACCGCAATCGGCACCGACGCCGGAAGCTTCACCGTCGAGCAGGTGCTGGACGCACGGCACATTGCCGGCCCGTTCGGTTACCTCGATTGTTCCATCCCCTGCGAGGGTGGCGGAGCCATGATCATCGTCTCGCCGGAACTGGCGTCTAGCCTCCCGCATCGACCAGTCAACGTGGTAGGAATCGGGGAAGGACATACTCACGGGTTCCTCACCTCGATGCCAGATCTGTCGCGAACTGGCGCGGTCCGCTCGGGCGCGGCCGCCTTCGCCCAGGCGGGGGTCACACCCGCCGACATTCAGCTCGCGCAGCTCTACGATGCCTTCAGCTCCAACCCGCTGATGCTGCTCGAGGAACTCGGCCTCGCCGACCGTGGCAAGGCCGTCGACCTGTACCGCGACGGCTCCACCCGCCCCGGCGGTCGACTCCCGGTGAACACAAACGGCGGGCTACTACGCTTCGGGCACTCCGGAACCGCGTCGGGCATCTGCGGAATACTCGAGGCATACCAACAGATGACCGGCCGCGCTGCCGGCATCCAGGTCGACCGCGCCGACCTCGCCGTCGTCCACGCCTACGGATCCATGCTTTGCAGTCACGTCACCGTCATCTTGGAGGGATCATGACCACCACTTTCTTGGACGGGCTAGCCGATCCCGAGGTACTCCCCCGCATCGACGAGGTCAACCGCGGCCACTATGAGGCCGCCGCCCAGGGTCGGCTCGCCGTGCGCGAGTGCACCGCGTGCAGACTGCTGTTCCACTATCCGCGTCCGTTCTGTCCTGGCTGCCACTCGGCCGAGCTGAAGTGGACCGACATGTCTGGCAACGCGACCGTCCTCGTCGCCGCGATCGTCAGCCGCCCCCCGTGGAACGAGCTGCCCCGGTCGGCGCCCTACCCGGTCGTCGTGGTCCGCCTCGCCGAGGGCCCACAGATGCTCTCAACCGTCGAGAATTGCGACCCGGCCACGGTGGTGGCGGGAATGGCAGTGCGCGCGGCGTTCGAGCGCATTGGCGACATTGGCATGGTTCGGTTCGTCCCCGCCTGAGTGCCCGAAGCGCAGACTGCGAGAGGAGCACGGTGACGACGGATCACCCCCTCGCTACCAACATCGCCAACCGGGTCAATTCCGGGACATGCAGACTCGGGCCGCGTGGCACCGACCCCGCCACGAAGCCGTGATCGACGGTGATCGGCGGATGACTTACCGCGGGTTGAACGAGGAGGTCAACCGACTCTCCCACGCGCTGCTCGCGGCTGATTACAAGCGTGGTGACGACCTCGCGCTGGCCAGCGGCCAGCTCAGCCACGCCGGATCGGTGGATCTGCCCGTGCCCGACGTCCCGGTCGGGGATATGAACGACGCCGGCCATCTCCTGCCGACCGGGGAGACCGGCGAGATCGTTTACCGCGGCCCGCACGCCATGGAGGGGTACCTGCGTAACCCGGACGCCACGGCCGAGGCGTTCGCGCATGGCTGGTTTCACTCCGGCGATGTGGGACACCTAGACGCCGACGGGCTGCTCAGTTTCGCCGACCGCAAAAAGGAACTGATCAAGTCCGGTGGTGAGAACATCGCGTCCATAGAGGTGGATAAGGCGCTCCATGAGGTCGAGCCGCGGCTCCAAGAGGTGGTGGTCGGACTCCCCCATGAGCGTTGGTCGGAGGCGGTCGCCGCCATCGTGACGCCCAAGTCACGCGTGGTGCTCGACGAGAAGGACCTGATCGCCGCGGCGCGAACTCGGCTCTCGGGGTTCAAGGTGCCAAAGGCCGTGCTGTTCACCAGCGCGATACCGCGCACGGGCACGGCAAGATGCAGAAGAATGTACTGCACGCGCAGCACAGCCACCCCTTCGACAATTGATGCTAGCCGGTCAGTCGCAGGTCAGAGCTTGTCAGCCAACAACTTTCGACCGCAAAGGCCCACGGTAAGGTTCTGGGCGCATCAGCCCGGAGCGCACCTGATGTACGGCGGCATGCTGTATGGCACTCTCGACACCGCCGGGTAACGTAAAGTAGTGAACGAGTCCTCACATGCGGGCGGGCCACTACGGCACGGATGGTGCCAGTGATTACGAGGGTAGGAAACGACACGCGATGCAGAACGTGAAATTCGTGCACTTCGATGAGCAGATCGCCGAGCAGATGCTCAGATCGGCGAACACTGCTGGCGGTCTGTCGACATTTCTGGACTTCCGGCACATCGAACTCACTGCCGGCCGACTGGTCGCCGAGATGGAAACTCGCGAGGAACTGCTGACACCGTTTGGCAACCTGCACGGCGGATGTTTGACCGCAATGGTCGACCATTGCCTAGGGGTCGTGTTCTACCCCGTCATCGAGTCGGGATCCTGGGTGGCCACCACGGAGTTCAAGCTCAACTTGCTCAGGCCCGTGTCCAGTGGCGTGTGCGTCGCCGTCGCCCACATCGTATCCCTGGGCAAGCGTAGCGGGGTGGCACGGATCGACATCACCAATGGCGACAAGGCCGTCTGCGCCGCCCAAGGCACCGTGACGATCGTCAGCCGGCAGTGATCATATCCGTCGCCAATCGCGCGCGGCAGTTGAACTTCGGCGTTGCCGTAACCGTGTCATGATCTCGGTCGCTCAGCATCGCGTCCAAACCACCGATGGCATCACGCTGGCCGCGGAGTACTACCGCCACGATGCCGTACGTCCTATGGTAATTCTCTTGCACGGCGGCGGCCAGAACCGCCACGCGTGGAGCACGTCTGCGCGTCGCCTCCATTCCTATGGGTACTCCGTGGTCACGTACGATGCCCGCGGCCACGGTGACAGTGACTGGGATCCGGCAGGCCGATACGACGTCGACCGACTGGCATCCGACCTGATCGCCGTCAGAGATCACTTCAGCGCCGACGAGCCACCCGCAGTAGCCGGTGCTTCCCTAGGGGGCATGACGATTCTTGGTGCGCACCTGCTCGCCCCTCCGGAACTATGGGCTGCGGTCGTGCTGGTAGACGTCACCCCGCGGTTGGAGTTCCAGGGTGCGCAGCGCGTCGTGTCGTTCATGTCGGCCCACCCCGAGGGCTTCGGCAGCCTCGACGACGCCGCGGAGGTCATCGCCGCCTACAACCCGCATCGGGCGCGGCCTGAAAATGTCGATGGCTTACACAAAGTCTTACGGCAACGCGATGACGGCCGCTGGATTTGGCGTTGGGACCCAGCGTTCATCCACTCCGCCTTCGACTTCCTCCTCGACGAATCGACAGGCGGGACCGAGCAATTCGACGCGATCAGTCACCTGCTGATCGACGGCGCCCGACGCGTCACGGCACCGACGCTCCTCGTGCGCGGACTCTTGTCCGACGTCGTGTCTCAGAGCACCGTAGACGAGTTCACTGAACTGGTCCCCCACGCCGAAACCGTTGACGTGTCAGGCGCTGGCCACATGATCGCCGGTGACGACAACGACGTCTTCATAACCGCTGTCTCCGAATTCCTCGGCCGCTGCATCATATTAGGCATCGACGCCGGTCGGACCTCGTCGAATGCGGCGTCACTCCCTTTTCTGCATGGCGACGAGTCCCGGCAACGAGATTGACTGCAGCCAGGTTTCGGGCAAAGCGGTCCCGCCCTGCTGGCTAGAGCCAAACGCGAAACGCTCAACCTGAGATTGCCCCTGGATGGTGGACACCGGTCAGGCGGCTTGTGCCGTCTGATTGTGGCGGTGTTCGAACTCGACTGGACTGATCATGCCGAGTTTCGAGTGCCCCGTCGGCGGTTGCAGACCCGTTCGATCCAGTCGCCAGCCGCGAGCCTAGCAGCATTCTTCGCCGGCCAGTAGTACCGGTGTTAGAACTCTGATTTAATTGTGCTACAGAAGGATTCGGCCTCAGCGTTGTCCGAACACACCCCCGGTTCGGCCGACTGATTGGGCCATCTCGTGGCGTCGGGCGAACCGGGCGAGTTGCCCGGAGGCGTACCGGGTGCCCCGGCCTGCGTGAAATAGGACCTGCCCGGGCAGCGTCCCGCACAGCGCCACTGCCATCGACAGCGCGGACTCCACCAGATCGTGCGCATAGGCTGACGTACCCATGAGCGCACCGACTTGATGCCGTACCCAAGTTGGCGGGCCACCCGCTGCACGGTTCCGTGATCGGTGCCCAACTCCGCCCGCAGGGCCCGGACCATCCGCACCGCGGATGCCTTCTCCTCCGGGGTGTACCTGCGTGTCGTCGGCGTCCCGGGCGACTGTTCCTTCGGCATGGCTCCATCCTCGTTTCCAAGGTCAGGAGCCTCCAGCATTTCCAGGGCGATTCACCTCGTTCAGCGCGGTCTCCAGGACCGTTTTGGTGAGCTGTTTGAGCAACCCATCGGGCCCGGTCAGTAGGCCCTGCTCCTGGGCCAGCCGGACCAGCTCGATCGCAGCCTTCTGCTCCGCGGACCGCTCAACCGCCGTCTTCTTCGCCACATCGTCCAGTGTCGTCATCACGGCGACCTTTCTCGCCGAGCATCGCTCAGCGTGTCCGGCCGGAAACACCGTTAAATCCACAGTCCCCGGGCCGCCACGACGACCCGACGGCAGCCCGATCCCCGTTCATCAGGCAGGTGTCAGTCGAATCGGCAGGTGGGTGGGGCCACGAAGTGAGCTGTTGGTGGACCAGGTGGTCGAACCGGCCGCCGTGATGGCCGAGGCTTGGGACGTGAGTTCACGGAGCACCGCCTGGCCCTCTATGCGAGTGAGGGTTGCTCCGATGCACATGTGAGCTCCGTAGCCGAAAGCGATGTGGTTGCGGGGGTTTCGCTCAGCGCGGTAGGTGTCGGGGTCCTCGAAGACCTCAGGGTCGCGGTTGGCGGCGCCGAATGCCAGCAAAAGCCGCGACCCGCTGGGGATGGTCACCACGCCGACTCTGTAGTCGGTGCGGGCGTAGCGATACAGATTTTGGATGGGTGTCGAGTACCGCAGCTGTTCCTCGACGGCGCTGGGGATCAAGTCGGGATGGTCTCGGATCATGGCGAACTGATCGGGGGCGTGGGCGAGAGTGTCGAACATACCGCCGATGAGATTGGTGGTGGTTTCGTTCCCAGCGAACAGCAGTAGCATCGCGATGAAAAAGAGCTCGTCGTCGGAGAGCTTGCCGTCCTCGTTGTTCTCGACGAGCCGGCCCAGGACGGTATCCGCCCCCTTAAGCCTGCCGGAGGCCAACTGATCCTTGAAGTACCGGCGCAGTGCCGCGATCGCCCGAACCCCCCTGAACCCGTGGCGCAGACCGATGGGGGTGACGGCAGCATTGATCACCCCGACACCGTCTTTGGACCACGATCGGAAATTGTCGACATCTTCGGGTGGAATGCCGATAATGTGCGCGATCATTCGGATGGGCAAAGGCATGGCGAGGTGCTCCATCACGTCGCAACCGGGGTTGGCGACTATGTCGGCGACGAGCTCTTTGGCGAGTTGCTCTGCCATCCCCTGCCAGTCGCTCATGGCTCCCTTGGTGAATCCAGGTTGTACTTGTTTGCGCAGCCGGGTGTGGTCATCGCCGTCGGTGAGCACCAGGATCGGTGCCGAGATCTTCATCCGGGTGACGCCTTGCCTGCTTGTGATCGCCTCGGTGTCGCGTAAGGCTGCTCGGATGTCTTCGTGTCGGCTCAGAATCCAGGTCGCACGTTTGGGGTTGTAGTGCACTCGCCCTCCGGCGTGCAGCGCACGATAAGCATCGAATGGCTGCGCCGCGGTCGCTGGATCGAGCGGATCGTAATCGGTGTTGACCGCGCCGGTCCATCCTGCATAGCCACGGCGCCGGACCCGCACGGCCGCAGCAAGGTTCATTCCGATAGCCCCCATCACCGGTCCCCCGATCTGCCGCACCGCGCTCTCCGAGCGCAACCTACTCATCGGTGGCCCCGCTAAGTTCGAGGTTGGTGCTCGGGCGCGCTGCGCAGTACGTCATGGAATCAAGGCTGGCCAACCACGCTCTACCGCGTCAATGGAGGGGTAAAAGTTGAGAGGACATCGCCTGCCGCTGGCGTGCCATAATTCTCACGATAGCGCTGTGACATGCTAATATCCGTGGGTGGGAAGCGTGTATGAATTCTCATTTTGAGAATGCCGCGCCACCTGACCAGGGGTGTTGAGCATCGGAAAGCCTTCGAGGTGACAAGTAACGACTGGCTACTCGATCAGCCCAGAGCGGCCGCTGCAACCGAAAGGATTCTCCAGGCGGCCGCGAGTTTGATTGGTCGCCGCGGCTTCGATGCTTTCTCTATCGACGAACTCGCCGCCGCGGTCCACTGTTCGCCAGCGACGATCTACCGTCACGCGGGTGGGAAAGCCGCGATTCGCGAAGCGGTCATCGCGAGGCTGTCGTCGCGCATCGTGACCGCCGTCGACGACGCGATCTTGGATTTGACAGGACATGAGCGGATCGTCGTCGCCATCAGCGCGGGCCTGCACCATCTTCGCGCGGAACATGTCATCCAACAACTGCTCCGGTCATCCGATCCGAAGACCCGGCGATGGATCGAGACCTCGCCGATCGTCACCGGAATCGCGACAAGCCTGATCGGCTCAGATCGTCGCGACGAGGCCGCAGCCCAGTGGTTCGTGCGCGCAGTGCTTGCGCTGTGGCACTGGCCGGCAAGCGATCCTGGCACAGAACGTGAGATCGTGGAGCGGTTCCTCGGGCCAGTATTGAGCGCGCAGAAAGCGTGCAACTGAACCCTGAACCACCCCGTGTTTGATGCACACCTTCTTTCGAGGGAAGGTTGTTCGCATCATGCCGAAGAAGTACGACGAGGAGTTCAAGGCCCGAGCGGT
>NZ_JBEXUA010000027.1:0-32621 GCF_040614235.1 Mycobacterium sp. NPDC006124 | reverse complement strand
CAACAGCAGGAAGACGGGAAGTCCCCCACCAAGATGGCCAAAAACAACAAACAAAAACCACCAAACACACTATTGAGTTCTCAAACAACACACCCGGATTTTCAGGCAACCCTGCCAAGATACTTGATCCTGGCGGCTTCGTCAATCCTCGTCCTGCCGGTCTAGGACCGCGGCCGTAGGCACTGAATAGAGACTACATCGCGGGAGCCCATACGCCAAAACTGCACGCCAGAGGGCGGTTTTGGCCGAAAACCTATGTCACGCGCTCGATTTCGGCGCCCAAGGCGACCAGGTTCTCCACGAACAGCGGGTATCCGCGGTCGATGTGGAAGACGTCGTGCACCTCGGTGTCGCCGTCGGCGACGAGTCCAGCCAGCACCAGGCCGGCCCCCGCTCGAATGTCCGAGGCCCAGACCGGGGCACTCGACAGCTGCGGGATGCCTCGGACCACCGCGTGGTGGCCGTCGGTGCGCGCGTCGGCGCCGAGGCGGATCATCTCCTCCACGAAGCGGAAGCGAGCTTCGAATACGTTCTCGGTGATCATCGAGGTGCCGTCGGCGATGGCCGCCAGGCCTATCGCCATGGGTTGCAGGTCGGTCGGAAAACCGGGAAACGGCAGCGTCGCCATGTTGACGGCCTTGGGCCGCTCGTACTGCACGATCCGGAACCCGTCGTCGTGCTGCGTGACGGTGGCTCCCGCGTCATGCAACTTGTGCAGCACCAGCTGCAGGTGTTGGGGGTCTACGCCCGTCACCGAGATGTCGCCCCGCGTCATCGCCGCCGCTATCCCCCACGTCGCCGCGACGATGCGGTCGCCGATCACGCGGTGCTCAGTGGGATGAAGCCGGTCGACTCCGGTGATCGTCATCGTCGGCGAGCCGGCTCCGGAGATCTGCGCGCCCATCTGGTTGAGCATCGTGCAGAGGTCGACGACGTCGGGTTCGCGCGCGGCGTTGTGGATCGTCGTGACACCTTCGGCGAGGACGGCCGCCATGAGGATGTTCTCGGTCGCCCCCACCGACGGGAACTCGAGCTGGATCTCCGCGCCGCGCAGATGGTCGGCCTCCGCGACCACGCAACCGTGCTCGATGTTGCATCGAGCACCCAGCTGGCGCAGACCCGCCTGGTGCATGTCGAGCGGTCGCGATCCGATCGCGTCGCCCCCGGGCAGTGCGACCTTCGCCTTCTTGCATCGCCCCACCAAGGGGCCCAAGACGCACACCGACGCTCGGAACTGACGGACTGCCGCGAAGTCGGCGTCGTACTTCAACTCGTCGGGCGAGGTGATCCGGACCGTGTCGCCCTCGATGTCGACGGTGGCACCCAACCCGCGGAGCACCTCGGCCATCAACGGGACATCCAGGATGTCGGGTGAGTTCGTGATGGTGCTGGTCCCCTCGGCGAGCAGCGCCGCGGCCATCAACTTCAACACGCTGTTCTTGGCACCGCCGACGGCAACTTCGCCCGCTAACCGGGTACCACCGGTCACTACGAATCGCTCGCTCACGCGGCCAAGTCTAAACAGCACTGGCCAGCTGGAACGGTTTCCGCCAGTCAGCCCGGTACGGTTTCGGCATGGGAGTCCACCTCACCCGCATCTACACCCGTACCGGCGACGACGGATCGACCGGGCTGAGCGACTTCAGCAGGGTGTCCAAGAACGACCCGCGCCTCGAGGCGTATGCGGACTGCGACGAGGCCAACGCGGCGCTCGGCGTCGCCGTGTCGCTGGGCGCCCCCGACGACCGCATCCTTCGGGTGTTGCGCCAAATTCAGAACGACCTGTTCGACGCCGGCGCGGACCTGTCCACCCCGGTGGTGGAGAACCCGGAGTACCCGCCGCTGCGGGTCACGCAGGAGTACGTCGACCGGCTGGAGTCGTGGTGCGACGAGTTCAACGAGCCACTGCCGGCGCTGAATTCGTTCATCCTGCCGGGCGGCACGGCGTTGTCGGCGCTGCTGCACGTCGCGCGGACGGTGACCCGGCGGGCGGAGCGCTCGGCATGGCGGGCGCTGGACGCGCACGGTGATTCGGTGAGCGTGCTGCCCGCCAAGTACCTCAACCGGCTCTCGGATCTGCTGTTCATCCTGTCGCGGGTCGCCAACCCCGACGGTGACGTGCTGTGGCAGCCAGGCGGGGCGAAGGCCTAGTTCTGTCTGCGGCGGGCGCGTGGAGACGGGCGCGATTCCAGCCATGACGTGAAGGCGGTCAACGCACCACGGTCCAGCGCGATTTCATATCCTCGCCGGCTCTCCGGACCGGTGTCGCGGAGTTCGAGTACGACGGTCTCGGCACTCATGATGTCGAATTCGTCGCCGCGCGGCGCACGTCGGGACACCACTTCCACGCCCCGCCGGGACAGGCGGCGATCAGGCCACCAGCGCAGACTGGACAATCGGTAGAACCCGGCCTCGCCGCCGCGATATCGCACCACTCCGTGCCGCCAGCCGTGACCGCCGACGGCGGGGACGTCGCGCAGGATGGCGGCCGAGCCGCCCACCTGGCGCAACTTCCACAACCGGTAGGACAGGGCGACGACGACCAGCAACAGCACGCCGATCAGCGCGACCATGGTGATCATGGACGCGCTCATCGCGGAATCAGTCCAGCTCGCCGAGGGCGCGCAACCGCGCCCTACCCCACGCCGCCGTCCGCTCGTCGTCGGATTCCGAGTCCTGCTTGGCTTCGTCGGCGTTGATCTCCGACTCCAGTTGCGCGTTCTCGACCAGGATGCGGACGGCCTCGTCGGTGACGGAGAGGAATCCACCGTCCACCGCGATGCGCAAGTCGTCTTCACCCTCCCGCTCGACGCGCACCATGGCGTCGTCGACCAGCTGGGCTACCAGGGGGATGTGCCTGGGCAGGATGCCGATCTCGCCGGCCGTGGTGCGGGTGAACACGAATGTCGCTTCACCCGACCACAACTCACGCTCGACGGCCACGATCTCGACGTGGATCTCAGTTGCCATCAATTACAGCTTCGCGCCGAAGCTCTCGGCCTTCTTGGCCAAGTCGTCGAGCCCACCGATGAGGAAGAACGCCTGCTCGGGCAGGTGGTCGAACTCGCCCTTGGTCAGCTTGTCGAACGCCTCGATGGTCTCCTTCAGCGGCACCGTCGAGCCAGGCTGACCGGTGAACTGTTCGGCCGCCATCATGTTCTGGCTCAGGAAGCGCTCGATGCGACGCGCGCGGTTGACCAGCTGCTTGTCCTCCTCGGACAGTTCGTCGACGCCGAGGATGGCGATGATGTCCTGAAGGTCCTTGTAGCGCTGCAGAACTCGGATGACTTCCTGCGCGACGCGGTAGTGCTCGTCACCGACCACGGCCGGGTCGAGGATCGTCGAGCTCGAGGCCAGCGGGTCCACCGCCGGGAAGATGCCCTTGGAGAACACCGCACGGGAAAGCTCGGTGGTGGCGTCCAAGTGGGCGAACGTCGTCGCGGGCGCCGGGTCGGTGTAGTCGTCGGCGGGCACGTACACGGCCTGCATCGAGGTGATGGAGTGACCACGGGTCGAGGTGATGCGCTCCTGGAGCTCACCCATCTCGTCGGCCAAGGTCGGCTGGTAACCCACGGCGGACGGCATGCGGCCGAGCAGCGTGGAGACCTCGGAACCGGCCTGCGTGAACCGGAAGATGTTGTCGATGAACAACAACACGTCCTGGTTCTGCTCATCGCGGAAGTACTCCGCCATGGTCAGGGCCGAGAGGGCGACGCGCATACGCGTGCCTGGCGGCTCGTCCATCTGACCGAACACGAGGGCCGTGTCCTTGAGGACGTCGGCGTCGGCGAGCTCGACCCAGAGGTCGTTGCCCTCACGGGTGCGCTCCCCCACGCCGGCGAACACCGAGGTACCACCGAAGTTGCGGGCGATGCGGTTGATCATCTCCTGGATGAGAACGGTCTTGCCGACGCCGGCACCACCGAACAGGGCGATCTTGCCACCACGCACGTAGGGCGTGAGGAGGTCGACGACCTTCAAACCGGTCTCGAGCATCTCGGTCTTGGGCTCGAGCTCGGAGAATGGCGGCGGCTTGCGGTGGATCGACCAGTGGTCGAATTCCGTGCCGTAGCCCGGGTCGTCGAGGCAGTCACCGAGGGCGTTGAACACGTGGCCCTTGACGCCATCGCCGACGGGAACCGAGATGGACCGGCCGGTGTCGGTCACCTCGACGCCGCGAACCAGACCGTCGGTGGGCTGCATCGAGATGGTGCGCACCAGGTTGTCACCAAGGTGCTGGGCGACCTCGAGCGTGAGCGTCTTGGCCATCTGCTCGTAGGTGATCTCGGCGTGCAACGCGTTGAACAGCTCGGGCACCGAGCCACGCGGGAATTCGATGTCGACGACCGGGCCGGTGATGCGGACCACGCGACCAGCGGTCTTGGAATCTTCTGCGATGGCAGTCATTGTCTCTTCGCTTCTCTTCGCTTCCGGTGATGTGTGTATCGAGGGCTACTTGGCGTCGGCGAGCGCGTTGGCGCCACCGACGATCTCGCTGATTTCCTGGGTGATCTGTGCCTGACGCTCGCGGTTGGCCTCCAGCGTCAACGCCTTGATCAGATCGTCGGCGTTGTCGGTGGCCGACTTCATCGCCCGGCGCCGCGACGCGGACTCCGAGGCCGCGGCCTCCAGCAATGCCGAGTACACGCGGGTGGCGATGTAGCGCGGCAGCAGTGCGTCGAACAGGTTCTCAGCATTCGGTTCGAAGGAGAACAAGGTGTGCGGCCCGTCGTCCTCCTGCTCGCCGACGTACTCGATCACCATCGGAGCGACCCGCAGTGCGACGGCCGACTGCGAGAGCATCGAGTTGAATTGGGTGAAGACGATGTGGATCTCGTCGATGCCGAGGATGCCGTCCTCACCCGCATTCTCGTCGTCGTCGTCGACGCCGGCCATGAAGGCCGACACCAGGACGTCGGCGATCTCACGGGCCTGCTCGTAGGTCGGGCGCTCGGAGAAGCCGGTCCACGACTCCTTCACGTCGCGCTGACGGAAGCTGTAGTAGCCCAGAGCCTTTCGACCCACCGCGTAGATCACGGGGCTCTTGCCCTCGTCGCGCAGCAGCGCGAAGAGTTCCTCGGACTGCCGCAGCACGTTGGCGTTGTAGGCACCGCAGAGCCCACGGTCGGAGGACACGACGAGCACACCGGCACGCTTGGGCGACTCCCGCTCGACGAGCAGCGGGTGGTCCAGCGCACTGGCACCCGCGAGCTCGGTGAGCATGTTGGTGATCTCTTCTGCGTACGGCCGAGCTGCCTGGACGCGCGCTTGCGCCTTGGCAATTCGCGACGTGGCGATCAGCTCCTGGGCCTTGGTGATCTTCTTGATCGACCCGGCGGAGCGGATGCGCCCGCGTAGCTCGCGCAGTGTGGCTGCCATGTCTCCTTACCTACTTCGTCTTCGGCGCCGGCTTGCGGACCTTGACCGATTCCTTCTCGACGTCCTCTTCGTCCATCGCCTCGGTGTCGGCCTCGTTGACGGCGACGGAGCTGCCGTCAGTGGCGGCGAACCCCTTCTTGAACTCGTTGACGATGTCGGTCAACTTGTCCTGCGCCTCTTCGGGGAACTTCTTGGTCTCCCGAATGTCGCTGAAGATGCCCTCGTGGCTGGCCTTGACGTGCTCGAGGAACTCGGCCTCGAAGCGCTGCACGTCCTCGACGGGCACCGAATCAAGGTGGCCCTTGGTGCCGAGGAAGATGGCGATGACCTGCTGCTCGACCGACAGTGGGCTGTACTGAGGCTGCTTGAGCAGCTCCACCAACCGGCTGCCGCGCTCCAGCTGAGCCTTCGAGGTCGGGTCGAGGTCCGAGGCGAACGCCGCGAAGGACTCGAGCTCGCGGTACTGCGACAGGTCCAGACGCAACGAGCCGGCGACTTCCTTCATGCCCTTGATCTGAGCGGCACCACCGACGCGCGACACCGACACACCGACGTTGATGGCCGGTCGCACACCCTGGTTGAACAGATCGGACTCCAGGAAGCACTGGCCGTCGGTGATGGAGATGACGTTGGTCGGGATGAAGGCCGAGATGTCGTTGGCCTTGGTCTCGATGATCGGCAGTCCGGTCATCGATCCACCGCCCAGCTCGTCGTTCAGCTTGGCGCACCGCTCCAGCAGGCGGGAGTGCAGGTAGAAGACGTCACCCGGGAAGGCTTCGCGGCCCGGCGGGCGACGCAGCAGCAGCGAGATCGCGCGGTAGGCGTCGGCCTGCTTGGACAGGTCGTCGAAGACGATGAGGACGTGCTTGCCGTCGTACATCCAGTGCTGCCCGATGGCCGAACCGGTGTAGGGCGCAAGCCATTTGAAGCCGGCCGGGTCCGACGCGGGGGCCGCCACGATGGTGGTGTACTCCATCGCGCCGCCGTCTTCGAGCGCACGCTTGACGCTCGCGATGGTGGTGCCCTTCTGGCCGATCGCGACGTAGACGCAGCGCACCTGCTGCTTGGGGTCGCCAGTCTCCCAGGCTTCGCGCTGGTTGAGGATCGTGTCGACGGCGACCGCGGTCTTGCCCGTCTTGCGGTCGCCGATGATCAGCTGGCGCTGGCCGCGGCCGATCGGGGTCATCGCGTCGATGGCCTTGATGCCGGTCTGCAGCGGCTCCTCGACGCCCTGGCGCTGAACCACCGAGGGTGCCTGCAGTTCCAGCGCCCGACGCACGTCGGTGTCGATGTCGCCCTGGCCGTCGATCGGCTGACCGAGCGGGTTCACCACGCGACCCAGGAAGCCGTCGCCGACGGGCACGGAGAGCACCTCACCGGTGCGCTTGACCTGCTGGCCCTGCTCGATCTTCTCGAAGTCGCCGAGGATGACCGCGCCGATGCTGTGCTCGTCGAGGTTCAGTGCGACACCGAGCACGCCGCCCGGGAACTCGAGGAGTTCCTGCGTCATGACCGAGGGCAGGCCCTCGACGTGGGCGATGCCGTCGCCGGCGTCGATGACCGTGCCGATCTCTTCGCGCTCGGTGTCGGCGGAGAACGAGGATACGTACTCCTCGACGGCACCTTCGATGTCAGCAGCGGAGATTGTCAACTCTGCCATGTTCTGGTCTTCCTACCTCTTGATTGGATTGTGGGTCAGTCGGGCAGCTGGGTCTGAGCGGCCGCCAGCCGGGATGCGATGGAACCGTCGATCACTTCGTCGCCGACGGTGATCGAGAGGCCACCGAGCACCTCGGGATCGACGTTCAGCTGGACCGCCACCGGGTGGCCGTAGACCCGGGTCAGCAGTTCGGCGAGCCGGTCGCGCTGGGCGTCGGTCAGCTCGGCGGCCGCGTCGACGTGGGCGACGACTTCGCCACGGCGGGCCACGGCCAGCTCGGCCAGGTCCACCACGGCTTCGTCGGCACGTTCGCCGCGCAGCTGGCCGATGGTCTGCTTGAGCAGAGCAGCGGCCGTACCGTCGATGCCCGATCCCCCGACGACCTTGTCCAACAGAGCGATTCGGCCGTCCAGCGGAGTCGTGTAGTCACTGAGCAGCGCGGTGAGCCGCGGCTCGGAGTCCAACACCCGGCCGAACCGGAAGAGCTGCTCCTCGACCTCGTCGACCTGGTTCTCGAGCTCGGCACGCTTGAGGAGCGCGAGTCGGGCCAGGTGTTCGATGCCGTCGACGAAGTCCGCCGCGGCCGACCAGCGCTGGGACACGGCGGTCCGCAGCAACGTGAGCGTGTGCTCGTCGACCTTGTTCGAGAACAGCCGGTCGGTCAGACGCACCTTCGCGTCGGCGTCGTCGTTGTGCTCGGTGAGGTGCCTGGTGAGGGTCGGCTCGGCGACGAGCACTCCCACCACTCCGGTGAGTTCGTCGGCGACGGTGGTCAGACCCGCCGCATCCAGGTCGCCGCCGACGTCGTCGAACGCCTTGGTGAGTTCCTCGAAGGCGGCCCGGCTGGCGGCACGCAGTCGAGCCGAGACACCCGTTTCGATCGTCACCGAGGACGGCGCCATCTGGTCGAGCTCGTCGAGGAAGCGGTCGACCGTGGCCGCCTGGGCGGCGGGATCGGCCACGTGCGCCCGAACCAGCGCGTCGGCCTTGTCGACCGACTCCTGGCCCAAGCCCTGCCGCAGCTGCCGAATCAACTGCTGCCGCATGAGCTGAACCTGTTGCGCGCCCTGGGCCTTCAGACGTTCCGCTTCGACGCCCGCTTGTTCCTCGAGCTGGCTGGCGATGCGTTCGGAGTCCTGCCGAGCCTCGTCGGTCACCTTGGACGCCTGAGCCTCGGCGTCCTTGAGCGCCTTCGCGTGCATGGCGTCGGCTTCGGCGAGTTTCCTTGCCGCCTCGGCACTCTCGGCGAGTGCAGTGCGGACGGCGTCCTGTTGCTTCTGCATCAGCGTCTTCACCGGCGGCACGACGTAGCGCCACAGGATGAACACGATGACCGCGAAACCGATCAGCTGACCGATGAATGTCGACATTTAGCGGCTCCCGCCTGAATTCACGTCCACGCCGAGGATGCGACTCGCCAACGTGGCCGACAGGCCGTCCACGGACGAGTCCAGCGCGGACTGCGTCGACGAGCGTTGTTCGGACAGTTGTTCGTCCGCATCTCGCACGGTCTCCGCTACCTCTCCGCTGGCCTCGGCCCGCTTCTCCTCGATCACCTGACGGCCGGCCGTTCGGGCCTCGTCACGGATCGAGGACGCCTCATTGCGAGCCCCGGCCATCGCCTCGTCGAAGTCGGCTTGCGCCGCCGCAACCTGCTCGGCCGACTTGCGGCTGTCTGCGGCGGTCTTGGCCAGCATCGCCTCCCGCTCGGAGAGAACCTTGCTGATCGGTGGCACAACCCATTTCGTGATCACGCCGAGCACGATCAGGAAGATGATCAGAATGACGAAGAAGGTGCCGTTGGGGATGAGGAAGTTATTACCCCCACCACCTTCTTCTCCCGCTGCCTGGCTGGCCGCCAGGATCGTCGAGCCGAGTTCACCCATGCCGACGGACTACGACAGACCCGGCGTGGCGAAGACGAACAGCGCCATGAACGCCAGGTTGATGAAGTACGCGGCCTCGACCAGACCGACGGTGATGAAGAACGGCGTGAACAGGCGGCCCTGTGCCTCGGGCTGCCGGGCGATACCGGAGATCAGTGCGTTACCGGCGATACCGTCGCCGATACCCGCGCCGATGGCGCCGCCACCCATGATGAGTCCACCGCCGATGAGAGCACCGGCCGTGATGAGGGCGTTTGGATCCATTCCTTTTTCCTCCTTGTGAGCTGGTGGGGGTGCCACCAGGACTGCTGGTCCTACGGGGTGAAGCTGGCTTCTAGTGGTGCGCTTTCTCGTTCTCGTTCTCGTCTGCGTGATCGTGGTCGAGCTCCATCGACTGGCTGAAGTACAGGATCGTCAGCAGCGCGAAGATGAAGGCCTGAATCAGACCGACGAAGAGGTCGAACGTCTTCCAGATGGCATTGGGTGCCCATTGGATGTACCAGGGGAACATCGCGATGAGCGCCACGAGGATGCCACCGGCGAAGATGTTGCCAAAGAGTCGCAGTGCCAACGAGATCGGCTTCGCCAGCTCTTCGATGATGTTGATCGGCGCCATCAGCGTGACGTGGCCCTTGACCAACTTCTTGGCGTGGCCCCAGGCGCCGCGGCGCCAGATGCCCGCCGCGTTGTAGCAGATGAAGACGAATGCGGCGAGAGCCAACACGTAGTTGATGTCGGACGCCGGCGCCTTGATCAACTCGCCGGCCGCGCCGTCGGAGCCGCCGTACTGCACCGGCAGGACCGCGAGCCAGTTCGAGATCAGGATGAACACGAAGATCGTGACGGCCAGCGGTAGTACGAACGGCGCGATCTTCATGCCGATCGCGGCCTCGACCTGCTGGCGCATCTGGATGGTGATGGCCTCGAAGAACAGCTGCACTCCGCCGGGGACGCCGGTCGAGGTCACCTTGGACTTGAGGAAGAACGCGAGCGCGATGACGATCACCGCGGCGATCAGCGTCGAGATGATGGTGTCGCCGTTGAACGTCATGCCCAGGAACTGGAAGACGTACTCGTGGGTTCCGACGTGAATCGGGGCTCCACCCTCGGCGGCGAGAAGGGTCTCATTCATGGCCGTCTGCTCAATCCTTCGATTCCGATGCAGGCATTTCTGCGACGTCGAGTCCGCTCGAGCGGATCTTCTTCATGACGGGGATGCTGGTGCTCATCACGAGCACCGCCTGGAAGATCGCGAGCCCAAAGAGCACGCCGAGTCCGTCGTTGTTCTTGAACACCGTCTTGGCGCCGATGGAGATCCCCAGCGCGACGGCGGTGATGACGAGCAGTCGCATCGCGGAGTTGACCGCCATCTTCTTCTTCAACGGATGGTCGGAGGCGGTGATCGACTCGACCGCCTTGCGCACCAGCATCGCGTTGACCAAGCCGAGCGCCAGACCGACGCCGAAGAAGACGCCGAAGAGAACGTGACCCGTGAAGGCGGAGGCGGCGACGGCGACGGCGGTGAGCGCCACGCAAACGATCGACAATCGCACCGGACGAAAGGCGACGGCTGGGAACACCAACGGCGCGTCCTGCGCTGGCGTCGTCACTGACTCACCTCAATCCACGCTCTCACGGAAGTTGTCCCCTTTGACAAACGATGACCCGGCGCGTGCCCGACGAGCGTATCGGAGGGCGAGGATCGCGCTGGAATCACCCAAGGGGTTGCTCCCTCTTGTCGGTCGTACATCGGCACCGAACGGTGCTTTCACACCGCCGGGCCGGGCCGGCAACCCGCGAGGTCTTTCGGGTTCTGGAGGCACCGTACCACATGGTAGGCACCCTAAAACGGGGTCCTACTACTTTGCGTCGTACTGCTTAGTCTGGTAACCGGCTGGGAGCTTCTCGGGTCCTCCGGAGCAGAGGGATGAGGGTGATGACGACCGCGACGACGATCGCCGCGAGCATTACCGCGCCCGTGTACCGAGGGTCGAAGAAGATCGTGCTGGCCGCTCCGAGCGCGACGATGCCGACCCACATGTAGATGAGCAGCACCACCCGGCGGTGGGAGTGGCCGATCTGCAGCAACCGGTGATGAAGATGCATCTTGTCGGGGCTGAAGGGGCTGCGGCCGGCGCGGGTGCGCCGCACGATGGCCAGCAACATGTCGAGGGCGGGCACGAACATCACCGCGACCACCAACAGGAACGGCGACAGCAGCGCGAAGACGTCTCGCGCACCGTAGGCGTTCTGCGAGATCGGCCCTGCCGCGGTGGTCGAGGCAGCCGCCAGCATTAGCCCGATCAGCATCGAGCCCGAGTCGCCCATGAAGATCTTGGCGGGATGGAAGTTGTGCGGCAGGAAGCCCAGGCATGCGCCCGCCAGCACCACCGAGATCACCGCGGGCGGGTAGAACAGCACGTCGCCACCGTGATCACGGAGCAGCCCGACCGAGAAGATGCAGATCGCGGCGGCGGTGATGAGACCGAGTCCAGCGGCCAGACCGTCCAGACCGTCGACGAAGTTCATGGCGTTGACGATCGACACCGTTAGCGCCAGCGTGAGCAGGATCGAGGTCACCTGGTCGAGCACGATGGTGCCCACACCGCCGATCGGGATGTAGAGCACGCTCCACGCCACACCCATGGTCACCAGGACGCTGGCGGCGGTGATCTGGCCCGCGAACTTGGTCAGGGCGTCCAGACCCCAGCGGTCGTCGATCAGGCCGATCACCATGATCAGCCCGCCGGCCACGACGACGGCCGGCATGCCCGAGGAGTACACGAACCCGCGGTTGAGGGCGGGGAGCTGAGAGGCCAGCAGCACCGCGGCGACCACGCCGACGTACATCGCCAGGCCGCCCATCCGTGGGGTCGGCTGGACGTGGACGTCGCGCTGGCGGGGGTAGGCGACCGCACCGAGGCGGGTGGCCAAGTTGCGGACCCACCCGGTGGCGAAGTACGTGACGATGGCTGCGGTGAGGCCCACGAGGGCGAGCTCCCGCAAAGGGACGCCGGCACCGCGGTCCGACAACGCGAGCAGGCCCTCCACGCGGTGAAATGTACTGGACCTACCTGAGACCTAGGTCGGCGTCACGCCCGTGAGGGTCTCGGCGTCGACTCCGAGCACCGTGGCGATGGCTGCCGCGGAGACGGGTCCCTCGCGCAGAATCCGCGGTTGGGCGCCGGTCAGGTCGACGATGGTGGAGGCGGCGCCGTTGGCCGACGGGCCCGCTTCCAGGTAGACCTCGACCAGGTCACCGAGTTGGTCGCGGGCGTCGGCGGCGGTGACGGCGGCGGGGCGGCCCGAGATGTTGGCGCTCGAGACGGCCATGGGCCCGACCTCACGCAGCAGTTCGATGGCAACGGGGTGTAGGGGCATCCGCAACATGACGGTGCCCTGCGCGTCGCCCAGGTCCCACTGCAGCGACGGGGCCTGCTGTACGACCAGGCTCAGCGCCCCCGGCCAGAACGCGCGGATGAGTTCGCGGGCGGACTCGGGGACGGAATACACCAGGCCGTCGATCGTGTGCCAGGAGCCGACGAGAACCGGCACCGGCATGTCACGACCGCGACCCTTGGCGGCCAGCAGCGCGGCGACCGCGATGCCGTCGAACGCGTCGGCTCCGATGCCGTAGACGGTGTCGGTGGGCAGCACGACCAGCCGACCACCCTTGAGCGCACTGATCGCCGATGCGATGCCGTTGGGCCGCTGGGCCTCGTCCGAGCAGTCGAATACTTCACTCATGCGCGATCCCGCTCCGCTCCTCGCTCACCAAACATGCTCTCTAGCCTGAACCCTTCCTCGTCGCCGTGACGAACCGGGGGCGACCGGACAGGTCCCGACGCGACGTCACGTCGGTGAACGCTCCCGACCGTTCGAAGAGGGCGACGGTCGCCGCCGCCGTCTCGTCGTCGTGCTCGACACCGACGCGCGCCCCCGGGCGAAGAAGCCGCGCCGCCAGGGCCACGATCGGTTCGATGACCCGCATGCCGTCCGGTCCGCCGAAGAGGGCATGGGCCGGATCGTGCTCGGCCACTTCGGGTTCCAATTCGGCGCCGTCGGGGATGTACGGGGGATTCGACACCAGCAGGTCAACGGTGCCGTCCCGGTCGGCGAGCAGGCCGGGACTCGTGACGTCGGCCTCGACGAGTTCGACGTCGCGCCCCGCGCAGTTGCGTCGGGCGTAGGCCAGCGCATCGGTCGAATCCTCGACGGCGAGGACGTGCGCCGTGGGCGTCGCCTCGGCCAGTGCCGCGGCCAAGGCTCCCGACCCGGTGCACAGGTCCACGATGACGGCAGCGTCCGGAAGCGGCTGCTTCATGGCCCACTCCAGCAGCGCCTCCGTCTCGGGCCGCGGGACGAAGACACCCGGCCCGACGGCCAGCAGCAGCGGACCAAAGGCGGCGGTGGCGGTGAGGTGTTGCAGCGGAACACGTCGTGCGCGGGCCGCAACGAGGACGCGGTAGTCCTCGTAGAACCCGTCGTCTGGATCCTGGAACCGCAGCACGCCGCGGTCCACCCCGGCGAGGTGTGCGGCGAGCAACTCGGCGTCGACGTGGGCGCTGTCGACTCCTGCCTGCGCTAGCGTGCGTGCCGCATCGTCGATGGCCCGCCGCAGGCGCGTCATGTCTCCTGCAGCCTGGCTTGTCTGTCGGCGGCGGCCAGCGCGTCGAACATCGGGTCGAGGTCACCGTCGAGGACCTGGTCGAGGTTGTGCGCCTTGAAACCGACCCGGTGATCGGTGATCCGGTTCTCGGGGAAGTTGTAGGTCCGGATGCGCTCGCTGCGGTCCACGGTGCGGATCTGGCTGGCGCGGTCTGCCGACGCGTCGGCGGAGGCCTGCTCCTCGGCCAGTGCCTGCAGCCGGGCGGCGAGCACGACCATCGCGCGGGCCTTGTTCTGCAGCTGCGACCGTTCGTTCTGACACGTGACGACGATGTTGGTCGGCAGGTGCGTGATGCGGACCGCGGAGTCGGTGGTGTTGACGCCCTGGCCGCCCTTGCCCGAGGACCGGTACACGTCGATGCGCAGGTCGGATTCGTCGATCTGGACGGCGGCGACGTCCTCGGGCTCGGGGTACACCAGCACCCCGGCCGCGGACGTGTGCACGCGACCCTGGGACTCGGTGACGGGAACCCGCTGCACGCGATGCACGCCGCCCTCGAACTTCAACCGGGACCAGACACCGTCGAGGGCGTCACCCTTGCTGGCGATTTGGAGCGTGGCGTCCTTGTAGCCGCCGAGATCGGAGAAGGTCTCGTCGAGCACGGTGACGTTCCACCCGTGCCGCTCGGCGTACCGGATGTACATGCGGGCGAGGTCGGCGGCGAACAGCGCGGATTCCTCGCCGCCCTCCCCCGACTTCACTTCCATCACGACGTCGTCGGCATCGTGCGGGTCGCGGGGGGCCAACAGATCGCTGAGCTGCTGTTCGAGTTCGGCGACGCGCGTGGTCAGTTCGGGTACCTCGGCGGCGAAGGAGGCGTCCTCGGTTGCGAGCTCCTTGGCCGCCTCGAGGTCACCGCGGGCGGTTTCCAGCTTGCGGTGGGTGGACACGATCGGCGCCAGCTGCGCGAACCGGCGTCCCACCCGCTTGGCGGCGCCGGCGTCGGCGTGCAGCGCCGGGTCCGAGAGTTGAGTTTCGAGGTCGGCGTGCTCGGCGAGGAGCGCGTCGACCCTCGTCGCCGAATCGGTGGCCGCCATCGTGTCCTCTCTCGTTCGAACGTGACCGGAAACGCAATCGGCGCCCGATCCCGTCGACGAATGCGACAGGACGGGCGCCGATCGGTCGGCTACTTGTCGGTGGCAGCCTTCTCGCCGGCGCCAGCGCGCTTGCCGTAGCGCTTCTCGAAGCGAGCGACACGGCCGCCGCTGTCGAGGATCTTCTGCTTACCGGTGTAGAAGGGGTGGCACTGGGAGCAGACCTCGACCACGATGTGGCCGCTCTCCTTGGTGCTACGCGTCGTGAAGCTGTTTCCACAGCCGCAGACGACGGACGTCTCTACGTAGTTGGGGTGAATGCCCGATTTCATGTTGGTCCTCTTCTATCGTTGGCCGCCGGGTCGCCCGAGATCCTGACCTGAGTCTCTAGACGTGAACCGGAACCGAGGGGTCGACGGACGATTATGCCAGGTCAGCCGTCAGAGTCATAAACGCACGCACACCGGGGCCTATTCCGCCGAGCTCAGCGGTCCGCCGGGACGACCGGCGCGAAGCCGGTGCGGTCGCGTCGCCACAGCACCCGCCCCACCGGGTCGACGCCGCGGGCGACCAACTCGCGCTTGAGGATCTTGTTGGTCGCCGTGCTCGGCAGGTCGTCGGCGATCCAGACGTGGCGCGGCCAGGCCTTCGGGGACAGGTCGCGCTGCGCCGCCAAGAACGCCTCGAACTCCTCGGCATCGAGGGTGGCGCCCTCGCGCAGGACGAGCGCGGCCATCACCTGGTCACCCACGTACTCGTCGGGCACCGGGTAGACGGCGACCCGACTGATGACGTTGAGCCGCAACAAGATTCGCTCGATTGGCGCGGTGGTCAGATTCTCCCCGTCGACGCGCATCCAGTCGCCGGTGCGGCCGGCGAGGTAGATCCAACCGTCGGCGTCACGATAGGCCAGGTCCCCCGACCAGTACATTCCGTGGCGCAACCGCTGGTCGGTGGCACCGGGGTCGTTGTAATACCCCCGGAACAGTCCGCTGCCGGTGGTGTTGACCAATTCCCCCGTCGCCTCGTCGGCGTTGACCAACGCCCCCGTCTCGTCGAACCGGGCCACGGCGCACTCGGTGAGGGTCTCCGGGTCATAGATGGCCACCCCGGGGAAACCTTGGCCGATCGACCCGGGCGGGCAACCGTCGGGCCGGGTGATGATGACCGCGGTCTCGGTCGACCCGAAGCCGTCCCAGACGTCGCAGCCGAAGCGTCGTCCGAATTCCTCGATGTCGCGGTCGGCCGCCTCGTTGCCGAAGGCGACCCGCAGGGTGTTGTCGTGGTCGTCGGGGTCCTCGGGGGTGGCCAGGATGTAGGCCAGGGGCTTGCCGACGTAGTTCATGTAGGTCACCCCGTGGCGGCGCACGTCGGACAGGAAGCGCGACGCCGAGAAGGCGGCCGGGACCATGGCCGCACCCGCACCGAGGGCGACGCTCCACCCCGCGTACACCGCGTTGGAGTGAAACAGCGGCATGGCCAGGTAGCAGACGTCGGAGGCGTCGAGGCCGTACCTCTGCACCAGGGCGCTGCCGGCGAAGAGGACCATCGCGTGCGGCACCTCGACGGCCTTGGGTTCACCGCTCGTACCCGAGGTGAAGATCATCATGAAGGTGTCGTCGGCGACGACCTCCCGGTGCGGCACCAGGGCCGGTGCGGCGCTCGTCTGGCGAGCCCACTGGGGGTCGTCGACGTCGACCACCACGACGCCCGGCAATTCCAGACCGTCGAGCAGGTGCCGGTGCGCGGCGTCGGTGAGCAGCAACTGGCAGTCCACGCGGGCGACGTCACGGGCGATCGCCTCGCCGCGGCGCGTGGTGTTGATGCCGCACAGCACGTAGCCGCCGAGACCCGCGGCCGCCAACGCGGTGAGCATGCCCGGGGTGTTGCCCATGAGCGTGCCGACGTGCATCGGCCGGGACGGGTCGGTCGCCGCGATGACCGCGGCGGCGTGCTCGCTCGCCAGGGCGAGGTGTTCGCGCCAGGTCCACTCCCGGTCGCCGTGCTTGACGGCGATCGTCTCGAGGTAGGCCCTCGTCCGCAGGAGTTGTTGCAGCGTCTCCGCCATCGTGGACTACCTCGATCCGTGTGCGTGAACAGAAATAGAGAAGTGTCTACTGCCGACCAGCGCCAACGGTACCGTCTGCCAACGGGCAGAATGCACTGGTCTCACCCATTTGGTCGCGAAACGAACAGGAGTCCCGCCGTTGACGAGCGCCACCGCACCCCGGCCGGCCGCCAAGACCGTGCGGGACCGGCTGATCGACGCGGCCGAGGTGTGTCTGCGCAACAAGGGGATTCGTTCGACGACGGTGTCCGAGGTGGCCGAGGTGGCCGGCGTCTCCCGCGGGTGGCTCTATCGGCACTTCCCAGACAAGAACGCGTTGCTCGGGGCGGCGATCGTACGGCTCGACGAGGCGTACTGGTCGGATTCGCACGCAATGCTGGAACGCATCGACGGCCTCGACCAACAGATCGCCGCGGGGATTCGGCATGGGCGCACCGCCTACGCCGATCCGGGCGCCATCCTGATGAAGCTGCGGATGGAGGAGCCCGAGGAGTTCGCGGCCTGTGCCGGCGCCGGCGTACAGGGCCTCGTGCCCGACCTCGGCGAATTCTGGTCGCGCTACCTCGTCGTCGCCATCGACCGCGGTGAGATCCACCCTCGGACGAATGTCGCGGAGGCCTCGGAATGGGTTGCCCGCGCGTTGCTTTCGTTGGCGACCGTGCCGGGGCACGAGCTCGACCCCGCCGACCACGAGGCCGTGCTCACGCACGTCCGCCGCTACGTGATGCCGGGGTTGCGCGAGGACCCCGGCCTGGCCTAGAAGCGCAGAAGAGCCCCCGACCATGTCGGGGGCTCTTCGCGTACAAGCGTCTTAGTCGGAGTCGGTCCCCGGCGTGTTCTTGGAGACCTGGACGAGGAACTCGTAGTTGTTCTTCGTCTTGCGCAGCTGGCTCATCAGCAGATCGATGGCCTGATGCGAGTCCAGGCCCGAGAGCACCCGGCGCAGCTTGTGCACCACGGCGAACTCGTCGGAGGACAGCAGCAGTTCGTCCTTGCGGGTGTTGGACGGGTTGACGTCCACCGCGGGGAAGACCCGGCGCTCGGCGATCTTGCGGTCGAGCTTGAGCTCGGCGTTGCCGGTGCCCTTGAACTCCTCGTAGATGACCGTGTCACCCATCGAACCGGTCTCGACCAGCGCCGTGGCGATGATCGTCAGCGAGCCACCGTTTTCGATGTTGCGGGCCGCGCCCAGGAAGCGCTTGGGCGGGTACAGCGCCGTGGAGTCGACGCCGCCGGAGAGGATCCGGCCGGAGGCGGGTGAGGCGTTGTTGTAGGCGCGGCCGAGGCGGGTGATGGAGTCGAGCAATACGACGACGTCCTTGCCCTGCTCGACGAGACGCTTGGCACGTTCGATCGCCAGCTCCGCGACCGCGGTGTGATCTGACGGCGGCCGGTCGAAGGTCGAGGCGATGACCTCGCCCTTGACCGATCGCTGCATGTCGGTGACCTCTTCGGGTCGTTCGTCGACCAGCACGACCATCAGGTGACACTCGGGGTTGTTCACGGTGATCGCGTTGGCGATGCTCTGCAGCACCATCGTCTTGCCGGCCTTGGGGGGCGAGACGATCAGGGCGCGCTGGCCCTTGCCGATCGGCATGATCAGGTCGATGACGCGAGTGGTCAGCAGTTCGGACTTGGTCTCCAGGCGCAGACGCTGATTCGGGTAGAGCGGCGTCAGCTTCTGGAACTCCGGACGAGTACGCGCGTCTTCGACGGGACCGCCGTTGACCGAATCCAGGCGCACCAGCGGGTTGAACTTCTGCCGCGGGTTCTGGCTGTTGCTGTTGCCGCCGCCCTCACCCTCGCGGGCGACGCGCACGGCGCCGGTGATGGCGTCGCCACGGCGCAGACCGTTCTTGCGCACCATGTTCATCGAGACGTAGACGTCATTGGTGCCGGCCAGGTACCCGGAGGTGCGGACGAACGCGTAGTTGTCCAGCACGTCGAGGATGCCCGCCACGGGCTGGACGACGTCGTCTTCGCGAAGCTCGGTGTCGCGGTCGTTGTTGCCGCCGCCACCCTGACCGTCGCCACGCTCGCCGCGACGCCTGCGGTCGCGGAACCGGCGACCACGCCGGCCCTGGCGACCGTCTTCGTCGTCGTCGTCGTTATTCGCGTTGTTGTTGTTCGCGTCGTTATTCGCGTTGTTGTTGTTCGCGTTGTTGCCGCGGTTGTTGGCGTTGTTGCCGCGGTTGTTGGCGTTGTTTCCGCCACCGTCGTTGCGGTTGTTCTGACGCTCGCCACCACCGTCGTTGCGGTTGTTCTGACGCTCGCCGCCACCGTCGTTGCGGTTGTTCTGACGCTCGCCGCCGTTCTGGCGCTCGTTGGTCCGCGCCGGGGCCTCGGACTGTGCCGAGTCCTTGCGATCGGTGTCGTCGGCGGTCTTGACCGCCTTCTCGGCGACCTTCTCGGCCGCCGGCTCCTGCGGGGCCTTCTGCTCGCTCGCGGCAGGCCCATCGGAGGCCTTGGCCTCCTGCGCCTCGGCCTTGGCGGCCGGTTCGGTGGCCTCGGTCGTCTCGACGGCGGCACCGGCGCTGCGGGACGCGCCGCGACGTTCGCGGCGAGCGCGAGCGGGGCGCTCGGGGGCGTCACCTGCGGGAGCGTCGGCAGCCGGGGCGGCAGCTTCGGCGGCGGCAGGCTCTGCGGCCGGCGCAGTCTTGGCGGCCGCACCGTTGGCGTCGCCGCGGTGCTCGCGGATGGCGGCGATCAGCTCGCTCTTGCGCATGCCCGACGAGCCCTTGATGCCGAGCTGGCCGGCGAGCGCGCGGAGGTCGGGAAGCACCATCGCCGTCAGGGCGGTGGGGCGGTCACCCGAGGCAACCACGGTGGTCGCCGCAGCGGGCGCGGCCGAAACCGCTTCCGAGATGGGTGAATTCACGGGGCTCGGCAGGTCGACGCCGTCGTTGCTGCCTTCAGCCGTGATGAGGTCCGTATCAGACACGGATTTCCTTTCTTTCCCTCGCTGATCCGATTCTGCGAGGGTTCGTCGCATTCAGCTGATCCGCCAAATGCCGGCTACCGAATGCCTTGTGTCCCGCAATTGCCTGGGCGCAAACCATTGCACGTGCAACGGCGATCGCCGGATTCTCCGCCGAGCGGGGAAACGTCAGCCACGAGAAGGATTGGTAGTCGTCCTAGTGTAGGCGCAGGCACAGAAGGTGCAATTGCTGGACGAGAGCGAGAATAACCCGCATCGTCGCCGGAAGCAAGAAACACCCCTGATTCCGGTGTGGCGCCTGTCAACTACTCGGTCACGGTGGCGACCGGGACGTCGCGCCCGACCGCTCGGACCGCCGCCCAACGCACGCCCTGCCCCACTGCCATCTCGCCCACGGCGAACCCGTGGGCGAGGCCGTATTCGACGGCTTCGGGGGGCAGTTCCGGCTCGGTGCTAAACGCGATCACCGCAGGCCCGGCACCGGAAAGCACCGCCGCCACCCCGCAACGACGCAGGACGGCCAGATATTCCGCCGAGGCCGGCATCGCCCCCGCACGCTGGGGTTGATGCAGCCGATCCTCGGTGGCGGCCATCAGCAAGTCGGGCCGCTCACTGAGCGCGACCACCATGAGCGCGGCGCGGCTGAGATTGAAGCGGGCATCGGCATGGCTGACGTGGCCGGGCAGCACCGCCCGCGTCTCCGCGGTCGACGAGCGAACCTGGGGTACCGCGGGAAACAGGTGGACGTCGGGATGCACCCGCAACCGCGCCGCAGCATAGCGGGCGTGGGGCCCGTCACCCTCGGTCCATGACACGACGGCGCCACCGAGCACCGCCGCCGAGGCGTTGTCGGGGTGCCCCTCGAACTCCGACGACAACTGCACCAGCTGGTCATCGGAGAGAGGCGTCGAATCACTCTGCGCGACAAGACCGTTCGCCGCAGCGAGGCCGCCGACCACCGCAGCGGCGGACGATCCGAGGCCACGCGAGTGCGGGATGGCGTTGCGGGACCGCACGATCAAGCCACTGACGCGTACGCCCGCCGCCTCGAGGCCACGCTCGACCGCACGCACCACCAGGTGTGTGGAGTCCAGTGGGACCTGCCCCTCACCCTCACCCTCGACGTCGACGTGAAGGCCGGATTCGGTTGTCTCCACGTAGATTTCGTCGTACAAACTCAACGCGAGACCGAGGCTGTCGAAGCCCGGGCCGAGGTTCGCGCTGGAGGCGGCCACCGACGAGGTGGCCGCCAGACCGGCGGGAAGCGTCTGCATCAGCGGGTCGCCATTCGGATCAGGCCAGCCCGAGTTCGGCCGCGACGGCCACGGGATCCACGGCGATCGCGGTCACGGGGGGCAGCTCCTTGAGCGCCGTGTCGGGGTCCTTCAGACCGTTGCCGGTGACGGTGCACACGACCGTGGAACCGCGCTTCACCCAGCCGTCGTCGATCGACTTGAGCAACCCGGCGATGCTCGCGGCCGATGCGGGCTCCACGAACACGCCCTCCGTACGCGCGACGAGGTGGTAGGCGGCGAGGATCTCCTCGTCGGTGGCGGCCAAGAAGCGGCCGTTGGAGTTCTGCTGGGCCTCGACCGCGGAATTCCACGACGCCGGGGACCCGATGCGGATGGCGGTGGCAATGGTCTCGGGCTTGAGGACCGGCTCCCCCGACACCAGCGGGGCGGCGCCGGCGGCCTGGGTACCCAGCATCCGGGGCAGCTTCTGCGCCAGCCCGTCTCGGTGGTACTCGACGTAGCCCTTCCAGTACGCGGTGATGTTGCCCGCATTGCCGACCGGCAGCGCGTGCACGTCAGGTGCCTCACCGAGGGCGTCGACGATCTCGAACGCGGCCGTCTTCTGCCCCTCGATGCGATACGGGTTGACGGAGTTGACCAGCGACACCGCCGGGAAGTCGGCGGTCAACTTGCGCGCCAGCTCGAGGCAGTCGTCGAAGTTGCCGTCGACCTGAATGATCTTGGCCCCGTGCATGACCGCCTGAGCCAGCTTGCCCATCGCGATCTTGCCCTGCGGAATGAGCACCGCACAGGTGATGCCGGCCTTGGCGGCGTATGCCGCCGCCGAGGCCGAGGTGTTGCCGGTCGAGGCGCACAGCACGGCCTTCTGGCTACGGGCCACCGCCTCGGTGACCGCCATCGTCATGCCGCGGTCCTTGAACGAACCGGTCGGGTTGAGGCCCTCCACCTTCAGGTAGACCGTGCACCCGGTCTGCTCAGACAGACGCTTGGCCTCGATGAGCGGCGTGGCACCTTCGAGCAGGGTGATCGGGGTCCACCCGTCCTCGACCGGAAGCCGGTCACGGTAGGCGTTGATCAATCCCGGCCATGGTCGGTGGACAGCGATCGTGCTCATTCGTTGGTTCCTTCCAGCCGCAGCACGCTGTTGATGCTCGACACCACGTCGAGGTCGGCGAGAGCGTCCACCGTCTCCGAGAGCGCGGCGTCGGTGGCCCGGTGCGTGACGACCACGATGCGCGCGCCGCACCGCAGCCCCTCGTCGTCGACCATGCCCTCCTGACGGACCTCGGCGATGCTCACTTCGCGCTTGCCGAACTCCGCGGCGACCGACGACAGCACGCCGGGCCGGTCGGCGACGTTCATGCTCACGTAGTAGCGGGTGGGAATGAAACCGATGGGCGCGATGGGCAATTCGGCGTACTTGGACTCGCGGGGGCCGCGGCCACCCTGAACCCGGTTGCGCGCGGCCATGACGAGGTCGCCCATCACCGCCGACGCGGTCGGCGCACCGCCGGCGCCCTGGCCGTAGAACATCAGGCGGCCTGCGGCCTCCGCCTCGACGACGACGGCGTTGAACGCCCCGTTGACCGATGCGAGCGGGTGCTCCAGTGGCACCAGCGCCGGGTACACCCGGGCCGAGACGCGTTGTTGGCCTTCATCGTTGATGATGCGCTCGCAGATGGCGAGCAGCTTGATCGTGCAGCCGAGCGCCTTGGCGGACTCGAAGTCGGCCGAGCCGACCTTGGTGATGCCCTCGCGGTAGACGTCGTCGGCGGTCACCCGGGTGTGGAATGCGATGGAGGCGAGGATGGCGGCCTTGGCCGCGGCGTCGAAGCCCTCCACGTCGGCGGTCGGATCCGCCTCCGCGTAGCCCAGCGCGCTCGCGTCGGCGAGCGCAGAGGTGTAGTCCGCACCCGTCTCGGCCATGGCCGAGAGGATGTAATTGGTGGTGCCGTTGACGATTCCGGCGACCCGCAGCACGGTGTCACCGGCCAGCGACTGGGTCAGCGGCCGGATGACGGGGATCGCGCCGGCGACCGCGGCCTCGAAGTACAGGTCGGCGTGGGCGGCCTCGGCGGCCTGGGCCAGTTCGCCCGTCGACACCGCCATCAAGGCCTTGTTCGCGGTGACGACCGACTTGCCGCGCTCGAGTGCGGCGAGAATGGCCTTGCGTGCCGGTTCGACCGGCCCCATGAGTTCGACGACGATGTCCACGTCGTCGCGCGAGACGAGGGCGTCGACGTCGTCGGTGAGCATCCCCACCGGAACGCCCCGATCGTCGGCCACCCGCCGTACGCCGATGCCCCGCAACTCCAGCGGCGCACCGATTCTCGCGGCGAGATCGGGAGCGCTTGCCTCGATGATGCGCACCACCTCACTGCCGACGTTGCCCAACCCCAGCACCGCGACGCCGACGGGCTTCACCGCGTTGTCGTTGATCATCAGTTGCCTACCTCCAAGCTCAAGAGATCCGCCACCGTCTCGCGGCGCAGAATCAAACGCGACACTCCGTCGCGTACCGCCACCACGGCCGGACGGCCGAGCAGGTTGTACCGGCTCGACATCGAATAGCAATACGCCCCGGTGGCGGCGACCCCGATCAGGTCACCGGGCGCGACGTCGTCGGACACCCAGGTGTCGCGCACGACGATGTCACCGCTCTCGCAGTGCTTTCCGACGATGCGGGTCAGGGCGGGCGCCCCGTCGCTGGCCCGCGACACCAGTCGGGCGTCGTATTCGGCCCCGTACAGCGAGGTCCGGATGTTGTCGCTCATCCCGCCGTCGACGCTGACGTAGCGGCGGTGCGCGGTCTGACTGACGGCGACGTCCTTGACGGTGCCCACCTCGTAGAGCGTGATGGTGCCGGGGCCGGCGATGGCACGGCCGGGTTCGACCACGAGCTTGGGTGCGGGGAGACCCACGGCCGCCGACTCGTTGACGACGATGGCCCCGATCTTGGCGGCCAGGTCCTCCATCGGAGGCGGATCGTCCTGCGGCAGATACGAAATGCCCAGTCCCCCACCGAGGTCGACGATGGACATCTGCGCGGTCTTCTCGACGCCGAACTCCTTCACCACGTCGGCGAGCAACCCGATGACGCGGTGTGCGGCCAGCTCGAAACCGGCGACGTCGAAGATCTGCGAGCCGATGTGGCTGTGCAGGCCGACGAGGCGCAGGTGGTCGGCGGCGAACACCCGCCGGATCGCGTCCATCGCCGCACCGCTGGCCAGTGAGAGGCCGAACTTCTGGTCCTCGTGGGCGGTGGAGATGAACTCGTGGGTGTGCGCCTCTACGCCCACGGTGACGCGGACCAGGACGTCCTGCACCACCCCGGCCTCGCCGGCGATGGCGTCGAGCCGCTCGATCTCGGTCAGCGAGTCCAGCACGACGTGGCCGACTCGCGCGTCCACCGCCATGGCGAGTTCGGCGACGGACTTGTTGTTCCCGTGCAGCGCAATGCGTTCCGGGGGAAAGTCGGCATTCAGCGCGATCGCCAGTTCGCCGCCACTGCAGACGTCGAGGGACAGCCCCTCGTCGTCGACCCAGCGCGCGATCTCGGTGCAGAGGAACGCCTTGGCGGCGTAGCGGACGTGCTCGCCGTCACCGAACGCGTCGGCGATGTCGCGGCAGCGGGACCGGAAGTCGTCCTCGTCGATGACGAACAGCGGCGTGCCGTAGTCGGCGGCCAGCTGGGTGACGGGCACGCCGGCGACGACTACTTCACCGTCGGCGCTGCGAGCGGCGTTGCGCGGCCACACGTTCGGCGCCAGTGCGAGCAGCTCGTCGGTGGTCTGCGGACACGCGGGCGCATTGCCGTGGCGGGTGTCCTCGGCGTGGCGGGGACCAGCGGGATGGGCCATCACATGCGCTCCGGGGCGCTGACGCCCAGGATCTGCAATCCGTTGGCGATCACCTGGCGAGTGGCTTGGCACAGCGCGAGCCGCGCCGCGTGAAGATCGGTCGGGTCCTCGTCGCCCTGGGGCAGCACGCGGCACGAGTCGTAGAACCGGTGGTAGTCCTGAGCGAGCTCTTCGAGGTAGCGGCACACCCGGTGCGGTTCCCGCAGCGAGGACGCCGTCTCGAGGATGCGCGGGAATTCGCCGATGCTGCGCATCAGCGTGCCCTCGCGGTCGTGGGTGAGCAGTTCGAGGTGCTCGGTGCTGACCGCGATGTCGAGGTCCGCGGCACTGCGCGCCAGCGCGGAGAGTCGTGCGTGCGCGTATTGCACGTAGTAGACCGGGTTTTCGCTCGACGCGCTCGACCACAGGGCGAGGTCGATGTCGATGGGGGTGTCGACCGAGCTGCGGATCAGTACGTACCGGGCCGCGTCGACGCCGATGGCCTCGACGAGGTCGTCGAGAGTGATGACGGTGCCGGCGCGCTTACTCATCCGCATCGGCTGGCCGTCGCGCACCAGGTTGACCATCTGGCCGATGAGCACCTCGACGGTGGCCGGATCGTCGCCGAGGGCCGCCGCGGCTGCCTTGAGCCGGGCGATGTAGCCGTGATGGTCGGCGCCGAGCATGTAGATGCACAGGTCGAATCCGCGTTGCCGCTTGTCCAGGTAGTAGGCGAGGTCGCCGGCGACGTAGGCCGGGTTGCCGTCACTCTTGATGACGACGCGATCCTTGTCGTCACCGAAGTCGCTGGTGCGCAACCACGTTGCGCCGTCCTTCTCGTAGATGTTGCCGGTCTCGCGGAGCTTGGCGATGGCCTGGTCCACCCGGCCCGAGGTGTGCATCGAGTCTTCGTGGGTGTAGACGTCGAAGTCGGTGCCGAAGTCGTGCAGCGACTTCTTGATGTGGCTGAACATCAGGTCGACGCCGATCGACCGGAAGGTCTCGAGGATCTGGTCGGGGGGCCGGCCCAGCACGTCGGGTTCGGCGGCGAGGACCTGCTGGGCGATCTCGGCGATGTAGCTGCCCGCATAGCCGTCCTCGGGGGTCGGCTCGCCCTTGGCCGAGGCGATGAGCGACTTGGCGAACCGGTCGATCTGGGTGCCGTGGTCGTTGAAGTAATACTCCCGGACGACCTCGGCGCCCTGGGTGGACAGCAGCCGTCCCAGCGCGTCGCCGACGGCGGCCCAGCGGGTGCCGCCGATGTGGATCGGGCCGGTGGGGTTGGCGGAGACGAACTCGAGGTTGACCTTCTCCCCCGCGAGCCCGGCGGAGTCGCCGTAGGCAGAGCCGGCGGCGATGACGTCGACGACGACCACGGCTTGCGCGGAGGCCTCGATGCGGAGGTTGACGAAGCCGGGGCCGGCGACGTCGGCACCGGCGATGCCGGCGGTGTCCGCGAGCGCCTCGGCCAGCCAACCGGCCAGCTCACGGGGGTTGGCGCCGACTTTCTTGGCCACCTGAAGCGAGAGGTTGGTGGCGTAGTCACCGTGCTCGGGGTTGCGCGGCCGCTCGACGACGACCGTCTCCGGGAGCGCTGCGGTGTCGAGCCCGCGCTCGGCCAGTACCGCTGCGGCGGTGGTCTTGAGCAGCTCGGCCAGATCGGCGGGGGTCACGGGGGACCATCCTATGGTCTGGGGTGGTCTTGCCCCGAATCGTTTACCGGCGGGCTGGAGCGCAGCGACCGGGGAATGTCACGGCGGGCGTTCGGTCACCGGGCGGCGATCGGGCCGCCGCGCATGCGTTAGTCTGGTCGAGCCCAACGGCGCTGCTGGTTCAGCATGCGCCCCCGTAGCTCAGGGGATAGAGCGTCCGCCTCCGGAGCGGAAGGCCGCAGGTTCGAATCCTGCCGGGGGCACCACGTTTGACCTGGTAAAACAGGGTATCACGGAGCGGCCTACCTATCTGCTACCCATCCGCATGTTGCCGGTGAGCTTTGTTCCGTTCGCCAGGAGCCGCGTTGGCGGGTCAGGGCCGATTCGCACGCCGCCGTGCGCTAGCTTCGGTCAGGAGGCGCATCCACTGGCGGGATAGGGGACCACATGGTGATGGAAGAACCAGTTTACAGCTTAGGTTCAACCGACGAAGAATGGCGTCAGATTGAATCGGATTCAGAAGATGTTCAGATTGATGAATATGACCTGACTACTTCACCAAACGACTTTAACGTCCTCACTATTTACAACTTCATCAACTCCGGCGCCGTGATAATTCCCGGTTTTCAACGCAACTACGTGTGGGATAGAAAGCGCGCGTCGCGGTTGATTGAGTCACTTATAATTGGTTTACCTGTGCCTCAAGTCTTTCTGTACGAGGAAGATCGGAACAAATTTCTTGTAATCGACGGCCAGCAGCGATTGATGACCGTTTACTACTTCATGTCGGGTCGCTTTCCGCGCCGCGACAAGCGGTCGGAACTTCGCCGCTTGTTTGACGAGTATGGACAGATACCCGACAACGTGCTGCACGACGACGCTTATTTTGAGGCTTTCAATCTCCAGTTGCCCGAAAGCGGTCAAGGCATCCCAAATAAGTTCAACAAGCTGAACTATCAAACCCTCGGCGACCACAAAATGCAGTTCGAAATGCGCACTATCCGGAACATGATTGTGAAGCAATTACGACCGTCGGGTGATACATCTTCGATCTACGAAATGTTCAATCGATTGAACACCGGCGGCGTCAACCTGACGCCGCAAGAAATTCGCTCTAGCCTGTTTCATTCAAGATTCTACGACAATCTTTACAAATGGAACATGGACTCTCGGTGGCGCGAACTTCTCGGCCAAGAACACCCCGACCTACATATGCGGGACATTGAGGTTATGCTTCGGGCGTTCGCGATGGCGCGAGGTGTCGACACTTACGCGCCATCGATGGTGAAATTTCTGAACCGATTCTCGAAAGAAGCTCAGCGAGAAGGCCCAGAGGCCATCGAAGAGTTCGGCTCGAACCTCGACTGGTTCTTAAACCATGTAGAGGAAATTCCCCGCAGCGCCTGGGTAACCAAACAGCAGAAATTCCTTGTGAATTTATTTGAGTCCGTGTTTGCGGCTTCCATACGAGCGCGAGCAGACGGCTCGTTTAGACGGCTAGATGCGAGCGCAATAATGGAGATTCGCGAGAGTGAGCAATACATCGATCATTCTCAAGAGCGCACTACCGATACTGAGAATGTGAAGGGACGGTATCGCGCTGCCTATTCGGTCTTGACGCAGTGACCGGCCCGGCGCCAGCGCCTGATGTTGTTCAAGAAGTATTCAACGAACACGCGGCGATAGTCGCGCATCTCCAAGACGCGGGCGAACTATCGTACTCAACAACCCTGGAATCAACGTTCCCTAAAATCATGCTGCTTTCAGCCGCAAGCAATCTTGAGGAGCAAGTCAAAACGGCCGTGCTTGATTTCGTTAGGCGGCGAGCCGGGGACTCAGAAGAGCTTGTGAGCTTTCTGCGGAACAAGGCAATCGAGCGTCAATACCATACATTTTTTAATTGGGATGGACGCAATGCGAATAGCTTCTTCGGGCTTTTCGGCGAGAGCTTTAAGCAGCGGATGAAAGAACACGTTGATGCCGATCCCGACTTGACGCAAGCCATCCGAGACTTTCTCGACCTTGGAAACGCGCGTAATACCCTTGTCCACGGCGACTACGCCGCCGCCGCCATGGACAAGTCCGCGCGTGACGTATTAACGCAATACCACAGCGCATGCGTGTTTGTTCGGTGGCTGGAAACGCGTTTCGGCAGCAGTGACGCGTGAAGGCTCGAATCGGCGTAGCTGGCAGCATCTATCGTGCGCCCAAGTCAGCGACGGGCCGCAGCGGGAGCAGTGGCATCCATGCCCGACCGGTAACAATGATTTCATGCCCGATGACGTGACTTCTCAGCTTGCCCAGTGCCTTCGATCCGCAAGCGCACTATTAGACGCCATGGACGCTACGATGCGCGACAGCAGCCCAAGCGACATCTGGCGATACTCAAGCTTCGGCACTTTCGCCCGAAAATACAACCAAGTCGTTGAATTGGCGAACTCGATAGAACCTATAGCCGCACCCGTTGACACGTTCAACCTCGAGCGGATGCCTAGCAGCACAAACACATTAGCAATGCAACAGCAGGAACTGTTCGAAGCTGTGCGAGCAAACCTGCACATCTTGAAGGCCTATCTAACTGATCGGGTTGGACTACGAAGTGACCTTGTGATCGAGATTGCCGATTTCCTTCAAGCGAGTCTTCGCCGTGCCGTTCTCAAAACACCTGAACGCGAACGAGATGTACAAGACACGGTCGAAACACTGTTGATCGGACGAGGGCTTGAAAAGGGAACCGACTACGACCGTGAGGTTGGCCGCGTCAAAGTTTCCAGCAAGGAAACGATACCCGACTTCGTTCTTGCCCCACTGAAACTCGCGATCGAAGTGAAGCTTCTCCGCGACACCGCATCAGTTTCCAGGGTCGTTGATGAGATCAACGCTGACATCCTCGGATACGGAAAGTTCTACGAATCAATCGTTTTCGTCGTGTATGACCTAGGAAACATCAGAGACGAACTCGAATTTCGCCGCGACTTGGAGTCCGCGATGGGCGTCCGTGTGGTGGTGGTCAAGCACTAGGCATAGGCGCGCCAATGAGCGCGACCTCGCCACTCGTAGTCCCGACGCGACGCGTTTGCCCGAGACGCCGATGCATTGCTCTGCGGGCGGACCGTGTGACGGGTAACCGCGTCACCGGGCGAGACGGGTCACCTTCACCCGCGCGGCCACGTCGACACGGCGACCCGCCACCCGGTAGGACACACCCGCATAGCCACCGGAACGCGTGACCTTCACCCGGCGACTGCCGGGGATCACACGACGGCGCGCGGCCTTGGACGACAAAGCGCCGCCGACCAGCGCGCCACCCACGGCACCGCGCGCGAACCGACCGCGCGAGTCGCGCGGTTGTGACCGGCGACCGCGAGCACCAGGACGACGGCGGGCCATGGTCAGCGCTTCCGGCGCTGGCGAGTCGTGGATTTTGCGCGCTTGCCAACCTTGCCGTTACCGGCCTTGGCTTGGCGCTTAAATTGCGCCCGCGCGGCTTGCTGTTTCTTCGTCGCCATCGGTAGCCCTTTCGTGTCAGATCAGCGGGCGACGGTTGCGACCGCGCGCCATCTTCGCTCGCGGCCCGTCCACGGGCGGGGCAACCGTGCTCACCCGATACGGGTTGTCACCGGGCGGGGCGAACTCGCTCGGTGTCTCGGCGAGGTTCTGCGCTTTACGTTCCGCGCGGCCCATGGCGATTACAACGTCAAGGGGTGGGCCGAGTCCATCGGTGCGCGGCTGTGGTCGCGGCGTTTGACCCGCCCTGTGGCTGATGCGTCGAGGCATGACGGACCTAGACCGCGATGGCGGGGGCCGTGTAGTTCGCGTTCGTCGTGACCTGGATCGCGACGGCACCGCCCCGGTAGCGCACACCAGTGCCGCACTCGCGCGCGGTGAACGATTCCACTAGCGGGTAGACACCAGTGTTGCCCGCGATGAGACGCAAGTTCTGGTAGGCCGGATTCGGGTGCTCGCGAAACGCGCAGACATTGCGCGGTGCATTCGGTCCGTAGGTCGCCGCGATCAACACGTAACCCGGTAGCACGTAATCACTTTGGATCACGATGGCGGGGCCGTAGCTGCCCTCCACCTTCAACCCGAAGTAGACACCGGGCACCTGCTCGCCGATCAACTCGCCACCGGGTGAGAGGAACGCAGGCGCATCGTTGGCGGGGATGAAGTCATACCGCGCGACGGGGCCGTTGGTGCGGCTGGGGTCACCTGCGCGGAACCCGGCGATCTGTTCGGCTTCATCGGGATTGCAGAACACGACGATCTTTGAGTCACCCGTGGTGCCGAATCCCTTGCGCTGAATCAGCCTGATTGCATCCTCAAGGTCTGCCGAGTCGATGTCAGCCGCGCCGCTGGCAATGTAGTGCGACTCGGTGGCGGGGAAGCTGCGACCGAGGTAGTCGGGCGGTCCCGGTGCGATGCCGTCATACAGGCCGTAGACGGTCGCACCGAATTCGTTGCGGCTACGGGCGGGAGTGAACAGCCGCCGCATGATGAGGCCGTTGGTCAGCTTCGCGTCCATGTGAAGCAACTGGTCCATCTGCGACTGAACCTGTCGCAGATCCATGTTCTTCAACGCGCGCCACGTGAACACGTTGCGCTTGTCGTAGTCGCGCAGAGTGAACCCGCACAGGATCGCGTCACCCGGTCCACCGGTCGCCGTGGGCACACCGATTTCAGACGCTTCGTCCATCGAATCCGTCGCGAAGTTCTGCGGGATCGCTTCGGCGGTCTGAGTCGTCTTGAAACTCAGAAGATCGGTGATGGAAGTTACTTCGGAGTTCCACTCACCGAGCAACTCGCGGAACTCGTCCCAGACGGCATTGAGGTCGACGCCATCGGCGGTCTGATTCACCAGCACGTCACCGGCGGTCGTGATGCCACCGCTCGCAACGGGGCCACTCGGTGCTGTGCCGCCGAAGAGCGGCCAGGCCGCGAGAGCGGCGGCGCGGGCGGGAAGTCGATTGGTCGGAGTGATGGTCATGTCAGTGCCTCAGATCGGTCGAAGTCTCGCTCCGATTCTACGCCGCAATGATCCTCGTAATGAGTTGTGCTGCAACCTATGTAGAGCCAAAAACGCTCGCCTTGGGGATATGGCTCGGCAGCGCCAAGATGGTAACCTGGTCGTAGAGACAGGAAAGCGCTGGCGCGAAATCCAGTGTCACACAGGAAACGTCACCCTAATCCGACTGACCAGAAGGCCCACGCTCCATGTCCCGTCTCTCAACACCAACCCACCACTCAAGTACTGCACCGCAGCGCGTTGATTCGACTGCCGCTTTGATTTCAACCGCCGAAGCGGCAAAGCGTCTCGGGGTCTCTCCCACTTCGTTACGCGGTTATGTTGCAACAGGGTTGATTTCGTGCCGACGTGTCGGTCCAAAGCTTCTTAAGTTCGATCCAAGAGAAGTCGAACAGTTCGCACGCCGCGTCGACAACCGATGAGCGCCGTCGATCACTTCCAAGGCAATCCGATACGGATTACACGGCGTGCCTGCAACGAGATTCGACGGGCCGAGGCCGAGCGCATCGAACGTGTCTGCGCGGCGCTGCGTGCGATTCCCGGTCTGACCGATGAAGCGGCCCGCATGTTCGCGCTGACCATCCTCACGCCCTACTCACCCGGTCCAACGCCATCACAGCGCGTCAGTGATCCCACGCCCACCACGTCACGACAATTCAACCCATTTCGGAGAGGAAACACACCATGACCGCCCACCGCATCACCACAGACCGAGAGCTAGCCCAATTGCGATCAGGCTTCGCACGCAGCCAAGCGCACGCGGGCAAGCTGCGCCATCAATCGACCCGCCCCAGCGTCGAAGACGTCGGCACACGGCTACTGAACGCGCGCGAGCGCGTGCCAGCCGGTGAGGGCAAGCCCATCCCCGCAGAGGTCACCGCCGACAACGCGCGAGCGCTACACGCCATCCTGAACAACACCCCCGATCTGGCCATACGTGCTCTCGGCGAGCAATTCGAATCATGCTGGGCCGCTGCTGATTCCATCGAATCGCGGTGGGATGCCGACAACCCCCGGCACCGCTGGATTCACCTGCTGTTCGGTGCACCCGCAGCCGACGTGTTGCGCCGTCCCGCCGATCAGGCCGCAGCCCGCTACGCCAACGTGTTCGGCGACGATCGGGTCTGCTGCACGAATAGGTGACATCTGAGTTGGCTTGCCCGGGACGGGTGGGCTGAGAGGATGTCCAAGTGCCCAGGCCCTATCCCCAAGAG
>NZ_JBEXUA010000026.1:0-36075 GCF_040614235.1 Mycobacterium sp. NPDC006124 | reverse complement strand
CAGAACAGGAGGAAACCCCCGCGGCACTGCCCGCCTGAACGATCAACTCGAAGAATCACACGACGACGTCGTACACCACGTCCATGGACTTGACCGCGGGATCTCTACGCCAAGCGTCCGCTGTGCGATAGCGGGTATTACGCAACCTTCAACCGTGACAACGTGGAACTCGTAGACCTCGAGGAGAACCCAATCGCCGCGATCACACCCGCCGGCGTACGGACCTCTGACGGAGTGGAACACGAGATCGACGTCCTGATCTTCGCCACCGGATTCGATGCCGTCGACGGCAACTACAAGCGTTTCGACCTACGAGGCCGAAACGGCGTCTCGATGGCGGACAGCTGGAAGAACGGCCCGTCCAGTTATCTCGGGATGGCGGTCGCTAACTTTCCGAACATGTTCATGGTGCTCGGGCCCAACGGTCCCTTCACCAACCTGCCACCGTCGATCGAGACACAGGTGCAGTGGTCCACCGATTTGATCGACCACATGGAACAGACCGGTCTCTCCGTCGTGGAGCCGTTCATCGACGCCGAGCACGACTGGACCGCCACGTGCCGAGAGATTGCCAACGCCACGCTTTTTCCAAAGGCACAGTCGTGGATCTTCGGCGCCAACATTCCAGGCAAGGAGAACACGGTTTACTTCTACCTTGGAGGGCTGTGCGCCTATCGCACCGCACTCTCGGAGTGCAAGGACGCCGGCTACAAGGGCTTTCGGTTCAGCTGAGGGAGCCGCGGACCAACGATCGATGCCGCCATAGGTGGTGGTCCGTGCCGAAAGTTGTCGTGCGACTTCACCGATCGGAAGACGTGGTGCCACAGACCAAGGGTCAGGCTGGTCCCGTCCCCGGGCATCGGCCCGGCCGTTGGTGCCGAGCTCAGGCGCTGAACCCGCCGCCACAGACCACGACCTGTCCACTGACGTAGTCCGACTCGGGAATGCACAGGAGATAGACCGCCCCGGCAGCGTCGGCCGGGGTACCCGCCCTTCCCAGGGGGATGCCGTGCTCCATCGACTGCAGGAGCTCTGGGTTGACCCCGACCGCCAGCTGTCTGCCCTGAATGTCGATCTTGCCGTCACCGCCGGCGGGGACCTCGGTCAACCGGGTCCGGATCAAGCCGAAGGCGACCGCGTTGACGGTAACGTTGTAGCGGCCCCACTCCTTGGACAGCGCCTTCGTCAGGCCGATGACCCCGGCCTTGCCGGAGGAATAGTTGGCCTGGCCCGCGTTACCACCTGTGCCCGCGATCGACGAGATGTTGACGACCTTCCGACACGGTACGACGATGCCCGCAGCCTTCTCCTTCTTCGTTGCGGCGCTGATGATCGGTTGCGCCGCGCGCAGTATCCGGAACGGCGCCTTGAGGTGCACGTCGAGGATTGCATCCCACTGGTCGTCGCTCATCTTCTGGATGACTGAGTCCCAGGTGTAGCCGGCGTTGTTGATGATGATGTCGAGACCGCCAAACGCGTCGACCGCGGTGCCGACGAAACGCTCGGCGAAGCCCTCCTCGGTCACGCTTCCGGCACACGCGACCGCAGCGCCTCCGAAGGTTTCGATTGCCGCCACGGTCTCCTTCGCCGGGTCCGCGTCGAGGTCGTTCACCACGACCTTGGCGCCGTCTTTGGCGAGTTTCTCGGCGATGGCGCGCCCGATCCCTCGACCGGAACCCGACACCAGAGCGACCTTGCCGTCCAGCTTGCCCATCTTCGTTCCGTCCTTCGATCTAGGTGCGGCCCGGGGCCGCACACGTTTGGGGCTGTTCAGCTTGCGCTGACCAGGGACTGCGGGATGTCGGCGATCCGGGAGCGCACGTACTCTCCCAGACCCTTCGCCTGGGCATCCAGACGAGTCGAGGACGCTACGCCTTGGCCCAACAGGCCATGAACGACGATGTTGAGCGCTCGTAGGTTGGGCAATTCGAACCGCTCGATGCGTAGCTGCGCGGCTTCTGGGCCGAGCAGCACGCGTAGCCGATCGACGCTCAGATACTCGCGGGCCCAGGCGTATCCGGCGTCGTCGCGGGCCCAGAGACCGATGTTGGCGTTGCCGCCCTTATCGCCCGAGCGCGCGCCGAGCACTGAACCCAGGGGTGCGCGGCACGTCGGCCCGGCTGGCGATGCGGCGGCCGCGTGATGGTCGACCTCCGGGGTCGGCACGGGACCGGTCGGCGGGTCGGCAATCCGTAGGCGCTTACCATCCGGCAGCACCACGACCTGCGTCACGCTCGACCGTGGGACGGCCGCCGGCCGGTACACGCCGAACGCTGACTCCGACGTGGGTGGTGTGGTGGTGTGGAAGCCGGCGTATCCGGCCAGTGCGATCTCCATGATTCCGCTCGAGAACGCCCGGCCGACCTTGCGCGGGTCGGGGTCCTTGACCGTGATCCGCAGGTGCGCGCAGGCTTGGTCGTTGGTGGGGGCGTCCATGGTGTCGAATCGCAGCAACTTGACGTCGACCTCGGCGAAGGAGTCCCTGCCGCCGAGGACGTCGAACAGCTGCTTCTGCGCAAACTCGGACTTTGCCTCCAGATCAAGGCCAGTGAGCACCATCGTCATGGTGTTCCGGTAGCCCCCGACATCGTTGAGCGCCACCTTCAGCGTTTCCGGCGGTGGGCTGCCGACGGTACCGGTGATCGCCACTCGGTGCTCGGCCTGCTGGGTCAGAGTGACGGTATCGAAGTGCGTGACCACGTCCGGTCCAAGATAGGCGGGCTCGCCGATCTCGTAGAGCAGCTGGGCGGTGACCGTGCCGATCGACACCAGCCCGCCGGTATCGACATGTTTGGTGATCACCGATGAGCCGTCGGCCGCGACTTCCGCGATCGGGAAGCCCGGGTAGCGGCGGTCGGTGATCTCGTCGAGGAAGGCATAGTTGCCACCCGTCGCCTGTGGGCCGCATTCGATGACGTGGCCAGCCACGACAGCACCAGCCAGTCGGTCCCAGTCGGTGTGGCCCCATCCGTGCCACCAGGCGGCCGGCCCTACGACGAGTGACGCGTCCGTCACGCGTCCGGTGACGACGACGTCGGCGCCGGCGCCCAGCGCTTCGGCGATTCCCCAACCACCGAGGTAGGCGTTGGCCGAGACCGGCGTTACCTCACCGACCGCAGGAGTGATCGCGGTGAGGTTGCCGCGCAGGTCGTCACCCTCGACGTGGGCGACGCGAACCGCAATGCCGAGCCGTTCTGCGAGCTCGCGAAGCTCGAGGGCAAGCCCGGCCGGGTTCAGCCCACCGGCGTTGGCCACGATCTTGATACCGCGGTCGGAGCAGGTGCCCAACACCTGTTCCATCTGGGTCAAGAACGTGCGCGCAAAACCGCTCGCCGGATCCTTCGACTGAGCCTTCGCCAGAATGAGCATCGTCAACTCGGCAAGGTAGTCACCGCAGAGCACGTCGATGCCCTCGGTTCCCACGCCGCCCTCGACCATCTCACGCGCCGCGGCGATCCGATCGCCGTAGAAACCGGAGCAGTTTCCGATTCGTACCGGGTCCCTCACGCCGCACCTCCGCTGAACTGTCCTGCGGAACGCCCCCCGCCGGGGGGGCCTGCGAAGGCCTGCGCAATGGAGAGCCACTCGTCGGCGATCGGACCAGTGGCTTCCAGTGCGGTGTCGTCGCGATGCCGTCGCTGGGTGACGAGTAGGCAGAAGTCGTACGCGGCACCGGAAACCCTGTCGGGCACCCCGTCTGGGCCCCACGTCCAGAGTGTGCCCCCCGGTGCGGTGAGTTCGACGCGAACGGGTTGCGTCGGCACCTCCAGACCGTTGGCCATGTAGCTGAAGGCCCGCGCCCCCACGCCTATGTGTGCGACGTGGCGCAACCTGTCCGATGGTGTGCGGGTCGCTCCGAGGGCGTCGGCGACGTCCTGGCCATGCGCCCAAGTCTCCATGATGCGCGCCGTCAGCGAGGAAGCCGCGCTCATGGGGAGGCCGAACCACGGCACACGCACCGAGGGGTCCATTTCGGCGAAGGCAGCGACGAGTGCGTCGCGAGCACCGTCGAACCAGGACAGCAACTCCAAGGCCGGCATCGGCCGGTATCGCTCGGCGATGGTGTCCGGAGAGACCCGGCCGTCGGCAAGCATGGGCAGCACCTCAGCCGTAAAGCCGTCGGGGTCGGTGGCTGACCGCACCGCCACGTCGTCGAAGAACGCGAGATGGCTGATTTGATCCCGGACCGCCCAGCCCGTGGCCGGGGTGGGGGCATCCCACCCGGTTGGGCCGTCGGGCAGGTCGGCGATGAGTGCCCTCAGGTCCGCGGTCTCCGCTTCGATGTCGGCGATGACGGACTTCATTGGCACGGCCACGGCTAACGTCCCGTCCAGACCGGTGTGCGCTTCTCGCGAAAGGCGGTGGGACCCTCCTGCGCGTCGGCGCTGTGGTAGACCGGCTCCCATATCTGGTCGGCGAGGTCGTACGCCTCGGCAAGGTGGTGCTGCGCCGAAAGGTAAACCGTCTTCTTCGCCGCGAGCACGGACAGCGGTGCGTTGGAGGCGATTCGCACGGCAATCGCCTGGGTTCGTGCCCGAAGCTCCGCTGCGGGTACGACCTCGTTCACCATGCCCACCTCCCGGGCGCGCTCGGCAGAGATCGGGTCGCCGGTCATCAGGATCTGCAGCGCAAGCCGCGGCGGCAGCAACCACGACAGAGGCGCCGCCCACGGCGCACCACGCCCCACCTTGACCTCGCTGACGGCAAAGGTGGCGTGCTCCGCCGCGACGACGAGGTCGCACTGTTGGGCGAGCAGGAAGCCGCCTGCGAAGGCAACGCCGTTGACTGCCGCGATGATGGGCTTGACGACGTCGATGTTGCGTCCGAACTGCGGGGCGAAGTCCGGCGGCGGGACCGTGAGCGACGTCTCCGACATCTCCTTCAGATCCCCGCCTGCGCAGAAGGCCTTGTCACCCGCCCCCGTCAACACCAAGACCTTGGCCGAGTCGTCGGCGTTGAAACGGTGGACCGCGTCGAAAAGCCCGTGCCGGACCGCCGCGTTGAGTGCGTTTCGTGCCTCGGGCCGGTTGATCGTCAGCCAGGCCACTCCGTCCACGACCTCGTACCTGATCGCCTCTTCGCTCATCAGCCTCCGTCCAAGATGACCCGGACCCCCAATGTTAGGGAGCGTTCACTATCAGTACGTTACCCGTCCCGGTGCTGCGATGGCCAGATGGTTTGCGACCCGGCACGCGTCGTGGACGATTTACGGACGTCGTTCCCTTCTTCGTTACGACCGTCTTCGTACTGAGGGATGGGAATATCCGTTGCGCGTGGCAAACGATGGGATTGCGCGCCCGCTGATGGCCGTCCACCGAGATGACGCGGCTGATTTGCCGCCACGTCGCCCTAGTAGTCATGGGTCGCGGAACGCTCGCAATTCGCCGTCGTGAGGTCGGTTGTCGGCCGATTGCCGACGCCGTGGTATGGGCCGCGAGATGTATCCGCCGACGAGTCTCGCGCTCCCAACGTTCCGGCTGGGCGTGCTATACCGGCTGAGGTTGACTCGGTCCCCGGCCGCCGATCGGTCTAGTAGCCCACGTGCAGACGGCGACGGGGCGTCAGAGGGGCGGGCATTCGCTCGCTTCTGCCAACGCGCAGGGATCGTGACCGAGTCGGTCGAGAAATCCGTCTAGGGGAGCGACGAGGCGGATAACCCAGGCCTGCAGGGGAAGCGCTGCGCCCGTCGCTAAAACTAGCAACAGAGTTAGCACTAGAAGACAACCCATGCGTCTCACTCCGTTCTACAACGGTCACTGTTGGGTTTTCGGCGTTGGCGCATGAACGGTTCTGACCGTCAAGCCCGTTGCTCGACCTTGATGTCCCGCGCCAAGTTTAAAAGTCTGGCGGCCGGATCGGTACGTCCTAGATCGCCGAAATTCCCGACATTCTTTGTCTCGCGAAGACAAGGCACCGAGTACCGTTGTCGTGTGCTCGATTCGTCATCAAGTGATGAAGCTGTGCTGCACGCGGTGACCAACGTGCTCGGCGATCTCGGTGATCTGGTCAAGGAGTTGCCGGAGGTCATCCACGGTCTTCTGCTTGAGCAGGTCACCGAGCTGACGGCCGATCAGCAACTCAGAGATTTGCTCAGCGACACCGTTGCGGCAAACGTGGACACCTGGTTTTCCGTCATCCGGTATGCGATCCCGATCGACCACGTCGAAGCGCCGACTGCTGCGCTCGAACATGCGCGGCGGATGGCGCAGCGGGAGGTTCCCGTCAACGCGCTGCTCCGCGCCTACCGGCTGGGACACCAGTATGGACTCACGCTCATCATCGGCGGGCTGCGCAGCGCGGACCTCCCCCCAGAGCAAAAGTTGGTGCTGTTCGAGCACATCACCCGGGTGTCATTCCGCTACATCGACTGGATGTCCGAGCAGGTGCTGCAGACCTACCAGATCGAACGTGCGCAGTGGGACGAGAACCGGCGCAGTCAGCGTGAACAGGCCATTCGAGACATCCTCGACGGGCGAGACGTGGACACGACGACGATGTCGCAATCCATGAGGTACCCATTGGGTGCGACGCACGTGGCGCTACTGGTGTGGCTCGATCAGGATGCAAGCGCCGATTCCGATCAGCGCGTCGCCATGGAGCGCTTCGCACGGCAAGCGGCCGTCACCATCGGAGCCGAGCAGTTGATCTACCATTCCATCGATCGCCTCGTCGCCTGCGCATGGATGACCGTCCCCGACGGGTCGGACTCCGTATCTCGGTTGCGGGACTTCGTTCATGCGCAGTCGGACGGCCCGAGAATCGCGGTCGGTGGCCCACTTTGCGGGCTCGACGGCTTTCGCCGCACCTACCGTCAGGCAGAACAGGCCCGCATCGTAGCCATGGCAGCCGAGGGCAACGTACGCCGACTGTTCGCGGCCCACGATCCCGGGCTGGCGCTCGCCTCGATGCTGGTAGCCGACGTGGCAACCCTCAGGGACTGGGTTCACGACGTGTTGGGCCCGCTAGCATCCAACACCGCACCGGACAAGCGGTTACGAGAAACACTGAGCGTGTTCCTGGGCGCCGGCGGCAGTTTCAAGGCCGCGGCCGGCCAACTACGGGTACACGGAAACACCGTCAAATACCGCGTGAACCGGGCGGTCGCGCGCCGCGGGAAGTCCGTCGCCGAGGACCGGCTGGACGTCGAGGTCGCACTGCTCATGTGCGAATGGTTCGATACTGCGGTCTTGACTTGACTTGTTCGAGGTTGGGCAGGTTTGCCCGGGCGTGGTTGATGAGGGTGACGCCAGGAAGGAAGTCGCGCAGCAGTCCGTTGGTGGTCTCATTCGTGCCGCGTTGCCAGGGTGGATGAGAGTCGCAGAAGTAATTGGCTGCGCCCCGTGTGGCGGCGGTAATGAGGTGGCGGGACATCTCGGTGCCCTGGTCCCAGGTGGTGGACCGCAGGAGTGCCGATGGCAAATCCAGCGTGCGGGCGACCAGGGCGGCGTGCGGAGAGTCGGTCGCTGCTGGAACTAGGAGGCCGCGACGGAATGCCTACGTGCTTTCAGGTCCTGCACTTTCGTCAGTGGGGGTTTACCGGTGCCAACCCGCTCGCGTTCCGACAGTGTCCCACATGTCGATGGCGGAGTCGACCGCACCGATTGAGTGCCCGGCCCATTGCAGAGGGTCCAATCGGACGACGGGGACCCGCTGGCAGTCGAGCGATGATCGTCACTACCGTTGACGAAAACGATTCTCTTGTAAAGGATGGGTGAGCTCCCATTGGAGAGCTGACCGCTAACAAGACACGATAGAGGGGCACCCCATGGTTACGTCACCGTTCGCACCAGCCAAGAAGGTCCGTGAGCGGCTGTCGTCGGTGCTGTTGGCTCCCGTCCCTCAGAGCGTCGAGCGGGGCATCTTGACGTTGAGCCGGCGGTGGCCGGTTCGCGAACTTGCGACGCCGCCCACCGGGAGCGGATTGAAGCCGGTCATCGGCGACAACGGGTGGCCTCTGCTTGGACACACGCTCGACTACATTCGCTTCGGGTCTGACCTCAGCAGAGAGCGGTACGAGAGGTTCGGCTCGGTCTCGTGGATGGGGGCCTTCGGCACGAAGATGGTCGTCATCGCGGGTCCACAGGCGACTCAAGAAGCACTCACCACCAAGGCCAAGGCGTTCTCCCAGGATGGTTGGGGCTTTCTCATCGATGCGTTCTTTCACCGTGGGCTGATGCTGATGAGCTTCGACGAACATCTGATGCATCGGCGGATCATGCAGGAGGCGTTCACGCGCCCGCGCTTGACCGGTTATGTCAAGCAGGTCGGCCCCTCGGTTCGTGCCAGCGTGCCGAAGTGGCCGACTGGGTCGGGCGTCCGCTTGTACCCCTTGCTGAAGGACCTGACGCTCGACGTCGCGACGGATGTGTTCATGGGCGGCCGCGGCAAGCAGGACAGCGAGTCGGTCAACCGGGCGTTCATCGCGACCGTGCGTGCCGCCAGTGCGATCGTGCGGGCGCCGCTGCCGGGTACGCGGTATCGCGCAGGGGTACGCGGCCGGCGCGTGTTGGAAGAATACTTCGCTCGGCACTTGCCGGCTGCGCGGTCGGGGCAGAGTGATGATCTGTTCGCCGCGTTGTGCGAGGCGCGGGCCGAAGACGGTGAACGCTTCACCGACGCGGACATCATCAACCACATGATCTTCCTGATGATGGCCGCGCACGATACGTCCACCATCACCACCGCGGCGGTGGCGTACTTCCTGGCGAAGAACCCCGAATGGCAGGATCGAGTCCGTGCCGAATCCGATCGTCTCGGCGACGAGCTTCCGGGCATCGAGGACCTCGAGGGACTTACGACGATGGACATGGTCATCAAGGAGTCGCTCAGACTGGTGGCACCCGTCCCGTTGGTGATGCGTAAGACCGTGGCCGACACCGAGATCGACGGTTACTACATTCCTTCCGGGATGCTCGTCGCAGTCACGCCGGCGGTCAACCACTTCGCTCCGACGGTGTGGGCTGAGCCGGACCGGTTCGATCCGACGCGCTTCGAGGCGCCCCGCCGGGAGGACCAGGCTCACCGCTTCGCGTGGCTGCCGTTCGGAGGGGGCGCGCACAAGTGCATCGGAATGAACTTTGGCACCCTCGAGGTAAAGGCGATTCTGCACGAAATGTTGCGAGAATTCAGCTGGAGTCTCGACGATGACTACCACGTCCGATGGGACAACACCTCCCTGCCCATCCCGGTCGACGGACTGCCCATTACCTTGCGGCGCCGATAGCCATGCCAGTGCCTACGATCGCCGTCGTCACCGGGGCGGCAAGGGGAATCGGCTTGGAGATCGCGAAGCAACTGGCCGCCGAAGGTCATAGGGTGCTGCTCACCGATGTCGACGGCGCTGCGGCAGCGCGTGCTGCCACTGAGGTCGGCCGAGGCGCGTGGAGTGTGCAACAGGACGTACGGGACCCGTCGGTCCATCGTGACGTCGCGGCGCAGGCCTCCGCCGCGGGTCGTTTGGCGGTGTGGGTGAACAATGCGGGGATCCTGGTAGCGGGGGAGAGCTGGCGTCACTCGGACGACGAGCTTGCATCGATCCTCGACATCAACATCCGTGGCGTCGTCGCAGGCTCGCACGCCGCGATCGAGGCCATGGGCCTCGACGGGGGTGCGATCCTCAACATCGCATCACTTTCGGCCTTAGCGCCCGTCCCGGGACTCGCCATGTACGCAGCCACCAAGGCGGCCGTGCTGTCGTTTACGACGTCGTTGCAGGGTGACCTCGACCATGCGGGATTGCCAATCCGCGCCCGTGCGCTGTGCCCTGACGTAGTGAGCACGAAGATGGTCAACGATCGAGTTGCCGACCCAGGCGCATCGCTGCTGTTCGCCGGGCCCAGTCCGATGGACGCCGCGGATGTAGCGCGCGCAGGGCTCGATTTGCTCAACAGTCGCCAGGTATTCCGGGTCGTGCCGCGGTGGCGCGGCGTCGTCGTCCGCGCTACTGACGTCACTCCGTCACTTGGGTTAAAGGCTGTCGCGTTGTTGCGCGGCGTCGGTGAGCGGCGCCAACGCAGACAACGTTGACACCGTGTCGACGGTGCCGTCGTTCAACATGGTGCGCCTCGCGTAGCGCCTGGTGTCAAGGTGGGTCCACTGAGCGGGACTTGAGGATCGAGTGCGGTTCCCAGTTCCCGCAACCTGTCGTCGATGATCAACCACGTCTGCCGGGTCAACCGAACGACCAGATCGTCGCGGGTGGTCTCTCGATGGTCTAGCCACCACAGCACTGATGCGTCGATGAGGCCCACGATGGCAGCGACGTTGCGGTCGGCGGCGTCGGCGTCGTCGCCATAGCGAGGAAAGTAACGCGCTCCCGCTTTTGCTAGTTCGGACGCGAACGCGCTGATGCCAGGCGTCGTGTTCTCGTTGCTGCGCCGATAATGCCGGTTGACCAGAAACCGGTACAGGTTGGGATGTTCGTCGGCCCACATGACGTGCTGACTCACGGGTGCGCGAATCACGTCCAGCGGTGATCCCGTGACGTCCAGACTGACGCGAATCTTGGCGGTGAGCTCGCGGTGAACGTAGCGCGCGACGGCGAGATCGAGTTCTTCCTTGCTCGCGAAGTGACGGTAGAAGTGCGTGCGGCCCAAACCTGCCTTGCCGGCGATTTGGCCCGTGAGGGCGTGGGGGCCGCTTTCTTCGATTGCGGCGAGCGCCGCTTCGATGATCTTGCCGCGACGAATATCGCGACCCGGCACCCTACTGGTCGCGCGGCGTGCCGCGGTGGTGTCCACCCATTGCCTTCCCTCCACGGGCTCACCGTAGCGCCCAGCGCGCCAGGGCGTTCTGGGTACGAGTTGTACCCAGTATCCGAATCGTGGTACACCATGTACCCATGGCGTGAACGCGAGACCCAAACCGGGTTCGGGGCGCAAGCAGACACAGTGAGGACATTCGAATGGCCGCCAAACGCTCTAGCTGGATGGACGACGATCTCGATGCCCTGAGAGACATGGCACGCGCGTTCTGCGAGAAGGAGATCGCGCCGCACGTCGACCGCTTCATCGAGCAGCACCACGTCGATCGGGATCTATGGACTCGCGCGGGTGAGTTGGGACTGCTGTGCATGTCGATCCCGGAGGAGTATGGCGGTGGTGGTGGCACGTTCGCTCACGAGGCGGTCCTGATCGAGGAACAAGCCCGCGTCGGCGACACGGCATGGGGTGCCCCACTGCACAGCGGCATCGTGGCCCACTATCTGCTCGAGTACGGCACCGACGAGCAGAAGGAACGCTTCCTTCCTCGGTTGGCGAGTGGCGAGATGGTGGGCGCCATCGCAATGACGGAGCCCGGCACGGGTTCCGACCTGCAGTCGGTCACGACCAAGGCGGTGCGTGTCGGCGACGAGTACATCGTGAACGGGTCCAAGACCTTCATCACCAACGGCGCTCAGGCCGACCTGATCATCGTCGTGGCCAAGACCGACCCCACCGCCGGAGCTAACGGAATCTCGTTGGTGTTGGTCGAAGGCGATCGGTCAGGGTTTCGGCGGGGGCGGGTGTTGGACAAGGTTGGTCAGCGCGGTCAGGATACCTCTGAGCTGCACTTCGAAGACGTACACATCCCCGTTGCGAACCTCCTCGGCACTGAAGAGGGGCAAGGCTTCATTCAGTTGATGCAGCAACTGCCACAGGAGCGGTTGATTCTTGCGCTGGGTGCAGTGACTCAAGTGGAGACTGCGCTCGAGTTCACTGTGGAGTACACAAAGGATCGGCAAGCGTTCGGCAAGCCCGTGTTCGCTTTCCAGAACACCAAGTTCAAACTCGCTGAGGTCGCCACCGACGCCCACATCGGCCGTGTATTCATTGACGACTGCGTCGTCCGTCACCTGCGTGGCGAACTCGACATCCCCACGGTCGCGATGGCGAAGTGGTGGACTACCGAGCGCGCCATGGTGGCCCTCGACGACTGCTTGCAACTACACGGCGGGTATGGCTACATGAACGAATATCCGATTGCCAGGATGTGGGCGGATGCACGCGTTCAGAAGATCTACGGCGGGACGAACGAGATCATGAAGGACATCATTGCCCGCTCGCTCTGAGCAGAACACCAAATGAGGTTGGTCCACCCACGAACCTCAGGACGTTCGGACGGCGGCGAGACGCTGGTGCCTGCGCCGTTCCCGCTCAGGATTACTGGCGCCTAGCCCGAAACAGATTCACTTTGTTGCTCACGCCCTTCAGGCGGTGTGATCCGGCAGCCGACCACTGGACGTCTGCGGTGTCCTCGACGATCGCCCGAGTGGATTCCGCCACCAACGCGGTGCCGGGTCGCGCGACCGCGGTCACCCGGCTGGCGAGGTTGACGGGGCTGCCGAACCAGTCTCCCGCGCGCGTCACTGCCGATCCGGACGCAACGCCGATCCTCAAGGGGGGCAGGTCGTTTGCCAGCGCGGTCTCGGCGAGGTTCAGCACCGCGATCAAGAGCGGCGTTGGTTCGGGGGAGACCAGCATGACGGCGTCCCCCACGGATTTCACGAACCTCACCGGCGTGCACGCAACCGTGCGCGCAGCGTCCGCGAGGCGACGCGCGAGCCTCTCTAGGTCGTAGGGCGAAATTTGCTCGCCCAACTCGGTGAAACCCACGACGTCGGCGAATGCGACGGTAACGTGCCGCGCACCGGGTAGCTGTCCCGCAGCGCGCTCTGCGGCGGTGATGGCCTCGGACTCCAATGAATTCCGAAGCCTCATGAGGAATAGGTCACCGACCATGGCCAACAAGTCTGGCCTCGCTCTTCGTGCGAACGCATGCGACGCCTCGGCAAGTTCGATCTCGTTCTCACCTGGAACGAGCAACATGTTCAGCGCGGAGTCGCGCATCATCTCGGTAGCTTGCCCGAGCCCCTCCGTGAGGGCCCGCAGGACGGCGACGGTCTCGTCTTGGGGCGACGCCCATCCCGATGAAGACCCGTGCGCGCGCGATCGCGTCTGCGTCGGCCTGCAGCACCACCGCCGCGTCGAGGTCTCCTGGTCTGGGCAAACCAGCAGCATCTATCAGCCTGGTGAGCAGTTCCACGTCCATCCCGGTCGCTGCATTCAGATCGCGGAGCGAGACATAGCGCCCTTCGTCACCAAGGACGCGGTTCGTAGGAAGCAGTAGCGGTGTCGACACCGACGACCGGATTTGCTCGACCGTGAAGCCTTGGGCGAGGAGCCAAACGATGAGGTCAGCCCGTTCGTCTCGGCTGGCGCCTTCGAGACCGTCGAGAAGGCCCAGTTCCGCGAATTCGTCGATCGTTGGCACGCCGGGAATGGGCCTAGCTGCTGCGTGACGAGTCATTGTCGGGAGCCGACGGCGCAAAGGCCGGGGCGCCCGATTCGAAGGTCGATGCGGGTACGCCCAGCACGGCGTGACCCATTGACGCAAGCAGCACCGAGGTTAGCTCAGGAGCAAGGCCGGTGCCACGATAGTGAAGGATCGACTGGATGGCGCCAATTGCGCCGTGGACCATCGCGCGAAGCTCAATCTCGTCGATCTCTGGACGCAACTCGCCAACGAGATGAACCCACTCTTCAAGATAGAGCCGTTGTTTTCGGCGTAATCTGCTCTGCTGCTGATCGGGAAGATTGTGCACCTCCCGGTAGTACACGATGGCCAACTCTCGCTGGTCCATCACCAAAGCGACTTGGTCGGCTACCAGCCCGGCCAATGCTTCCGCCTCATCGCTCGACTGCTCTACCAGCATCTTTGCGCGCTCCAAGAGGCTGTCCACGACTCGTTCGAACAAGGCCGCCAGCAAGCCGCCCTTGCTGTCGAAGTGACGGTAGATGGCCGGCCCGACCACACCTGATGCAACCCCGATGTCGGCCATCGAGACGGCATGGTAACCACGCTCGGCAATCAATTCTGCTGCGGAGGCGAGAATTCGCTCGCGGCGCTCGCCGCCGACCCGAGTCCGTCCGGCCACGGCCGGTCTACTCACCGTTACCCCCTCCGCCTTCGACGGGGCTGCTCGGAACCCAGCTGGTCACTGTCGAACGTTAACATCTCCCCACTGGCCGAGTAGGGCGTGCAAGCGTTCCCGTACACGAAGACCGGGGTTCCGGGCGCACTGGCACCGTGTTGACGGCGGACGTCGATCACCCCTACGTTCAGTACATGTGAATAATGATTCACGGCGCGAAAGACTCACTGGCGAGATGGCTGGAAGAGGGAGAGACAGTGACCGAGCAGTACGAGGACATCAGTTACGAGGTCGAAGGACACGTGGCGATCGTGACCATCGACCGTCCCCACCGATACAACGCATTCCGTGGCAAGACCGTCGAGGAATTGATCAATGCCTTCCGCGGCGCCTGGGCGGACCATTCCGTGCAAGCCATCATCCTCACCGGCGCGGGTGAGAAGGCCTTTTGCACCGGCGGCGACGTCAAGCAGCGCGCCGAGACCGGTGACTACGGGCCAACCGAAAGCGGCATGTTCGAGATTGGCAACCTGCACAAGCTCATTCGTGACATACCGAAACCCGTCATCGCCGCGGTCAACGGTCTCGCCATCGGCGGGGGCCACGTGCTGCACGTGCTCTGCGATCTCACCATCGCCGCCGACACCGCCAAGTTCGGCCAGGCCGGACCACGGGTGGGTTCCTTCGACGCCGGATTCGGGTCGGCCTTCCTGGCACGGGTCGTCGGCGAGAAGCGCGCCCGAGAGATGTGGTATTTATGCCGCCAAGTCGACGCGGACACCGCCGAACGGTGGGGCTTGGTGAACTGGGTGGTGCCTGCAGGCAAACTGTTGGACGAAGCCAAGGTGGTGGCCGCTGAGATTGCCGAAAAGAGTCCCACCGCCATTCGGTTCCTCAAGCAATCGTTCAACGCCGACACCGATCACCAGGCCGGCCTGAGCAACCTGGCCATGTCCGCGCTCGATCTGTATACGCATACACCCGAAGGGTTGGAGGGCGCGACGGCCTTCGCCGAGAAGCGCAGTCCTGACTTCGCCAAATACGCCAAGGCATGAGGGCGCGCACATGACTGACAACATCGTCGTCGTCACCGGAGCCGGGTCGGGAATCGGCAAGGCGGCAGCGCTGGCGTTCGCCCAGCAAGGCGACAAGGTGATCGCCGCCGACCTCGATCTGGACGCGGCAAACCGCACGGCGGAATGCGTCCCCGAATCGATTTTCGCGATGGCGGTGGACATCGCGGACCGTGAGACTGTCGATCAGCTTCGCCTGCAGGTGCATTCCGACGTTGGTGTTCCGAACGTTCTGGTGAATGCTGCCGGATGGGATCGGACCGATGGATTCCTCAGCGCTAGCACGGAATTCGCCGAACGGGTGGTGGCCATCAACTACCTGGGCCCCGTGCACATGTGCAGCGCATTCCTGCCTGGCATGATCGAGGCAGGGAACGGCGGCTGGGTGGTCAACGTCGCCAGTGACGCCGGGCGGGTGGGCAGTTCCGGGGAAAGCATCTATGCCGGCGCCAAGGGTGGCGTCATCGCGCTCACCAAGTCTCTGGCTCGCGAGATGGCCAGGCATGGGATCAACGTCAACTGCGTGTGCCCGGGTCCCACCGACACCCCGTTGTTTCACGCTCAGGCCGACAGGCTGAAAGAGGCCTTGATCAAGGCGATTCCATTTCGGAGGCTGGCGCGCCCGGAGGAAGTGGCTGCGCCGATTGTCTTCTTTGCCTCTGAGGCTGCATCGTTCATCACCGGTCAGGTCATCAGCGTCAGCGGCGGCCTGACGATGGCGGGCTGAACCAGCCGCCTCAGCTGGCGGCGATGGTCGAGGTCGGACGTTGGTCCAGGTCTCCATTCTCAGTATCACTCTCGGACGACAACCGTTGACAGGGGCATGCCATGAGTGCTGGATACAACTCCGAGCACTTGCAGTTTCGACAGCTCGTCCGCGACTTCGTCCGCGACAGGATCACTCCAAACCACGAAGAGTGGGAGCTGGCGGGCTGCCTGGACCGATCGATGTTCGCCGACGCCGGCCGGGTGGGTCTGCTCGGATTCCCCGTTTCTGAGCAGTTCGGCGGCCCCGGCGTGATCGACTATCGCTATCACGCCATCGTCATCGAAGAAGTGAACCGGGCGGGGAATGCCGCCGAAGGCATTGCATTTTCACTGCAGAACGACGTCGTGCTGCCGTATTTGACCGACCTGACCACTGACGTGCAAAAGGCACGGTGGCTGGCTGGCACTGTGACGGGCGAGACCGTGCTCGGAATCGCGATGACCGAACCTGCCACGGGCAGTGACCTGACCGGCATCCGCACGTCGGCGGTGCGAGACGGCGAGCACTACGTCGTCAACGGCAGCAAGACATTCATCTCCAACGGTCAGAATGGCGATCTGTTCGTCGTGGCCGTACGCACCTCCGAAGGCAAGCACAACGGCCTTTCGCTGCTCGTCGTGGAGGCGGACACGCCCGGATTCGGCCGAGGTCGCAACCTTGGCAAGATCGGTCTGCACGCGCAGGACACGAGTGAGCTCGTCTTCACCGACATGCGGGTACCGAGGGAGAACCTCCTGGAAGCGGAGGGCCGCGGCTTCTACCAGCTGGTGGGCAACCTCCCGCAGGAACGCCTTTCGCTGGCCGTGGGGGCGGTCGCTGCCGCCGAGGGTGCTTTCGCGCAGACCATCGCTTACGTGAAGGACCGCACTGCATTCGGCTCGACCATCGCCAGTTTTCAGAACACGAAGTTCGTCCTCGCCGAACTAGCGACCGAGCTCGACCTGGCCCGCACGTTCATCGACGACTGTATTGCCCAGCACGTCGTCGGTGAGCTCACTGCGGCGCGCGCCGCACGCTTGAAGTGGTGGACGACTGAGCTCCAAGTCCGCGTCGCCGACAAGTGTTTGCAATTGCACGGGGGCTACGGCTACATGCGCGAGTACCCCATCTCGCGTGCGTTCATCGATGCGCGTATTCAGACGATCTACGGTGGCACCAGCGAGATCATGAAGACGATAATCGCGAAGGATCTCGGTCTTTGAGCGCTACCCGGCTTCCGGCGGATCCCCGCACCTGAGCGAGCCTGAGGCGGGTAGCGCGAGGCCTCGAGGTCACTCGCGAACCCGCCCGTCAGCGGGTGAGGACGTTGACGCCTTCCCAGGCTCGCCGGCGGGCGGCGTGGGGATCGTTCTCCACCCTTGAGGTCTGATCGAAGACCATTACCGCACGGGTGTCGCGGGTGTAGCGCGGCCAGCCGTCTCCTGGGACTCCGTGGTGGGCGAACGCGACCCATCGCCCTTGCACGTCGTCGCTCACGCGCATCGCCGAGCGGCGGTCGGATCCGGCGCTGAGGAGCCGTCCGAAATGCGTTCGGTAGACGTCGAACACCGCGAGAAGCTCGGTCGCATGGGTGGCGCCCAGGCCGGACCACTGTAGTGTCCGGGGGGCGTAGTCGTAGCGATACACGTAGGTAGGGGCGTACCGGCCATGGAATTCGGCGATCTGCCACAGTGTCGATCCGAAAGTGAAGTCCGCTCCGAGCTGGATACAGGCGGCCGGGGCCGGATACTCGGGATAGGCGGCGGTAATGCGTTGTCGGTCAGTGGGTTCCGTGCCCACTAATAACTGTTCGATCTTCGCTTCGTTCGTTGGAAGGAGTTTGAGAAAGCGAGTGAACAACCGGCCCTCGTCGGCATTCGTGCCGACGATGAGCGGCACGCGGTACGCCTTGCCCTCGCGCATCGCTTGAATGGGATCGAGCGGTAGATAGTCGGTTCCGAAGGTGGATCCCACCGGGTAACCGCCCGGTAAGTCCGCTGCACTCGTGGTGAGCAAGCGATCGAACGCCTTAACCAGTTGGACCGGACGCGCCGCCAGTAATAGGCGCGCTGCGTCCTTCTCCGTGGCGCCAAGAGTGGATGCGAACTTGACGGCGAACTCCGTCGCCAGCCCCTTGGAGCGGGATAGGCCGCCCGCCGGGCTCTGTGAAATTGCCTGTGCAAAGAGGCCTTTGGCTGCTGGTACGGCCAACAACGTAGCAACGGCGTGCGCCCCCGCGCTCTCGCCGAATATCGTCACGTCATCGGGATCGCCGCCAAACCCCGCGATGTTGTCGCGCACCCATGTGAGCGCCGCTACGAGGTCACGCAGGTACAGGTTGTCGTCGATGCGGACGTCGTCGGTCGACAGTGACGACAGGTCGACGGCGCCCAATGCGCCCATCCGGTAATTCACCGATACGTACACACAACCACTGCGGGCGAGGGACGCACCATCGTAGATCGGCGTCGCGGAACTGCCCAGGAAGTACGCGCCGCCGTGAATGAAGAACATCACGGGCAGAGGTCGGTCGGAGTCGCCCTCGGGTGCTACGACATTGAGGGTGAGGCAGTCCTCGCTCGTAGGCTGGAACCTGCCTGGACCGAGGATCGTGTACCGACGCGGCTGCGGAGCGCAGTAGCGGAATCGGTAACAGGGTCGCACGCCCGCCCATGGCTCGACAGGCTGGGGGGCCTTCAACCGCAATGCGCCGACCGGTGGCTTGGCATAGGGAATGGAACGCCAACGGGTGACGCCGTCCCGCGCGAATCCTTCGACTGCGCCCGAGGCGATGTTCGTGCGGACGATCTTGGCTGACATTTCTCAGACAATAGCGAACGGCGCTTCACATCGAGGTGTCAATGGCCAAGGAGAAGTCCGGACTCGCGGCGAGTTCTGCTGAATGCCTGGGGTTCCTCCTACCAGGTCTGGGGCCAGACATCTTCGGGGAACCCGTCGAGCGCCAGCATGTTCGGTTCGGTAGGCTCGACGCGGTCGATGATCGTGGCGGACCCTAAACCGAGGAACTCGCGGCGGTTTCCGGTGTGGACAATGAATCGCGCTCATCGTATGCGCGTCCACGACGCGATCCGTCCTCCTGCGATCATCGCCGCTTTGCCGCAGGGGCCGCGGTCAGTCCGTGCCGCACCAGTGTTTGGTCATTGGCGACGACGGCGTCCACCGAGGCCCTACGGGGGTCCCACCACTCGACTGTCCAGTTTAGTGCGCCGAGCGCCAACATTTGTGCGAGGTAGAGGTCTGAACCGTTTCGAGTTTGATGCCGCTTCCTTCTTTGAGAAGGATGCAGATTATGTCGAAGCGCTACCCGGTCGAGCAGCGTGAGCGTGCGGTGAAGATGGTCCTCGATCATCTCGGTGAGTATCGGTCGGTGTACGCCGCGGCTCAGGCGATCGGCCCGAAGGTTGGGGTCGGCCCGGAGACGCTACGCAAGTGGGTCCTCCAAGCTCAGGTCGACGCCGAGAAGAGCCCCGGTGTCACCACCGCCGAGCAGCAGCGCATCAAGCAGCTGGAGCGTGAGAGCCGAGATATCAAGGAGGCCAACGAGATTCTGAAGGCGGCTTCGATTTTCTTCGCGAGGGAGCTCGACCCTCGCCACCGTTGATCTGTTCGTTCATCGATCAGATGCGTGCACGAAAATTCCGGGTCGAGTCGATCTGCCGCGTGCTCACCGAGCAGGGCGTGGCTGTCGCCGGACGCACGTACAGGAACTGGAAGAAGTCCCCGCCGTCGGCGCGCACCATTACCGACGCTGGGCTCACCGACGCACTGCTGGCCACGGTGGACACCCCGGAGGGTTTGTACGGGCGACGGAAGATGACGGCGCATCTGCGCCGCCAGGGCCATCAGGTCGCGGCCTGCACCGTGGACCGGCTGATGGGTGACGAGGGGTTGTCCGGGGTGATCAGGGGCCGCCAGCACCGCACCACGATCCCCGGTGGCAAGGACTCTCGTCGAGCACCGGATCTGCTGGACCGCGACTTCACCGCCACGGCGCCGAACCGCAGATGGGTCACCGACTTCGCCTACTGCAGAACGTGGTCGGGATTCGTCTACGTGGCCTTCGTGATCGACTGCTTTTCCCGGGCCATCGTGGGGTGGCACGCCGCGACGGTCAAGGACACGACGATGGTGACCACGGCGCTGAAGATGGCGTTGTGGCGACGCGATCACGCCAATCACCGGGTCGGAGCCGGGTTAATTCACCACGGCGACGCCGGGTCGCAGTACACGTCAATCGTTTTCGCGGAAACGCTTGTGCTGGAGGGGATTGCAGCATCTATCGGCAGCGTTGGTGATGCCTACGACAATGCCTTGGCGGAGACGACGATCGGTCTGTTCACGACTGAGGCCATCCGCCGGGGCAGCCCGTTCCAGACCGGCCCACTGCGCATCATCGACGACGTCGAGTACGCCACGATGGAATGGGTCGACTGGTTCAACAACCGCCGACTGCACAGCGTTCTGGACTACGTCCCACCCGAGGAATATGAAGGCGCCTACTACGCTCAAACCCAGGAGTTCCAGCCGGCGACCCCTCAACCATGAAGCCCGGCATGAAACTCGGAACGGTTCAACCTGCGGGCTGTCGGCCGCCCTGGCGGAAGTTCCTTCGACATGACCCCATCCTCGTCTTCAAGGTCAGGAGCCTCCAGCATTTCCAGGGCGATCCAGCGGGAGTTCGATGAGCGCCGTCTTCTACGCTCCGCTCCGAAACGGACCGACCAACCACTGGTCGGAACCCCATAAGCGAGAGTCTCCATGAGAACCAAGCCGAGTCAGGAAGTTTTCACCAAGTGGATTCGCGGTGACTAGGCCAATCTCACTGCGATCATCGACCTGACGTTGAGCCGCACCACGGCGCTGGCGACGAGTGCCGGGGGCAAGGAAACCGCGCGTGCGTCGGGCTTGACCATCTAAGACCACCGAGGCAGCACGATGGCAATCGATGACCGACGGCGTCGATATCGATGGTCAGATGGGGCGATCTTTGGCTCGCTTTCTCAGAAGAGCTTGCGCGCCAGCTTCCACGCCCCATCCGTGTACGGCGGGTAGATGATGGCGGTCAAGTCGGGCCGGGTGGGCTTGGTCAGCACCGACTTGCGGTGGCTGAACTCCTCGAATCCGAACCTGCCGTGGTATGCACCCATGCCGGAGGGACCGACGCCACCGAATGGCAGCTTCGTGGTGGTGAACTGGAACAGCAGGTGATTCACCAGCATGCCGCCTGCCGACACTTCCCTGATCACGCGCTCGCGAGTGTCCTTGCTCTTGGTGAACAGGTAGGCGGCCAGCGGTTTGGGCCGCGAGTTCACGAATTCGATAGCCTGGTCCAGAGATTGGACGGTGAGGATCGGCAGTATGGGTCCGAAGATCTCGTCGGTCATCAGTGGCTCGTCCACCGCGGGGTCCACGACGACGGTGGGCTCGATCTCGACCGCGGCTGCGTTCGAACCGCCGCCGACGGCAACCGTTCCCTTGGTGGCCGCCAGTGCTGCGGTCAACCTGCCGAAATGGCGTTCGTTGACGATGCGCTTTCCGGTGCTACCCGCCTCAAAGCCGACGACGGCCTCACCGATCTTGCGCACCAGTTCGTCGCGAATCGAGGCATCGGCCAGCACGTAGTCGGGCGCGATGCAGATCTGGCCTGAGTTGATCAGCTTGGTCCAGGCGATGCGCCTGGCGGCTACGGCAATGTCGGCGTCCGCGGCGACGATGACGGGGCTCTTGCCGCCCAGCTCGAGGGTGACCGGCGTAAGGTGCTTCGCCGCGCCTTCGTAGACCTTGCGCCCAATCTCGGTGCCGCCCGTGAAGCACAGTTTGTCGAAGCCTTGCGCGATGAGTTCCTGGCTGACCGTGGCATCACCTTCGACGACGGTGATGGCGTCCGGGTCGAGGTATCGCGGCACCAGATCGGCCATCAGTGCCGATGACGCTGGCGACACCTCGGACGGTTTGAGGACGACGGTGTTTCCCGCCGCGATAGCGCCAACCGCGGGTCCCAACGTCAGTGCGATGGGGAAGTTCCACGCGCCGATGACCAGCACCGTGCCGAACGGCTCGTACTCGATCCAGGCGCGGCCAGGCAGCTGTGCCATCTCCAGCAGTCGATGCTTGCGCTTGGTCCACTTCGTGACGTTCTTGGCGGCATCTGCGGCCTCACCTGCAGGACCGGCAATGTCGGCCAACCACGCCTCGAACGGCTTCCGACCGAGATCCTGCTCCAGTGCGGCCGCGATGGCGGGTTCATTATCGATGATGAGCCGCTGCAACCCCTCCAGCTGGCGTTTCCGCCACGCCACGTCGCGAGTGCGGCCGGTGGCGAACGTCTTACGCAGCCTCGCGACGATCGTCTGAATGTCCGCGGCGTTGACGACGGGCGTGGGTGGGGCTGTCGCTTCTGCGGTCATGGGGGATCCTTTCTGAACCGGTCGAACATCCGGACTGACGCGGCGTGTCATGACGCCGGCGGCACGCCCAAGGATCGAGTGAAGCCGTCGGGAATCAAGATGTCGTCCGGCGTGAGGTCATGGGTCGAGGCCTTGCCGAGGCCCATCAAGGCCGAATCGATTCCGCTGCGCAGGATGTCGAGGACGTTCTCGACGCCTGGCTGTCCCTCGGCCGCCAGCCCCCACAGGTAGGCGCGGCCGATCATGACGGCACGGGCGCCCAGTGCGATCGCCTTGACGACGTCGCTGCCTCGGCGGATGCCACCGTCCAACAAGACCTCGACGTCGCTTCCGACCGCGTCGGCGATCGCGGGGAGCGCCCGGATGGCCGCCGGTGTCCCGTCCAGGTTGTTACCGCCGTGGTTGGACACCGAGATTGCCGAAACGCCGACGTCTACAGCACGTTTGGCGTCATCGACGCGGATGATGCCCTTCATCATGAACGGGCCACCCCAGAGTTCGCGCAGCCATGCGATGTCGTCCCACGTGGGGGGCGGCGTGCCCATCCATTCGCCGTAGACGCCGAAGAATGGTGGACCGAGCTCACCCTTGGGGCCCTGGTTGGGAACCCGCAGGTTGGGTGGGCTGACGGTCTTGCCAAAGCTCCACAGCCAGCGCGGTTTGGTCAGCACCTCGGGAGCCATCTTGAGCATGGTCTTGAGATCCATCTGTTCAGGGATCTTAGGGCTGCCCCAATCGCGACCGTGGGAGAAGCTCCAGTCGGTGGTCACGATTAGACCCACGGCGCCTGCGTCCTTGGCGCGCTGCACGCGTTCGGCGATCGCCTCGCGCCCACCGAGCCAATACACCTGGAAGAATAATTTGTCGTTGGCGCCGATGACGTCTTCGATCGGCTTGCTAGCGAACGATGAGAGGCCCATCGCCGTGCCGCGGGCGGCGGCCGCCCTGGCCACCGCAATTTCGCCATCGGGGTGGACGGCTTGCACGCCTGTGGGCGATATGATCACCGGCAACGAAATGTCCTGCCCCATAACCGTTGTCGCCATATCGCGCTTCTCCAACGCTCCGATGACATGCGGTGCGAAGCCGAGCTCGCTGAACGACTCGACGTTGTCGGTGACCGTCACACCCTTCTCGCTCGCCGAGATCAGCGAGGAGTAGACCGACTTGGGCAGTCGCTTCTTCGCGCGTTGCTGGGCGATGGTGACGGTTTCGAACCAGATATCGCGACCCATGGTCACACAGGACTTTCGTTGCAGTAGCGGGATGGAATCGTTGCCGGGGTGAGCACGGTGGGCGGACGCAGCGACAGCGTCAGTGCCACCGGGGCTGACTGCGTGCGGGCAGTGCTGCGCGAGTGACCCCCGCTGGGGCGGGGTATTTCGCGTTCTGCGGCCAGTGCGCTCTCGCCGCGGCCAACGACGCACTCCGGGTCGGGTCCGTCAAGCGGCAGACCAGTGAAGAACTTGGCGGCCATGCAGCCGCCTCGGCAGGAATCGAAGTGTCCGCAGCTATTGCAAGCGCCGGCCGATTGCGGTTCGCGCAGCTCGCGGAACAGCGGGGCAAATTTCCACACTGAGTCGAATCCGCCATCGGACAACACATTTCCAGCCAGGAACCGGTCGTGAATGGCAAACGGGCAGGCGTAGACGTCACCGATGGGGTCGATGAGACAAACCACTCGCCCGGCGCCGCACAGGTTGAGGCCGGCCAGCGCGCCGGGCGCGCCTAGGCCCGACAAATGGAAGAAACTATCGCCGGTCAGAACGCCGTCACCGTGAGCGACCAGCCACTCGTAGAGCTGCACCTGCTGTTCAGCGGTGGGATGCAACTCGTCCCACACGTCGGCGCCGCGGCCCGACGGGCGCAGACGAGTGATCCGCAGCGTCGCCCCGTACGTGTCGGCGAGTGACTTGAAGTCGTCGAGCTGACCGACGTTGTGACGGGTCACGACGACGGAGATCTTGGCGTCCTGGAAGCCCTCGGCAGTCAGGTTCTCCAAGGCCTTCATCGCCATCGCGAACGAGCCCTTGCCACGCACGGCGTCGTTGACCTCAGCGGTCGCACCGTCCAAGGAAATCTGCACGTCGACGTAGTTGCTGGCGGCGAGCTTCGCCGCGGTGGATCGGTTGATCCGCACGCCGTTGGTCGAGAACTTCACGCCCACATGGTGTTCGGTGGCGTAGTCGACCAGCTCCCAGAAGTCGGGACGCACGGTCGGCTCACCGCCGCCGATGTTGACGTAGAACACTTGCATGCGTTCGAGCTCGTCGATGATTTCCTTGCACTGCTGGGTGGAAAGCTCGCGTGGATCGCGCTTGCCGGAGGCCGACAGACAGTGCACGCACGCCAGGTTGCACGCGTAGGTGAGCTCCCAGGTAAGGCAGACGGGGGCGTCGAGTCCCTTCTCGAACTGCTCGATGAGACGGGGAACCGGTGCGGCCGTTGTCATGCATCACCTCCCGGCACCAGCATGCTGGACCCGACGAACACACCAAGGGCACGCAGGTACGGCGCTTCGTGAGTGGCATCGACTCCAGCTGCGCGGCAGGCAGACCGAAGGTCGGGATGCAGCTGCCAGGCTCGGCCGAGGTCCTGAACTGGCGAAGCCACAGTCAGTAGACCCCGCACATGCCGTCGATCGAGACCTCCTCGACGAGGGTCTCAGTAACGAGTTCGGTGTAGAGCTGCGCGTCGTCGTCCACCTGAAACTCCTTGATGTGATGAAGATCTCGACTGCGGTCGTCTAGGCGACACTATGGCAGCGAGTGTGGAAGCGAAAGGGTATTTCGAAAGTGGTTCCAAAACGCCCGGAGGGCCTCAGGTTCACTTGATGGGCAACGCCTGTTCCCGATCGGGGCCGCTGCCCGATCGGGTGTCTCGGGAGTCGCTGGAACGGCTCAGTGCCGCGATAGCCGAAACTCCCTAGGGGAGCGACCGGTCCATCGCTTGAAGGCGTGCGAGAAGTTTGTCGGATCGCGGTATCCGAGCTCCGTGGCTACCTGACTCGCCGACATCGATCGGGTGAGCAGTAAAAACATAGCGCTTTCGCGTAGACATGACTCGCGCAATTCTCGGAATGTGGTCCCCTCTTCGGCGAGGCGCCGCTTGAGCGTGCTGGTGGACACTGAGAGCTCGTCGGCGACCGATTGGCTACTGCGCTGCCCCGGAGCATTGTCCAGGAGCTGTCTCACCTTGTTCGAATACGATGTGGCCCCTCTGCACTGGTCGAGAGTTCGCGTGAGCTCGGCGATGGCGAGACGGTACGCGACGGGATCCGAGAACCGGCACACCTCTTCGAGTATGTCCGCGGGAACGTGGAGGTAAGACATCGGAGCGCCGAACACTAGACGTCCGGTTCGTGACAGTTCGTCCTCGCGCTCGGTCATGACGACGGGTGCTGGCCAACCCAGGTGAAGGCTGACGGTTCGCGTGTCGCCGACGAGCATGTCGAGCAGCCTCAACAACACCGACCCGCTGTAGGCGACGGCCAGGCAGTCCAAGGCCGGATCGCTCGTGTGGCCGGTGAGCCCAATGGTGAGGCCTCGTTCACCTGGATGAAAATGGGGACTCACGGCCGTCGTGATCAGCGGTAGAAACGCGAGCAGATTCATGATTTCGGCCACCGATCCTGCGCTGACCAGCGGAAAGCTCAACGGGCCGAAGGACGTCAACTGGGCCTGGGCGGCGAACGCGAAACCGAGCAGGGTTGCCTGGTTCACGTCGAGGTCGGGGTAGACCTCGCGAAACCACCGCAGCGGAGCCTGGGCACCATGCTTGACCAGCGTCGAATCGTCTACTCCCTCACGCGTCATGAGGCGGCGGAGTCGCGCCACGGCGCCCGGGTCGAGAGCCTCGCTCTCGAGCAATTGAATGAACGCGAGCGGGGGTATGCCGGAATCGTCGGTGTTCACTGCCCTTGGCCTCCTGAACCAAAATCACACGTTTCTGACTCCGGAAGGTATAGCCGCAACGCGCTTAACAGATCACACTTGAGGTGATCTGGAACACTTGAGGACAACGTATCAGGAGTTAACTATGGCAGTCGTCACGTTCATCTCCCACGACGGCAACAAGCGCGAGGTGCCTCTCGAGGAGGGCCAGTCACTGATGCAGGTGGCCACCAACAACGCCATACCCGGCATCGACGGCGATTGCGGCGGCGAGGCCGCTTGCGGTACCTGCCACGTCGTCGTCGATCCACAGTGGTCAGAACAGGTGGGTCTGTCCGGCCCGGCTGAAGAGGAGATGCTTGCGATGAACCCCGAGCGTCAGCCGACCTCCCGGTTGTCCTGCCAGATGCCTGTCTCCGAGGAGTGGGACGGCTTGATCGTCCAGACGCCCGAATTCCAGATGTGATCAAGAAAGTCAAGGTGGACTCATGAGCATCTCCCAAGCAATCACCGACAAGGTTCAGTCGACCGTCCCGCTCGACCGGCAAATCCAAGGCGCTCACCTATACGACAGGGCCAGGCGCTGGGTGACCCGGACCAATGGGGACAAGCTCTTCACCGAAGTTCCCATCCCACCGGCGGAGGACGTCGATCTGCTCGACATCGACATGAGCAATCCGTTCTTCTACCGGCAGGGACGTTGGAAGTCGTACTTCGAGCGTTTGCGTAATGAAGCTCCGATTCACTTTCAACCCAACAGTCCGTTCGGTCCATTCTGGTCCGTCACCCGGCATGCCGACATCGTGGCGGTAGACAAGAACCACGAAGTGTTCTCCTCCGAGCCGTTCATCGTCATCGGGACGCCGCCTCGCTTCATGGATGTGGCGATGTTCATCGCGATGGATCCGCCGGAACACGACAGGCAACGGGCCGCCGTGCAAGGGGTCATCGCGCCGAAGAATCTGCGTGAGATGGAGGGACTGATCCGCTCGCGCGTTCAAGAGGTGCTGGACGGCCTGCCCGTGAATCAGCCGTTCGACTGGGTGCAAACCGTCTCGATCGAATTGACCGCGCGGATGCTTGCGACCCTACTGGACTTCCCCTACGAGCAGCGCCGAAAGCTCGTCGAGTGGTCAGATCTCGCGACGTCGATGGAGCAAGCGAATGGCGGGCCATCGGACAACGACAAGGTGTTCGAAGGAATGCGCGACATGGCGCAAGGCCTGAGCGCGCTCTGGCACGACAAGGCCGCCCGGACGGCTGCCGGGGAGGAACCCGGCTTCGACTTGGTCACCATGCTGCAGAGCAACGAGAGCACGAAGGACCTGCTCAGGCGACGACCGTTGGAATTCCTGGGCAACCTCGTGCTGCTGATCGTCGGAGGCAACGACACGACACGGAACTCAATGAGCGGTGGCGTGCTGGCTCTGAACCAGTTCCCCGACCAGTTCGAGAAGTTGAAGGCCAACCCCGACCTGATTCCCAACATGGTCTCGGAGGTCATCCGGTGGCAAACCCCGCTGGCCTACATGCGTCGGATCGCCAAGGCCGACACCGTGTTGAACGGCCAATTCATCCGCAAGGGCGACAAACTGGTGATGTGGTACGCCTCGGGCAACCGCGACGAACGCATCTTCGATCGGCCCGATGATCTGATCATCGACCGGGCCAACGCTCGCAATCACATTTCCTTCGGCTTCGGTGTGCACCGTTGTATGGGCAACCGCCTTGCCGAGTTGCAATTGCGCATTCTGTGGGAGGAGTTGCTCACGCGCTTCGATGACATCCAGGTCGTCGGTGAACCCGAGTACGTGCAGTCCAACTTCGTGAGGGGCATCAGCAAGTTGATGGTCCGGCTCACGCCGAAATCCGACACGTGACGCCGGCGCGGGCGGTCGTCGTCGGGGCCAGCCACGCCGGTGCCCAGCTCGTCGCCAGCCTGCGCCAGGAGGGGTGGACCGATGAGATCGTCCTCATCGGTGATGAGTCGGCACTGCCCTACCAACGCCCCCCACTGTCGAAGGCCTACTTGGCAGGCAAGTGCGCACCGGGCGATCTCGCGATCCGCAAGGCGGAGTTCTACGTCAAGCAAGGCATCGAATTGGTCAATGCGACCGTGGAAACGGTCGACCGCTCAGGTGGTCGGTTGGCACTGAGCACCGGAGATTCAGTGGGCTACGACAAGCTCGCGTTGTGCACCGGCGCCCGGCCTCGCCGGCTCTCCACCCCGGGGGCCGATCTAGACGGGGTGTACTACTTGCGAACCGCCGCAGACGTCGAGCTGATCCGAGAGGCCACCAGTCCTGGGCGCCGGGCCGTAATCGTCGGCGGCGGCTACATCGGACTCGAGACGGCGGCCTCGCTGCGTGCGCTGGGTCTGGAGGTCACCGTGCTCGAGGCGGCGGAGCGCGTTCTCGAACGGGTCACCGCTCCGGACGTATCGGCGTTCTTCGACCGGATCCACCGGGAGGAGAACGTCGACATCCGGACGGGCGCGCTGGTCGAGGGCTTGTCCGGCGACGGCAGCGTCCGCGAAGTGATCCTCACCGGTGGCGAGACGATCCAGGCAGACCTCGTCGTCGTCGGCATCGGTGTGGAGCCGAACGTCGAACTCGCTGCTGCCGCCGGTCTAGCCGTCGACGACGGGGTCGTGATCGACGACCAGACCCGGACCGCCGACCCGGACATCGTGGCTGCCGGCGACTGCGCCAGCCACGACATGGCCCGTTACGGGCGTCGTATCCGCCTGGAGTCGGTGGCGAGTGCTGGCGAGCAGGCCAAGGTCGCCGCCTCAACCATGTGCGGGAAGTCGAAGAAGATCGCGGCGCTTCCCTGGTTCTGGTCGGATCAATACGACCTCAAGCTGCAGATTGCCGGCCTCAACACCGGATACGACGAAGTCGTGCTCAGCGGCGATCCGTCGAGGGATCGCGATTTCACCTGCTTCTATCTCCGTGACGGCGAGCTCGTTGCCGCCGACTGTGTCAACCGCCCACGTGACTTCATGTTCAGCAAGCGCGCGATCACGCAGCAGATCCCCATCGGCCGAGCCGAGCTCTTGCTGGCCGGCTCAGCAAAGGGATGACAGTGCCGTTGGACGTTCCGGCTCAGCGGATGGGTCTCGTCGTCGAATGGCGGGCCGATGATGGAATCAGGTGTCGTCGTCGCCCGGCTAACTGGACTCGCGATTCGATACCTCGTGGTGGCAGGCGGTGCAGTCGCGCCTACTCTTGCAAGCCTCGGCCTTCCCGGCTCAGCCAGCGGGACACCGTCTCCGGGTGGGACGACGGGACAGCCGTGCTGTGTCTGCACGCTGTCTCATCCTGCATTGGTGCCGGCATACGGTCGGCAGATGGTGTCAGCCAGACTCTCCCCTACCCAAGCACGGGCGTCACCGTTCCGAATGCGCTGACCGTGCGCGTGAGAGCGTGGGCGGCTCGTCCGCGGGCAGGTGCACCGCCAGCGCTGGTCCGTCCACTCCCGAGGTCCTCATTCCCTACGTGCCCCGAGGGACTGGTGTGTTCGGCCGGGTGACCATGCTCGGCTGGGCTTTGACGGTGCTCGCGCATCAGGGCCGTTTCGCCATGGAATGGCGTTCCTGGTGAAAGGCGTAGCCGGCCGCGCCTCATCCACCCGTTCCATGGCCACCACACTCGCCACGGGCACGGCGGCGATCCGAGTCGATGGCGACGGCTACCGAGGTCAAAGCCTCGGTCGCGGAGTCGAGAGCGACGGAGTCGAAAGTGACTACCTATTCACAAACTGCTATGGTGAGCATCACAACCAGGGCGGGACGAGCTGTTCGTAATTTTTGTGGTGCCTACGACGAGGTGGAGGTCAATGATGGCGGTTTTCAAGGACGAGGATGAGGTTTACGCCTTCATGGGTGGGATCTTTCGGCGGGGTTTGGAGAAGGAGGGGCTGGCCGACAAGCTGGCAGGCTCGGGGGTGGTGTTGCGGGTGCATTACACCGATCCGGATGCCGTGGTGACGGTGGACATGCCGAACCGAGTGGTGGAGACGGGGGCCGATAGCGCAGCCGTGCCCAACGTGGAGCTGTTCATGTCAGCCGACACGGGGAACAGGTTCTGGTTGGGGAAGGTGAACCTGACGATGGCGATGGCAAAGGGGTCGGTGCGAGCGAAGGGTCCGGTGCCGAAGTTGATCAAGTTGATTCCCCAGGCCAAGAATCTGTTTCCCGAGTATCGGTCGATGCTGCAGAGTCAGGATCGGCAGGACCTCATCGATGCGTGACCGTTGCCTCATAATCGGTCCTGGGGCGGGCGTGCGATGAAGAGCACGATGCAGGATGTTCCTTTGACGGTCGCCGGGATCGTGCAACATGCGTCGTTGGTCCATGGCGATCGTGAGGCGCTGACCGTCCGTGGACCCGGAAAGATCTCTCGGGTGTCTTACCGCGACTTGGGGGAGCGCTCGGCACGGCTGGCGAATGCCTTGTGGGAGATCGGTGTTCGAGGTGATGAGCGGGTTGCGACGTTTCAGTGGAGCAACCAGGAGCATCTGGATTGTTATGCGGCGGTGCCGTCGATGGGCGCGGTTTTGCACACGTTGAATTTGAGGTTGCCGGCAGAGCAGCTGGCGTGGATCGCCAACCATGCGGGTGATCGGGTGATCGTCGCCGACGACACGGTGCTTCCGTTGTTGGCGGCGGCATTGCCGTCGATGACGTCCGTGCGGACGGTGTTGGTGACTGGGTCGGGGGAACTTGCCGCGGTCGAGGGGTGCGGCAAGGACGTCCTACGGTACGACGAGGTGGTGGGTGCCCAGCCGAGCACGTTCACCTGGCCTGATGTCGACGAGCAATCAGCCGCGGCGATGTGCTATACCAGCGGCACCACGGGGCACCCAAAGGGAGTTGTCTACAGTCACCGTTCGACGTGGTTGCACTCTCAGGCGGCGTGCACCTCGAATGCTCTGGGTATCGGCCACGACGACACGGTGTTGGCGATCGTGCCGATGTTCCACGCCAACGCGTGGGGGTTGCCGTATGCGGCGATGATGGCGGGTGCAGAGCTGCTACTGCCGGATCGTTTTCTGCAGGCTGCGCCTCTGGTGGAGATGATCGAGGCCGCACGGCCGACGATGGCGGGGGCGGTGCCGACGATCTGGACCGACGTTCTTCATTACTTGCGTGACAATCCTGGTCACGACATCAGCTCCTTGAAGATGGTGGCGTGTGGTGGTTCGGCGGTGCCGCGGTCGTTGATGACTGCCTATGACGAGTTGGGTGTGCGGATCGTGCAGGCCTGGGGGATGACGGAGACTTCCCCGTTGGCCTCGGTGGCGCTACCGCGGAGTTCGGATTCTCCGGAGAAGACGCTGCACCTGCGGGGGACGCAGGGCAGGGTGGTGGCGGGCGTGCAGACCCGCATCGTCGACGATGCTGGTGTCGAGCAGCCCTGGGACGGGAAGTCGGTGGGCGAGATTCAGGTTCGGGGTCCGTGGATCACGGGGTCCTATTATGAGCCCCACTCTCCGGCGGTGTCCCCGGACCGGTGGTTGTGCACCGGGGACGTCGGAACGATCAGCGCCGATGCGTTCATCACGTTGACCGACCGCTCCAAGGACGTCATCAAGTCCGGTGGCGAGTGGATCTCCTCAGTAGAACTAGAGAACGAGTTGGCCGCTCACGATGCCGTGCGCTTCGCCTCGGTGATCGGGGTGCCCGACGAAAAATGGCAGGAACGGCCGTTGGCGGTGGTGGTCTTGGACGCTGAGTGCACCGTGACGGCTGCGGAGTTGTCGGAATTCTTGCGGCCGCGGGTGGCCAAGTGGTGGTTGCCGGAACGGTGGGCGTTCGTCGCCGATATTCCGCTGACCTCCACGGGCAAATTCGACAAGAAGAAGCTGCGACGCCAGCACGCCGACGGTGACCTCGCCGTCCAGACGCTGACGTGAATCGGCAGACAATGAATAAGACATCGACGTGGAGGAGACGTACATGAGGACACGCGCTGCGGTGCTGTGGGGTTTGGGTGAGAAGTGGGAGGTCGAGGAGGTCGAATTGGATCCGCCCGGCCCCGGTGAGGTGTTGGTTCGGTTGACCGCGAGTGGGTTGTGTCATTCCGACGAACACCTCGTGACCGGTGACCTGCCATTTCCGCTGCCGGTCGTGGGTGGTCACGAAGGCGCGGGGACCGTAGTCGAGGTGGGTGCTGGTGTCGATGACCTCGCCGAGGGGGATTCGGTCATCCTGACGTTCCTGCCGTCGTGTGGGCACTGTTCCTATTGCGCGCGGGGGATGGGCAATCTGTGCGACTTAGGCGCGGCGCTGATGATGGGGCCGCAGATCGATGGGACCTACCGTTTCCATGCCCGGGGTGAGGACATCGGTCAGATGTGCCTGTTGGGAACGTTCTCCGAGTACACCGTGGTGCCGAAGGCGTCGTTGGTCAAGATAGATCAGGGAACGCCGTTGGACAAGGCGGCGTTGATCGGTTGTGGCGTCACGACGGGCTACGGTTCTGCGGTGCGCACCGGTGAGGTGCGGGCCGGGGACACCGTGGTCGTGATCGGTGCCGGTGGCATAGGGATGAATGCGATTCAAGGCGCCCGCATCGCTGGCGCGTTGACCATCGTTGCGGTCGACCCGGTGGAGTTCAAGCGTGATAAAGCCGGTAGCTTCGGCGCCACGCATGCCGTTGCCACCATCGACGAGGCCTGGGCGTTGGTCAGTGACATCACCCGCGGCAAGCTCGCCGACGTCTGCGTGTTGACCACCGACGTCGCCGAGGGGTCCTACATCGCCGAGGCGCTGTCATTGGTGGGTAAGCGTGGCCGGGTGGTCGTGACCGCGATCGGCCATCCCGAGGAGACCTCGATGTCGGGTTCGCTGCTGGAACTGACGCTGTATGAAAAGCAGATCCGCGGTGCGCTCTACGGTTCGTCCAACGCCGCCCATGATGTCCCGCGGCTGGTCGAACTCTACAACGCCGGAGCCCTCAAGCTTGATGAACTCATCACGCGGGAGTACACCCTCGATCAGATCAACGAGGGTTACGACGATATGCGATCAGGCCGCAACATCCGCGGACTCATCCGATACTGAGCCAGCACCCGCCACGAGCAAATCCCCACGCGACACGTCGCTCGCGCAGGGTTGCGACGAAACCGATTCGACGCCGCCACGCTGGTGTGTTGCGCAGCGACCGGCGTTCGGAGTGGCTGGCCCGTCCATCGTCGTGCCCTCTGCGACGGGCCGTCCCGAATCGATCCTGATAGACATCGTAGGACTAGGCGTGCGTTGGATCTGGTCTTCGGCCGAGCTCTTGCCGATGGGTGGTGCAAAACATTGGTGAGTGTTGGCGGACGGAAATCGTGGCGTCTGCCTGAACGGCGTTCACGCTCTCGATCCACTCAGCAGTGGCCCGGCTAGCCGGATCCAACTGCGACACGTTAGCTAGGCACACTTGAACCGTGAGGAGCCCACTATGACCACCGTGCAGATTCCGTTCCGGCATGAAAAGGGAGGGCATTGCGGTTCGGGCGCACTCCGCGACCTCACCGAATGGGCCGAACTCGGCTGGGGCGCACAAGACCTCAGTGAGGGCTTGGTCTTCGCCCTCGGTGGTGCCCTGAGCTTCTCGTACGTCCGCTCGTCACAGTTGTCTCCACAGGCCTACCTGGTGGGGCGGGGTAACGAGATGGAGGACGACTACCTGACCCGGATCGGCGCAAAGTTCGTCGTGCAGTCGACCGATGACCCAGACGCGGGATGGGCTCTCGTGACCGATGAAGTCGACCGGGGCCGACCGGTGATGGTCTGGGCGGACATTGGCGAACTTCCCTATTTGCGCGTGCGGTTGCACATGAGCCGCCACGACATCGTGATTGTTGGATACGACGACGATCTACAGGTGGCGTACGTGATAGACAACGATCGCGACACCACGCAGCTGGTGCCTTACGACGATCTACGACGAGCACGCTCCTCGGTCGGGTTCCCCACCCCTACCCGGCACACGACATATCACGTCGACTGGCCGGACCGACTGCCCGACCTTCCGTCGATGGCGAGCTCGGCGCTGGCGGCGAGCGCTGCATTCATGCGCCGGGGCGACATGGCTGAGCCGGGTCCGCACGTCGCGACGGCTGAGGTTCAATGCTCGGGATTGAAGGGTGTGCAGATCTTCGCTGACGACCTGCGTCATTGGCCGACGCTGTTCGACGACGATGCACTAACTGCGGCCTTATTTGGACTTGGAGCGTTCATCGAAAAGGCCGGCACCGGGGGCGGGCTGTTTCGCGCGCTTCAGGCCCAAGGCTGTCATACAGTCGCCGAACTCCTTTGTGACGACGCCGCGGCCGATGCGGCGGCGGCGGCGGTCAGGGCCTCTGAGGCGTGGTCTGCTTTGGCCACCGCGGCCACGAACGTGGGTTCATCGCCACACCAACGCTGTCTAGCCGCGGCTGATGTCGCCGCGGTGATCCCGGAGGCCGAGATTTGTCTCGCCGAGGCGCTCGAGAAGGCCAGCCGATCGGTCGGCGCCGCAGTCGTCGAATCCCTAGCTGAAGGAGGTGAATGAGTGACACCGAGAACGAATCGACCTTCTTGGAGACCACCGGTTTTCTGGATTGGCAGCACGACGATGTGCAGCGTTTCACCGAGAATGCAGTCGCTGGCGTACGCGAGCCCGTGCGCAAGGCGAGGTTGATCTTCACTGCGGTGCGGGACAGGATTTGGTATAACCCTTACAGCGCTCGCGATGACCCCGAACGCTACCGAGCGAGCTACGTAGCGACGGCGCTAGGGGCATTCTGCGTACCGAAGGCGGTTCTGCTGACCGCAGCGGCTCGCGCTGCGGGCATTCCCGCCCGACTCGGGTTCGCGGACGTTCGCAATCACCTGCAGACGGCGGCGTTGCGCGAACGGATGGGAGGCTCTGACGTGTTCGTTTACCACGGGTATATCCAATTGCGACTCAACGACCGGTGGGTGGAGGCCACACCAGCGTTCAATGCCGAGCTATGCGCCCGCTTCGGTGTGCCGCCGATCGACTTCGACGGCCGCCACGACGCGCTCCTGCACACCCATGACGGTCAGGGCACCAACACATGGAGTATCTCCGTGACCGCGGTTGGTATCACGACCTTCCCTTCCGCGACATCGTCACCGAGCTGCACAGCCGCTATGGCGACCTCGTTCTCGACTCCGCGGTCGAGCGCGACGCCTTCTCCCAGGAGATGTGATCGTCACAGACCGAGATATCGGAACACTGTGAACGCGATTCGGTCGGCGACGAGCTCGCCACTGTCTGCTGGAGCGGCGGGAAGCACCAAGTGGCTTACCGTAAGTCGGATCAAGACGTCGACCGCAGAGACGATCTCCGCGGGCTGATGACCGTCGAGTTGAGCTTGAAGCCACGACACCAGTTCCTTGGTGGCAGACTCGAGCATCGTGGTGGACGTCGCGATCAGCGGCAAGACTCCCGTGTCCACGTGCGCATCATCCGCTGGACGACCGATGGCGGCGTGCAGCAATGGGCTGCCGACGCCCTCGTCCAAGGTGTAGCGCACCGCTGCCGTGATGGCCGTCGGGACGTCGCTGGCATTGGCGTCGAGGACTTCGCGGATTCCTTCGAGAAACCGATGTGTCTCGCGGAGGATAAGTGCGTCGCCAAGGTCGGACTTACTCTTGAACTCGCGGTACAACGTGGGGCGCGACACGCCGATCAGTTTGGCCACATCGCTGAAGCGGACCTTCTCCCAACCACGGTCGATCGTCAACTCCTGCGCTGCGCGCAACGCCTCAGCCCGAAGATGTCGGCGGAAAGACACGCGGACAGGTTCGACCACCATGCGGCCGAGCGTAACGTAACGGACGAAGTTCGTGCTTTGGACAGCGCCTCGCATCTTGGTCGCATCTGCCGGAATGAGCGTATTGCGTAGTAGCGGATACATCCGTATGAATCGCCCTGGAAATGCTGGAGGCTCCTGACCTTGGAAACGAGGATGGAGCCATGCCGAAGGAACAGTCGCCCGGGACGCCGACGACACGCAG
>NZ_JBEXUA010000025.1:0-36675 GCF_040614235.1 Mycobacterium sp. NPDC006124 | reverse complement strand
GGCCCCGGCCGCCTCGGCGATGCGCGCCTGCTCGGGGGTGACCACGTCCATGATGACGCCACCCTTGAGCATCTCGGCCATGCCGCGCTTGACCCGGGCGGTGGCCACCGACGTCGTCGTGTTCAACGTCTGTCGCACAGCCGCGTCAGCAGCTGCGCGTTCGCTTCGACGGTTGTGGTCGCCGGACCGGGACGTCACCCGTGGACCAAGACATCGGCGAGCCTGTCCATGGCCAGACCGGGACTCGAGAAGGTCGGCGTGCGCAGACCCTCGCCGGCGACGCTGGCCGCGGCACGGGCCATCGATGCCTGCGCGAGCACGATGGCGTCGACTGACGTCGCGAGATCGTGAAGCGCTTCGGCGATGATCGCGTCGTGGCGGGCGGTATCGCCCGAGGCATTGGCGGCGAACGCGTCGGCGAGCAGCCGGACGTCGAGGTCGACTTCCACCGAGGCGTGCTCAGCGCGGCGGCGGACCAGGTCCACGGTGGGCGACAGGGTGGACTTTGCGGTTGCCAGCACGGCGATCCGGGGCGTTCGTTCGGTCCCGGCGGCCGTTTTCGCGGTTGCGATCGCCGCATCCACCATGGGCATGTCCACGCGCAGTACGGGGACGTCCACCAGCTGGGCTGCGAGTTCGACCGCGGGCCCAATGGATGAGCAGGTGGCCATCACCGCCACGGCGCCGCTGTCGGCCGCCGAGACGACGTGGTCGACCACGCGGCGCGAGATCGCGGCCGTCAGAGCGCCGTGGGCAAGCGCGTCGGCGAGCAACGACTCGTCGACGATGTTGGACACCTTGACATCGGCGGGCAGTTTTGCCCCGAGTTCACCGAATACCGGGAGTAGTCCGCTGACGGTGTGAAGCAGCACTACCCGACGGGTCATGACGAATCTCTTTCTCGAAGGCGGGCCAGCAGCTGTTCGCGGGACTGGCAGATGTGGTCGTCGAGACGCGACACGGCGAGTTCGACATCGCCGGCCTCGATGGCCTCGATGATCGGACGATGAGTGTCGGGCTCTGCGGAGGTGTCCGAGTCGAGGACTTTGGTCAGGATGATCACCCGCCGAGTCTCCATTTGAATCGACTTGAGGTGGTCCAGCAGGAGATCCTCGCGGCACGTGGATGCGATCACGTAGTGCAATTCGATGTCGGCGTCGACCACCGCGAACAGGTCACCGCGCCCGTAGGCATCGTCGAGCTTGGAGAAAGCGGCTTGGATGGTCCCCATGGGGGCCTCGTCGATGTAGCCGGCGGTCATCGCGGTGCGCAGCGCGTAGCATTCCAGCAGTGCGCGGAGATTGAACACTTCGCGGACCCGCTTCTCGCCGATGCTCTGGACGAAGGCACCGCGGTGTGGGTGGATCTCCACCAGACCCCGATCGCGCAGGGCGCGCAACGCTTCCCGCACCGTGCCCCGGGCGGTGTTGAGCTCTGCGGCGAGGGTGACCTCGGGCAGTGGTGAACCCGGCGGATACGTCCCGCGGATCACGGCCTCGGCGATGTGGTCGATGACGGCATGGGTGAGCGTCTTGGGCCGCGTGAGTCCACGCGGCCTCGCACGCGAGTCGTCGGGGTCGGCTTGGACCTCATCAGGGCCCAACGAAGTCGGACTCATGTGAAACCACCTCCAGGCTTTCGTGGATGGTGTCGGCGACCTTCGCCAATTCCTCGTCGGTGATGGTGAATGCCGGCGACACCTGCAGTGCGACGTCTCCGAGGTTACGGGTGATAACGCCGCGCTTGCGCGCTTCGCGAACCAGTTTGGTCAGGACGGCGGGATTCGCCTCCTTGATCCTCGGGTCGATGTTGACGGCACCGAGCAGTCCCACGCCGGCGCGCACTTCGTCGACCAACGGGTGATCGGCCAGCGGGGCCAGATGCGATGCCATCACCGATTCGTATTCGGCCACTCGGTCGACCAGACTCTCCTTTTCGAGGATGTCGAGGTTGGCGTTGCCCACCGCGGTGGCCATCGCGTGTCCGGAATACGTGTAGCCGTGCCGGAACATTGCAGTCGAGCCGTCCTTCCAGAACACCTCTGACACGCGGGGCGCGATGGCGACCGCGCCGAGCGGTGCGTAACCGGACGTCAGGCCCTTGGCCATGGTGATCATATCGGGCTGAATTCCGTAGCGGCCGGAGGAGAACCAGTCGCCACCGCGTCCGAAGGCGGACACCACTTCGTCGATGACGAGCAGCACGTCGTTCTCGCGGCAGATCTTCTCGATCTCGGGCAGGTAACCCTGCGGCGGATGCAGAACACCGCCGGCGCCGATGATCGGCTCGCAGAAGAATGCCGCTACGTTCTCGGCGCCCAGCTCGGTGATCTTGGTGCGCAGCGCCTCGGCATCGTTCCACGGCACCTGTGCCACGGTTTCGACCATCGGTGCCAGACCCGCCAGATTGGCGGGTAGGCCGGCGAGTGAGGTGCCGTATGCGTTCATGCCGTGATAGGCCCGCGTGCGGCTGATGATGATCTTCTTGTTGGGTTGTTCGACGACCGACCAGTACAGGCGGGCCAGCTTCGCTGCCGTGTCGACTGCCTCCGAGCCGCCGCCGGCGGAGAAGAAGATCTTGCCGTCAGGAAAGGGAAGGTAGTCGGCGATGCGAGAGGCGAAGAGTTCGGTGTTCGGGGTGGTGAACACGTCGAAGGTTTGGAACGCTGCGAGATCGATCGCTTGCTGGCGAGCGACGTCGGCGATCTCGGTACGGCCCAGTCCGACGTTGCAATACCACAGTCCGGCAAGGGAATCGAGATAACTATTGCCTTCGGCGTCCCACACCGTGCGGCCGTCGCCCCGGACGATCGTCACGGTGTCGTTCTTCACCGCGCTCATCTGAGCGAATGGGTGCCAGTAGCTGGTCTCGGTCATGATCGTTCTCCTATTGCTGCAGACATGATTGTTTCTTCGTTGAATTCCGGCCGCGTCAGTTCAGCGGTGATCCGACCGTGAGAAAGCACGAGCATTCGGTCCGCCATGCCGATGACCTCGGAGATGTCCGAGGACACCAGCAGAATGCTGCGCCCGTCGTGGGCGAGTTCGTTCATGGTTTCGTAAATGCGTGCCCGTGCGCCCACATCGACGCCGAGTGTGGGTTCGTGCATGATCAGGATCTGCGGGTCGGTGGCCAGCCACCGACCGGCGATGACCTTCTGCTGATTGCCACCGCTGAGTTCCGCGATCTTTTGGTCGACCGAGGAAACGCTGATCTGCATCCCCTTGCGGTGCTGGGCCGTCAACGCGAAGTCTTCGCGGGTACGAATCACTCCGAAGCGTGACAGTGACGGCAGTGCCGCAATCGACATGTTGGCTGCGACCGACATGTGCGGAAGGATCGCCCGGTTCTTGCGGTCGTCGGGAATGTAGGCGATCCCGTGCCGGATCGCGTCTGCCGGACAGTCGATCTCGACAGGCTCACCATCGCGGTGAAACGTCGCCGACGTGGCGCTCGAGCTCACCCCGAACAAGCTGCGTGCCACCTCGGTGGTGCCGGACCCGACTACGCCGTACACACCGAGGACCTCGCCGGCGCGCAAGTCGAAGTCGACGCCGTCGACGAGATGACGTTTGCGCGGTAGGGAATTCGGGACACGCAAATCTCGAACCGCGAGCAACACCTTGCCGGTCTCCGCGACGCGCTTGGGGTACAAGTTTTCGACATCGCGGCCGATCATGGCCTTGATGATCGACGCCGAGTCCAGATCGCCGGCAACGACACCGTTTTCAACGATTCGACCATCGCGCATCACGGTGATCTTGTCGGCGATCCTGGCGATCTCCTTGAGTCGATGTGAGATGTAGATGATCAGCACGCCGTGATCACGAAAATCCCTGATCCGTTCGAAGAGCACGTCGATCTCGGCTTCGGTCAGGGCGGCGGTCGGTTCGTCGAGCACGACTACCCGCGCGCCTTGGCTCATCGCCCTGGCGATACTCACCAACTGCTTCTGCGCCGCTGTCAGACCACGCATCGGTTGGGTGGGGTCGATGTCCAACTTGAAGGTCTTCAACCATCGCACGGCTTCGGCGAGCATCGACTTTTGGTCGAGCAAGCCAAATCTCACCTTCTCGCGATTCAGGAGGAGATTCTCGGCCACGCTCATCTCGGGCACTACCTGAAGTTCTTGCGGCACCAGGAAGATGCCACGCGACTCGGCGTCTCCGACCGACTCGAAGGACACCGTCTGGCCGTCGATCGCGATCGTGCCGCTGGCGCTCGACGTGGGGTAGAACCCGCCCAGCAGCTTGATCAACGTCGACTTGCCTGCACCGTTCTCGCCAAGCAGGGCATGCACTTCGGATGCACCGAACCAGGCCGTGACGTCCTTGAGCGCTCGGGTGCCGCCAAAGGTCTTGCTCACACCCGAGACAGTCACCAAGGGGGCGTTCCTGCGCTGCGCCGAATCTCGGACGTCGTTCCCCATGTCAGCTATCATGCCTCTCCTTTGTTTGACTGTCAATTGTCGAACAATAATGAAAGCTGCGACCGTCATGGGGAGCGGTCGACCAGAGAAACGGGCCGGTCACCGAGCAGAAGCAAGATCCGTGCCGTCTCTTCGAGTTCCTCGGCCGCGTCAACGGCATCGGCCAGCGTCCTGCCGGCGAGCACCGAGCCGTGGTTGGCCAGGAGCACCGAATACGCCGAGCTCATAGCGCGTCCCACCTCGTCGCCGAGGGCGGGGTCACCAGGAGGCAGGTACCGGACAAGGGGTACTCGCCCCACCCGCATCACGTGGTAGGCGGTCAGTGGGGGCAAGCAATCGGCGGTGTTCAGTCCGGCCAGGCAGGACACCGCGGCCGCGTGCGAGCTGTGCAGGTGGACGACCGCCCCTGAGTCGGGCCTCGCGCGGTAGGTTTCGACATGGATCGGCCATTCCTTGGACGGTCGGGATCCCGCCAGATGCTGTCCGTTCAGATCGAGTACCGCAAGCTCGTCGGAGACCAAGTTCCCCAGCGAGGTGCCGGTCGGTGTGATGAGGATCCGTGGTCCGACCCGCACGCTGATGTTGCCTGTCCGTCCTGCCGTGAGTCGGCGATCGAACAGCGACGCACCCTGGCGGACGATCTCGGTCCGCTCGGCTGTCATCGCGCCCGTCATGACGAGGCCGTCTCGACGAGGAAGTCGGCGCTGCCGAAGTTGCCGGACTTGAGCAACAGGGTGATCGGGTCGCCGCAGATGGTCGTACACCAGGGCACGCCGGGCGCGGCCTCCTCGCCGACGAGAACCTGCTGCACTCCGAGTTCGGTCACCACCGCTCCCGAGGTCTCGCCGCCCGCGACGACGATGCGACGCGCCCCGCGCTCGACCGCGCTCGCTGCAACCCGGGCGAGCACCTTCTCCAAGATCTGCGGTGTGTCCGCCCCCATGGCGAGCGCGCCCCGCTGCCGCTGCTCGACGTCGGCAGAGGTGTAGATGAGCCGCGGCTGGCTCTGGTCCTGTGCCTCGTCCCACGCCACTGCGGTCGCGACGAGGACATCGGGGTCGGAGATCTCGCCGGGATCGAGTCGCAACGCGGGCATCGCGAGCTGCGCCCGCCGTACCTGCTCCAGGGTCGCCTCGGAACAGCTTCCGGCGAGGACGAGGGTCCCACCCGAGGCGGCGGGCGCACCGACGCCGCCGTGTGTGTGGCGCTCTGACGGCCGCGCCGATGCCATGGTGTGCCCCAGTGCCTCGATCAGGCCGGCGCCACCGCTCAGGAGGCCTTCATCGTGACCGACGGCGATCGTGTGGAGATCGGCCTCGGCGGTGGCGTCCGCGACGACATGCCGAACACCCTGTTCGACAAGACTCTTGACGTGGTCTGTCGCAGCCTCGCGACCGGCACGTATCGCGTTGAGCGGCAGCAACCCCACCGTGGATTGGGTCTGCAGCGACAGCCAGCGCACCAAATTCGCATCGGTCATCGGCGTCAGCGGATGGTTGCGCAGCGGTGATTCGCTGAGCAACCTGTCTCCGACGAACAGGTACCCGAGATAGGTGGTGCGCCGATGGAGCGGTGTTGCCGGGCAGACGATCGTGTAGGGAGCGTCGATCAGCGTTAGGAGGAGGTCCAGTACCGGGCCGATGTTTCCCTGCGGCGTGGAGTCGAAGGTCGAGCAGTACTTGTAGTAGTACCGGGTGATTCCGTGTCTGCGCAGCCAGCCAACCGTCTGCTCGACGTATGCGCATGCGTCGGCGGGATCGATGCTGCGAAACTTGATTCCGACCACCACTGCGTCGCAGTCCTGCAAGGTGCTGGCGGGATCTGGGATACCGAAGAGCATCACGACGCGAAGTCCACTGCGGCGCAGTGCGGCTGCGGCGTCGGTGCCGCCGGTGTAGTCATCGGCGATGACGGCGATGCGTGTCACGCGGTTTCCTCTCGACTCTTCTGCTGGTCGGTCATGTCTGCCGGTCGGTCATGCCGCTCCGCTGGCCGTGGTGAGCTCATCTGGTTCGATCATGTGACCGACTGCCGTGCAAGCTCTTTCGTGCTCGAGAAGTCGGATTCGGGCTTGGGTTCGGGTGACGGCACGAAACTGGATCCGCTGCCCGGCGCCGGCCTGGCCGAGCAGCCACATCGACGCGGCGGTCACGACGTAGGGAGTGATGAAACCACCCTGGCTGGGACCGTCGACCGGCAGCACGATCGGAGACGTTCCGGCCAGATTCACCCCACCGAGCGGATACCCGGTGTTGACGACGTTCGAGGGGTCGCTGCCATTGTCCGGGGGTTTCGTCGTGGCCTTGGCTGAGAAGCTGAGTTCGGGGCCGATCAGACGGCAGCCAGTCCGATCACTCTGGGCGGCCACCGTCCAGCTCGACCCGAGGAAGGTGCGGTGTCCCGCGCTGTCCAGCCAATCGCCATGGGGGCCCGGCGCGACGTCGATGTGGAGGGTTCCCGTGAAGTCGGGGATGGCGTTGGGCAGGAGCATTCGTGGACGGACTGCCGAGACGGATCCGATCGGAATCTGCATCCCTGCGGTCAGAGCGGCGCCGCCGACGCCGCCGATGCCGGCTCGCGCGAAGGTCGATCTGCTGCCGAGCACGGGTTTGGTCAGGATGCCGCCCGCGACGGCCAGATAATTGCGCACGCCCCTGCTCGCTGTGCCGATTCGGATCCGCTGTCCGGCACTAACTTCGACGGTTTGCCACACCGGAAGTCGGCTTCCGTCGATGGTGGCCTCGGTTTCCGCTCCGGTGACGGCGATGGTCGCGGGGGCTTCGAACAGGAGAGTGGGTCCGATGAGCTGGATCTCTAGACCGGCGGCCGAGGATGGATTGTCCAGTAGGGCATTTGCGATGCGGAACGACCGGTCGTCGTACGGTCCGGACGGCGGAATGCCTGCCGCACGTCGGCCGCGCCGCCCAGGATAGTCCTGAACGGTGGTTTCCATTCCGGCATCAATCACACGAATCATGCGGCGGCTCCGTACTGCCGGTGATAGCGGCGAAGGTCGAACGTCTCCTCTTCGACGACGACGTGCTCGTAGTCCCCGTTGCTGACCTCGGCCTCGATATCGGTGAACTCGTCGATGTCGATCCTGCGGAACCGGACCCGGTCGCCGGGGCGAAACAACACCACCGACCCGTCGAACCCGGCCTGATGGGTGCGGTTTAGCCCGTAGATCGGCGTCGGGGTGCGACCTATGAGGTGGTAACCACCGGGTGTCTCGAGTGGATAGATCGACGTGAACCCCCCACCAACGCCGACACCGCCGGGAACGGTCCAGATGCGTGGCGGATCGTACTTGGGCACGAACAGACGGCACTCGGGGTCGAGCGGGAACATGTCGGGCAGGCCGGGCCAGAAACCGACGCCGGCAACCCAGTGCTCGGTCGAGCTGTGCCGCTGGTAGACCTGGTCGCAGTCGGACATGCCGTTGGCCCGCGCGACGTAGGTCGGATTGTGTTCGATAGGCGCGACTTTGGCCCGGTAATCGTCCACGCAGGCCGCCGTCCACGGGTCGCCGTAACACACCGGGATCTCGATCAGCCTGGACACGTGCGAGAGCGCGGCATCGTCACCAATCGCGGGTATCAGTGCCCGACATTCGCGCTCGATTGCCTCCGCGTCGGCCGTCAACGGGTCGAATCCGAGAAGCACCGAGGCGAACATCGGCACGATGTCGACCATGCCGGGTAGTGCGGCGTCCTCCAGTAGGCCGGCCAAACGCAGGGTGCGCAGACTCATCTGCAGCCCGCCGCACCGTCCCAGCTCGATCAGGATGTGCTGCTCTCCGCATGGCAGTACCCGGATTGCCTCTGCCTCGCCGGCTGACGAACTCACTAGTTGGACCCCACGGAGGAAGACCACGGCTGGTGTCCATCGTGGGTGAGGATCGACCACAGCCGAGCCGCCACCTCTGGGGCGTTGGGACCATCGCTGTGCATGCACACGACATCGGTCTGGAACGAGAGTCTCGTCACGCCGTCACTTGCCATTGTCGACCCAGTGGACACCACGTCGCGCACCCGTTGCGACATCTGTTCGATGTCAACGGGTCCCGAGGACCGAGTGATGATCAGCCGACCGTCCGGGCCGTAGTCACGGTCTGCGGTGAACTCTGGGACCGGGTTGAGCCCGCGCTCCTGAGCAATCGCAAATGTCGGCGTACCCGCCATTGCGATCCATGGAAGGCCAGGGTCGATGACCTCGATCGCGTCGGCAAAGGCGTGGGCAAGATCAGGTTCCCAAGTCATCGAATAGAGCACACCGTGCGCCTTGACGTGTGACAGCGACGTCCCGGCCGCTCGAAGGATCGCTTGGAGTGCGCCGATCTGGTAGACGACCATGTCGGTGAGTTCGGTCGGGGAGACGTCCATCCGCCTCCGTCCGAAACCCTGCAAGTCGGGCAGCGACGGGTGGGCACCGCACAACACGTCGTGTGCCAAGGCGCACTCGGCGGCGCGGCGCATCGTCGAGGGATCGCCTCCGTGGTACCCGCACGCGATGTTGGCCGTCGAGAGGAATGGCATTACCTCGTCGTCGAATCCGACACGCAGCCGCCCGTAGGATTCGCCGAGATCGCAGTTGATACCGCGGCGTAAGACCGGTCGGGTCACCGCCTCATGCATTGGCCCGCCGACCACGGATGTCGATGTAGACGGCCACCAGGAGCACGACTCCGGTCACGATCATCTGGTAGGAGGAGTCGATGTTCATCAGCCCCATACCGTTGATGAGCGTTTCCAGCAGAAGTGCGCCGAACACGGCACCGGTGGCGGTTCCTATGCCGCCGAAGAGACTGGTGCCGCCGATCACGGCGGCACCGATCACCGACAACTCCAGTCCGACTCCAGCGTTGGGGCTGCCGACACCGGTGCGCGACAACATCATCAGACCGGCGATGCCGTACAGCGCGCCCATGAACACGAACACGATGAAGGTCAGCTTGCGTGCGTTGATGCCGGCATAACGCGCGGCCTCGGCGTTGCCGCCGATCGCGAAGAGCGAACGACCGAACCGGGTCCGCGACAGTATGAAGGTCACCAGAACCAGGACCACCACCATGATGGCTGAGGGCAACGGGGCGCCTCGGTAGGACATCATGACCAGGGTCGCAGCCGTAGCGGCTATCAATGTCAGTGCGGCCGGGATCAGGACGATCGACGTCAGTGACGCCTCGATGCCAGCTGATCGGCGGGCGCGGAAGTCGCGATACTTCACCCAGATGAACGCCGCCAGCAGGGCGACTGTGAGGGGAACGAAGACGCTCGCGGACAAGAACGTCTGGGAGATGAACGCCGTCGAGTTGCCTGCCGAGACCGTCGACCCGTCAGTCAGGGCCAGCGCCAGGCCACGCAACCCCAGCAGGGAGCCCAGCGTGACGATGAAGGACGGCACACCGAGCACGGCAACCCAAAAGCCCTGCCAAACACCGATCAACATGCCGATGCCGATCGTTGCCAGGATGAGCATCGGGGTGGACAACGCCAGCCCGAAGCCGTTGGTCGAGTCGACGAGTAGGGCGGAGAAGACCGCGCAGAAGCCGACCGACGACCCGACCGAGAGGTCGATGTGTCCGGCCACCATGATCATCACCACGCCCGCCGCCAGCAATGCGGTGATGGCCACCTGAACGGTCAGGGTGGTGAGGTTACGGGGCGTCAGGAACAGACCGTCGGTGAGAACCTGAAAGGCCAGCCACATCACAATGAGCACGCCGATCAGACTCAGCGCGCGGAACTGGCTCACCGGTACGCCGAGCCTGGCGAATCGGGTCCGCCAACCGTCGCCGCTATCGGAAGGCGGAACCGTCGGTGCGGGCCCGTCGGACGGGTGAGACCGGCTGGTGGTCGTAGATGTCATTTCGAACGTCCTCGGGTCGGGGTCGATGCGGGTAGATGTCGTCGGTTCACAACCCAACGGCGGCAGGCGTTGTCCACCATGGGTTTTCGTTCACGAACTGCGCGACTGAGATCGAATCGGGCAGCGAGCCGTCCTTGGACACGTTCTTCAACGGAGTCTTGAAGAACGGAATGCGCTCGCCGCTGCCGTTGTCGTAGGTGTCGCCGTCCCAGCTCTTGCCCTCAAGCGCATTGTGCAGCAGCGTGGCCGAGTTCTTGCCCATCTGGTCGAACGCCGTCCACGCGCTGACGTGCGCGTCTCCTGAGAGGATGAGCTTGAGCATCTCCGGCTCGCAGTCCTCGCCGGAAACGATGACGCGGCCGGCGAGTCCCTGCGTGCGGATGGCCTGCACGATGCCGTACGTCATGCAGTCGCAGTAGGAGAGCACGCCGGCAAGCTGGTTGCGGGTCAGGGTCAGTGCCTGTTCCACCTGCTTCTGTGCGAGTTCGCCGGACCAGGCTCGATTCCACTGATCCGACACCACTTTGATCGCGCCGCTGTCGATGCGCGGCCGGAGGACCTTCATCCCACCTTCGGCCTTCAGCTGCGCCATGTCGGTGCCCTCTTCACCCTTGGCGATGACGTAGTTTCCTTCGGGCGCCACCGCGACCATGGCGTTGCCGAGCATGACCCCCAGTGCCACGCCGTCGCGCGCCGAAACCCCAGCGAGCTTGACGTCGGGAACGACGTAGTTGTGGGCGACCACGGGAACACCCGCAGTATTGGCCATCTGGACCGAAGCCTTCGCCGCGTCGACGTTCACCGGTGCGAGCACCAGTCCCTCGACACCCTGATTGAGCGCATTCTCGACTTGCTTGAGTTGCAGGTCGACATCATTGTTCGAGGACTGGATCGGCATGGGACTCATCCCCAGGCTTTCGGCCTGTTTGATGAAGAACGGGCCATCGGCCGCCTTCCAGCGCACCGCGTCATAGGTAGGGACGATCATGGCCACCTTGTAGCCACCTCCGCCACCTCCTTGCGCACAGGCGGCAAGAGCCGGACCGGCGACAGCGGCGGCGGTGGCACCGGCGGCCAGGCCGAGCGCGCGGCGCCGGCTCATCACGAACCTGTCGTCGACGCGTCCCGAGGCGCCGCCGAGAAGACCGAATCGTCTGTGAGAGCTCATAGTTCATCCCTTTCATGAGGTCGGTAGTTGGTGAAGGGTGGTTCCCGATCGTCGAGCGAGCAGCGGATGAGCGTTGCTGCGGATGGGGCGCGCCCGCGGACGCACCGGAACTGGCTGACGAGGGGCCCACGCTGCCAGGCGGTCGCCCAGCGCGTCTGATGCCAGAACCCATGGTCGATGGGCTCTTCGTAGAACTCGCCGGGCAGCACGAACAGGTCGTTGCCAACCCCCCGGACGCGTGTATGGGGGACCTTCGCCAACTGCATCTCCTCGGTCAGCGGGACGAACCAGGCTCGCTGCGTCAAGCGGAAGGATCGCTCGCCGTCGGGTGACCGAAAGACGAACTCCACTCCTCCGCCACCCTTGAAAGCTGACGCCGCGGTGAGGGCGTACCCCGTCGGCAGGAAGTCGGGCAGGTGCGGTTGCAACCCCGCGGGACCGGCCAGCGCTCCGGCCGCCTGGTACTCGGCGGTCGAAGTCCGCCGAACGCCGCGGCCCACGAGCCTGCAACGGACAGAGACCGCCACCGCGGACCAGGCTGCGGTGCGAACCCACGCCGGCAGTCGGGTGGTGCCGAATTTCGCCGACAGCGCGTACATGTCGGCACCGTCACGACGGCTGGGGCCCATCGCCTACCCTTCAAATGTGAGACCAGAGTCGTTCGTCAACTGATTGTCGGTCAATCTGACAATCAGCTTAGGTCGCTCGGAAGGTGTGAGTCAACACACACAGCGCGGCGTTGCGGAGAAATTCGCCTCGGCGCGAGCCGCCGACCCGACGTGTGGCAGTCGATCGGGGTGGAGGTCCCGCTGAGCGGTCGTGGCGGACCATCGAGCGAGCGTCATTGCCGACTGCCGTGACGGAGAATGTCTGACGGCAGCGAGCGCACCGACGACGGCGAGACGGCCGGCTCAAGTCGCCGACCAGACGGTGGAGATCGGCTCGGCGACGATGGCGTGCACCGACCGCCAGGATTCGGGGGGTCCGAGGTCGGCGGCCGTCGGTGTCGGGGCGCTCCGCTCAGGAGCGCCGGGCATCGGTAAAAGTACCTATGTCGGCGCGTCCACGCGCTGGCTACCTTCAGTTCACCATAGTTCTGTGACGACACAGCCGCCGGCCGCGGAACAGGTGCCTATGGCTGCACTTGCCCGGCCGGGTTCCGAACTGCGAATAGCGCGGAATCCCGTCACTCACGGAAGGAACGAATCATGAGTTCGAACGACGACAGCGGGACTTCGGCCAACGCCGAACTCGAGAAACTCGGGTACGACCCCGAGCTGAAGCGAGCGATGAGCTTGGCCGACGTGGTCATCTTCGGCCTTATCTACATGGTGCCGATCGCGCCGATCGCCGTGTTCGGCATCGTGTACAACTTCTCCGCGGGCGCGGTCGGCCTGGTGTACCTCGTGGCCGCGATTGCCATGGTGTTCAGCGCGGTGAGCTACCGGGAAATGGCCAAGACCTTCCCCATCGCGGGTTCGGTCTACTCCTACGTTCGATACGGCATCAACCAGTTCGTCGGATTCCTGTCCGGCTGGGCAATTCTGCTGGACTACCTCCTGATGCCGGCCTTGCTGTCAGTCTTCGCGGCATCCGCCATGGTGTCGCTGGTGCCGAGCATGCCAGCCTGGATCTGGATCATCGTCTTCGTCGTCGTCACCGCCGCCATCAACCTGCGCGGCATCACGTTCACCGCGTCGATGAACAAGATCTTCCTCGTCATCCAGCTCGTCGTCCTAGCCATCTTCTGCGTATGGGCGCTGGTGGCCGTGGCGCAGGGCAAGGGCCACTTCTCCTTCGATCCGATCTTCAGCTCCAACACGTTCACCTGGTCGGTCGTCTTCGGTGCCATTCCGATCGCCGCACTGAGCTTCTGCGGCTTCGACGGCATCTCCACGCTCAACGAGGAAGCCAAAGGCGGCGGCCCGACCGTCGCACGGGCCACCATGATCGTGCTCTGGATCTGCACCGCACTGTTCGTGCTCCAGGTCTACCTCGCCGCGATCTTCGTCCCCAACGGCACAGTCTTCGCCGACGGCGATGACACCAACAACGCCTTCTACAACATCACCGGTCAGGTCATGGCGAACTGGTTCCAGATCGTCGTCACCCTGACGACGGCGCTGATCGCGCTGTTCGCCAACATCGTTGCCTCCAACGGCATCTCGTCGCGCCTCGTGTTCAGCATGGCCCGCGACCGTCAGCTGCCGAAATTTCTGGCGAAGGTGAACTCGAAGACCCAGGTCCCGGCCAACGCGATGATCTTCATCATGGTGGTGTCTCTGGCCGTGGGAATCTTCGGGATCGAGAACCCGGCGCTGCTCACCAGCTTGGTCACCTTTGGCGCCCTGACCGCGTACATCATGCTCCACGTCAGCGTTCTGGTGCACTTCGGGGTAAAGATGAAGAGCCGAAAGATATTCGCCCACTACGTTTCTCCCATCCTCGGTGCCGCCGTGCTGATCTACGCTCTGTGGAGCGGCAGCTTCAACGCCAAGCTCGTCGGGCTGATCTGGTTGGGCATCGGCGTTCTGATCGCCGTGTACTTCCGCGCGACCGGCCGGTCGCTGGCGCAATCGGACATCGACGGCGCATCGGACACCCCCCACACAGCGGCTGACCAGTCGCACGGCACCCCAGTCGTCGCCGCCGAGAAGGAGCGCTGAGATGACCACCACGACCCGACGCAAGGCAACCGATCGCACTGCGGAACTGGCTCGACTTCACGCCCGGCGGACCCTGGAGCGGGTCACCGCCGAACACGACGACGTCGTCGCCGCCGAATTGGACGCCAACCCGTTCGGACCCCACACCGATCGCACCGCTCGGGTGCTCCGGTACCTGCGCAGTCTGCCCATCGCTGGCAAGGAAGTTCTGTTCGCGCCAGGCGATGACGCGTGGGCGATCGGGAAGATCGTCATCGGTGCACCAGGAAACATGATCGTCGAAGACGACGTCTTCGACGACTACACAGCGGCCGCGCGCACCGTATTGCGCCGTCGTCTAGCCCGTTTCGTCGATACCGCTGAATAGGCAGGTTGAACCATGAAGCACGACCCCACCACGATCTTCGGCTACACCGATCGCTTCTCTGCCCGCCCAGGCGAGACGCTGTCGTTCCACGTCAGCAGCGACGAGCCGACTCGGTATGACGCCTCGCTGGTCCGGCTGAGTCACGGTTACACCGGGTCCGCCGGCCCCGGGTTCGTCGAGTACGACGTGCCGGGCGCAAGTTTCGCGGGCAGCTACGCGGGTGAACACCACGTCTGCCAGCCAGGGTCGTTCGTCGAGATCGACGACCCCAAGTCGGTCCTCGCCGACCCAGCCGACGTGGCGATCAGCGTGTACGTCTACGCGACGCTCCCGTTGTCCGACCGCGCCGACAACATCGGCGCATACCACGTCACGCAGAACTCCATGAGTCTGACCAACAAGCGTCAAACGATCTGTGGCACATGGGATGAGGACACCGCAACCGGTTACGCGCTCGTGCTGGACGACGGCGTGCCCACCGTGCTGTGGGGCCAGGACGGGCAGCCGCGGACTCTCTCCACCGCGAGCGTCCTGCAGGCAAACCACTGGTACCGACTCGATCTGCACTTCGGGGGCGGCGCGGGCGAAGTCCAGCTGACGCAGACGCCCATCGCCAACTGCATGAACCAATTCTCCGATCAAGCCTCGCCCATCGACGTCGACGAGGCGACTGCTGCATTGGGTGAAGGCACCCCCGCCCGAAGTGCTCATCCATTCCGGATCGCAGCACTCGCCCGCCGCGACGGCGACCGGTGGCTCGCCGTCGCACCGTTCAACGGCAAGATCGGCGCCCTCACCGTCACCCGGGGCGGGGACCCCATCGACGGCTCCGGTGCCGAACTCCTCGCACGTTGGCACTTCGGTCGCTCGTCGTCCGAGGACGGCCTCTTGCTGTGGGATGTCGTCGACCTCTCGGACAACAACCTGCATGGTCGGTGCTTCAACGCGCCGATACGCGCCGTCACCGGGCCGTTCTACGCGGGGCTGTCGGAGGACTTTCGCCACGCACCCGATGAGTTCGACGCGATCCACTTCCACGACGACGACATCGCCGACGCCGAATGGCCCGTCGCGTTCACTTTCGCGGTCCCCGACGACCTCCCCAGTGGCGTGTACGCCGCCCGCCTAATGGCGCACGACAAAGCGCACTACGTCCCGTTCATCGTGGGGCCCGGCAGCCGGAAGAAGGAGGTGGCACTGCTGCTTCCGACCGCCACCTATCTTGCCTACGCCAACGACCGGACCGCATTCGAAGCCGACGGCGCCGAGGTCATCGTGTCGCACACCCCGATCCTCAACCAGAATGACGTCGATCTACAGAACCACCCCGAATTCGGACGGTGCTGCTACGAGATCCACAACGACGGCAGTGGTGTCGTATTCAGCAGCGTCCGCAAGCCGATCATCACACTCCAGCCCAAGCACCGGGCGTGGTACGGGGCAAACGGCGTCTGGGGCCTGCCGGCAGATCTGTGCATCGTGCACTGGCTTGACTCACTCGACTGCGAGTTCGACGTCATCACCGACGAAGACCTGGACGCAGGCGGCTACGAGCTGCTGGCCGACTACAAAGTAGTGATCACCGGCGCACATCCTGAGTACGTCACCCGCGGCGAACTCGACGCGCTCGACCTGTTCACCGCACGTGGCGGTCGGTTGATGTACCTGGGCGGCAACGGGTTCTTCGCGACCGCATCGTTCGTGCCGGATCAGCCGTACGTGCTGGAACTCCGCCGATCCGCCGGGGGCACCCGACCCCACCAGTCGAATTACGGCGAACGACGGCACGCCACTTCGGGGGAGATGGCGGGACTGTGGCGGCACAAGGGCAAGGCTCCTCAACGCTTGACCGGCGTCGGCTTCGCCGCGCAAGGATTCGACCGCTCGACCCACTACGAGCGGCTCGAAGACAGCCGTGATCCCCTCGCTTCGTTCGTATTCGAGGGAATCGGTGACGATGAGATCATCGGTGACTTCGGCATCATGGGCGGGGGAGCGGCGGGGGCCGAAATCGATTGTTACGATCCGGCCCTAGGCTCTCCGCCGGGCACCCTGGTCCTCGCGACCTCCGGGCCGTTGACCGACGCCTTCCTGGTCGTCATCGAGGAAGTGTACGAAAATCTGCCCGGACAGGGCGGTACTGAACACCCCTACGTCCGGTCCGACATGGTCCTCGGGGCACTCGAGGGCGGAGGCGGCTTCTTCTCCGTCGGGTCGATCGCGTGGACGGCTGCCCTGTCGCACAACGGATACGACAACAACGTGGCGAGAATCACCGGCAACGTCCTGAAACGCTTCGTGGCCAAGGAACCCCTGGATCAGATCGCCGACTGAGCGAAGTTGGACACGGGCTCTCCCCTGGCCGTGCCGGGCACCGGCGGTACTGACGGTCGATGCCGAGCAGTGGGCACCGGCGGATCGACATCGGTGAACCCATCCCGTCGCCCGCCAGTCTCCACCTGCCCCGCCAGCCCACTGTCGTCCGTGCCCTCGACTCGGATCGCTCCTCGTCGGGAGTCACGAAATCCACTGCACGTCAACGAAACAACACTATGAGGAGACAGCCATGAGCAGCTACACCGTGATCGATCCGAGGTCCGGCGAGCAGCTGACGTCCTACCCGGTCGACACCGACGCCGAGATCGACGCGAAACTCGACGCCGCCCACGGCGCCTACAAGACGTGGGCTCGCCAGACGATCGAGGAGCGGGTGGCGCTCCTGCAACGCCTCGCCCAACTCCACGAAGAGCGTCAGGACGCACTCGCCGAGATCATCCAGAAGGAGATGGGGAAATCTCGCGAGGACGCGCTCGGCGAGATCGGCGTGTGCATCTCGATCTATCGTTACTACGCCGAGAACGCCGCCGCATTCCTGGCCGACGAGACGATCGACGTCACCAGCGGGCCGGGTACCGCGGTCGTCCAAAGGCGTCCCGTCGGAGTACTTCTCGGCATCATGCCGTGGAACTTCCCCTACTACCAGGTGGCGCGGTTCGCCGGACCGAACCTCGCGCTGGGCAACACGATCCTGCTCAAACCGGCCCCGCAGTGTCCGGAATCCGGTCTCGCCCTGCAGGGCTTGTTCGACGACGCGGGGTTCCCGGCGGGAACGTACAACAACGTGTTCGCGACCAACGAGCAGGTCGAGCGGATCATCGGAGATCCCCGCGTGCAAGGCGTCTCGGTCACGGGTTCCGAGCGAGCGGGGGCGGCCGTCGCAGAGATCGCCGGCCGCAACCTGAAGAAGGTCGTCCTCGAACTCGGTGGATCGGATCCGTTCATCGTCCTCGGCGTCAGCGACATGGATGAGGCCGTCGACGCAGCCTTCGAGGCGCGCATGGAGAACACCGGTCAGTCCTGCAACGCCGGCAAGCGCGTCATCGTCCTCGACGAGTTGTACGACGACTTCGTCGCGCGATACACCGCGAAGATGTTGGCGCGACCCGCGTCCCCGGTGTCCTCGCTGGTCGCCGCGGAGCGGCTGAGCGACCAGGTGGGCCGTGCCGTGGCCTCCGGAGCTACGTTGCAGACCAGCGGCGAACGCGACGGGGCCTGGTTCCCCCCGGGGGTGCTCACCGGCGTCCAACCTGGCGGTGACGTGTTCTACGAGGAGTTCTTCGGCCCGGTGGCGATGGTCTTCCGCGTTCAGGACGAGGACGAGGCGATCAGGATCGCCAACGACACCCCGTTCGGACTCGGCTCCTACCTCTTCACCACCGATGCCGAGCAGGCCCACCGGGTTGCTGAGCAACTCGAGGCGGGAATGGTCTACATCAACGGCTTCGGCGGCGAAGGTGCGGAGCTGCCGTTCGGTGGGATCAAGCGTTCAGGCTTCGGGCGTGAACTCGGGCGTCATGGGATCGACGAGTTCGCGAACAAGAAGCTGATCCGCACCCTGCGCCAACCCTAGCCATCCGGGGGCAGCGCGCCGCTCTCCCTGAGAGGCGCGCTGCCCCATGGACAGATCAATGCACACTGGCCGGGATCCCCGAAGGGATGGCGCATGACCACGACTGAGTCCACGGCCGGGAACAAGGCCGAGACCGGCGTCTCGGCGGGGATGCCTAACGCATTCGATCCGGCCAGCGCCGCGAACCTGAAGCCTGCGCTGCGTTCGCTGGTGGAACGTCGACGCAATGTCATCGCTCCGAGCAACCGCCTGTTCTACAGCACCCCGGTCGAGGTGGTGCGAGCCGCAGGCGTCCATCTGTTTGACGCTGAGGGCAACGAGTACCTCGACGCCTACAACAACGTTCCCGCCGTCGGCCACTGTAATCCCCATGTGGTGGAGGCCATTTCGCGGCAAGCGGGAATCCTCAACACCAACACGCGGTATCTCACGCCCACGCTCGTCGACTACAGCGAGCGGCTCTTGGCGACTCACGACCCGGCCATCGACCAGGTGCTCTACACGTGTTCAGGCAGCGAGGCCAACGATCTCGCCATCCGGATGGCACGGTATGAGACCGGCGGTGACGCCGTCATCGTGACGTCCAACGCCTATCACGGTCTTACGGCGTCCATTGCCGAGATGTCACCGACGCTGGGCCGGAACGTTCCCCTCGGGACGAAGACGGTGACCATCGACGCACCGGACTACGCCACCGACGAGGACGCCGACACCGTTGGCGCCAAGATGGCCTCGCGTGTGGCGGAAGCCATCGCCCACCTCGAGCGGCAAGGAATGCGGCTTGCGGCATTGCTCGTCGACACCGTGTTCTCCAGCGATGGGCTGATCACCGGTCCAGCCGGATTCCTGAACCCGGTCGTCGACGTGGTTCACGCAGCTGGCGGATTCTTCATCGCGGACGAGGTGCAGGCGGGCTTCGGTCGCACCGGCGAAGTGATGTGGGGCTACCAGCGTCACGGCATCACTCCCGACCTCGTCACCATGGGCAAGCCGATGGCCAACGGACTGCCCCTGGCCGCCGTGGCGACGCAGCGCAAGCATGCCGCCCGATTTGGCCGCGACATCCGTTACTTCAACACATCCGCGGGCAATTCGGTGTGCATCAGTGCCGCCAACGCCATGCTGGACGTCTTCGAGAACGACGACATCCTCGAGAACGTTCGCGCAGTGGGACGGCGGATGTTCGACGGGCTCACCGAACTGACGCGGCAGCACGCATGCGCAACGACCGCGCGCGGAGCCGGACTGTTCGTGGCGGTGGACTTGGTCGACCCCGTGACGGGTGCCCCCGCGCCTCAGTTGGCCGCGTTCGTGGTGAACGGCTTGCGTGAGCGGCGCATCCTGGTGAGCAACACCGGACCCTTCGAGAACGTGCTGAAGATTCGGCCGCCATTGGTCTTCTCGCCGCAGAACGCGCAACATTTTCTGCAGGAGCTGGATGCGGTACTCACCGAAACGACGTCCTGACCTTTGTCGCGTCGATCATGCGGGCGCGTAGCGGGTCGGCTCGTCGCCAATTCGCCGCCGAATTTGGGTGCTACCGTTTTGGCATCGCGAAAGAGGACACAAGACGGGGTTGTCGATGACACTGAGTTTCGTGGCGTGAGTGACGCCCCGTTGGTTCGCCTCAAGAGGGAGGGGACTGTCGACCAGATTGCCGATCAGCTGCGAGAAGGCATCCGCATCGGGTCATTCCGCCCGGGTGAGCCACTTCGCGAGGCCACGCTGGCCGACCAACTGGGCGTCAGCCGGGGGCCAGTGCGTGAAGCACTTCGCCAGCTGGTTCAGCAGGGCATCGCGGTCAACAACTTCAATCGGGGCGTCGTGGTCAAGGAACTCTCCGACGACGACGTGCGGGATGTCTTCGTGGCCCGGGGCGCCATCGAGAAGGAGTGTGCCGCGAACCTCTGGCGATCGAGGGACGCCGCGGTCTTCGGCAGCCTCGAGCGAATCGTGCAGGAGATGAAGTTGGCAGCCAAGCGACACTGCTCGTGGGCGGAGTTGGTAGACCTCGACATCAGCTTCCACCAGACCTTGGTGGACAGCCACTTCAGTCCGCGTCTCGCGGGGATGTACGGCACGCTGCTCATCGAGTCGAGGATGGCGATCGCCGCACTCGACTCCGCGTACCCCAAGCGGGTCGAATTGGCCCATGAGCACCAGGTTTTGATTCGAGCCCTCCGCGGCAAGGATCTCCTTGCGCTCTATGACGAGATCGACGCGCACCTCGACAACACCGCACGAATTCAGAACGCCGCACGGTCTGCCCGCCTACTGGAGCGCACCGGCGAATGACCACGGTGCGCTAGAGCCAGCCGTGCGCCTCATCAGGCACTCGGCTGATTGGCCATCCATGCTTTAGGCGTCGACGAGGTTCGACAACTGCGCGGCACTCCATTCGACGTTGCGCGATAGGTATTCGGCGTTTTCCGGCATCGCTGCGCTGAGATGGAGGGCCATCAGAAGCCGCTGAGCGACCCGCATGGCCACCATACCGCGGATCAATTCGGACTCGGCGTCGGTCATCGCGCACTCCTCGCGGTATCCGTCGATCATGTGCCGGGGGCGCTCCCACGCGTCGCCGTCCGCGGCCACCTGAGACGCCAGCCCGCTCGCCAAATCGGCGGCGCGCCAGGAACGCATCACATCACCCCAGTCCAATACCCCCTGGACGAAGGTGTCCGCGTCGGGGTCGACGAGGATGTTGTCGAGACTGAAGTCACCGTGCACCACCTGTTTGGGGAGCTCGGCTGCCGCGGACTGGAAGACGGATTCGAACCAGTCGAAGACCCAACGCACGGCCGGGGTGTCGGAAAGCCGGCGCATGGCGGCGAGTTCACCGAAGTTCTGTAGGTCGAACATCAAGTGACGGTCTGCTGCCTCGTGGTCGAAGTCGTTGAGGGCGTTCGCCATTCGCGCCAGCACCCGGCCGCATTGGCGAAGCTGTCCAGGCGAGGGCTCAACGGACCTCAAGGTTCGACCGGGCAGGAAGGTCGTCACCCGCATGATCCTGCGGCGGCCGTCGCGCATTTCGACGCTGGGTAGTCGTTGCCCGTCGACGGCGCACAGGATCCGCTCCAGGGGCAGCCGGGGATCCTGACGACCGACGTGAAGTAGGGCCGCGACCTGTAAGTCGACGATGCGCGGATGGTCGCCGGGATGGGCTACCTTGACCACGTAGCCGTCGCCAAGGGGCGTAGCCACGCGGTACGTGTCGTCGCGTTCCGTTGGCAATCGTATTGGGGTGCCCACGATTTCGACCCCGTATACCTCGTTGAGCAGTGGCCGTATCTGCTCTGCGTCCAGCCGCTCGAACGGTTCCGTGAACGTGGTCATCGGTCCAGGTTACCGCCCTGTAAATCGTCAACAATTGACAGGACGGTCTGCGACGAAGTGGGTTGCTGCTTCAGTCGGCCGTTCGCCTCGAGCGGTGGAGCGATCCCCACCCACTATTGGTGACCAATTGACCAATACTATGGTTACCCGATACGGTGGGTGAGGAGCGGCACCGCGGTGAAGCTTCTGCACTGCCCGTGAAGTCGATTCGAAACGACGCCACCGAACTGGGGTTTCATGTCCAAAGCGTCTACCGACCAGGTCGATTCGAACGTCGCCGTTGCCACCGCTGCGGCTGAATTGCTGGGGTGTGGCATCGAGCGGGTGAGCCAGCTTGGTGGTGAGTTGAACCGCACCTATCGCCTAATAGCCGAGGACGGCCGGCGTTTCATCGCGAAGACGGTTCCCGACGACGACGTGGAACGCGCACAGGTGCGTTGGCAGCACGACTTGCTCGACCGATGCGAACCGTCTTCGGATCTGCCCACGCCCCGCGTGATGCGAGATCCATCGGGGTCCGACACCGCTCCTCTGTCGCTGGGCGCCGATCCGTGGTTGGTGTCCTGCTATTCCTGGCTTCCCGGACGAATCGTGGGTGAGATTCCCAGTCATACAGCCGATCTCCTCGCGGCATGGGGTCGAGCTGCGGGTCGCATCGTCGTCGCCTTGCAGGGGATGACCCCCCGGCCGGAGCTCAGAACTACCCATGAATGGGACCTCTTGGCTGCACCTCGGGCCATTGCGACGCATTTCGACGCCGTCGCAGATGACGAGGATCGCCGTAGCGTCGAAACCGTGTTGCAGTGGTTCGACGACATCGTCGCACCACGAATCGCGGACCTGCCACGTTCGGTGATCCACCAGGATCTGAACGACCACAACGTCCTTGCCGAGGTCGATTCATCCGGCGCCCAAGAGCTCACCGGGGTCATCGACTTCACCGACGCACTGTTCTCGGCCAGGGTCAGCGAGGTCGCAATCGCCGGGGGCTACGCCATGCTCAGGAAGTCAGATCCCGTGGCGGCGCTCGCAACCGTGGTCAACGGATTCGGCGAGGTGGTCGAACTGACCGAACTCGAACTGTCGGTGCTCTACCCGATGGCTGCGCTCCGCCTTGCGCTCAACGGAGTGACGTGGGCGTCGAGGAATGCAGCCCTCCAAGGCGGCTACGGATGGAAGCGATCCCAGTACACCTGGGCGACTTTGGCACAGCTGGTCGCGCTCCATCCGCGGGAGGTCCTGGACACGCTGCAAGGCCATCGGGGGCGCGCAAGGCTGACCAATCACCGGGATGACCGACTGGCCTGATGTGGCCGCCCCAAGGACGATGTCCACCAAGTAGGGAGGAGACGTGATGACCCGAGGCTTAGTCGGATCGGACGCGGGACCGGTAACCATGGCCAACGGATTCGATCGTGAGCGGCTCGACGAGCTTCCCTCGGCACTGCGGCAGAAGGTGCAGCGCCGCGAGCGGGTGCTCGGACCCGGATATCGGCTCTTCTACGACGTCCCAGTCGAAGTCGTCCGGGGGCAAGGGACCTACCTGTATGACTCAGCCGGCAACGAATTCCTAGACGCGTACAACAACGTGCCGTGCGTCGGGCACTCCCATCCGCGAGTGGTCGACGCCGTTCACCGGCAGATGCAGTTGGTGAACACCAACACCCGCTACGTCCAGGACATGGTCGTGGACTACGCCGAGGACCTCCTCGGTACCTTTCCCGACGACCTCGGCAACGTCACCTTCACCAGTACCGGTTCGGAGGCCAACGACCTCGCGCTACGGGTGGCGCGACGGGTGACGGGCAGTGAGGGGGTCATCGTCACGGCAAACGCCTACCACGGTCTGACGGCCGCGGTCGCCGCATGCTCGCCCTCACTGGGTGAGAATTCTCCGCTCGGCCCTTACGTGCGGACGATCTCGGCCCCGGACCCGCGGTTGGCGGCTGGTGACCTGTCGGCTCATCTGGCGACCGAGGTGCGACGTGCGATCGCGGATCTACGCCGGCACGGATTCGGTCTCAGCGCACTGATGGCAGACAGCATCTTCTCCTCCGACGGCGTGTTCGCAGACCCCCCGGGCTTCCTGGCCGCTGCCGTGGAGGAGGTGCACGCCGCCGGCGGGCTGTGGATCGCCGACGAGGTACAACCAGGATTCGGACGCACCGGCACCACGTGGTGGGGATTCCAGCGACACGGAATCACACCAGACATCGTGACCATTGGAAAGCCGATGGGTAACGGGCTGCCGATCGCGGCCGGGGTGTTCCGCCCGCACCTGCTCACCGAGTTCGGCCGAGACATCCGGTACTTCAACACATTTGGTGGCAACTCGGTGTCCATCGCCGCAGCGCACGAGGTGCTACGCGTGATACGCGACGAAGAGCTGATCGCCAACGCCGGGAGAGTGGGTGCGGCGCTTCGCGACGGCATAGCCCAGATCACCGGCAACGACCCACGTTTCACCGACGTGCGAGGCGCTGGCCTCTTCATCGGCGTGGAGGTCGGCTCGACCGAGCACCCCGGCCGACCGGATCCGCGGGCGGCGGCATCGATCGTCAACCGTCTGCGCGACCGTCGCGTGCTCATCTCCGCTTCCGGCTACCACGGAAACGTTCTGAAGATCCGCCCGCCGATGGCGTTCCGCGCCGCGGATGCCGACCGGCTGCTCACCGAGCTCGAGTCGGTGGTGAGGAGCGAACTCGATCCGGGCTAGTTCGAGCCAGCGCCGTGTGGCGGTCGATGCCGTTCACCACCACCATCTCGAGCGTGCCGTCGGACGTGCACGCCTCGGTTACCGCCGTGACTCGCAGTTCGACCGGAGCGCCGGGGGACGGCTGCGGCGGTCGGACGCCGTGACGGTGTCGGTCCACACCCGCGGCGGGTCTGGGCGGCACTCGCGGTGCCATCGCCGGAAGGACGGTCCCGAGCACCTCCGTTGCGCGGCAACATCGTGCATCTCAGCCACCAGAATCTGATGGACGATGTGGTCGGTCGTCATTGGCATGGGTGCCAAGCCTGCGGCGGATCGCCTAGTCCAACGATGTCGCTGCGACGACCGTGAACGTCATCAAGCGGCTCGCCCTGGACGGTCCTCTGGATGACATCGGATCAGACAGCGGCGGGTCGGCAGCGACGGAGATTCGCCGCTGCTCACCCTCGTCCATCAGCGAGCAGCTGGGCGAACGCCGCTCGGCAGGCGGTCACGGAGGGACGTCGCTCGGCGCCGGAGCGGCAAACGAACGAGATGCCGCGCAAGTGGTGAAAGTCCGCGAGAGCAGCCGAAGCCACGTCCACACCAGCGCCGCGTACGAGTAGGTCAGGCAGAAAGGCTGCAGCCACACCTGCCTGAACCATCCGGAGGTGGAACAAGAGATCCGGCGACTCAAACGCCACATCCGGCTCGAAGCCGTTCTGACGGCAGATATTTCGAGTCCAGGCGTTCGCCTCCGTGCCGCTTGGCTCAAGCACCCAGCGGGCACGCTTCAACTGTTCGAGACGTGACGCGCTCGAATTGGCAGGCGGATACACCCGAATGGGATCCTCCAGCAGCGTTTCGGCGTGCAGGTCCGGAGGAGTCGTACGCGAAGTGCCGGGGTAAGTGTCGACCAACAGGACGTCGGTCCGGCGTGACGACAGCAGCCGCAGACCGGGTTCAGGCTCGACTTGCCGGTACCGAACATCGAGCTGCGGGTGGAGTTCATGCAAGCGGGAGATTAAACGGGGAACCAGCAGGCGGCTGACGGTGGTGAATGCGGCCAGTCGCAGCACACCGCGAACGTTGGTGTCACTGGACGCCAGGTCGCTTTCCGCGCGTTCGAGTATGGCCACGATGTCCTCGGCGTGACGTGCCAGCTCCTCGCCGGCATTGGTGAGCCGGACGCCCCGGCCGACCTTCTCCAAGAGTGGTACGCCGGCCTGAGCCTCCAAGGCACTCAGCTGCTGCGATACCGCGGAATGCGAATAGGACAGCGCCTGCGCTGCCGCAGTGATACTCCCGCGCAACTGCACCTCGCGAAGTAAGACCAGCTTGCGTACATCCAACATCAGCCGACGCCCGCGCCAGGACTCTGAGACATGTAAGAAATACTGACAGGTATATGTTCAAAAGCGTCGCTTTTCATGAAATGGTTTGCCGCAGTACGTTGTGTCTACCACCGAAGGTTGCGTGCCAGTCGGTCGCGCACGACGAGGTGAGCGCGGTGACCACCGTCGAGGACGGGCCGTAGTTGCAGGAGGGCTCCGCCGGTGGCCGGACTTCAGCGATTCCATTTCGAAAGGTACTGCCGTGTCGGTAAATTCAGGCATTCTCGATGGGCCAGCATTGTGGTCCGCCCAAGCGCATCTTCCGTCTGTGCTCGGCCGACAACTGGTGATCGAACGCGGTGAGGGGTGCTACGTCTACACCGCGGATGGGCAACGGTTGTTCGATGGTACTGCCGGTTTGTGGCACGCCAATGTCGGTCACAGTCATCCCGACCTTGCCGCCGCCGCGCTTACTCAGATGCTGAAGCTCGAGACCTACCACATCTTCGGCCGGTTCGTGAACGACCAAGCCTTGGCGCTCGCGAACCGACTCGCCACCATGTCACCGATTGACAACCCGAAGGTGATCCTGAATTCAGGTGGTTCGGACGCGATCGATGTCGCGTGCAAGCTCGCGCGCCGACACTGGCAGCGCGAGGGGCGCACCAGCAAGACCACGATCATCAGCCGTGAGTTCGCCTACCACGGTCTGCATGCGTACGGAACCAGCATCGCCGGCCTGGAGTTCAACCGCGACGGTTATGGCACCGACTCTCTCGTGCCGGAGACACGTCGGGTGCCCGTGCACGACGTTGATGCCCTCAAGGGCGTGATCGCGGACGTAGGCGCTGAGAACATCGCGGCCATCGTGACCGAGCCCATTCAGGGCACCGGCGGTGTCAACCCTCCTCAAGTGGGCTATCTGGAAACGCTCCAACAGCTGTGTCGAGAAAACGACATCCTCTTCGTCTTGGATGAGGTCATCACCGGATTCGGCAGAACCGGCTCGATGTTCGCCGCGGATAGGTTCGGATTGAGCCCCGACCTCATCACCTTCGCCAAGGGTGTCACCTCGGGTTACGCGCCACTCGGCGGCGTGCTTGTGTCCCCAAGGGTCTGGGAGCCCTTCTACGTCGACGACGGCGCTACGCCGATCTTCCGGCACGGAGCCACCTACGCGGGTCACGCCACCGCCTGCGCAGTGGCCATGGCCAATCTCGACGTGCTGGAGCGCGACGGCCTGGTAGAGCGGGCCGGTGAGCTCGAACAGCTGTTGCGCGAACAGCTCGACCAGCTGTTCGCCGACCGCCCCAGCGTGGCTGATATTCGTGTGGCCGGGTTCCTGGGGGGTGTCACCTTGCGGGGGGACCTGTCCGCGGAAGTCGTTGCGGACAGGTTGATCGACATCGGGTTCATCTCACGCCCCCTGCGCGGCAACACGCTGCAACTAAGCCCTCCCTTCATCACGACCGACGAGGAACTGACTCAGTACGTCGGCGCCATCTCTCACGTTCTGATTGAGGAGGAGTCCAAGTGAGAACCGAACCGACGGCGAAGACCAGCGTGCGAATCGCCGACCCACAGCGGGCTGCCGCGGCCGATGCCGTGGTAGCTGCCTTGAGCTTGGCCAAAGGCGCGCGCAATGCCGACGTCTTCAACCCTGCCACAGGCGATTTGGTGGCAGCCGTACCCGATATGGACGTCGACGGCGCGCTTCGCGCGGTGGCGGAAGCGGACGAAGCCGGCCGCGAGTGGGCCGCACGCACTCCGCGGGAGCGTGCCGATGTCCTGCGCCGCTGGTACGACCTGCTGATCGAGCACGCCGACGAGCTCGCCTTGCTCATCACCCGGGAGATGGGCAAGCCGCTCGCTGAATCCCGCACAGAAGTGACCTACGGCAGCGACTTCGTCCGTTGGTACGCCGAGGAAGCCGTGCGCCCGGGAGGCAATGTTCGGGACCTACCGACGGGCGGTGGTACGTTGCTGACTCGCCGCGCTCCTGTCGGGCTCTCAGTCATGATCACACCGTGGAACTTTCCGCTCGCCATGGCGACACGAAAGATTGCACCGGCTTTGGCGGCGGGGTGCCCCGTGGTCATCAAACCTGCGATGCTGACGCCGCTGGCCACCTTATTCGCTGTCGACCTTGCGCGACGAGCCGGGGTTCCCGACGAACTCGTCCGGGTCGTCACGACCGATGACGCGCCTGCGTTCAGCGAAGCGGTCCTCACCGACGCCCGGGTGCGGAAGGTGTCCTTCACCGGCTCCACCGGTGTCGGCAAGGTGCTGCTACGGCTCGCCGCGGACAACGTCTTGCGTTCCTCCATGGAACTCGGCGGCAACGCGCCGCTGATCGTGTTCGACGACGCCGATCTCGAGCGCGCCGTCAATGGGGCTTTCGCGGCGAAGATGCGCAATGGGGGTCAGTCGTGCATCGCCGCGAACCGCATCTTCGTCCAGGAAGGTATCGCAGACGCATTCGTCGAGGGGCTGGCCGAGAAGCTGGCGGCCGCACGCGTCGGCGATGGCCTCGCCGACGACGTCGACCTTGGCCCGCTGATCGACGACCGTGCGGTGGCAAGCATGCAGAAGCTCGTCGACGACGCCGTCGGCAACGGCGCGACCGTGCGCACCGGCGGAAAGGCTATCGCAGGCAGAGGCTACTTCTTCGAAGCGACCCTTCTCGATCAGGTGCCGGTCATCGCTGAGGTCGCCAACACCGAGATCTTCGGTCCCATCGCGGCAGTCCAGCGCTTCACGACTCAAGCCGAAGCCATCGCCCGCGCCAACGACACTGTCTATGGCCTCGCCGGCTACGTCTTCACGGAGAATCTGGATCGCGCGCTCAACGTCGCCGATGCGCTGCACACCGGATTGGTGGGGATCAACCAAGGTGTGCCCTCCAGTGCAGCTGCACCGTTCGGCGGGATGAAACACAGCGGTATGGGCCGGGAGGGGAGCGCCGAGGGGCTCGAGGAATACCAGGAGACTCGCTTCTACAACGTCGCCCGTCGCGCAACCGAGTGAACACGTGCTGCAAAGTGCGGGATTGAGGCCAGGCACGACACGCATCGGTGACAGTCCGTCGACGCGGTGCCGTTGGTTTCGGGTCGTGGCGGGGCGCTAACCGCGTGTCGAACAAGCGTCCCAACATGGCGTCGTTGACGACCGGCTTCGCGCAGGCACCGATCAGCATCGCCGTGGACATCCCCAAGGAGCGTCGGAGGGCGTGTGATTGCGCTGCCTGCGGCTTGGTGGGGTCGGGCGGGTGACGAACCAAGTGAGGGCGCGGCTTGGCCAGCCTCTGGGAGTTCGGATCAGCTGATGGTGGTGGTAAGAGCCGCCGCAGTCCGAAGCCCGGGAAACGCGTGGGGTTGAAGAACTGTGCGCGCATGTGCCCGGCGGGCGGTAGCCGTTCAGGTCGGATCGTGTGTTGGTTCCGCCCCGCGCAGCAATTGCTGACGTCGGTGCGCTGCATCGAGGCGGGGTCCGTCGCTCGTCTGGTGAGACTGCCGCGCTGCACGTCGTCAGCGATCAGGTCGGCCGCGTCGACTCCCGGTGGCGCATGCCCCGGACACGAGACGGACGATGATTGGGTCTGAAGAGCGCGTCGTTGACGGCTTGAATTCAGGGCGGGTTGATGTCACCGCGATCGACTTCTCGGTCCCACGCCGTGAGGACCGGTTCACGCCGTTGGCCAGGAACTGAACTGGCAGCAGCTCAGCGTCGACCGGGTCGGTGACGGCTGCAGCGAGGAGGTCGGCGTACGTGTGGCCTTGGGGCGTGGCGTAGAACTGGGCGATGATGCCCGTGCGGTCGTCTAGGCCTCCCTCGGTGCTGCCGGTGTGCGGAGCGGTGACCGTGTTGGTCATCTGCCGGGCGAACTCTTCCACCGCAGCTGCTAGCCGATTCGGCCATGGCTGTACATCGTGGTGTAGCTCGCCCCCCATTCGGGCACTCACGGCGTCGGTGATCGCCGCGGCCAACCCGCTTTTCGTCAGTAGGCCGACCGCAGCGTCGAGCAAGCTTCGTGTGCGCGCCGTGAGCGCGTTGGACGAGCGGTGGTCGCACGTGCGGTGAGCTGGTGACTGGAACCCCGTGGACGCCGCGACGAGGCGTATGGCGTCCAAATCTGCTGCGATGGGGCGAGTTTGGATTCGATCGCGCGAACCGCGTCCGCCCGAGCGGTAGCCGCAGCCGAGCGTCGGAGCGTTCTCCACGATCGCTGCGGCGGCCGTGACCGGGTCGCCTTGCTGCGTGCGGTCGCGCACGACGGCGCCGTCGCGGGTGCGCCCGGCGGTAGCGACGTACTCCTCGATGATGTGGTGCGCCAGGTTCAGGGATCGGCCATCGAGGAAGTCGGCGCCAAACACTCCGGGGTCCACTGGCGGCACTCCGATGTCGAGTGGCGACACCTCGGTGAGACCCTCGACGGCGAATTTCGACGCGCTCTAGATGGCCCACCCCGCGCCCGGCTAGGTGAAGCCTCCCACGACCGGCCCGCTCGTCGCGACAACCCGTTCGATCATCCCGTTGCGCTCCAAACGGCCGCAGGGCGCAGCTGCTCGCAGTCGCTCATCCCCGTCCCGCGTAGAAAATGCTCAGGAGGGCACTCAGCGTCAGAATCCGTTCCGCCACAGCGAGGTTCGCGCGGAGGACGTCGCAAGACTTTGCGGCCCTCATCCGGGAAGTTGATGACGATCACAGTCGGCGAGGGTGACGTCTTCGAAACGGTCCTCACCGACGCCGACGTTCGAGAACTGCTCGGCTAGTACGTCATCCGGTCTCGGCGCCGGGCCCCTCGGTGTCGAGGCAAGAGGGGCCTGGCGGTATGTCGCCGAAGCGGGTCAGCGGTCTAGATGAGGTCGAGTTCGTCGGCGACGGTGGTCACCTGCTTGATGGGTCCGGTGAACCACTTCTTCACCGACACGTGCCAGTAGATGAACAGCAGGATCAGCACGCCGCCGACGAGCAGCGGGGTGTAGTTGACGAATTTCCACTCGAAGCTCGGGTCCCACGGCATGCCGCCCATCGACGTCGGGAACATGGCGATGATCGAGGTGACGATGATCTCGACGAGTGCGACCGGTGCCATCCACTTGTGATGCCCACGCAGATTCCACCTGCCGATGGGGAACGAGTCGCCGGCCTTCCAGCGGTAGTAGATCGGCACCGCGAAGCACAGATACAGACCGACGACGCCGATGGAGGCCACGGCGAAGAAGGCGACCGGCACGGGTGCGCCGTTGATGTCGACCTGGACCAGCGCCGGCAACGTGATGATCGCCGCGATCACCGCCGTGACGATCACGCCGTTGGCCGGGATCTTGTTCTTGCTCACCTTGGACCACAGCTGATGTCCGGGCACCGCGCGGTCGCGGCTGAAGGCGAACAACATTCGCGAACAACTGGTCTGGACGGCAGTGAGGCAGAACAACTGGCCGGCCGTCGAAATCAGCAACACCACGCCCACCCACGGTGAGCTCATGGCCTGGCTGAAGATCACCGCGACCGCACCGCCACCCGCGGAGACGGCGTCGGAGTCGTTGACCGCGAACAGGAAGGTGAGCAACAGGATCCAGCCACCGATGGCCGAGTAGAAGATGGCTCGCCAGATGCCCTTGGCCGCACCGTCGGCCGCGCTCTTGGTCTCCTCGGAGATGTGCGCGGACGCGTCGTAGCCGGTGACCGTGTACTGGGTGAGGATCGCCGAGATCGGCAGCACGAAGAGCAGCCACCCGACACCGGAGGTGGCGCCGCCGAACATGCCCGTGTTGTTGATGGTCTTGGCGAACACGTCCGACAGGCTCGCGTGCTGCTCGGGGATCACGATCAGGATCGCGATGACGATGGCTGCGCCGGCGACGTGCCACCACACCGAGACGTTGTTGATGACCGCGAGCAGGTGCGAGGAGAAGATGTTGATGGTCGCCGACAATGCCAAGATCACCAGGAACATGACGAAGACCCTCGTCAGGCTGTAGCCAGCCAGCCACGTCTCGCTGAACGTGCCGAGGGTGAGGTCGAGGAACGTCGCCGCGCCGTAGGCCGTGGACGCAAGGATGGCGATCAGGCCGATGAGATTGAGCCAGCCGGTGTAGAAGCCGGCCTTGGCGCCGCCGAGCTTTGCTGCCCACCAGTAGATGCCGCCGGAAGTCGGGAACGCCGAGACCAGTTCGGACATGCACATTCCGATGATCAGGATGAACACCGAGACGATGGGCCAGCCCCAGGCGATGGCGGCCGGGCCGCCGTTGTTCCAGCCGAGGCCGAATGAAGTGAAGCAACCCGCCAGGATCGAGATGATCGAAAACGAGATGGCGAAGTTGCTGAAGCTGGACCACGAGCGGTTGAGCTCTTGGGTGTAGCCGAGTGACGCGAGGTGCTTCTCGTCGTCAGACAGTTCTTCGTGACCCTCTGGCACGGTGATTCTCCTTCTTGGGGAGCGCCCAAGGAGGCGCCCACTGGTGGGGAGCATAGACTATTGGCGGACTTCCGATTGTCTAACAATCAACATTCGCGTAGTGTCCGTCGCATGGACGGCGGGATCGGCAACCAACTGACGGGCCCGCTCCAGGAGCTGAACCCTTCACGCGGACGAGTGCTATGGATGCAGAGCACCTCACTCACCAGCGTCTACGGGTGCTGCTCGGCGGCGACGGTGCGCCGGCAAGCGGAAGTCACCGCAGCTCGCCGACGAGCCACATCGCCCACACATCGGCCCCGCCATCGCCACGATTGCCGCTTTCCGAGTTAGAGCTCATCTGACGGATTTCCGCCTCGATGTCTCCAGGGGAATTTGGAGCCCTAGGCGCGCACCGGACGAACCACGTCGGTGGCTCAAGGGTGGCGACGAGCGGCCAATGAAGTGTTCACGTGCGGTACCACGCCACGCCGTCCGTCCCGCGCCAGCCAGGAGGCCTTCAGTATGAAAAACGTTCGGGCCGATCTGCACGACGACCCGGTACGCCTACGAGTAGCCACTGCTGGTGTCTTCGTATCCTTCGGCATCGTTCTCGGCACGTGGGCGGCATACATCCCAGTGGTCAAGAACGTCATCGGCGCAACGTCGTCGACCATGGGCATCATTCTGCTCGTCGTCGGCGTCGGAGCACTCATCGGAATGCAATTCAGCGGTCGCGCAGTCGACAGGTACGGAAGTGGATGCGTCGCAGCGGTCGGTGGCGCCGCCATTCCGCTCGCACTCGTACCGCCACTCGTCCTCTCGACACCGCAGACCGTCGCCGCATCTGCGCTGTTCTTGGGTATCGCAGTCGGCATCAGCGAAGTGGGCATGAACGCATCTGCAGTTGCCGTCGAGCGCGACTATGGCCGTCCGATCATGGCGTCCTTCCACGGAATGTTCTCGATCGGCACTGTCGTCGGCGCCTTGTGCGGTGGAGTAGCCCTCGCCTCAGGGATGAACATGCACGTCACGGCCGTGGCGATCGCGGTCCTGACACTGCTCTTAAGCAGTGCTGCCGCGCCGACGTTGCTTCGATCAACCCCCCGCGGCGGGGTGATTGCCGAGTCGACCGCCGACAGCACCGACGGTCCGAAGCGCAACCAGCGATGGCAACTCGCCGCACTGAGCACGCTGTCCTTCCTGCTCCTCTTGGTTGAAGGGTCGATGACCGACTGGAGTAGCTTGCACACCCAACAACATCTCGACGCCTCGCCGGACTACGGGGCCCTGACCCTTGCCTGCTTCGTGACGGCCATGACCATAGGACGGTTCAGCACTGACCGCGTGGCGTCGCGCATCGGGCCAGTAGCGGTGCTGCGTTGGGGCTGCCTGTCGTCTGTGGCAGGCCTGCTGATCGTCACCCAGGTGAGCTCCTTGCCGATCACCTTCATGGGTTGGATTCTGGTGGGGATCGGCCTATCCGGCGGCCTCCCACAGGTGTTGACGGCCACAGGCAACGTCCCCGGCACATCTGCCAGGGCGCTGTCGCACGTCGTCGGCATCGGCTACCTGGCCATCGTTGCAGGCCCCGCAACCATGGGCTGGTTGGCTGACCTGTGCAGCCTCAACGGTGCGTTCGCGTTACCGATCGTGGCGACGACGATTTGCGCCCTTGCGGCAAAGGCGGTGGCAGGAAGCGAAAGCAGCCCACGACTGCCCGCTCCAGTCGTGTAAGCGTAGAGCCGCCAACCCGCCCATCCCGTCCGAAAGGAATGCCTCAGTATGTCCAACACTCACCGCATCGCGGTCATCCCTGGCGACGGCATCGGCACCGAAGTCGTGCCCGAAGGTTTGCGCGTCCTCGACGCGGCTGCAGCGGCGTTCGACTTCGAGGTCGACTTCGAGCACTTCGACCACTCCAGCGCCCAGTACTACGTCAAGCATGGAAAGATGCTGCCCGACAACTGGTTCGATGAGCTCAAGGGCTTCGACGCCATCTACTTCGGTGCCGTCGGGTGGCCCGAGGTGGTGCCCGATCACGTCTCGTTGTGGGGCAGCCTGCTGCAGTTCCGGCGGGCCTTCGACCAGTACGTCAACCTACGGCCGGTGCGGTTGATGCCGGGAGTGCGGAGTCCGCTGACCGGCCGCGAACCTGGAGACGTCGACTTCTACGTTGTGCGGGAGAACACCGAAGGCGAGTACTCCAGCGTCGGGGGGAGAATGTTCGAGGGCACCGACCGCGAGATCGTCATGCAGGAGACGGTCATGACGCGCGTCGGCGTCGACCGAATCCTCCAGTACGCGTTCGACCTTGCGCAGAGCCGACCCAAGCGGCACCTCACCTCGGCCACGAAGAGCAACGGCATATCGATCTCCATGCCGTACTGGGACGAGCGGGTGCAGGCGATGTCCGCCAACTATCCCGGCGTCGACGTGGACAAGTACCACATCGACATCCTGACAGCGAACTTCGTCATGCATCCCGACTGGTTCGACGTCGTCGTCGCGTCGAATCTGTTCGGCGACATCCTGTCTGATCTCGGACCGGCGTGCACTGGCACCATCGGCATCGCACCAAGTGCCAACATCAACCCCGAGCGACGCTTCCCGAGTTTGTTCGAACCCGTGCACGGTTCCGCCCCCGATATCGCCGGCCGAGGCATAGCCAACCCCGTCGGCCAAATCTGGTGCGCCTCCATGATGTTGGCACACCTTGGCGAAAAACACGCTGCCGCAGCAGTACTCGCGGCGATCGAAACGGTGCTGGCTAAGGGCGGGGACACCCTCACCCCGGACATGGGTGGATCGGCTGGCACCGACACCCTTGGCAAGGCCGTCGCCGACGCCGTGGCGGCCTCATGAGTGGCCCCAGCACGTCGCGGGGTGGATCGGGGCGAGCTCGCCTCGACGCTGCCGCTCCTCCTGCCGTGGCAGCTCCAGACACGCACGATCGTCGCGCGGCTCTGCGGCCCGGTGAGTGGAATCGCCGTGCACGTGGTCGCGCGGGCGCGGGTCCCTGCGCCGGCGAACAGGTAATCTCCAACGGCATTGACGTGCCAGCGAACCAGTACCACGACACGTGGATCGTCATCCCCGCCTTCACCGAGGCGAGCGTCATCGCCGACGTCGTCTCCGACGTCCGCACCGTCTTCGACCACGTGGTGTGCGTCGACGACGGCAGCCGCGACGACACCGCCGAATGCGCCTGGCGCGCAGGTGCCCACGTCGTCCGCCATCCCGTGAACCTCGGCCAGGGCGCGGCCATCCAGACCGGCGTCGAGTACGCCCGCGCGCAACCGGGTGCCCGGGTGTTCGCCACCTTCGACGCCGACGGCCAGCATCGCGTCAAGGACGTCATCCGGATGATCGACCGGCTCGCCCGCGAGGACCTCGACATCGTCGTCGGCACCCGGTTCGCGGGATCGGTGCCCAAGACCATGCCGACGCTCAAACGGCTAGCGCTGCCGGTGATCGCCAAACTCAGCCGAACCAGTCGAAAGCTGAAGCTGACCGATGCCCACAACGGCCTGCGGGTGTTCAGCCGGACTGTCGCCGACGCGCTGAACCTGACCATGAACGGCATGGCGCATGCCAGCGAGATCGTCGTGCTAGTCATCGAAAACGATTGGCGCATCGCCGAAGAACCCATCGAGATCCTCTACACCGACTACTCGATGTCCAAGGGCCAGCCACTGGTCAACGGCGTCAACATCATCTTCGACGGTCTGCTACGAGAGAGGATGCGCCGGTGAAGTGGATTCAGGTTCTGCTGATCGGCGCGATCGTCGTCCTGCTCGTGTACCTGCTGAGCTCACGGCGCAGTGCGCGGTCGCGGGCGTGGGTCAAGATGGGCTACGTCGTGTTCGTGCTCGCGGCGGTCTCCGCGATCGTGCGACCGAACGACACGACCCTTGTCGCCAACTGGCTCGGTGTCGACCGCGGAGCCGACCTGCTGGAGTACGCGCTCGTCATCGCGTTCTTGTTCACCGCGATCAGCACCTACCTGCGATTCAAGGATCTCGAGCTGAAACACGCGCAGATGGTTCGCGCGGTCGCCCTCGAAGGTGCCCGGGTACCCGATCCCCACCAGCGATTTGCGGCGTCTGACCTGCGGTGAGCGCGTCTAGCACGCCGCGAATCACGGGGGGTAGTGGCAAATCGCGGAAGAAGTCCACGGTGCGCGTGAGGCCGTCGGCGAACCGCACTTGCGGCCCTCAGCCCCGCGCACTCTCGGTGAACCGTCTCGGGTTTCATGCACCCTCGGGATGCTGTGAGCCGGCCAGCCTTCTACGTGTGGGTGGGCGACACACACGGAACGTGAGCCGCCAAAGATTCGGAGGAACATGCCGGAGCTTTGGTGGGATCCACTTGCAGGGGCTCGTTAGACGATGCGGGGGAGGGCTAGGTCAAGTCCATGGACGTGGTGTACGACGTCGTCGTGTGATTCTTCGAGTTGATCGTTCAGGCGGGCAGTGCCGCGGGGGTTTCCTCCTGTTCTG
>NZ_JBEXUA010000024.1:0-42088 GCF_040614235.1 Mycobacterium sp. NPDC006124 | reverse complement strand
CTCTTGGGGATAGGGCCTGGGCACTTGGACATCCTCTCAGCCCACCCGTCCCGGGCAAGCCAACTCAGATGTCACCTATTCGTGCAGCAGACCCGCTCGAGAGCCCCTTCATTAGGGAATCGATTCCGGTTTCAGTTGCAGCTACACGCTGTTCTGATTCCTTCAAAGTTCTGATGAAACTCTCGAAGGCATGATTGGCGCCCTCCAGCTGGCCGTGCTCCACGGCTTGCAGGACCAGTACTCGTCGCTTCATGGCGATGGCCAATCGAGCGATTTCGACGTGAGCGTGGAAGGGGCCGCCAGCATCGACCAAACCCGGGAAGGCCTTCTTGAGCCAGGCCAACTCCACGGGGCGGCCTACCAGCCCGCCGAGCTTCTTTTCCCACCCAGCTAAGCGGTGGTTGGCCGTGGCCATGGCTTTGTCGATCGCAAATACAGCGGGACCAAGACCAAGTGCTGCGCCAATCCGTCCGCGGTCAAGCAGAATTGCTGTTGCCGCTTCGATGGCGTCTCTACAGCCATTGAGCTCGTTGCGCTCGTCGTCGAGCTTCTCTTCGTGCAGCTGCTCCAGCAGTCCTGTGATGTGCTCAATCGCCTTGTCGCGTTGACGGTCAGCGTGTGCACTCAGCCCTGCGGCGACCGCCATGAAAACTAGCGGCGCTGCAATGGTGAGCGCACCTGCGGTCACAGCCCCAGCAGCAACAGCCTGACCGGCGACGGGGACGAAACTCGCCTGAGCGGCAATTCCTGTTGAACTGACGAGCGCGCTGTGAACACCGCCGGATGCAGATTTGGACGTCATGGAACGCACGATGCCCTGCCCAAATTGCGCCGCCACCTTGGCGGGTACGACCATGCGGTAGAGCGTCTCGCCGCCAGTGGTGCCGGCCTTTGTTGTCTGCGTTATGAGTTGTGAAAGGCTTTGCGCGAGCGGACTGGCAGCTGCGAGGGGGATGCCGCTGCTTGTGTCGACATTCGTCGGCATGGGATGAGCTTCTAAAGTGGTGATCGGAGAATCGGCGAGCGTTGCCAAAACCGACCGCAGCTCCGAGAGGCGCTCAGGGGTCATGATCTGGTCGTTTGTATCCCTCGAAATGGGCATGTCATCCGTCGTCAGAGTCCACACCGGTAGCTCGAGGCCTTCATCTTGTGACACTGCTGCGTCTTCCTCCCTGTCAACGCGTTCCCCACCCGAATGGCTTCGCGCTACTGTCACGGGCACTGCGCGCTTCGTTAGGCCCGCAATCATCACCTGGCGCGCAGGTCACTTCATGGGCGGTGAGCTGCACTACCGAGTGCCGCTTGCGGGACCGGCCTGATTGACCGACGAACTTCGCTGCGCTGTCAAGGAAATCGACCTCAAGCCGGGTCTGCAGGGAAATGCTGGGGCGGTTCTCAACGCACCGAACCCGGACTCAACGAATCATTCCCGCCAGCGGTCCAAGATCACGTCGTTGAGCCGATCTAGCAATTTGTAGCAATCATTCGTGGCGCACAGGTGCCTGCGCGAATGACAACCGCGTTGAGCACCACTGCACCGTGCGTCGACGGGTAGAACACGGAACCACTCACCAGTTACTTTTCAACCCAGAGGATCGCGGGCGGTCAATCCTCCCGTGCCTGTCGCGCGCCATTTCTTGGCAACTAAGCTTGGGAGAAGATGCCGCCCGGGGTCTGCTTAAACCGGGCTTTGAAGGACCGTCGCCGGCCCCCAAGGTTTAACCCGGACACCCCGGAAATCTCTGTGCGAAAAGACCTTCCAAGGAAGCGACGTCACGGGCGGGAGGGGCCGTCGGTAACCCCCCTGTTGGTGAGCAGGCCGCGAACCGGCCGTTCTCCCGGGGCTTGTCACCAATCAGACGCCAGGTGACGGTGAGGGGTCTTGACTGCGTGGGTGCAACCGCCGCGACGACAGCTCGTGCTTTCTCGTTGGCCACCGCGATGTCGCCAAGATTCACGTCCAGTCCGCTGATGTGGCCGTCGCGCATGTCGACCTGGTAGACCGGCATCGCTAACCGATCACGAAGGGCGGCGGCCGTGGCCACCTGTTCGAGGGTGAGCGGAAGGTCCACGTCCCAAGCGTTCTGCGGCTGACGCGCGTTCGGGCGGACGTAGACGTGAGACGAAGGTGAGACCACGGTCTCCACAAGTGCCTGGAGGTCGGCGTCTGAGTCGTTCGACTCCCACAACTCCAGCGAGGCGTGGTCGTCGAAATGATGCCACTCAATCGTTTCGGCGCTGACCCGGCTTTCCAGCGCACGGATCGCTGTTGCATCCGCGGCGACCTCTTCAGCATCTAGGTGCTTTCCGTACCCGCCGTATTCGACCGTCGAGCGGTCGGCGACGGCAATCGCCGTCTCCAGGCGATGGTCATCAAACCGGGATCCCTCCGCCTCGACGATGCTCACCACCGCCTCGCGTATTTCGACGATTGATGCGTGCGTCATGTTCAGACTGATTTCCAGATTGGCGCCGTTCTCGAAATCGTTGACGTAGTTGACATTTGCGGACGTCACGCCTGGTAGTGCCTGAACCATCGGTCGAAGGCGGTCGGCCTCGGCGCTGCGGTCAGCCGAGCACCCGGTCATGCCCAAGCTCGTCAAGACAATTAAACCGACTGCCGTCACTCGAGCAAACCAATTGCGCATCCCCCATGATCGACGAGCGAGGCCCCGCAGCGCATGAGTAGTGCTACCCGACCTAACACCGAAGCGGGTCGGGCGCGTCCCGTCGACTCCGCTCGCGACTGTTGATCCCGTAGATCGTGCGCGGGAGCCAGCCTTAAGGCTGCGGGACTTCACGAGTCTTGTTGCAGAATGACTTCCATCTGATCCGGCCGTGGCCATTCGGTCGGCGGATCGTCAGTGATCCACGCGTACTCCAGTCCCGAGACATGGCCGTTGGTGAGCCAGACGATGACCTCGCCTTGGTAGTTGGCGTTACTTGGCACGAAGGCCCTGGCTGGAAACGGACCGTCAGGAAGGCCAGAACCCGATCCGCCGTTTGCGGTGGCAACGTCGAGAATCCACCGGGTCTCACTGGAGACCATCGCACCGTCGAGGTCGGCGATGAGTGCATCTCGCACACGCGGGCTTGCCCCCGAGACCACGGTTCGGATGACTTCAGCTTCTTGTGGTGACATCGGCCGCTGCCCTGCAGTTTCGGTCATGGTATGAACGCCGTCCCCACCTTGATGACTCCGTTGTCGACGAAACCCCGTACAGTCACGTTCTCGCCGGAGACGTTGACTACTGTTTCGAATGTACCTTGGTTCGGGACACGGCCTTTGAGGCCGTCAAGTATTTGACCCATGGCCTCCTCCCTACTTCCGGCTCGCTCCACGACTCCGTCCAATTTGTGTTTGCTCGCGAACGTGTGGTCCAGCCGCTCGGGTCGAGTGTTGTATTCGAAGTCGGGACCCTGTCGTGGCGGCGGCTTCGTCTTTTGCTCTTCCGTGTTCCGCCTGGCTTTGTCCAGGGCCCGCTGCAGGAACGACCGCGACTTGCCGAGGTCCTCCCCGGCTTCGACGCCCTTGCTGATGTTCTTCTCGACCTTCCATGCACCGATGGCCTCGGCGATGATCCGGGCGAACTTCCTGATGGACTGGGCCGCCTTGGCGGCGCCCGCGAGGGCACCGACACCGAACGTCACGAATGAGGCGGCGATCGTGATCACGGCGGACGCCGCCAGCTCGACGGCGAGGTCCTTGAGGATGCCCTCGAGCTGATTGCGGAGACCGTCGAGCGCGGACTTGTAGGCAGTACACGAGCGGGAGAGCTCGGCGCAACCCGCCAACACCGACTTCGTCGCGTCGCCGAAAGCGCGGAGGTCGGCGGTGATCTGGTCGACCTCGGGGGAGTGCGTGTCGGCGAATGAGCGGGCGTCGACGTCCAGCGCCTCCGCGATCGCCGTCGTCTCGTGCACTGTCGCCAATCGGTCCCAGGCGTCCGCGGCCTTTTCGATCTTGTCGGTGTCACCGTCGGGCACCGGGACACCAATCTGCTCGACCAAGCCGATGGCGTCGTCGAGCAAGCCCTTGCCGGACCCGCCCGCGGATGGCGGTACCGCCAAACACCCTGCGAAGACTGATGGTTCGTCGGGCTTGACGGGTGCCGGGCCCTTCTGGCCCGGAGTCGCGTTGTGCTCGGCGACGGCATGGTTGTAGCCGGCCTGGATGACCACGCCACCGTAGTTCTGCATCGCGGCGATCAGATCGTTGACGGTTCCCAGGACGTCGCCGACACGTTTGTCGTAGGACGCGGCCCATGCCGTGCCGGCGTCGTCGGAGCCCGCCATCTGCCCGGTCGCCTGAAGAATCTTGATGTTGACGTCGAAGGCCGAATAGAGCTTCTCCGCCTTCTCGTACAACCCCTTGCCGACCGCGTAGTAGGTCTTGGGGTCGACGTCCTGCGTCGTCACCTCAGCATGTCCACGTTCGTCTGCGCGGCATCGGTGTAGTTGCGGTGGGCGTTGGTCGCCGCATCGCGCAGCTCGCCGAGCGCTTGGCGCATCTGCGCTGCCCCCGCCATCCACTTCTCGTGTTGGGTGCGGTGAGCGGCCGCCGCCTCCCCGGACCAGGTGTCGTGCAAGCCGCCGATCTGCGCGTCGATACGCGCCGCGGTGGCCTCCGCGCGCTGTTCGAACGCCTGCAACTTGTCCACGAACGCCAGCAGTTCCTCGAGGTCGACGCGGTAGCGCATCAGAGGCCCAAATTGATCGTGGTCGAGTCGACGACCTCCGCAGATGCGGCGTCTTGCTCCTCATAGCGCACCGCAGCCACGCCGAGCTGACGAGACGACTCGGCAAGCGCGTCGATCAGCTTGTTGGCACCCTCATGCCACTCCGCCCAGATGCCGGCGTACCCGGTCGCCGCAGCCCCCGACCAGCCCTGCGACAGGTTGTCCCATTCCCGCAGGAGAGCGTGCAACCCGTCGCGCAGCTCCTCGGCGTCGTTGCTCACGGCATGCGATGTCGCAAATGCCGCATCGGCATTGACTCTCAGATTGTCCATGACTTCCTCGACGACTGATCGGGCGCTGGGATCCAGCCTATGGCGACTCAGCGGGAGGCCGACGCACCAGTTTCCCCACGCCGTCGGACCTCCGCGCTAACCTCCGACGGGCACTGCGCCCAGGGGGAGGACACCACACATGACGATCACCGTCACCGAGACGCCGCGGCTCAACAGCTCCGAGCGCAGCACCTGGTCGACGCTGGTCGCGCAGCTCGAACCCAACGACCTGGTGGTTCCCGGGCAACGCGTCACCGACCACCTCAAGGACCATGAGGTCGACTTCGTCGTCGGCATCGAGGGCGCCGGCATCGTCTGCCTCGAGGTCAAGGGCGGGGAGGTATGGCACGACGGGGACGGGTGGTGGCAGAAGCGCGGTGGCCGCGACAAGCAGATCGAACCCGTCCGACAAGCGCGGGAGGCCTGCTACGCACTGCGCGACTTCATCGAGAAGGACCCCCGGTGGACCCAGGGGCGACTGCGATGGGACCACGTCGTCGTCCTGCCTCACACCGAACTGCCCGCCGACTTCGACCTACCGGACTGCCCGCGCTGGAAGATCGTCGACCGCACCGACCTGCCGCACCTGGTCGACCGGCTCCGGGAGATCCTCGTCCGCCAGGAACTCGACCGACCCCTGCTGAGCAGGGAGGGCGTCGAGCAGCTCGGAATTGCGCTCAGCGGCAGGGGATTGCCGCAACGCGACGTCGTCGCCCGCGCGCTGGCCAACGAGGATGCCGCCGACGCGCTCACCGAACACCAGGCCGTCATCCTCGACGCCATCCGGTTGCTGAACCGGGTCGAGGTCCGCGGCGGCGCGGGCAGCGGCAAGACCTTCCTGGCCATGGAGCAGGCCCGCCGACTGGCTCAGCGCGGCCAACGCGTCGCGCTGGTCTGCTACTCCCACGGGCTGGCCTCCTACCTCGAACGCGTCGCCGGCACCTGGCCGCGCAGACAACAGCCCGCTTACGTCGGCGAGTTCCACGACCTCGGCAAGACGTGGGGCGCCCCCTCCGGCCCCGACGAAGCGCTGCGCAACCAGGACACCGTGCAGTTCTGGGAACACGACCTGCCACTCCACATGGCCGCTCTGGCAGCAGAACTGGCTCCCGGGCACCGGTTCGACGCGATCGTCGTGGATGAGGCGCAGGACTTCGCCGACGCCTGGTGGGATCCGCTGCTGGCCGCCCTCAAGGATCCGGTCGACGGCGGACTGTACCTGTTCAGCGACGAGGGGCAACGGGTGTTCGACCGGCACGGATCGCCGCCGGTGCCACTGGTCCCACTCATCCTGGACCACAACCTGCGCAACACCCGCCAGATCGCCAACGCCTTCCAACCGCTCGTCGACCACCCGATGCGGTTCCTCGGCGGTGAGGGTCCGGCGGTCACCTTCATCCCCTGTGCGCGCGACGAGGCCATGGGCGTCGGCGACGACCAAATCGACGCGCTGCTCAATGACGGCTGGCGACCCGAGGACGTCGCCCTGCTCACCACCGGGAGCCGTCACCCCGAGCAGGCCGAGCGGCAACGCGACGGTCACACCGCGTACTGGAACACCTTCTGGGACACCGATCAGGTGTTCTACGGCCACGTCCTGGGCTTCAAGGGCCTCGAGCGGCGCGCGATCGTCGTCGTGGTCAACGAGGAGGGCACGTTCGAACGGTCGCGAGAGCGCCTCTACGTCGGACTGTCCCGCGCCCGCGACCAACTCGTCGTCTGCGGTGATCCGGACTTCGTTCGCGACGTCGGCGGTCCGGAACTGGCGAGACGGCTGGGCGTGCCGGAGGCCTAATCGTGCGGTGATCGCATGGTCCTCGCGGCCACAAAATGTCAGAGGCCGCTGGGAGAATGGACCAATGACGCCACCGCCTGAGCCGCGCTTGCACATCCTTCACGCGACCGACTGGAAGGACGCCGTCATCGCCCTGCTGGAGCCGCGCTCGCCGTACCGGCCGTGGCGCAGCGACTACGGGTCGACGGTCGAGGGGAGTGTCCTGGCATACGTCCTCGACACCGACCCACCCACGATCCTCACCATCTTCGGACGGATGGGAGCCGACGGCGCCGCCTTCGACCACTCGGTGCAGAACTCCAATCTGCTGGAGTTGTCCTCTCTGGCGATGCTGTTCGGATTGGAGTGGGCCGTCACGGACTCCTGGCATCTCGTTGGCGAGGATGTCGTCACACTCGAGGACGCGCTGACCGCCAGCCGCTTCGGTAGCAGGCCCGAGAGTCGGTTCGGACACAGCACGATGGCGGCCGCGCGCATCCTGTTGCGATACGACGGCACTTGCGACGGTTGTGAGGAGACGATCGACATCTCGGGATCGGACGCTCGCGAGGAGATCTTTGCGCACACCGTGGACTTGCCGAGCCGCAAGTTGCCGATGACCCAGGATTGGACGTACGACTGGCCAGCGGTGATATGTCGAAAGTGTCTGCAGGCCATGGCCGAAGGGGGATTCACGAGCTTCCTCGACTTCAAGTTCGGCCTGCACCCACCGTGCCCCCGCTGCGCCGCGCGCCGCACGCAGCGCACGTTTTACGGGATGCCGTCGGACTTCGGCAACATCGAGCCGTGGAACCACGCCGGAGGATGTTGCCCGAGCTCCGAGAGCTGGCGCTGCGGGATGTGCGGCATCGAATGGTGAGGGTGGCTCGGTCATCTGGTCGGTTCCTGACACCGCCACCCCGGCCGGTCGTAGGGTGCGAGCCATGGCGATCGATCGTGCGGCATTGGTCGTGGGTGGTATTCGGGTCGCGTCGGGCGTCTCCTTCCTCGTCGACCCCGTCCGGGCGAATCGATGGTGGGGCGATCCCGAGGAGCCGGTCGGCGGGGCACGGCTGCTGCTGTATTCAATGGGCTACCGCGACGCCCTGATCGGCGGATTGCTGACCACGGCGGCGATGCGCGGGCGCGACACCCGAGGCTGGTTCCTGGCCTCCGGCGGTGCCGACGCAGCCGACCTACTCGGCGGGCTGAACGCGCATCACCAGATGAGGCGCTCCCAGCAGGTGATCGGTCTTGGCGGCGCGGTCGTCGGGATCGGGGTCGGGCTGTGGGGCGCGACGCGGCGGCCCCACAATCAGCGGCATGAGTGATGACGCGCGAGGGTTCCTTCGGTCCATCCGCAAGGAGGTGCCGCGCGCGCTGACCGGGGGACCGATCGACGACGACACCGAGGTCGCCGCGATGCTCCGTGAGCTCGGCATCGCGCTGATCGAATGTGAGCAGCCCACGCACCAGGTGGAGGCGCGCCTGCGGGTGATCGCCAAGAACTACACCCGCGAGACCGTCCGCGTGGTCGTGCTGCCCACCGCCCTGGTGGTCCAGGTGGGCACCGTGGCATACGAGGTGGAGACGGTGCTCAACCCCACCACCCAGCTCAACGTGGCTGGCCGCATCGACGCGATCGCCGAGCTCGCCGAATTCGGCGCCATCACCGCCGCCGACGCGGCCCGGGAAGCCGCTGCCGCCCGGTCCATGAAGCCGCGATTCGGCCCGGTCGTCACCGTGTTCGGCTACACGGTCACCACACTGGGCTTCGGCATGGTGATCAACCCGACGTGGGCGTCCCTGTGGGGTTACGTGTTCCTGGGTGCTGTTGTCGGCGCGATCGTCATGCTGGGTCGGCCGTTCCCCACCCTGACCGCCGTCCTGCCGACGCTCGCGGCGGCGGTGGTGACGCTGTTGGCGACGTGGTTCGTCGCCGATGCGGCGAATGACGGGCTGCTTCGGGTGATCAGCCCGCCGCTGGTGGCCCTGCTGCCCGGATTGGCGCTGACGATCGGTGCGATGGAGCTGGCAAGTGCCCAGATGGTCAGCGGCGCAACCCGGTTGATGTACGGCGTAATGCAGCTGATGCTGCTGGTGTTTGGCGTCGGCATGGGTATTCACCTGGGCGGCAGTCTCGAGCCGCAGCAGCCGTCGGCACAGATGGGCAGCTGGTCGCTCTACGTCGCGGTGGTCGTGATCGCGATCGGGCTCTACGTCTACCTGTCGGCGCCCACGGGCTCGTTCCCGTGGCTGGTGCTGATCGTCGGTGTCGCCCTCATCGGGCAGCAGGTGGGCGGACTGTTCCTGTCGCCCATGCATTCCGGTGCGCTCGGAGCGTTCCTGGTGGTGCCCGTCGCGATGCTCGGCGCGCGGATCAAGACCTCCCCGCCGGCCATCGTGATGATGCTGGCGGCCTTTTGGGCGATGGTGCCCGGCGCATTGAGCTTCGAGACGCTCGGTGAGGCCGTCGCCGGAGACGGCGACATCAAGACCCTCGGCAGTACGGTCGCGGCCATCTTCTCGATCGCCCTCGGCACGCTGGTGGGGTGGAGCGTGTTCGCGACGATCAATGCACGGTTACGGCGCTGAGGTCTGGGCCTACACCGTCCGACGCCTCCGCAGGAACGGATCGGTCAGCGCCGGCGGCTGATAGCCCTGGTCAGCACTCGAGATCGTCACCCCCGGCGGCACGATCTCGTCGATCCGGTCCAGCACGTCGACCGACAACGTGACATCGGCGGCCCCGAGCTGGGACTCCAGGTGTTCCATCGTGCGCGGGCCGATGATCGGCGAGGTGACCGCGGGATGCTGCAGGACGAACGCCAACGCCAGGTGGACCAACGACAGCCCGGCCTCGTCGGCCAGCCGGCCCAACGCGTCGGCGGCGTCGAGCTTGCGCTGGTTGTCCGGGTTGTCCAGGTCGAAGCGCGCGGGCATTCGACTGCGGCGCTTAGACTCCGGCAGGTCCCGACCCTTGCGGTACCCGCCGGTGAGCCAGCCGCCGGCCAGCGGGCTCCACGGCAGCACGCCCATGCCGAACTCCTGGGCCATGGGCAGCACGTCGGCCTCGATGCTCCGCGCGAGCAGCGAGTACGGCGGTTGTTCGGTGACGAAGCGGCCCAAACCCCTTCGCTCGCTGACCCATTGGGCTTGGACCATCGCGTGCGCGGGGAAGGTCGACGAGCCGAAGGCGCGGATCTTGCCCTGACTCTGCAGGTCGGTCAGCGCGGCCAACGTCTCCTCGACGTCGGTGTCGGCGTCGGGCCGGTGCACCTGGTAGAGGTCGATCCAGTCGGTGTCGAGCCGACGCAGGCTGTCCTCGACCTCCCGGACGATCCAGCGCCGGGAGTTGCCACGCTGGTTCGGGTCACCGGCGGTGCCCATCGGCGAGTCGACCGGGACGCCCATCTGCCCGTGGAACTTGGTCGCGAGCACGACGTCGTCGCGTTTGCCGTTGGCCAGCGCCTTGCCGACGATGACCTCCGACTCACCCTGGGAGTACACGTCGGCGGTGTCGACGAAGTTGATGCCGGCGTCCAGCGCACGGTGGATGACCTGGATCGACGTGTCGTGGTCGGGTTCACCCCAGGCGCCGAACATCATGGCGCCCAGACAGAGCGGGCTGACGTGCATTCCGGTTCGGCCGAGGCTGCGGTACTCCATGCCTCGATGCTAGGCGCGATGCCTCGATGCTAGGCGCGCTTCCTGGCAGCGCCGACGATCAGCCCGCCCACACGTCCTCGACGTAGTTGTCGGAGGTGACCAATCCCTCCAGCCAGTCCTTGGCCCCGGCGTCATCCGCGCCCGTCCTCGCCCGGTAGATGTCGCGGAACGCCGCCCGCACCGCCGGCGCCATCCGGCCACCGTCCCCGCACACGAACACGTGGGTGTCCTTCGTGGGATCACCGAGCAGCTCCCACACGTCGTCGGCGTCGGCGGCGATCCGGTCCTGGACGTAGCGCACGCCGTTCTCCGGTGCCCGCGAGAACGCGGGCCGCATGCGCACGATGCCCTGCCGTTCCCCGTCTTCGAACTCATCGCGAAAGATGTAGTCCACGTCCGGATCTCGCACACCGAAGAAGCACAGCGCCGACGAGAAGGGTTCGCCGGCCCGCTTCGCCGCGAGTCGGTCGCCGAGGAAGCCGCAGAACGGTGCGACGCCGGTGCCCGCGCTCACCAGGATGACGTTGCACTGTGGGTTGGCGCCGGCGCGGAACGCTTGGCGGGCCGGGTCGATTCGCGCGCGGATCACCGCTCCGGGTGCGACCCCGGCCAGATGGTTGGACGCGACCCCCTTGAACAGCCCGATGCCCGATCGCGCTGGTGTGTCGAGCACACTGACGATCACCGCCACCTCGTACGCCGACAGCCGCGAGGACGACGCGATCGAATAGTGCCGAGGCGTCATGGGTTCGAGCAGTTCGAGGAGTTCGGCCCCCGTCAACGCACACGCGGGGAACTGATGCAGGCACTCCAACGGGCTGAGCGCAACGGGTTCCGACGACTCGGCGAGCTCCTCGAGACGCCGGCGTTCCGGGTCGCACGGGTTGGCCGCCGCGAGCCGGCGTAGCTGGCCGGGTGTTGCGGGCTTGCGCAGTTCGACGAAGTGGGTGAGCAGCTCGCGCACGCTGACCTCACGGTCGAGCGCGATCAACCGCCTCGAGGTGCGCCTCGGGTTGACCGACAACCGCAGTTCGGGGTCGATCCCCAACAGGTCGAGCACCATGTCGACCACCTCCGGCGGATTGTCGGCCAGCACCGTCAAGTGGTCACCGGTGGCGTAGTCGACGTCGTCGGGAAGTGCCACGCGAACATAGTGTTTGGCCTGACCTGCCGTGCTGACCAGCTCGTCGTTCAGCGTGACGGTCATCGGCTGCACCGCGAACCTCGTGTCGATCGCCGCGGTCACCGGGCCGCTGATCAGACGCAGGTCGTAGAGCGGCTCGTCGTTGGTGGTCAGCGCTGCCGCGTCCGGATCGCCGCAGTGCTGGGCCAGCGCCGACCAGAGCGCGCCGGTGAACTCCTCGAGGGTGCCGTTCAGATCCCCCGAGGTGTCGGCCTCCGCGCGGGGGAGCAGCGCCCGGCCGCCGAGTTCGGTCAGCCGCGCGTCGATCCGCTTGGGGATGGCCTGATACGTGTCGGCCCAGTTGTGGTCTCCGACGCCGAGGACGGCGAACAGCGGGTTGCCCTGCAGCGCAGCGTCATCACCGAACAGCCACGACACGAACTCGCGCGCGTCGTCGGTCGGCTGGCCGTTGTACGACGACGCGACGATCACCACCGCGTCGGCGTCGGGCCATTTACCGGCAGCGGAGTCCAGCGGTGCGACCGTGGCGGCGCAACCGACGTCGGTGCCCTCCTCGGCGAGTTGCTTGGCCAGCGCACGGCAGGTGCCGAGATTCGAACCGTGCAGCACGGCCAGCGTGGTCCCGGCCTTCACAGGGGACACCGCCGAGGCTGCCGGGGTGGCGACGGTGGTCGCCGCGGGTGCCACCGCGCGCTCGGCGGACGTACGCCGCACCAGGTCGACGTGGAACCCGACCGGTCGTCGACTGAGGCCCTCCCACCGCAGGGCGTAGTGCTGCGAGTCGACCAGCCGGTAGCGGTGCACGATCCTGGCGATCAGCATCGCCGCCTCGTGCAGGGCGAACTGACGTCCGATGCACGACCGCTCGCCGGTGCCGAAGGGTTTGAACGCAGCGCTGGACCGGGTGTCGGCGACGGAGGCGTCGAATCGTGACGGGTCGAACAGCTCGGGGTTGTCACCCCACTGCGGTTGGCGGTGTAGGGCACCGGTCAGAATCGTGACGGCCTCACCGCTCTTGATCGGGTATCGACCGCCGATCATCGTGTCCGCCAGGGCCATTCGGTCGAAGTTGAGCACCGGCGGGGACAGCCGCAGTGTCTCGCTGATGACCTGACGGAGGTAGCCGAGCTTCCCGATGTCGTCGTAGGTGGGCAGGTAGTCGTCATCGGGTCCGAAGACGGCGTCTACCTCGGCGCGCACCCGGGTCAGGGCGCCGGGATGGTGCAGCAGGTTGTAGACCGTGTTGGGCATGAGCTCCGAGGTGGTGAGCTGCCCGGCGATCAGGAACGTCATGATCTGGTTGCGGACGTTGGCGTCGTCGAGCGCCGGCGCCCCGTCCGCGCCGAGCATGACGTAGAGCAGATCACCGGTGCCGCCCGCGGCGTGCCCGGCGATCAGCTCGTCGAAGTAGGCGTGCAGGGTGGAGCGCTCGACCTCGAACGCCGGTGTCTCGCCGTGGGCGAAGACCTCGGCCAGTGCGTTGGTGAAACTCTGCGGAATGGGGGCGAGGCCGTCGTAGTCGTAGGACTCGAACCGCGCCCCGAAACCCGCGAGGCCGACGGTGTCCATGGCCAATTTCTGAAGGTCGTCGGAGACGTTCACCGGCTCGACGCCCACCCGGGCGTCCCACCGGGAGATCAGCTGGCAGTTGATGTCGAGCATCGCGTCGTGATAGATCCGCAGGCCTGAGTAGCTGAAGCCGGGGAGCAGGACGTCATGCGCCCGTTGCCAATTGGGTTCGCCGTGAAAGGCGGTGAACAACCCGTCCCCGGCCAGCGGCCGGACGCGGGCGAGTGAGGCGGTCAGGTTCTTGGCGAACCTGCTCTCGTCGCACAGCTCCTCGACCAGCTCGACCGAGCACGCGTACAGCTTGCGGGTACCACCCCAGTCCGCGTAGAAGATCGGACCGAGCGACTCGGCGAGGACGTCGATGGGCAGAGCGTAGGGCCGGCCTGCGAGTTCTGCGTCCGTGGGCAGCGGGCCGTCCAACGACGGGATGCCGTCGATCGTCGGTGGGGGGGACGGCGCGTAGTGGGGCATGCGCGCAGCATAGGCACCGACGGTTCGCCAAGTCCCTGAATTGACGAGCCCGTCATCGGCCACGGGTCAGGGGCTGCGATGCCGCGCAGGCGACGGCGCCTGTTCCACCTCATCGGTCCACACCGTGAACTTCACCAGGGCGTTGGGGCCGAACGCATTGCTCAGCGCGACGTCGGCGGCATCCCTGCCGCGGGCGAGGAGCACCCGGCCGATGCGCGGCGTGTTGTTGCGTGCGTCGAACGTGTACCACTGTCCGCCGAGGAAGACCTCGAACCAGGCCGCGAAGTCCATCACGCCGTAGGGCGGCGGCATGCCGATGTCGCCGAGGTAACCGGTGCAGTACCGCGCGGGGATGTTCATCGCGCGGCAGAACGCCACGGCCAGGTGGGTGTAGTCGCGGCAGACGCCGACCCTTTGCTCGTAGGCTTCCAGCGCGGTCCTGGTGTTGTCCGCTCGCTGATAGTCGAAGGTGATGTGGTTGTGCACGTAGTCGCAGATCGCCTGAACACGACCCCATCCGGTGGGGCCTTGCCCGAACAGGTTCCACGCGATCTGAGACAGTCGATCGGTGTCGCAGTACCGGCTGCCGAGCAGGAAGACCAACGCCTCCTCCGGTAGATCCTGAACCGGAACCTGTTGCGCCTCAGGCACGATGACGTCGGGCAAGCCGGAATCCTTGACCACGGCGTCGGCCCAGATGCGCGTCTGGCCGGCGGGGGCCACGATGCGCGTGCACCAGTTGCCGAAGCCGTCCCGATACCCCGACACCGGTACCGGCGGGTCGAAGAGGAGGCTGTCCCGGCCGACCAGGTCCGACACGCGGCTGTAGTGGATGTTGAGGCTCAGCATCATCGGGGTGGGCCGCGGACAGTCGAAGATCATCTCGAAGCCGACGTGAATCTTCATGGCGTGCCTTCCGTTCGTCGTGATCGTCACCATCGCAACTCGGGTAGTTGCCGGAACACCTGCCGGGTGCCTTCGCCCCACTGCTTGCTCAGCTCGGTGAAGTAGGAATCGCCGACGTCGAACTTGCGTTGCAAAGTCACTGCGAGAGTGTCTTTTTCGTAGCAGAGCAGGTCGATCGGCATGCCTACCGATAGGTTGCTGCGCATCGTCGAGTCGAAGGACACCAGCACGCACTTCGCGGCCTCGACCAGCGGAGTGTCCTGGGTGAGCACGCGATCCAGGATCGGCTTTCCGTACTTGGTCTCACCGGTTTGGAAGAAGGGCGTCTCGACCCCGGCCTCGATGAAGTTGGTCTCGGCGTAGATCCGGAACAGTCGAATCGGCTCACCGGCGATCTGCCCACCGACGATGAACGAGGCGTTGAAGCGTACGTCGCGCGCGCCGAGGTAGTCGGCGTCTCGTCTCTCGATGTCGCGCATCGCATCGGCAACGAGTCGCACGACGTCGAACATCGTGCGGGCACCCATGATGTGGGTGGCGGCATCCCCGTCAGCGCACCGCTGCGTCAACACGCTGACGACGGCTTGGGTCCCTGCCAGATTGCCCGAGCTGAGCAACACGATCACCCGATTGCCCGGACGTTCGAACACCGTCATCTTGCAGAACTTGAGCACGTTGTCCATACCGGCGTTCGTCCGGGAATCCGACGCGAAGATGATCCCTTCGTCGAGCATGACACCGATGCAGTAGGTCAAGGAGCACGCGCTTTCCGTGGGGTGTGACGTCGCGCGCGGACGCCGGTGCCAACGTCGCCGACGCTACACCCGGTCACCGTCCATCGCTGGGCACGCCGACCGCGTCCATTGCACCGCACCGACTACGCTCGACCCCATGCGCATCGCCATTCTGGGCCTGGGAATCGTCGTCGCCTGCTTCGGCGCACTCTGGGCGCTGCAGGGGTTCGGCGTCGTCGGCGGCAGCCCGATGTCCAACACCACCACGTGGTCGATCATCGGGCCCATTACCGTCGTGATCGGCATTGCCATCGCCGCATGGGGAGCGCGACGCTCAAAGTAGTCCCTGCTCAGGACGTTTGGAGCTCGCTGACGAATCGTGCCATGTCGGCGAGTGCGTCGTTCAGCTGGTCTCTGACGAACTCCGGACCCGTCGGCACATCGGGATCTGCGGCGGCCACCTCGGTGCACGCCTTGACGATCGTGGTCGCGAATACCGCCACCGCCAGCTCGAGGCGCGTGTCGTCGGGCTCGACGCCCATGTGCTCGGCCAGCACCGACATCGCCGTGGGACTGCGGTACTCGATGGCCGCCTGGCGCAACGTCTCGCACGAGGAAACGATCTGCAGGATCAATGCGATGCGTTCGACCGTCAGCCCGGCGATCGGGCGCCGTTCGGCCACCCTGGTCAGCACCGACACGTGGGCGGCCCGGAGGGCCTCCATGGGGCCGACGGTCAACGGCTGGCTGCGCAGCGCGGCGGTGATCTCCTCGGCCAGGTCGTCGATCACCGCGATGAACACGCCCTCCTTCGAGGAGAAGTACCTACTGAACGTGCGCGGTGACACCTCGACGGCGTGGGTGATCTGTTCGACGGTCGTGTTCTCGTAGCCCTGCTTGAGGCACAAATCGACGGCCGTGTCGATCAGGAGGCGGCGGGTCTGCGCCTTCTTGCGCTCACGCAGACCCAACGGCTGCTCGACGGGGTCGATGGTCACGCCGCGATGATACCGGTCTGGCAAAGTGTCTACGTTCAAGTGGTTCGGCCGGCCCGTCGACGTCCACCCGACGCCCGCGAGCCGTCGACCGGCGGTTTGACGGTCACCAAACGGTAATCAGCCGGACTGAATTCTGGGTTGACGCCAACCGGAAGTGATGTCACGCAAATCTCTCCGGAACGAATTCGCGCCGGTCAGATGCTCGGCGGCAACTCGGGAGCGGGCGGCGGGGGCGGCGGCAACTCGCTGGCCACGCCGTCGACCGCGGGGATGTCGGCCGGGCCGGGCGGCGGTGGGGGTGGTGCGAACGGGTCGACCGGGGGTGGCGGAGCCATCGGGTCCTGCGCAGGCTCGTCCTGGGCCACCGGGAGGTACATGTGCCGAGTGAACTGCGGCTGGAAGGCCCCGCCACCGCCGACGCGGACCCCGCCACCGCCCTCTCCCGACGACACCGGCGTGCCATCGGGCAGCGTCACCGCGGTATGGCCGGAGTTCCAGCCGATGTTGAGGGCTCCCGGCTGCGTCCCGTACTGGAAACCACGCGCCAGCAGCGCCTGCTCTTCGTTGCCCGTGTGGAAGCGGTCGCCGTAGATGGGGCGGCCCGTGGCCGCGTTGGCCACCCACGACGCCAGTCCGGAGCAGTCGGTACCCGAGGGCGAGTCGCCGCCCGTGCGGTACGGCGTGCCCGACACCTGGTTGACCAGAGTCAGGATGGCCGTGGTCGCAATCGCATCGATCATGACGTCGGACCGTAGCAACGGATTTTCGGGGTCGCCAAAATCTGTGGCAGCCATCACGTCTCGTCATTCGGGCGGCCCAGCTCTCAAATAGCGTTGCGGCAGAGCCGATCTCGCGTACCGATTTGCCCCGGACTCGAATTCGCACGACGGAGGGCTCTTCTCGTGAAAGCCCATGTCAAACATGGTTTTCCGAGTGCGACCTACGGTGCCCTTCGGGGGCGTGGAGCTACGTCCCGCCAAGGCCCGACGACTGACCAGCTTTATCGGTCAAGCGACCGATGTCGTTCCGTGGCTGGCAGTTTCACGAGTGCCACACCGCGGTCAGCGGAACACGCCCGTTCCACCGTCGACCATGATGGTTTGACCCGTGATGTACGCGCCGTCGTCACCCACCAGGAACGCCACGACGGCCCCGATGTCCTCGTGGATCCGGCCCACCCGCTTCAGTGGCACCTGTCGTACCGCGCGGTCGTAGTCCTTGGGTGCGATCTCCTGCCAGAACTGCACGCCGGGGGAGTCGGCGAATGGGCAGATCACGTTGACCCTGACGTTGTCACGGCCCCATTCCAGGGCCGCGGCCTTGGACATTCCGCGAATGGCCTCCTTGGCGCCCGCGTAGGCCGCGAACTGCGACTGCCCGCCCGTGCCGGAGGCCGATCCGAGATTGACGATCACGCCGGCGCCAGCGGCCTTCATCACCGGGTAGGCCGCCTGCATCAAGAAGAAGGTGGCCCGCGGACCCACGTCGAACACCAGGTCGTAGTCATCGGCGGTGATGTCCGCCAACGCCTTTGGTTCGTTGGTGGCGATCGCGTTGTTGACCAACGCGTCGATCCCGCCCAGCTGCGTCGTGGCAGCGTCGACGATCGCCCCGGGGCTGACCGGGTCGCGTAAATCGGCCACCAAGAATTCCGAAGGCCAATCCTGCCTGGCGAATTCGCCCACCGTTCGCGCCAGCAGGTCGGGCTCGCGGTCGACCAGCAGCACCGAGGCGCCACGCTCGAGGAGGGCGCCGGCGATGCCCTTCCCCACCCCTCGGGCGGCGCCGGTCACGATCACCGAGCGGCCGGCCAACGCCCGTGGGTGCGAATACGGACTCGGAATCATTTGTCTCCCAACGTCTTCGCAACCAAACATCGTCCGCGGCGCCGCAGCGACGAGACGCATCGCGGCCTACGGCCGACGCCACGCGTCAATTTACCGGCCGATCTCACACCGCATGCGGGTTTGCGTTACCGGGGGCGGCCTCGGCACACTCGTCGGAACCGACGAGGTTTGCCGCCGCACCCGGTTGGGCACCGTGGTTCGGGAATCGCAGTTAACCCTTGTAACCTTGCTGCGGGGTACGACGAGGAGGCACCGGTGGCTAACAAGCGCATCAGGTCGGACATGACACCGGCCTTCGAGGACATCCAGGCGCACTACGACCTGTCCGACGAGTTCTTTCGGCTGTTCCTCGACGAGACGCAGACCTACAGCTGCGCCTACTTCGAGCGCGACGACATGACTCTCCACGAGGCGCAGCTGGCCAAGATCGACCTGTCGCTGGGCAAGCTGGGCCTCGAACCCGGCATGACCCTGCTCGACATCGGCTGCGGCTGGGGCGCCACCATCAAGCGCGCCATCGAGAAGTACGACGTCAACGTCATCGGGCTGACCCTGAGCCGCAACCAGGCCGCCCACGTGGAGAACGTCCTGGCCGGCATCGACACCGACCGCAGCCGCCGCGTCGAACTGCGCGGCTGGGAGGAATTCGACGGCAAGGTCGACCGCATCGTCTCCATCGGCGCGTTCGAGCACTTCGGCTTCGACCGCTACGGGCGCTTCTTCGACATGGCCTACGGTGCGCTGCCCGACGACGGCGTCATGCTGCTGCACACCATCACGCGGTGCAGCCCCGAGGAGCGGGTGGCCAAGAACCTGCCGGTGACCATGACGCTGCTCAAATTCACCAAGTTCATCGCCGACGAGATCTTCCCCGGCGGCCAGATCCCGATCGTGCCCGAGGTCGAGAAGTTCAGCACCGAGTCCGGCTTCACGATCGAGCGCATCCACCGCCTCGGGGAGCACTACGCCAAGACCCTCGACATCTGGTCGGCCACGCTGGAGTCCAAGCACGACGAAGCCGTCGCGCTGCAGGGCGAGGAGATGTACGAGCGGTACATGAAGTACCTCACCGGCTGCGCCAACTTCTTCCACAAGGGTTACACCGACCTGTGTCAGTTCACGCTGAAGAAGTAGCGATCTCCTTGGCCCACCGGTAGTCGGCCTTGCCCGCGGGCGACCGCACGACCTTCGGCACCCGCACGAAAGCCTTGGGGATCTTGTAGCGCGCAATCGCGGTGCGGCACACCTCGACGAGTTCCTCGTCGGTCGCGTCGGCGCCGTCGGCGAATTGCACCACCGCGATCACCTCGCTGCCCCACCGCTCCGACGGACGCCCGACCACGACCACGTCGTAGACGCTGGGGTGCGCGGCGATCGCCCGTTCGACCTCCTCGACGAAGATCTTCTCCCCGCCGGAGTTGATGGTCACCGAATCGCGGCCCAGCAGTTGAATCCGCCCGTCGGGCAACACGTTCGCCCGGTCACCCGGCACCGACCACCGCACGCCGTCGATCGTCGGGAACGTCTTGGCGGTCTTGGCCTCGTCGCCCAGATAGCCCAGCGGGATCAGGTCTCGGCGCGCCAGCCAGCCTTGGCCCTCGCCCGGCTCGAGCACGCGGTCGAGCTCGGCCGAGACGACCGCCGTGTCGTACTGCGGGGTGAACGTCGCCGCCTGCACCTCGGCGCCGGCCGTAGTCGAGGTACTCATCTGCGCGCCCGACTCCGAGGCGCCGACCGCGTCGAGCAGCATCAGGTGGGGCAGCGCCGCCAGCAGGCGTTCGCGGACCGTGGGGGACAGCGGGGCTCCACCGTTGGTGATGGTGAACAATCCGGACAGGTCGTAGTCGCCGGCCTCGATCTCGTCGAGGAGCGGGCGGGCGATCGCGTCGCCGACCACCGGCATGCTCAGCACCCGCTCCTGCGCTGCCAGCGCGAGCACGTCGGCCGGACGCATGCGTTCGACGTCGTCGGGGATGACGATCCGGCCGCCCATGGTCACGGCGTTGAACGCCGCCCACTGCGCGGCGCCGTGCATGAACGGCGGAATCATCATCATCGACACCGCGCCTGCGGACGCCTTGGCCTTCTCGGCCAACTCCTCGTGGGACGCCAGCGGCTGATCGCTGCCCCACGGCCGCCCGCCCATCGAGGACAGGAAGATGTCGTGCTGGCGCCACAGCACGCCCTTGGGCATGCCCGTGGTGCCGCCGGTGTAGAGGACGTAGAGGTCGTCGCCCGACGGCGTGGGCAGGCCGTCGGCCGGTGCGGGAGTCGCGAGGATGGTCTCGTAGTCGACTGCGCCGGGCAGGAGTTCGTGACCGGTGTGGTCGGCCACCTGGATCAGCACCCGCAGATGCGGCAACCAGTCGCGGATCTCGGCGACCCGCGGCGCGAACTCCGCGGGATAGACCAGGGCCTTGGCCTTGGAATCGGTCAGCAGGTACAGCAACTCGTCCTCGACGTAGCGGTAGCTGACGTTGAACGGAGCCACCCGGGACCGGAACGCCCCGATCATCGACTCGAGGTACTCGTTGCCGTTCCGCAGATAGATGCCGAGGTGGTCCTGGCCGGATTCGTGCCCTGCCAGCCCGTCGCGCTCGGTGTGGCACCCCAGCCCGACCGACGTCAGATAGTTGGCGAACCCGTCGACCCGACGGTTCACCTCGGCGTAGGACAGTCGTCGGCCTCGCCAGACCAGGAACGTCTGGTCCGGGATCGCTGCGGCGACCGTGCCGAACACGTCGGAGAGGTTGAAGTTAGTCCCGCTAGCCATGAGAGCCGACCATACAGGTGCACACCCTCCGTATGGTCGAAGTGGGGCGACTAACCGGGGAAGAAGCCGGCACCGGTCAGGGTGCCCGGCTGCCAGCCTTGGTCGCCGAGGCACACCATCGGGCGACCGTCGGGGGACTGCGCCGCACCCTTGGGGCCGTCACACGGCGCACCGATCTGCTGCACACCCTTCAGCGGGTACGACGACACCCAGAATCCCGTGTACACCGGGGGCCACTGGTTCGGGATGTAGTGGCACACCACCGTCGACCCGCCGCGGCTGCGCCCGAAGGTGAACAGCTGATAGTTGTCGCACGGCGCGCCGAGTGAGGCCTGATAGTTCATGCCCGGCACGTCGGTGGCCGAGGTGTCGTAATGGCTCGGGTCGTCGGGGTACATCGGGCCCGGGTCGGCGGCGGCCGAGGGTGCGACGGCAAGGGCGGCTCCAGCGATCGCCGCGGCGACCGTCAGTTCACGAATCATGATGGGGGAGCCTCCTGAAAACACGGCGAACGACGTTGCGGGCAAAGCGTAGCCGGTCCCGTCGAGGAGGCGCGCGGTTTCCGGCGTCGATCCCCTAGTCGCTGCGCTCCTGCCCGCCGGTTACATCCCCTAGTCGCTACGCTCCTGCCCGCCGGTTACATCCCCTAGTCGCTACGCTCCTGCCCGCCTGTTACATCCCCTAGTCGCTACGCTCCTGCCCGCCGGCGTCGAGGACGCTCACCGCGATGCCGTACGGCAAGAAGCGGACCTTGCGGCCCGGATCGGTGTTGTTCTTGTTGGCGCGCAAGGCGTCCAATTCGGTCGGGTACACCTCTTCGATGTGGGCGCCCCCGGACTCGTCGACGGTGTAGATCGACCACACGCCGTCGCCCGTCTCACCGGTGGTCTCGGGTTCGGTCTTGGGGCGGGTGCCCTTGGTGAACTCGTCGAGCAGCGTGGCCCAGCCCGCCTGACGGCCCATGCGGCCCAGCGCGTCGCGCAGACCGTCACCGGCCTCCCGCATCACGCGATCGAGATCCTCGGGGTCGATTCCGAACGGATTCTGGCTCATGACGGACTCCTCATCTGCGCCGACGGGGACTCCACGGCTCTTCCACCAGTGTGCAGGTCCCCGACGAAGTTCGCCACGACCTCCGTGCGACCGGCATCGGGGTGGTAAGTGAATGGGCATGGTCTGCTCGATCGCCGACGTGCTCGCCGCCGTCGAACGTTCACCCGAGGCCGCGGGCGCCCACGACCGCGACGGCTGGATTGGGCTGTTCGCGCCCGACGGCCGCGTCGAGGACCCGGTCGGCTCGCGGCCCCACGTCGGACGCGCCAAGATCGCCCGGTTCTACGACACCTTCATCGGCCCGCGGGACATCACCTTCCACCGCGGCGTCGACGTCGTCGTCGGACACACCGTCGTCCGGGACCTGACCCTCGAGGTCCGGATGGGCCCGTCGGTGACGATGCGGATCCCCGCCTACCTGCGCTACGACCTCGACGACTCACTCAAGATCGTTCGGCTGCAGGCGTTCTGGGAGCTGCCCGCCATGATGTGGCAGTTCGTCCGCACCGGGGCCGGCGCCGTGCCCGCCGCGTTTCGGCTGTCCAGGGCTCTGCTGCGCAACCAGCGGCTGGCCGGCACGGCGGGTTTCCTGGCCGGTCTTCGCGGCGTGACCAGCCGCGCCAAGCGGCACGTGGCCCGGCTGCTCGACGACGCGTGCGCCGGCGACCAGGTGGCGGTCAAGCGCCGCCTCGCCGACGCCGCGACGCTCAGCAGGGGTGACGACGAGCGCATCGGCACCTCCGAACTGGTCGGTCTGCTGCACGGGGCGCGCTGGGACGGCATGATTCGCGCCGGCACCGCCGTCGCCGTCCGCGTGTGCCGCGACGGACGTCAGCTGGTTCTCATCGCCGACCTCGAGACCCGACCGACGCGCATCCGTGCCGTGCGGGTGTTCACCGACGACCAGTGGACGTGACAAGGTATTCGAACCATGTCTGCCTACGACTCCATGACGTACGAGGAATTCGGTCGCCGGTTCTTCGAGATCGCCGTCACCGAGGAGCGCGTCGCCGCGGCGATCGGCCAGATCGCCGGCGAGGAGTTCACCATGGGGCCCATGGCCCAGGGGCCCGGCAAGTTCGCCAAGGTCACCGCCACGGTGAACGTGCAAGATCCGGCGGTGACGCGGCATCAGGGTGAGCAGCTGACCTTCGACATCCAGATCCCGCTGGAGATCGAGCTGATCATCGATCTGCGAATCGACAAGCCGCGGTTCAAGGTCTTCGGCGAGATCGCCCTGCACGCGACGGCCATCGCCGCACACCCGCTGGCGCTGATCCTCGACGTCCACAAGCCCCGTCCCACCGACATCTCCATTCACATCACCTCCTCGACCCTGCGTGCGGAGCTGGTGCGCATCGTCGGCGGCGTCGACGCCGAGATCAAGCGCTTCATCTCGCAGCACGTGTCCGGCGAAATCGACAGCCCCCAGTCCGCGAAGGCCAAGGTCATCGACATCGGAGGTCAAATCGCCGAGGTGTGGACCGGCATCTGATTCGGCCGGCGACGGAGTTTCGCCGTACGCTCCACGTGTGGACAGCACCTCGACGATGGCCCGGATCGCACTCGTGACCGGCGGAGCCATCTGCGCCGCCCTGGTGGCGGCCGCCCCCGCCTCGGCGGACCCGACCTCGGACTTCATCAACTCGATCGACAGTGCGGGCATCGGCAGCGTCGACCCCGGGCAGGCCGCCGACCTCGGTCGGTCGGTGTGCCCGATGCTGGCGCAGCCCGGCCAGGACATGGCCGACACCGCCTCCCACGTCGCCGACGCCGGTGGCATGTCGCTGGGCCCGGCGACGATGTTCACCGGGCTCGCGATCTCCGCGTTCTGCCCCGCTGCGATGAGCTCGCTCGCCAACGGCGAGTCGCCGATTCCGCTGGGCCTACTCGGTGGCCTCGGCGGCTTCGGCAACTAGCGCGACCGGCGTCAGCACGGGGCGCTTGGCCACGCGCCCGTTGCCGTTGGACAAGCCACGCAGGTGTCGCCAGATCCACGGCATCAGCAGATTCTGCGTCCACAACAGCTGCGAGTACATCCGCGACTGAAGGCCGGGCCTGACCACCTCGGTCTTCGACACGGCCCAATCATGGCTGCTGCCAGGCAAACCGAGCGCCTCCGCGGCCGCCGCGGCGAACAGCTCGTGGCCAGCCGGGGAGCCGTGCACGCGGTCCGGGCTCCACACGCCGGGGTCGGCCATCGACTCCGCCCCGTACAGGTCGACCAAGCGGAAGCCGTGCCGGGCCGCCGCCGCGCGGACCACCGCGTTCATTTGCCGCACCCGCGCTCCCAGGATGCGCCCGACCGGCAGGATCTGCTCGAGGTCGGGAAACGTGGTGGTGACGACGGTGGCGCCGGTCTCCGCGAGCCGATCGTGCAGCAGGTCGACGTCGGCCAGCGCGGTGGCGAAGGACTTGCCCGGCCGGGTGACGTCGTTCATCCCGATGCAACTGGTGATCAGGTCCGGCGTCATCGCCACGGCCGCGGGCAGCTGGTGGTCGAGCACGTCGCGGATGCGGCGGCCGCGGACGGCGAGATTGGCGTAGAGGACTCCGGGATTCAGCTCCTCCAGCCGGGCCGCCAGCCGATCGGCGAAGCCCGCGACGCCCGTCTCGTCATCACCGTCCCACAGGCCCTCGGTCTGGCTGTCGCCGAGGGCGACGTATCGCAGATACGACTGGTTCGCCACGAGGGCACTCTAGCGGCGTCTGCGGCCGGCTGTGAAAGGCTGAGGGCATGCCTGACGCACCTCGCCCCGACTCCGTCGCGGGTTTTCTTGACGCACAGCGATTTACACGCGAGCAGGTGTTCGCCGAGCCCAGCCCCGTCCCGAAGGCGCCCGGCGCCTACGGGTGGTGGTTCCGCACCCTGCCGGCGGTCGTCGACGCAACCGGATGCGAGGTGCGTGACGGGATGACCCTGCTGCACGTCGGCATCAGTCCGACGCCCCCGCCCGCGAGCGGCAAGCGACCCGTCAGCCAGGATTTGCACAAGCGCATCCGGTACCACTTCGGCGGCGCCCGAGGCAACGCCGACGGCTCCTCGCTGCGCAAGACCCTCGGGGTGCTGCTCGCCGGTGAGCTGGGCCTCGAACTGCGCCGCGTCGGCGCCGGAAAGCAGATCACGCTCGCCGGCGGCGAGGCCACGCTCAACCGGTGGATGTCCGACAACACCGAGGTGTCCTGGGTGGTGCGTCCCGAGCCGTGGGTGTTCGAGGAGGAGCTGACGAAGCACCTGGTGCTGCCGCTGAACTTGCAGGGCGACAGCGATTTTCACCAGGAACTCAAACGCCTGCGGCGCGACGCGATGGCCAAGGCCAACAAGCTTCGCATCCTCAAGGAGTGGTGATCCCATGCCCAGGATGAGCGCGGGTCTGCTGCTGTACCGACGCGGCCCCGAAGGCTACGAGGTGCTCATCGGCCACCCCGGCGGCCCGTTCTGGGCCCGCAAGGACGAGGCCGCGTGGTCGATCCCCAAGGGGGAGTACACCGACGACGAGGACCCGTGGGCGGCCGCCCAACGCGAATTCCGCGAGGAGATCGGCCTTCCCGTCCCCGACGGGCCGCGGGCGGACCTGCCGCCGGTCAAGCAATCCGGCGGCAAGGTCGTCACGGCGTTCGCCGTGGAGGCCGACCTCGACGTCACCGACAGCGTCAGCAACACCTTCGACATGGAGTGGCCCAAGGGGTCCGGCGTCGTCAAGCAATTCCCGGAACTGGACCGGGTGGGATGGTTCTCCGTCGAGCAGGCTCGGGAGAAACTGCTCAAGGGGCAGCGCCCATTGCTGGATGCGTTGCTGGCTCACCTCGCCGCGGCGTGAGCTCTACAGGTCGAGGGTCAGCGCGTCCCCAGCCGCCCGGGAGACGCAGATCAGCATCATCCCGGCCTCGCGTTCGGGGTCGGTGAGCAACGTGTCGCGGTGGTCGACCTCGCCGCCGAGCACCCGCACGCGACACGTCCCGCAGAACCCCTGCTGACACGAGTAGGGCGCATGTACGCCCTCGCGCTTGAGCGCCGTCAACAGCGTCTCGTCGGCGCCGACCCGAACCGCGTCGCCCGTCGAGGCAACCGACACGGAGAATTCGTTGCCGTCGACGACCGGGGGAGCGGCGAAGCGCTCGAAGTGCAGTTCGACGTCGTCACGGCCGGCCAGCGCCGACCGCAGACCGGTCAGCACCGGGGCGGGGCCGCAGGCGTAGACCGTGGTGCCGCCCGGGCAGTCACCCAGGAGTTCGGCGGGCGTCGGCAGACCGGACTCGTCGTCGGTGCGGATCCGGATGCGGTCACCGAAGCGGGCCAGCTCCTCGAGGAACGGCAGGGTGTCGCGTCGGCGGCCGGTGTAGATCATCGACCACTCCACGCCCAGGGTCTCCGCCTGGGCGAGCATCGGCAGGATCGGGGTGATGCCGATGCCACCGGCGATGAACCGAAACCGTTGTGCCGGTGAGCCGTACCCCGGCACGGTCAGCGGGAACGCATTGCGGGGACCGCTGGTGGTGATCGTCGATCCGACCACCAGGTCGTCGTGCACCTCGACCGACCCGCCACCGCCGGTAGGGATGCGGCGCACCGCGATTCGGTACGACGCGGTGACGGCGGGATCGCCGCACAGCGAGTATTGCCGTACCCGGCCGCTGGGCAGGTGCACGTCGAGGTGCGCCCCGGGATGCCAGCGTGGCAGTTCCCCGCCGGCGGGTGCGGTGAGCGTCAGCGCGATCACGTCCTGATCGTGGGCGACGACCCGGCGATCGGCCACCACGAGTTGGAAGTCGCGCGAGACGGCGGGCAGCGGGGCCGGATTTCGCACGGCGGCAGACAGATTGAAGAATCCGGTCAGGACGCTCGCCGCCAGACCCAGCGGCAGGTCGTGGCGAGTGCGCCCGGACGTACTCGGCGGCACGTCCCGCAAGCGCGCGAACATCAGAGGTGAGCGGCCCGGGCCGCGGGGGAGCTGGCGAGGTAGGCCACGGCTTGGGCCGTCGACCCCATGTCGTCGGGCGTGAATCCCGGCCGGAAGTACGTGAAGGTGTTGGACCCGAACAACTTTCGGTACTTCGGCAGCAGGCCGAGCTTCGAGTCGCGCAGTCGCAGGCGTTGCATCTCGAACCAGCCCAGTTCGACGCCGGGATCGCTCTTCGAGAGGTACCAGAGGCCGCGCTGGAAGAACGTCGCCATCAGGATCACCGCGATCGACATGGCGCGGATGCGGTCGAGATAGCTGTCGTGAAAGTAGTGCGCGACGTCATGGGCCACCATGCGATGCTCGACCTCTTCGCTGCCGTGCCAACGGAACAGGTCCACCATCGTCGGGTCCGCGCCGTGGTCGTCCCAGGTGCAGTTCAGCGAGAAGTCGCCGAGGACCGCGGTGTAGTGCTCGATCGCGGCGATCAGCCACAACCGGTCGCACAGGTGGTTGAGCTTGCGCTTGGGGTCGGTGATCGACGGATCCGGAGCCAGCACCTTCTCGAAGACGTACTCGACCTGGTCGAGGATCGGTTTCACGTCGACTCCGTGGCCGACCATGTACTCGTGGAGCACCTTGTCGTGCACATCGGCGTGGGTGGCCTCCTGGCCGATGAACCCGCGCATGTCCTCCGCCAGTTTCGGATCCTTCACCAGTGGCAGCGCCTCGTTGTACGCCGCGACGAACCAGCGTTCGGCGGCAGGCAGGATCACGTTGAGCAGGCTGATCATGTTCGATGCCACCGGATGGTCGGGAATCCAGTGCAGGGGGACGTCGTCGACCCCGAAGTGCACCCGCCGGGCCTGAATCTGCACCGGACCGGGGTCGATCACCGTGTGGAAGCGTCGTGGTCGCAGCATCGCGTGCCCCTTCGTCGTCGTGTGACGTCACGAGAGTCTACGCGGCTCGCAGCTTTATGTGGGAACGCGGGTACCGGCTTGCCGAGGCGTCAGCCGACGGGGACCGGGACCCCAATGGGGCCGCCGTAGGTGCCCTGACCGCCGCCCGTGGACGTGCCCGGGGCCGGGGCGGCCGGAGCCGCCACATCGCCCGCCGCGTCCTTGGCCGCTGCGGTGGTGCAGTCCAGCGTGAGGATCATTCGGCTCTTCAGCGCCTTCTGCTGGCTGACGATGCACTGGGACTGCGGCAGGTCGCTGCCGAACGAGCCGCCGAAGGACGCCCGCAGACCCTGGCTCTTCAGGATGCTGACGGCCTTGTAATACGGCTCGCCGACGACGTTCGCCGAGGCGCCGGTGGCCGGAGCGGCGCCGGCGACGGCCGGACCGAACAGGGCGACCGACGCGAGGGCCGTCGAAGCGATGGCTGGTACGACGAGCCCGATGGCTCCCAGACCGATGATCTTCTTCACGTGCCCTCCGAGTGTCGCGGTGCGGCTGCGAACATATCGCAGTTCAGCCTCTTGAGAAACTTCGGTCACTCGCGTGCCGGTGTTACCTGGGCACGCATGACCTCGGCCAGCGCCGCCGCCCGAGCGCTGGTGAACACGTCCTCGACCAGCAGTTCCCTGCCGTCCGGACCGGCCAGTTTGACCCGCCAGTTCGGATATTCGTCGGTGGTGCCCGGCTGATTCTGGGCTCGCAGGTCCCCGACGGCGTCCGGAAGTGCCAGCGCGAGCAGGCGCGACGGCGTCCGCCCCAGGTACTCGTACAAGGCGCTGACGATCTCCTGGATGCTCGGGTCCTCACCCAGCAGACCCATGGCGCGCAGCTCGGCCAGCCAGGCCGCCTGCTCGGCCTGGTCCTCGGCGAGCTCATCGGCCGCCGGCCGCGTCAGCAACCCCAGCTCCTCGCGGATGCGGACGTGCTCACCGGCCAGGTAACCCGCAGTCGGCGGCAGGTCGTGCGTCGTCACCGACGACAGGCAGAACTCCCGCCACCTCCGCGGCGGCAGTGGTCCACCGGCTGGACCGCCACCCCCGTCGCGGTCCAGCTCGAACCACAGGATCGACGTGCCGAGCAAACCGCGCTCGGCCAGGTAGTCCCGGACCCACGGTTCGACGGTCCCGAGGTCCTCCCCGACGACGACGGCGCCGGACCGCTGGGCCTCCAGCGCGACGATTCCGATCAACGCCTCGTGGTCGTAGCGGACGTAGGTGCCCTCTGTCGGATCGGCGCCCTGGGGAATCCACCACAACCGGAACAACCCGATGACGTGGTCGATCCGGATCCCGCCCGCATGCCGCAGCAGCGCGTTGACCAGAGCACGAAATGGCTCGTACCCCTGCTCGGTCAAGCGATCCGGCCGCCACGGCGGCTGCGACCAGTCCTGGCCCAGCTGGTTGTACTCGTCGGGCGGCGCGCCGACGCTGACCCCGAGTGCCAGGGTCTCCTGTAGCGCCCACGCGTCGGCGCCGTCGGGATCCACCCCCACGGCCAGATCGTGCATCACGCCCAGCGCCATGCCGGATTGCACGGCCGTCGCCTGGGCGGCCGTGAGCTGATCGTCGAGCTGCCACTGCAGCCATCGGTGGAAGTCGACGGCCTCGGCGCGCTTGGCCGCGAACGCCGCCACCGCGGGGCTGCCCGGGTGGCGCAACTCCTCGGGCCACCGATGCCAGTCGGCGCCGTGCTTCTCGGCCAGCGCACACCAGATGGCGAAGTCGTCGAGATTGCGGCCCTCCCGCGCCCGGTAGGCGGCGTAGGCCAGTTCACGGCCCGCGGAGCGCTTGACGCGGTAGACCGCCCGCAGCGCCGCCCGCTTGATCTTCCACGTCGAGTCGCGGTCGATCAGGGCGGACTTCTTGGCCCGACCCTGCGCGACCGAGCGCGCCTTGCGCAGGTCCCCGCGGTCGGCGACGTAGGCGAACTCGGGAATGGCCTCCACCCGCAGATAGATCGGGTTGACGAAGCGTCGAGAGGTCGGCAAGTACGGCGACGGCTCCATCGGCGCCACCGGGGCGGCCGCGTGCAACGGGTTGACCAGGATGTAACCGGCCCCGTACCGGGTGGCCGACCATACCGCCAAATCGGTCAGGTCCGTCAGGTCACCGATGCCCCACGACCTCTCCGAGCGCACGCTGTACAGCTGGGTGGCCAGGCCCCAGGTGCGACCTCCGCCGAGGGAGGCCGGCAGCGTCGCCGCGTCGGGGACCACGATCAGCGCGGCGTTCGCCTCGACCCCGCCGGCGTCGACGTGCAAGCGGTGGTAGCCGGTCGGCAGGTCTGCGGGCAGTTCGAAGCTGGCCTCACCGACGAGCCGGCCGTCGAATTCGCGGGGCGGGGTGTCGTTGACCAGCTGACGAAGCCCGGTGCGCACGGTGCCGTCCTCCAGCCGAAGCCACCCCCGCACCGGATCGCCGTGGGTGACGTGCACCCAGAACGCCGCCGCCCGACCTGTGCGGGTGACGACGGTCGGGGGAAGCACGCGTCGCCAGTGCTCCTCGTCGAGGGCGCCCAGCGCACGCTGCCGGTCCTCCTCGGTGCCCGCCGCGACGCCGAGCGCGCCTAGCACCGAGACCAGCGTCGACTCCGAGACCACCCGGTGTCCGCCCGTCCAATCGTCGTAGGTGACCGCCACGCCGTAGCGGTTGGCGAGTTCGACCAGGGAGCCGGCCAGTTCAGTCATGGGGGTGATCTTGCCGGTTCGGGTGCGCCCGCGCGCACCCGTATCGTCGTGGCAGTGGTGACAGTCGACGTCGAGCGTCGCACCCGCAGGGCCCGGATCGCCGTCTCGGCGATGTTCCTCACCAACGGCGCCATCTTCGCGAACCTGGTGCCGCGCTTCCCGGAACTGAAGACCGAACTGGCCCTGTCCAACACCACCTATGGCGTCGTGGTCGCCGCCTTTCCGGTCGGTGCGCTGGTCGCCGGACTGACCGCCGGCGCGGTGATCCGCAGGCTTACCTCGGCCCGCACCGCGGTGCTGTGCACCGTCGGCATCGCCCTGCTGGTCTTCGCGGCCGGCCTCGCGACCACGCCGATGCTGCTGGCGGTTCTGCTGTTCGGCGGCGGGGCGTGCGACGCGGTTACCGACGTCGCGCAGAACACCCACGGCCTACGGGTGCAGCGCGCCTACGGCCGGTCGATCATCAACTCACTGCACGCCGTGTGGTCCGTCGGCGCGGTTCTCGGGGCGGGCATGGCCGCCGGGGCGATCGCCCTGGGCATCCCCATCGGCGTCCACCTCGGCGTCAGCGCTGCCGTGTTCATCGGTGTGGCACTCGCGGCCTACCCGTTTCTGCTGACGGGTAGGGATCAGCCCGACGACCCCGCCGCCGACGATGGCACCGCGGGGCGGGCCGGCTGGCGGGTGTACGGCGCCCTGCTGCTGCTCGTGCTGATCGCCATCGGCGGAGCCGTCATCGAGGACGCCGGAAGTTCGTGGGCGGCGCTCTATCTCGGCGGTCTCGGCGCACCGGGGGCGATTGCCGCGCTGGGCTACGTCGGACTGCTCGGTGCCCAGGTGATCGGGCGGGTGTCGGGAGACCGGATGGTCGACCGCTTCGGGGTACGCGCCGTCGCGCGCGGAGGTGGCCTGCTCGTCGCGGCCGGCATGGGACTGGCGCTGGCCGTCCCGACGGTGCCCGGCACCATTGCCGGGTTCGCCGCCGCGGGCATCGGCGCCGCGACGTCCATTCCCGCGGCCATGCACGCGGCCGATCGGCTGCCCGGTCTGCGGGCGGGTGCCGGCCTGACCGCGCTGGCCTGGCTGATGCGCCTTGGCTTCGTGGGTGCACCACCGCTGGTCGGCATCGTCTCCGACGCGACCAGCCTGCGCATCGGCCTGCTCATCGTCCCCGTCGCCGGGCTGGCCATCGCCGCCGCGGCGGGAGTGCTCAGTGGACGGCGCCAGCCAGCTCGATGACCAGCACACCGGCGATGATGAGCGAGATCCCGACGACCATCTTCCCCGTCAGGGGATCGCCGAAGACGTAGCGCGCGATCACCGCGACCAGTGCGACACCGCACGCCGTCCACACTCCGTAGGCGACGCCCACGGGCATGCCGAGCCGCAACGTCAACCAGAGCAGGTAGAACGACGCCAGGTATCCCGCGACGACGGGCGCGATCCAGGCCCGCTTGCGGAAGCCGTCCGACGCCCGCAACCCGAGCGTCGCGAACACCTCCACGCTGATCGCCAGCGCCAGCACCAACCACGTCATGGCGTGGGGCCCTCCGTGCGCGAGCCGAACTCGACGAACAGCACGCCGGCGATGATGAGACCGATGCCGGCCGCAATCGGCCAGGTGAAGGGATCCCCGAAGACGACCGCCGCCAGCACCGCGGTCGACGCCGTGCCGCATGCACCCCAGATGCCGTAGGTCACGCCGACGGGCACGCCCTCGCGCAACACGAGGGTCAGCAGCGTGAAGGCGCAGGCGTATCCCACCACGACCGCCACCACCCAGACGCCGTGGTCTTGCATCGCCCGCAGCGACAGCGTCGCGGCGACCTCGGACACGATGGCCGCGCCGAGTAGGGCCCACTTGCGCACCTGACGAACGTAGTCCGCGCCGCGGGCCCGTCGGGTGGCGTCGGGTCGTCGGCGCGCCAAATCGTCGACGGTGCGTTTGCTGGCGCGGGTGGATCTCGCGGCGAACCGGTCTGTCGGAGGGCCCAGGTATCGTGGTGGCCGCGTTGTTCCGTGCTTTGCCGAAGGAGTTCTCATGACGAATCCCCAGCGCACGTTGATTGCCGCTCTGCTCGACAGGTCCGGATCGATGGAGACCATCAAGTCCGACACCGAGGGCGGTTTCGACGCGTTGATCGCGACGCAGCGCACGGAGCCGGGGGAGGCGCTGGTGACGCTGGCGCAATTCGACACCGACTACGAGGTCGTCTACGCGAACCGGCCCATCGCCGACGTTGCGCCGCTGGAGCTGCAGCCCCGCGGCGCGACCGCGCTGCTCGACGCCATCGGCCGGCTGATCACCGACGTCGGCGCGGAGTTGGCGGCGATGGAGGAGACCGAGCGGCCCGGCCACGTGATCGTCGTCGTGATGACCGACGGCATGGAGAACTCGAGCCGGGAATGGACGCCCGAGGCGGTGAACGCGGCCATCAAGCGACAGGAGGGCGAGTACTCCTGGTACTTCGTGTTCCTCGGCGCGAACATGGATGCCGTGGCGGTGGGCGCCCGACTGGGATTCTCGGCGGACCGCAGCATGACCTACGACGCGAGCGACCAGGGCGTGGCCTCGGCGATGGCAGCCACCACCAGCTACGTCTCTCGGCAGCGACGGGCGGTGGACGCGATGCCTGCGCCGGGGTTCTCCGAGGCGGACCGGGCCAGCGCTAGGGGAGGCACGCGATGACGGCCGATCCGCGGGTGGGCCGTACTGTCGGCGCTCCGATCGTCGAGACCACCTACGGCCCCGTCCGCGGGGTCGACGACGGAACCGTGAAGTCGTGGCGAGGCGTTCGCTACGCCGCACCCCCGGTAGGCGAGCTGCGTTGGCGGGCACCCCAGCCGCCGCGGCGCTGGACCGACGTCGCGGACGCCTCGCGGGTCGGACCGGCGTGCCATCAGCCCACCGACCCGCGAATACCGCTCGACCTCGGCGCACCGCAGGGTGACGACTCCCTGCTGCTGAACGTGTGGGCGACGTCGGACACCGAGGCCGGCGACGCCAAGCCCGTGATGGTCTGGGTGCATGGCGGCGCCTATGTGCTGGGGTCTGCTGCGCAGAGTCTCTACCGGGGGCGGGCCCTGGCCGGTGGCGGTGCGGTCATCGTCACCGTCAACTACCGGCTCGGCGCGTTCGGCTTCCTGGACCTGTCGTCGTTCAGCACCGACCGCACCCGCTTCGAGAGCAACCTGGGCCTGCGCGACGTGCTGTTCGCCTTGGAATGGGTGCGCGACAACATCACCGCATTCGGCGGGGACCCCGACCGCGTCACACTGTTCGGGGAGTCCGCGGGTGGCGGAATCGTCACCACGCTGCTGGCCAGCCCGGCGGCTCGCGGCCTGTTCTCCGGTGCCATCGCCCAGAGCTCCCCGGTGACCTCGGTCTACGACGCCAGCCGGTCCCGCGGCGTGGCCCGGCAGTTCCTGGAGACCCTCGGCATCGGCCCCGACGAGGTCGACCGTCTGCCCGACGCACCGATGAGCGAGGTGCTGCTGGCCTCCAAGCGGCTGTTCGACGAGGTGCCGGTGCGTTCGCCCGGCACGTTGGCCTACGCGCCGATCGTCGACGGGGATCTCGTGCCCGATTACCCGGTCGACGTCGCGCGCGCAGGCGGGACGCATCCGGTGCCGTTGATCATCGGCACCAACAAGAACGAGGCGGCGCTCTTCCGCTTCATGAAGTCGCCCCTGATGCCCATCACGCCGACGGCCATCAAGTCGATGTTCGACGGCATCGCCTCCGAGCAGCCCAGCCTGCAGTTGCCCAGTGAGGCCGACCTGACGTCGGCCTATCCCGGGCGCGGCAAGACACCCGGCCTTGGCGTCGCCCGCGACATCGGCTTCCGCATGCCGACGATCTGGTTCGCCGAGGGGCACGCCGCCGTCGCACCCGTGTTCACCTACCGGTTCGACTGGTCGACGCCGATGCTGCGCCTGTTGCGACTCGGCGCCGCGCACGCCACCGAATTGCCCTACGTATGGGGCAATCTCGTGGCGGGAAGCAAGGATCCGACGTTCAAGCTGGGTGGGCTCAAGACGGGCACCGCCCTGTCCGAGCGCATCCGCGCCAGATGGATGAACTTCGCGGCGACCGGGGAACCCGCCGGCCCGGCCGGACAGCCCCGCTGGCGGGCCTACCGCGACGACGATCGCGCCACCCTGCTGCTCGACAAGAACGACGTCGTGGTCGAAGATCCCGACCGCCCGCTGCGGGCGGCCTGGGGCGACGACGTGCTGAGCTTCCGCTGAGGCACAGGTGAACTCGCTGCCGCCGCCGATGCGGGATCCGGTGCTGTTCGCGGTGCCGTTCTTCGTGCTGCTGTTGGCGCTGGAGTGGTTCGCGGCGCGCAAGCTCGAGGAGTTGACGGGCGCCGACGAGCGCACGCCGGCCGGGGCGTACCAACGACGCGACGCCGTGGCGAGCATCTCGATGGGGCTGGTGTCGATCGTCACGACCGGCGCCTGGAAGTTCCTTGCCCTGCTCGGCTATGCCGTCGTCTACGCCTACGTTGCGCCCTGGCACCTGCCGTCGACCGCCTGGTACACGTGGGTGGTGGCGTTGGTCGGCGTCGATCTCCTGTTCTACGCCTATCACCGCACGGCACACCGCGTCCGATTGCTCTGGGCCACCCACCAGGCTCATCACTCCAGCCAGTACTTCAACTTCGCCACCGCCCTGCGCCAGAAATGGAACAACAGCGGCGAGATCGTCGCGTGGATTCCTTTGCCGCTGCTGGGAATTCCGCCGTGGATGGTGTTCGCGAGTTTCTCGGTCAACCTCGTCTACCAGTTCTGGGTGCACACCGAGCGCGTCGACCGGATGTGGCGGCCGTTCGAGTACGTGTTCAACACGCCCTCGCATCATCGGGTGCACCACGGGATGGACGCGGAGTACCTCGACAAGAACTACGGCGGCATCCTCATCCTGTGGGACCGGCTGTTCGGCACCTATCGAGATGAGACGTTCCGGCCGCACTACGGGTTGACCAAGCAGGTGTCGACCTTCAACGTCTGGACACTTCAGACCCATGAATACGTCGCCATCGTCCGCGACGTGACCAGGACGGACCGGCTGCGCGACGCCCTCGGGTACGTCTTCGGACCTCCCGGCTGGCGACCGTCACGTCCCTGACGGGCCTCGGTAGGGTTGACGCGTGGAAACCGTCTTCGATGGATACGTCGACCCCGCACTGGTGGAGCGCTCGCTGGCCGGCAGTGCGTTCGGGTCGATGTGGCTGGATCTCGAACGCCCCGAGCGCCCGACGTTGTCTCAGTCGGTGTCGTGCGACCTGCTGGTGGTCGGCGCCGGATACGTCGGACTGTGGACGGCACTGCATGCCGCGCAGCGCGATCCGGATCGGCGCATCGTCGTCATCGACGCCTACCGCGTGGGATGGGCCGCCTCGGGGCGCAACGGCGGGTTCGTCGAGGCCAGCCTGACCCACGGCTACGAGAACGGAAAGACGCGCTGGCCCAACCAGATCGACCAGCTCGTGGCCATGGGCGTGGAGAACCTCGACGGCATGCAGGCCGAGATCGAGCGGCTCGGACTCGACGTCGAGTGGCAGCGCAGCGGGATGCTCGCCGTCGCGACCGAACCGCACCAGGTGACCTGGCTCCACGAATCCGCCGCCGAGGGCGACGGTGAATTCCTCGACGGCGACGCGCTGCGCGCCGAAGTCCACTCGCCGACGTTCCTGGCCGGGTTGCTGGAGCGCGACACGTGCGCGATCGTGCACCCCGCCAAGCTCGCCCTGGAGCTGGCTCGCGCGTGCACCGAGGCCGGCGTCACCATCTACGAGCACACCAACGCAACGGCGCTCAGTTCCGGCACCGCCTCGGTCGAGGTCACCGCGAACGGATCGGTCATCACCGCCAAGCAGGTGGTCCTGGCCACCAACGTCTTCCCGCACCTGTTGCGCCGCAACCGGTTCCACACCGTGCCGGTCTACGACTACGTGCTGTCCACCGAGCCGCTGACCGACGCCCAGGTGCAGAGCATCGGCTGGCAGAACCGGCAGGGGATCGGCGACTCGGCCAACCAGTTCCACTACTACCGGATGACCAAGGACAACCGCATCGTCTTCGGCGGGTACGACGCGGTCTACCACTTCGGCCGCAAGGTCGACGCCAAGTACGAAGACCGGCAGGAGAGCTACCGCAAACTCGCAGCGCACTTCTTCATCACCTTCCCGCAGTTGGAGGACGTCCGCTTCAGCCACCGCTGGGCGGGTGCCATCGACACCAACACCCGCTTCTGTGCGCACTGGGGCCTGGCCCGCGATGATCGGGTCGCCTACGTCAACGGGTTCACCGGCCTCGGCGTCGGCGCTGCCCGGTTCGCCGCCGACGTTTGTCTGGACTTGCTTGGCGGAGTGCCGACGCCACGCACCGAGCTGCAGATGGTGCGACAGAAGCCGCTGCCCTTTCCGCCCGAACCGTTCGCCAGCGTCGGCATCCAGGCGACCCGCTGGTCACTGGATCGGGCCGACCACTCGGCGGGCCGGCGCAACGTGCTGCTGCGTACGCTCGACGCCCTCGGCCTCGGCTTCGACTCCTAGTCGGTGCGGGCCAGCCGTGCCGTCGGTACGCTAACCACCCAATCGACCCTAGCGAGCGGAGACGACGTTGCGCCGAAGGCGTGTGCGTGCAGCGGTGTTGGCCACCGCGTCGGCGGCGTCCCTGGTGTTGCTCGCCGGGCCTGCCGCGGCCGATCCGGGCGTGCTGGTGTACCCCGGCATGGAGATTCGCCAGGGGAACAACCTGTGCACGCTCGGGTTCGTCGACGTCCCGACGCGCACGGCCTACACCGCAGGACATTGCCGCGGTGACGGCGCCGTCACGGACAGTAGCGGCAGGGTCCTGGGACATCAGACGACGTTCCGCGACGACACCCCCAACGGTGCGGTCGTCGCCACCGACCACATGATCTCGGACTGGGAGATCATCGCGTTGGAGCCCGACGTCCAGCTGAACGACATCCTGCCGGGCGGTCGGACGCTGGCCGCCGACCCGGCGATGACGCCGCAGAAGGGGCAGCCCGTGTGTCACTTCGGCGTGGTGACCGGCGAGAGCTGCGGCACCGTGGAGTCGGTCAACAACGGATGGTTCACGATGGCCAACGGCGTGGTCAGCAAGAAGGGAGACTCCGGCGGTCCGGTCTACACCCTCACCGATGACGGGCGCGCCGTCATCGTCGGAATGTTCAACAGCACCTGGGGCGACTATCCCGCCGCGGTGTCGTGGACGGTTACCGATCAGCAGATTCGGCAGGACGTCATCACGTCTGCGGCCGATACCGTGCCGGTCCCACCGGCGGCTTAGGTGCCGATGAGGTACCGGCTGTTCTCGTGGTTCTCCTCGGAGGAGAAGTGGACGGCTCGACGGGTCGCGATCGCGGTGCTGGCCTCGGTCGGCATCCTCGCGGTGGCCAGCACGATCGTCGTCGGTGCGGCGACGGCCTTCATGACCAAGGGGCAGGACCGAAATGCCCAGCGTGCCAACACGACCCCAACCCGGGTGACGCCGGCGGTGATCGGGATCCCGCTGGCGGTGCGGCCGGTCCTATCGCCGCCCTTGGTGGCCAACCCGCAGGACTGCCCGCCCGTTCCGCCGCCGACGCCGCCCGACGCGCCGATCGAGGTGTGCGACGTCGACCGTGCCGCCGTCTACCGGCTCGGCCCGGTGGGGTTGGCGCTGGACCTGACCGGGGCGGGCGAGACGAAGCTGCCCGACGGCGAGTTCCACACCGTGCAGCTGTCGATGACCCCTGCCTCCAGCACCGCGTTCGCGCAGTACACGACGGCCAACGTCGGCAAGCAGCTCGCGTTCGTCCGCGACGGCGTCGTGCTGGCCGCCCCCGTCATCAGTCAGCCCATCGACGGGCAGTCGATCCAGATATCCGGTGAGCTGCGCGCCGAGACGGCCGCCACCATCGCCCGGATGCTGCGCGAAGGCACCTGAGGGTTACCGCAGTTCGAGGATGGGGATGGTCGGTGCGACGGCCCGGACGTGGTCGTCGGACGAGTCGGGGGTCAGCCCTCCGACGTGCCCCTTGACCTCCCAGAACCACCGGTCGAGGTAGCGCCTCAGGAGCTCGGGCTTGGCGTCGTCGGCGATCTCGGTGATCCGCACCGTCCGGCGCCGCCACCGAGGCCCCATCTGCACCTCGCCGGCGGCCCGTGCGTTGCGGACCCACTGGGTGTTGCCTCGCGGGGAGACCACGAAGTCGCGACCGTCGACGGTCATCAGGTTGACCACGACGACCCTGAGCTTGCCGGTCGTGCGACCGCGGACCCGCAGGGCGCGGGTGCCCGCGACGCTGACGCCGGCCTCGGCCAGCCAGCGAAACACGGCGTTGGTTGCGCGCGCGGCCCGATTGGGTTCGTCGTATCGGATCGTCATGGTGTTCTCCTCAAAGTGTTCGGTGATTAGAGAGCGGTGCTCTCATTCGAGGATGGCACGCGCATCCGGCAAAATCAAGAGCAATGCTCTCCATTCGTGCGACACTCGAGCCATGGGCAAGCGCCAAGAGACTCGCGAGCGCATCGAGCGCGAGATCGTCGAAGTGGGCAGGCGGCATCTCGTCACCGACGGCGCCGCGGGCTTGTCGCTGCGTGCCATCGCCCGTGAGCTGGGCATGGTCTCCTCCGCGGTGTACCGCTACGTGGCCAGCCGCGACGACCTGCTGACCCTGCTGATCGTCGATGCCTACACCGACCTCGCCGACACCGTCGACCGGGCTGCGGCCGCGACCCGAGGAGGTTGGCAGGACCGGCTGCTGCAGATGGCGCGCGCCGCCCGCGCCTGGGCGCTGGACCAGCCGGCGAGTTGGGCGCTGATCTACGGCAGCCCGGTGCCCGGCTATCACGCACCCGCCGATGCCACCGTCGGACCCGGCACCCGCGTCGTCGGCGCCCTGCTCGCCGTGGTATCCGACGGGGTAGCCGCGGGTGACGTGCCCGAGGACGGGCCCCGACCGTCGTCGGCGACGTCGAAGGACTTCGACGCCCTCCGTGACGAATTCCCGTTCGCCGGAGGGGATGCGGCGATGCTGAAGGGCTTCCTGCTGTGGGCGGCGCTGGTCGGGGCGATCAGCCTTGAGGCGTTCGGGCAATACGGCGCGGACACGCTCTCGGATCCCGCCGACGTGTTCGATGGACAGATTCGCCTGGTCGTCGCCGCGATGACGGGCGCCCACGCGCCGAACTAGAACACGTTCTAGCCACGGGTGGCCGCCGGGGATATCCTCGATGCGATGCCTGACCAGACACCTGTCCAGATCGCCTGGGTGACCCGCGACCTCGGCGCCACCGAGACGGCGCTGACGCAGCTGATGGGCGCCAGGAAGTGGGTGCGGATGCCCGACGTGCACTTCGGCCCGGACACCTGCATCCACCGCGGCCGGCCTGCCGACTACGTCGCCCACGTGTCGTTGTCCTACGCGGGAGACACCCAGCTCGAACTCATCGAACCCGTCCGCGGCGAGAGCGTCTACACCGAGTTCCTCGACGCCTCCGGACCCGGTCTGCACCACGTCGCGATCGAAGCCGACGACCAGGCCCACTTCGAGACGATCCTGGACGACGCCGAACGCGACGGCGCGTCGGTCGTGTCGCGCGGCACCATGCCCGGCGGGATGAGCTTCGCCTATCTGTCGGCCGCCCAGGCTGGCGTGCCCTACCTCGAGGTCGCGCACGTCCCGTCCGAGATCCGAGCCTTCTTCGACTACGTGAAACAGGAGCAAGCGTGAGCATGCAGATCCCCGACGCCGTCGACGCCGCGACCGTGGCCGACTGGTCCGACGAGGTCGACGTCGTCGTGGTCGGCTTCGGCATCGCCGGGGGCTGTGCCGCGGTCAGCGCGGCCACGGCCGGCGCACGGGTGGTGCTGCTGGAGCGGGCCGCCGTCGCGGGCGGCACCACCTCGATGGCCGGCGGCCACTTCTACCTCGGCGGCGGCACCGCGGTGCAGAAGGCCACCAATCATCACGACACCCCCGACGCCATGTACGACTACCTCGTCGCCACGGCCCGCGACCCCGAACTCGACAAGATCCGCGCCTACTGCGACGGCAGCGTGGAGCACTTCGACTGGCTCGAGGATCTCGGCTTCGAGTTCGAGCGCAGTTACTACCCGGGCAAGGTCGTGGTGCCACCCGGCACCGAGGGCCTGTCCTACACGGGCAACGAGAAGGTGTGGCCCTTCTTCGAGCAGGCGCCGCCCGCCCCCCGCGGACACTCCGTGCCCATGCCCGGCGAACTGGGTGGCGCGGCGATGGTGATCGAACTCTTGGTCAAACGCGCCGCCGAATTGGGCGTCGACGTCCGTTACGAGACCGGAGCCACGGCGCTGGTCGTCGAGGACGGGGCCGTGGTCGGCTTGTCCTGGAAGCACTTCGAGGACACCGGCTCGATACGCGCCAAGGGGGTCGTCATCGCCGCGGGCGGATTCGTGATGAACCCCGAGATGGTCGCGACGTTCACCCCGAAACTCGCCGAGAAGCCGTTCGTCCTGGGCAGCACCTACGACGACGGACTCGGCATCCGCCTCGGCGAATCGGTCGGCGGGGCCACCAAGCACATGGACCAGATCTTCGTGACCGCACCGCCGTACCCGCCGGAGATCCTGCTCACCGGGATCATCGTCAACAAGGACGGCCAGCGGTTCGTCGCCGAGGACTCCTATCACTCGCGTACGTCGGCCTTCGTGATGGAACAGCCCGACAGTGCGGCCTTCCTCATCGTCGACGAGGACCATTTGGAACGCCCCGAGGTGCCTCTCATCCCGCTGATCGACGGGTGGGAGACCGTCGAGGAGATGGAGGCCGCGCTCGACATTCCGACGGGCAACCTGGTGCGAACACTCAACCGCTACAACGAGTTCGCAGCCAAGGGGGAGGATCCCGACTTTCACAAGCAGCCCGAATTCCTCGCCGCGCAAGACAAGGGGCCATGGGGCGCGTTCGACCTGTCCTTGGGCAAGGCGATGTATGCCGGGTTCACCATGGGCGGGCTCGCCACGTCGCTGGACGGCGAGGTGCTCCGGGCCGACGGCACCGTGGTGACCGGTCTGTACGCCGCAGGTGCCTGCGCTTCGAACATCGCCCAGGACGGCAAGGGGTATTGCAGCGGAACGCAATTGGGCGAGGGGTCCTTCTTTGGCCGCCGCGCCGGTGAACACGCCGCCGCGCGCTAACGAGTCGGGTCATGTTGGTCCGGAGGTAGGGGTCGATCGCGCTCCCGAGTGATGCGGTTGGCGTGGTCTTGGGCGCGGGTGGTTCTGCGGCGCGGCATGGTGAGTCCGGTGGTGTGAGCCGTGGGTCTGCCGTTCGTCGTCACCGTGGCAGTAGGTCTACTCAGTTCGGGGAACAGCAGCCAGCTGCCGGGTGTGGTGATGAATTCGTGGCCACCCGGCGCAGTCCAGATTACCGTGCCGTCGTCGAGTTGCCAGTCCCGCCAACCGTTCTCGCCACCCCAGAACGTCTTGAGCAAGTGGTGTCGACGGCATAGGCATTTGAGGTTGGACGCCGCGGTCGGTCCGTGCGGCCACGCAATCGTATGATCCACATCGCAATTCGTGGCGGGCA
>NZ_JBEXUA010000023.1:0-43122 GCF_040614235.1 Mycobacterium sp. NPDC006124 | reverse complement strand
GCCGGTTGACCCCGATCGAATACGAAGCAATCATGACCACACCGGCCAGTCAGGCCGCGTGACCGAAACTGTCACCTAATGGTGCAGCAGACCCAGCCTCGAACTGACTCGCACGCACGGATTAAGAGATTTCGTATTCTCGCCAGGTGAGATCGATGACTTGCTGCGTGCGATCTACCAATTGCGCGAGCTGGGACACACCGTTCAGGTTTCATCTGCACCGGAGGATGTCGCGATCGAAATCGCAAGGAAGCGCGACGGTTCGCTCGTCGTCCTGCCGGCTGTGGCCGTGTCGGCTTGAGCGCCTGCAGCATCAAAGCTCTTGCGGCGCATGCGGGTCGTCGTCGACGAGAAGCCGGCTAAAAACATGCACTCGCTATCGGAACGCCGAGCCCTTAGCGGCACCTGCGACGACCTTTTCGACGATCCGGTCGACGAGCTTCTTCGGCGTCTTCCACCGCATCGCTAGGCGGTCATGGTCCATGCCGTGTTCGGCGATGATGTCCTTGAGTTGCTCCACGTCGAGTTCGCCGAGGCTGGCTCGCAGTCCGCCCTCCTCGCTGTCGCGGTAGACGGCGAAGGGGTCGACGACGCCCGGCTCACGACGCCTCGAGCGCTTGGCAGGAGTGGACGCAGAACAAACCGCCTCAGAAACTGCAGACACACCGGCAATGGCTGTGGGAGACAGCGCGGTCGTCAACGCCCCGGCGAACCCTGGTGATCGCACAGCTTCGTCCGCGATTGCGCGGGCCACCCGCGCAAGCGCGTCGGCCAACTCGGGCCGCGTCGTTCTGAGCGTGGCTAGCGCTTGGGCAGCTGCTGCCACCTCCGTCGTGGGCTCCGTCATTTGATCGTGTCCGCTGCAATGATGAATTCCATCGCCAGATCGCGCATTGCCTCGAAGCCACCCTGATATCCGTACTTCTGGCGCAGCGTTGACGTGGGAGCGAACTCGGCCGAGGCAGCAATCGCATTCCCGTCGGCCACCTTGGTGTTGAACACGTTCGGCAAATTCGGATCGGACAACAGTCGCTTGACGGTGTTCGTGTGCACGGTCGACGCGCTGCGGTACTTCGTGATCACGATGCCCAGTTCCTGGATCGTCTCGCCAATGCTGTCCGCAAAGGACTTCGTTCGGTTCTGAATCTGCGGGATGCCGTAGGTGCTCAGAATGTCCGGGATCGTCGGGATGATGTAGCCGTCGCTGACCCGCAACCCGTTCAGCGTGACGATGCCAAGGTTTGGTGGGCAGTCGATGAGCACGTAGTCGTAGTCATTCAGGATGGGCTTGATTGCCGGGCGGAGCAGGTCTGTCGGATTGTTGGAGAAGAACTGCCCTGGAGGCACTGACGCCAACCGGTCCTGCACGTCGATCAAGTCGAGGGACGACGGCAACAAGTCGACGGTCGTCACCTGCTTAACCGGACTAACCCCTCGCTGGATGGTGGCGTGCAAGTCGAAGCGGCTGTGCGGGCCCTCGGGGTCGAGCGCGTCGGCGAAGAGCGACACCAGCGTCCTGCCCGCCGCGTTCAGTTCCCTCCACCGTTCTTCGCCGATGAGGACGATGGTGGCATTGGTCTGGGGATCGAGGTCGATCACCAGCACCTTCTTGCCAAACTCGGCGGAGAGGAACTCGGCGAGGCCAACGGTCGTGGTCGTCTTCCCGACGCCGCCCTTGAGGTTGATGGTCGAAATGACGCGCGCCAAGCTAATTTCCCCTGTTTCGCCGGAAGGGCGGTCGTCGCCGCCCCTATCAATCTGCCCGCCCGGCACGGGCGTGCCCACCCGCGCATGCCGCGCAATCGAGCAGCCTAAAGGGACGTCAGGTCTACCCGGATCCCGGGTTCGGGCACGTCACTTTCACGCGCGGGGTCGGTCGCAGCTGACGAAGCTTTTAATGCTTGATGTTTCGCCGATGATCGAACTTTTAGGGCGCAATCAACGCGACTATCTTGTGTCCTATCGGAACCAGGGTGCTGCCCACCCGACAACCTCGTCCTTTCGTGTGCAGACGATGATTTTGATGCTCAGTGCTGAGCTCGCGAAGCATGCTCTTGATGGCCACCCTGTGTCGGTCGTGTCTAGCCAACCGCCACACGCCAACCAACCAGGTGAGCGTCTAGTTTCGAGATCGCCGCTTGTTCACGCGAACCTTTCGTGGTTCCCTCCGCCCGATCGCCGCCATGAGTTAAGAGTTTCTTGGACGAGGCCGTTGGCCGACCGTCCAGCTTGCGCGAGATCCACCGCCGCTTGCTTCGCAGCCTTCACGACCGCGGGGTCCTGACGAACGAAATTCGCGCGGCCCGCGGCCTGCACGATCAGAACTGCGGTATTGATACGAGCCATGGCGAAACCTCTTCCGGTAAAGGAGGCCACTCGACCTCGCAACGAGAAAGTTAGTCACTAAATTAGCTTGAGTCAAGACGCTAAGGCCACTTATTACGCTAAGGTGCCGCTATGGAGTCTTCACTCATGGCACTGGGGCAGGTCATTCGCGAGCATCGCGAGGCCAAGAAACCCAAGTTGACCCAGGACGATCTGGGCGTTGCGGCTGGGTACAAGCTCGGCGCCGGTGTCTCGATCTCCCGCATCGAGAACGGGCTAACTCGCCCTGGGCAGGAACGATTCGCGGGAATTGCCCTCGCGCTGGGGTTGACTCCCACCCAACTGGAGGACGCGGCTAGGGGGCGGACACTCCAGCTGGCTCAGGACGGAGGTGTGCCGCCAAGTGAGGACGGTAGAGCGGCCGGCGAGGAGCGCATCAAGGATCGAGTCAGGCGCATTCAGCAAGAAGTCGAGACCCGAACGACACTCATCACAAAGCTTGGGGATGAGTTCAACGAGGCGCATGATCGTGCGCGCGACGACTTCTTCATGAAATTCGTCGAGATAGCTGGCCAGATCGACGGCGCACCGCAGCCCGATCCCGAAGGTCTTGAGGTCGATGATGTCGATGACGCGCAAGCCGAAGCGCAATATCGTTTGCAATTCACCTCTTTCGGGATTGCTCATGTGCTTGCAGGCGGTGCAGGAGGTGCCGTCGCTGGCGCTGCTGCCGGGGGGGCCGCTGCTTACGGCACGTTCCTGACTGCGGTGACGTTGGGATCTGCATCGACGGGAACGGCTATCGCGGGGCTCTCGGGGGCCGCTGCCAGTAACGCTGCGTTGGCATTGTTGGGCGGGGGCACGCTTGCCGCCGGGGGTGCGGGGGTCGCTGGGGGCACGGCAGTACTCGTCGGGATCGTCGCGGCGCCGGCGCTCTTGCTCACGCTAGGAGGTCTGGTCTGGATGGTCAGGCGGAGCCGTAAGCAGCAACAAGAGCTCGCGGAGAAACTCGACGAGGCAGATCGTGAGATTGCCGCAACGAGAAGGGGATTCAATGCGTTCGTGGACGTCATTCCGCGTGCGGCGAAGACCCTTGATTACATAGCCGTGCACGGTGGCCACGCCTTGAAGCGGTGGAAAAGCCAACTTGGGGCGGGACCGCTGAATTGGGATTCGCTGTCTCCTGACGACCAGCAGCGGTATCAGGATTTCATTCGAGTCGCCGCAAGCCAGTTGTCGATAGCTGCCATCAACGTGCAAGAACTCATGGCCAGTCGAGGCGCGGATCGGGAGGCGCGGATCGAGTTCGCCGACGAGGTCTTGAAGCAGGGGCAGTCCACCATCGAGTCGCTCATCTGAGCACGCGTTCTCGGTGTCCGGATTTCGCTGAAACGGCTAGGCCAAGTTCGAGTAATGGGCGACCCAGGCCGTTATGCAGATGGCGGAACCTACGAACTGCCAGCAGACTGGGTACCGCTTTCGGAAGCGGTACTCGAAGACATCCTGCAGCGCGCCCAGCAAGCGATCACTGCACCGGATGCGATCGATCGATTGGCCAGGTTCTATGACACGGCGAGCGAATATGCCGGCACCAGTTTTCTCGACGTCGAGCCTAATCCCCCGGGCTCAGTTCATGCCGCCGACCTCTACGCCGTGAGCCGACTCAGTATCACCGTCACCAACCGGCAGGGTCGACTCCTTATCTCGGACGACGCTGTCGTTGGCCGCACAGAACGACTCTTGGCCGCTGTCTCTCCGGATGTCGCGCTCGGTGACGTGGCCCCGGACGTGCTGCGGGCGATGTCGGACCTACAGCACCATTTCAGAACGCTGTTGGCGACCGAATCTCGGCAGTCGAACCACTGGGTGTTCGCCGCCAACTTTGTGCGCGGAAGCAGCCCGCGCTCTTTTCTGTTCGAGACAACGTCGTGTGCCGATACTTGTCAGGCGGCCAGCAGCTAGCCGGATCCACCGAGCATCTGAAAACGGGGCGCCTGGGGTCGTTTAGCAGCGACATTCAAGCTTTCGCCTACATCGCCCACCGATGCGGCGCTTCGCGACGCGCTTACCTCTCTAAGCGATCGAGCAAGTGGACACGACCTGGTTGTCGACCAACAGCCGCTCCGACTACTTGACGTACTCCTGTGGACTCGAGGCATGAAGCTGGAGCAGTGAGCTGACCGGCCGAGCGCAAGGGAGCACTCCGGTACTCGGATGACGGCTTGTAGGAACGCCATTCAGACACGGTTGTCGTCATGCAATTCATTTCGACGTCGTCAAGATCCCGCGCAAAGCCCTAAGCCGCCGTCGGGTCGGCACCGCGTTCAGCGGGGCAACTGAATCGCGCGTGAACTGCCGGCGGTGAGGTCTTGATCCGCGCGCCAAACATCGCGACCGGCACCACCAAAAACGTTCCGAGCGCAACGGAATTCGTAGGCGCCAAAAGCAATCCACCCACATGACGGATCCGCAGACCTTGCCCGCTTCAGTGTCGGCGCCCCAGCGCGGTGGCCGACGACGACACGCTCTACGAATTCGTGTCCCAACGCAGGAAAAATCGGAAGTCTGCTAGTCGTCCCTTCGGGCGTGGGCCTCCCTACCGCCCAAACCCCGCATTCCGCAACGCCTCCGCCATCGACCCCGCAGCCGGCGCCGCCTCACGCCGACCAGAATCCCTGCGCGGGTTCGGGTTCGCCCGCTCGCCCCGCGCCTTCGGCCCGGCCCCCTTCGGCCCGGAACCCTTGGCCGGCCCACGCTGCTGTGGCGTGTCCTTCAACCGCAATGTCAACCCAATTCGCTGCCGGTCCACGTCAACCTCGAGCACCTTGACCTTCACCACCTGTCCCGACTTCACCACCTCGTGCGGATCGGAGACGTAGCGGTCCGACATCGCCGAGACGTGCACCAGACCGTCCTGGTGCACGCCCACGTCGACGAACGCACCGAACGCAGCCACATTGGTCACCACGCCCTCGAGCACCATCCCCGGCTTGAGGTCGGCCACCTTCTCCACCCCCGCGGCGAACGTAGCCGTGGAGAACGCCGGCCGCGGGTCGCGCCCGGGCTTCTCCAGCTCGGCGAGGATGTCGGACACCGTCGGGATGCCGAACCGGTCGTCGGCGAAGTCGGCCGGCTGCAACGACTTCAGAGTCCGTGAATCGCCGATCAGCTCGGCCAACGTCACGCCCGCGCGGTCCAGGATGCGCCGCACCACCGGGTAGGCCTCCGGGTGCACCCCCGACCCGTCGAGGGGATCCTCCCCGTCGGTGATCCGCAGGAACCCCGCGCACTGCTCGAAGGCCTTGGGCCCCAACCGCGGAACCTTCAGTAGCGCCTTGCGGTTGCGGAACGGCCCCGTCGACTCTCGGTGCGCGACGATCGCCTCGGCCATCGTGTCGGTCACCCCCGACACCCGCGCCAACAGCGGTACCGACGCGGTATTTAGGTCCACGCCAACGGCGTTCACCGCGTCCTCCACCACCGCGTCCAGGCTGCGCGCCAGCGTCCCCGGGGTGATGTCGTGCTGGTACTGCCCGACCCCGATCGACTTCGGCTCGATCTTCACCAGCTCGGCCAGCGGGTCCTGCAGTCGCCGCGCGATCGACACCGCGCCGCGGATCGTCACGTCCAAGTCCGGCAGTTCGTGGGCGGCGTATGCCGAGGCCGAGTACACCGACGCGCCCGCCTCGCTGACCATCGCCTTCACCGGCGCCTTGGCGCCCGACTTGGTGATGTCGGTGATGAGTTCGCTTGCCAGCGCGTCGGTTTCGCGCGACGCGGTGCCGTTGCCGATGGCGATCAGGTCCACGCCGTGGCGGGCGATCAGCGCACCGAGGACCGCCTTGGCCTCGTCCCACTTCTGCTGCGGCTGGTGCGGGAAGATCGCGCAGTGGTCGAGCACCTTGCCCGTCGCGTCCACGACGGCGACCTTCACCCCGGTCCGGAAGCCGGGGTCGAGCCCCAGGGTGGTGCGGGTGCCCGCCGGCGCCGCGAGCAGCAGGTCCTTGAGATTCTTGGCGAACACCGACACCGCGTCCAGCTCGGCGCGCTGGCGCAGCTTGACCCGCGCGTCCACCGCCGCCGACACCATCAGCTTCACCCGCCACGCCAGCTTCACCGTCGTCGCCAGGAACGGCGTCGCCGGACTCTTCGCCGAGAGGTCGACCCCAAGGGTCTGGGCCACCATCGCGTGGTAGACCTCCTCGTCACCGCCGTCGAGGGTGACCGAGAGCACCTGCTCCTTCTCCCCGCGCATCACCGCGAGCACCCGATGCGACGGCATCTTCTCCAGCGGCTCGGAGAAGTCGAAGTAGTCTCGGAACTTCTGCGCTGCAGGTGTCTTCGCCGCGTCGGAGGTCGACAACGACGTCCGCACGGCGCCGTCGGCCCAGAACTTGGCGCGCACCGCGCCCACCAGCTCCGCGTCCTCGGCGGCCCGCTCGATGATGATGTGGCGCGCCCCGTCCAACGCCGCGGCGGCGTCGGCCACCTCCTCGGAGAGGAACTCCCCCGCCGCGGTCTCCGGCACCACCGTCGGATCGGCAAGCAACCGCTCGGCCAGCGGTTCCAGACCCGCCTCGCGGGCGATCTGCGCCTTGGTTCGCCGCTTGGGCTTGTACGGCAGGTAGATGTCCTCGACCCGGGATTTCGTGTCCGCGGTCAGCAGCGCCGTGCGCAGTTCGTCGGTGAGCTTGCCCTGCTCCTCGATCGAGGCCAGCACCGCGGTGCGCCGCGCGTCCAGCTCGCGCAGATAGGCCAGCCGCTCCTCCAGCAGGCGCAACTGCCCGTCGTCGAGGCTGCCGGTCACCTCCTTGCGGTAGCGGGCGATGAACGGCACCGTCGCACCCTCGTCGAGCAACCGCACGGTCGCGGCCACCTGGGCCTCCCGAACAGCGAGTTCGTCGGCGAGGCGGGCGTTTACGGACTTGACGGCAGGGCTCTGAGTCACGCCGAGACCCTACCCAATGCGCCCGACGCCACCCGGCGGGCAACGCCGTGTGGTCGAATCAGGAGGCCATGACCACAGAGCTCTCCCGGCAGGCGTTCGTGCGTGGCGCGCTCGGCGTGGCGGCCACGGCGATGCTCGGCGCCTGCGGGTCGCCCCAGGCCCCCACCACCCCGACGACGCCCTCTCCCCCCGTGCCCCGCTGGGCCGAGCTGGGCGACCTCGTCGTGCTGCCCGGCGACCCGACCTACGCCACCGCCAAGACCGTGTTCAACACCCGCTTCGCCGGGTCGGCGCCGATAGCCGTCGTCCGGCCCGCCTCGACCGCCGACGTGCAGCGCGCCCTCGCGTTCGCCGCGCAGAACGCTCTCGTGGTCACCGCCCGCAGCGGAGGGCACTCCTACGTCGGCGCGTCCACCGCGGCCGGCACGATGGTGCTCGACCTGCGCGGACTGCCCGCCGACATCACCTACGACGACGGCACCGGGCTGGTCACCGTGCCCGCCGCCGCCGACATCGCCTCAGTGCAGACGGCTCTGAGCCCGCGCGGGCGCTCGATCCCCACCGGCAGCTGCCCGTCGGTCGGCGTCGCCGGGCTGACCCTGGGCGGCGGGCTGGGTGCCGACGCCCGCCGCTACGGACTGACCTGCGACGCACTGCGGTCTGCGACGGTCGTGCTGCCCGCCGGGGAGATCGTCACCGCCTCGGCCGACGAGCACCCCGACTTGTTCTGGGCGCTGCGCGGCGGCGGGGCGAACTGCGGCGTCGTCACCGCCTTCACCTTCGCCACGTTCCCGACCACCGACCGCGACGTCGTCACCCTCGTCTTCCCGGAGGAGGCCGCCGCCGATGCCGTCGTCGGCTGGCACGGCTGGCTCACCACCGCCGACCGTGAGGTCTGGAGCATGGTCAACCTGACCGTCGGCCCCGACTCCGGACGCTGCTCGGTGGTGCTGGCCACCCCGCCCGGCGCGGGACCGGGCCTGGCCGACGACGTCACCGCCGCGGTCGGCGTCACCTCGGTCAGCCGCAGCGTCCGCACCCTGGACCACCCGGCGTTCGTCTCCTACTTCAGCGGCGGGGCCGACGCGGTGCGGCCGCGGGCGTTCGTCGCGGGCACCGACGTCGTCGCGGAGATGACACCGGCGGCGGCAACGGCCCTGGTGACCGCGACGACGGCGTGGCCGCGTGACCTGGCGCCGGCGACCGCGGTGGTCGAATCCCTCGACGGCGCAATCCAAGACGTCGCCCCGGACGCCAGCGCGTTCCCGTGGCGGCGCCACGCCGCATCGGTGCAGTGGTACGTCGAGACCCCTACCCAGGCCCTCGTCGACGCCGCCGACACCTGGCTGACCGCTGCCCATGGCGCACTCGGCGACCACTCGGCCGGCGGGTACGTCAACTACCTCGAACCGTCGACGCCGGCGCAGCGCTACTTCAGTGCCAACACTGCGCGGCTACGGACGATCAGCCAGCGGTACGACCCGACGGGACGGATGTTTCCGAGCCCGAATTGGTGACGGCGCACAGCCGGGCGGCCATCACGGCTGCCACGAAGCAGCCCAGTGAGGACCATCCCTCGACGTCGCCGAGCCCGTCCTTGGCCATCAGCAGCACCGCGACACCCGCCGCGCAGACGAACACCCCGGCGGCCACCGACCTCGCGCCCGTCGCTCGGGCCTTGGCGTCCCACCACGGCAACCGGCGATGCTCCAGCGGCGACAGCAGCGCGAACGCGGCCGCCATCACCACGGCGAACACCACCGCACGCAGCGCGAGGTGACCGCAGAAGCCAGAGGCATGCACGTCGTAGGCGTCGATGCCGACGGCGTGCAGCGCGAAGGTCGCCACGGCAATCGCCGGAATGTGCCAGAGGTAGAGCGTCATCGCTCCCCCGTTACCCAGGGCGACGGCCCGCCAGACCCGCGGCCGCCGGGCCCAGCGCCCGACCGCTCCGGCGGCGACCACGAACAGGAACGACATCCAGGTGCAGTGCAGCGCCAGCAGCAGCGTCGGCGGCGACACGTTGGACAATCGTTCGACTCCGGTCACCACCAGGGACACCTCGTAGGGGCCGACGGCGACCGCGAGCAGCGCGCCGGCGAAGGCGACCGCGGCCACGGCCAGCGCCGCCCACCGAATGATCAGCTGGCGGGCATACCCCACGCCGATCACCACGGGAATCAGCCACACGAACAGGAAGTTGGCCACCCCGGCCATCGGCGAGCCGGCCGCCAGCCGAATGGCGTCGTTGGCCGCGGCCGCGACGAGCAGGGCCAGCACCACGAGGACGACGCCGCGCCCGGACCGCAGCCGGGTCAGCGCCGGCACGAAGGCCAGCGCCACCAGGTAGACGCCCAGGAACCACAGCAGCGCGACCGACTCGCGACCCAACCCCGCCGCGGACTCAGCGCCCAGCACCACCCGGGTGACCAGCAGGCCGACCACCCACGCCGCCAGATACCAGAACACCGGTCGGCACAGCCGCTGCGAGCGAGTGAACAGCCACGTGCCCCACGCCGTCCCGGGCCGCCAACCGTAAGCGCCCGCCGCACCGCCGGCGAGGAAGAACAGCGGCATCACCTGCACGATCCAGGTGACCGGCTGGAGCCTGGGCAGTGTGCCCAGCAGGTTGCCGATGCGCAAGCCGCCGGCGTCGATGGTGGCCAGCAGCAGCGCGCAATGCCCGAACATCACCACCACCAGGGCGGCCAGCCGGGCCACGTCGACGGCGCGGTCGCGCACGGGGGCGGAGTCGTCGGCGACGGTGGGTGCGTGCGAGGACGAGGCGGTGTGAGCCATGCCTCCAGCATGCCGCCCGACCGGCCGTGATGACTGAGTAGGACTACGCGACTTTGGGTCACCGGGCCCGATTCGCCTACATTGCTCGGTGATGCGCCTCGTACTGATCGTCCTGACCGTTGCCTTCGGCGTGCTCGCCTCGCCCACCGCCCCCGCCGGCGCCGACGCGTCTACGGCGCCCGACCTCAGCGGCTACACCACGGTGTCCACCTATCCGTACGTGATGGGCAACGAGGTGTACTTCCAGACCCCCGACGGGCTTCTCTGCGCGATGCTGCCCGACCGCGGCATCGCCGGGTGCGACGGACGGCTGCCGGGCGCCCCGGCCGACGTCAACGAGATCGGCCTGGGCCCCGACACCAGCACCCGTGGCCTGATCGCCACGGCCAACCACCGATTCGTGAAGTCGACCGGGAACGCTGCGCCGGTGCTGCGCGCGGGTCAGAAGATCGTCTTCGGCGACTTCGAATGTGCCGTCGGCGCGGATTCGTTCACCGCCTGCACCAAGGGTCAGCCCGTCGCGCAGTGGATGGTGGTGTCTCCCAAGACCACCGGCATCGGTCCCGCCACAGCCGGCCTCCCGCCGGGGTTCCCCGACCCCAACGACTTCGTCCTGGGCGACGAGAGCTACATCGTCGGCCAGGGCGCGAAGAACCTCTTCCCCGTGTTCTCGGTCGACGCCGGCCTCACGTGCTCGATCGTCGTGTTCAGCGGTGGTGAAATGGGTTGTGACGGGCCGCTACCGCTCGTGCTCGGCGGCGAGAACGAGGTGTACGCCCAGGTACCCGGCCCAGCCGGCATCCGTCGCACCGACGCCCCGAAGTTCACCACGCCGGCGTACCCGGGTCCGGTGAAGCGACTGCCCGTCGGGTACCGCGTTCACGGCATCGGCTCGACCTGCATGGCGATCTACGGCGGGGTGGCGTGCGTGGCCTTCTTGAACGGTGGGGTGCACGCCTTCGAAGTGACGCCCTCGGGAGTGTCCACCTTCGGCGGGTGACGGCTCAGGGCGTGGGGCGCTGGTGCTCCCACGTCTGCAGCACGTTGACGTACGGCGTCGGGCTCACCGAGAGCGCACCGACGAACGGATGCTCGAGGGCGAAGATCAGGTAGATCACGAAGCCCATCAACGCCGCGGTCAGGCCGACGGCACACGCGTGCAGCACCAGGTCACGGGTGCCGAACAGGAAGGTGAAGGCCATGACCACCGCACCGCCGCCGAGCAGGAGCACCCACAGCTCTCCGGGCACCGCCGCATCGCCTGCCGACACCCGCAGCTTGCGGTTGGCGCTGAGGTCGTTGAGCTTGACGATGTCATGGTCGAAGAACGCAATCTCGTTGCGGCTCTGCGGTTGCACGCTCAGGTAGGCCGACCAGACGTCGGTCATCGGGCCGGACTCCTCCTCGACGGTCTCCCCACGCCGCATGCGGGGCAGCTCGTCGTCGATGACGTCGCGGGTGTAGACGAGCAGGCTCTGCTGCACCTCGGTCCGCGACGCCACGGGGATCGCCACCGAATCCCGTAGCAGTTCGGCGATGGCGCTGGCCTCGGCCTGGGTGGCGTCCTCCGCGTCACCGAACTGCTCCCACACCACGACCACGATGAACGCCACCAACACGGCGTAGAGCACCCCGGCCAGTTGGAACACCTGCCCGGAGACGAGATTGGCGTTCTCGAGTCTTGTGTGCGACACCAACTTTCGGAACACCAGCAGCCCGCCGACGGAGACTCCCACGACCACTGCGATGGCCAGGAACCCCAGTAGCGGCGCAGGCATCTGCAGAAGCCAAATCACGAGCCGCGCCCCCCAGTCGCGCAGACGCTAGCCGTCCACCCCGCCATTATGGACAGCGGGACCCTTCGGACGCGTCAAATCACCGAACGCAGCCCCAGCGCCGTCGACACCTGCGCGGCGAAGACGCACAGGCCGGTCACGAATTGCCGCGCCACCGGACCGGGAAGGTCGTCGACGTGGCCGCAGGCACCGCCGAGGACCCCACCGACCGGGAGGACCGCCACGACGCTCGGGGTCAGCTGCAGCACGACGGCGTACCCGTCGTGGTCACCGGTGGTGAAGGTCCCGTCGTCGTAGGCGTTGCCCAGGGGCACGTAGCCGACGACCGTCGCGGCGCCGCTGGCGACGAGCCGACGGGCGAGTTCGGTGCGTGCGACGTCGGAGGAGACGTAGGCGTGGGTGAACGGATTGGCCGGGTTGAGCGTTTCGGTGCTGAAGGCGCCGGTGTAGACGTACCCCGTGCCGGTGGTCGCCGGTGCCGGTCCGAACACCCGGCCGTGGTCGTTGGGGAACAGGAAGAAGTTGTCGGAGAACGCCTGGAGGAATCCTGCGGGCTGCTGACCGTAGGTCCTGCCGTCGATGACGCCGAGGAAGCCGGTGGTGTGAATCGGCTGGGCCGGGAAGCCCGCGCGCGTCATGGCCTGGTCGAGGCGGGCTTCGGATTCGGCGGTGCTCGTCGACGACGGGTCCAGGATGATGACGTTGACCGTCTCCAGGACGGTCTTGCCGTCGTGCGGAACGCCGCCGTAGTTCGCGATCTGCCCGTTCGGCTGAAGCAGCCAGGGGCTGACGTCGCCATACGGGGTATGTGCGACGTCGGTGGGGCTGGGCACCGCCGCGACGCTGGGCTGCGCCGTCGTCGTCACCGCGGCGGCGGGCTTGACCAGGGCGGCGGTCTCGGTGTTGCGTCGCACCAACTGAAGGGCCCCGAGGACGTCCGGGGCCGGAGCCACCGGGGCGTCGCCCGTGCGCGTCGTGGACGACGACGAGCCCTTGCTCGGTGCCACCGCCGAGGCGGTGACGACGGTGGCGGTCGCCGCGGTCGTGGCCTCCGCGTCGGCTGTGCCCGTGTCGTTGCGAGACTTCGGCGTGGTCGTGGTCTCGGTGGAGTCGACCGTCGAGGTGGGCGACGAATGCTTGCCGGGCTTGGTGGTCGCCGTTCCGGAGACGCGGGAGGTGACGATCGCCTTCGCAGCGCCGACCGACGAGGAGGGCGAGTCCGTGCCCACGTGGCTGCCGTCGGTGGTCTCAGCGGCCGAGGCGGTAGACGACGACGCCGTGGTCGAAGATGATGCCGTCGTCGAGGAGTGAGACGGACCGGCCGACGATGACGAGTCGGACGCGCCCTCGTCGGCGTAGGCGACACCGGCGCCGTGAGCCACGGCGGCGCCGATGCCAAGGGCGACGGCGAGTGCGCCTACCCGGCCCACGTAGCTGGCCGCGCCGGGACCGTCGTCGGCAGCGTGCCGTGGCGTATATGCCGACCTACTGTGTCGCCCCATGGCAGTCCCCTCGGATCCGCTCGTCGCGAGGACTACGCACTCTGCTCAGCGGTCCTCGACCGACGAAGCGTATACGCACCGGGCATCGGCTGTAAGCCCAAGCGGCAAGGGGGAGCGATGAGCCCGTCCTCCCCTAGCAGGCGTATCGGATTGCCTCACCCCATGCCTTACGAAGACAGTCGGTCGGACGCAATCTGCCCGGGCCGCCTTCGCAACGGATGGGTACACCAATTGACGTTTCAGCAAACTGATGAGCAATGTGATGTGGCCCGGCTGACCTTTGCTGCCGGCGAACAGCGGGTGCAAGGCGGTCTGAGCTGGCGAAATCAAGGGGCGGGGCCGCAGGCAACGTCACCGCAGCCCCGCGAAATGGAAACTACCTCGCCGTCAACGGTTCGGCATCTCGAGGGCTTTCACGGTCGGCGTAAAGCCGTGGGGCACGGCGCCAAGCGCCGTCAGTTCGAGGTCGGCGCAGTCCCGTGACCTGCGCAGAAATCGTGTACGAGCGTGGTCTACGAAGGCTTTAGGATCGTCCGTATGGGAGGCGGGCAGGCGTGGTCCGCTGCCGCGTCTTCCTCCGATCAGCGGACCCACGACTCCCCCGCCGTCTCCACCAGTCGGCCGACAGACTTCGGGCGCTCGCGGCGACAGGGTTGTCCCATCGCCGGATACCACCGGCGGAAGTGACCCGGACGAGGGATTTGATCATGACCAGGACCCACCGGAGAAACATGGACGACGAATGCGGCCGGCACGGCGACGGCGACCGCGACGCAGCGCTGTGGTGGGCGACGAGGACCGCCGTCGCGGCGTTCGTCGACTACCGGCAGCCATCCGAGGCCGACTGACCGCAGGACCTATCCCGTCGCGGCCAGGTGCTTGGACCAGCCCGAGCCGCAGCGCACCGCGCATGCCGCCGCCATCACGGCCAGCCCGGTCAGCATGGCCGGGTAGCCGACGTAGGGCGCTAGAGCCGCGAGCGCGGCCGGAAGGAGGAACCCGACGTAGGCCAGCGAGTAGTAGATCCCCGAGATGCCCGCGAGTTCGTCGGGTTCGGCGATGCGTTGGATCTCCAAGAGTCCTGAGACGATGGCGATTCCGTAGGCGCTGCCCAGAAGCATGGCGACCAGGACGGCCACGACCGGCGATCGGGTGAGCGCGGTGATCACGGCGGCGAGGATGCCAACGGTCATGAGCACCATGGACACGACCACCGCGCGGGCGCTCGACACGTCGTCCAGGCGCCGGGCGATCGGCTGGACCAGCACCCCGCACGCCAACGTCAGGACGGTGAGCCCGGCGGTGTAGAGAAGTGCCCAGTGGCCGAGTTCGTCGGCCACCAGTGCAGGCACGATGGCATAGGCGATCGCGGCGGAACCGAAGATCCACGGCGCCATGGGAACCACGACGTGGGTGAAGCGACGGTGCGCGGCGGCGGGCACCCGCAACCCCTGCATCAGGCTCCGGTTCGACGTCTCGGTCCGGGTCTCGACGGCTCGAGACATCAACGCCCACAACGCTGGAATGCACAGTGCGGCGTGCACGACGTAGGTGAGCACCAGCGGCAGCGGCGCGAAGGCGGCGAGCAGGCCCGCGCATGCCGGTCCGGCGCCGAGACCGAGCGACAGGCAGATCGACGCGCGGCGGGCGCCCGCCCCCGGGGCGGCGTCGTCGTAGGGCGGTCGCGACAGTTCGGTGATCCACGCCGAGCCGACGGCCATGGCGATCCCGATGGCGAGACCGCTGAGCAGTCGCCCGCCGAAGAGCGCGACGAATCCGGCGACATCGCCGACGGCCAGGGTCAGGCTGCCAATCGCCGACGCGACGATGCCGAAGGCCATGACGGGCCGGCGACCGTGCCGGTCCGACGCCGTCGACGCGAGCAGCAGGCCGGGCACCAGCCCGAGTACGTACGCGCCCAGCAACACGTCGACGTCGACGCGCGAGTATCCCGCTTGCTGCGCATAGGCGATCAGCAGCGGCGTGAATTCGTTACCGCCCCAACCGATGCAGAAGGCGGCGAACGCCACCGCCATCCAGGCGCGCCGGGTCGGGGTGGCCAGGGCGGTCGACGACATGGTGCTGGTCATCCGATCGTCACCCGGTAGGTCGCCTCCAGGTGCAGCACGAGTGCGGACTCGAAGCGGTTCAGGTCGCGCGCGCCAATCGCCGCGGCCAGTTCGTCGTGCTCGTCGATCAGGGCGGCCAGCCGCGTGGACTCCGAGCGGGCGGCGTCGGCCATCATGCGGCGCTGACGCTCGCTGATCGAACAGTAGAACCGTTGGGCGACGGCGTTTCCGGCCACTTCGACGATGCGTCGGTGGAAGGCGTCGTCGGCAGCGGCGAAGTGCTGCACGTCGCCAACGGACGCGTCCTCGCGCTGCAGGGCGATCAGCGCGGTCAGGTCGGTGAAGAGAGCTTCGACGGCGTCCGCGGACCGGCACAGGCGACGGACTGCGGCGGTCTCCAGTGCGAGACGCATCTCCAGGACGTCGGTGGAGTCATGGGCCGAGATGGGGACGACGACCGCGCCGCGCCGGGGCAGGAGTTCGAGGAGGTCCTCGGCGGCCAGGCGCAGGAAAGCCTCGTGCACGGGAGTGCGGCTCACGCCCAGCTGCGCCGCCATCTCGACCTCGCTGAGGAGTTGGCCCCCGCGGACGCCTCCGGACAGGATCTGATCCTTGGCGACCTCATACGCGCGCTGGGCGCTCGACGTCTCCGAACTGGTCACCCGACGACGTTAACACCATGCATGCAAGCTTGCATGCATGGTGCGGGCGACGTCACAGTCGGTGGGGATACGGTGGTGACGAGTGAAGGAGGCAGCGATGATCCGACGGGCCCTCGGGGCGGCGGCCGGCGCAGGTCTGGTAGCGCTGGGAGCTCCCGCGTCCGCGAACGCCGCACCCCCCGGTGCGTGCGGCGTCGACCTGGGGGCGCCGCAGATCAGCACCGCGGTGCGGTCGCTGCCTCCGTATCCGGGCACCGACTGGACCTGGTCGGCCGAACCGGCGTCCATCGAGGGCAACTTCAACCCGTGCGCCACGCTCTCGACGGCACTGGTGACCGTCACGCAGGCGACGGGAAGTTCCCCCGTGACAGCGCTGATGTTCCACGACGGTCGCTATCTCGGAACGGCGACGTCGAAGGCCTACGGCTTCACCAGCTTCGACCCCGACCGGACCACCGACGACACCGTGGTCCTGGACTACGAGGTGCCCGGTGCGTGCAACGCGTGTGCACCGGCCTCGGTCAGCAGCGTCCGCTACCAGTGGCAGGGCGACCACGTCGCGATGCTGGACCCCGCGCCGCCGTCGGTCTGATCCAGTGGGGACCGCCTACCTGGGCGCTGCTTCGATGGCTCGTTGCGCCGCGCGATGAAGATCGAGGCGCGAGTACACCCCGAAGGCGCTGCCGTCGTCGAGGAAGCCGCCACCCGGCCCAAGAGTCGCCGTCAGGATGGCGTTGGCCTGGTCCAGTGAGAGGTAGGGATATGCGGCGGTGAGGAGGTATCCGGCTTCCGGCGCGACCTTTCCGACGTCCACGGCGGCCCCTACGTTCTGGCCGAATACTGCTGGCAGGCCATATGTCTGGGTGGTGTCGACGAATCGAGCGTTGTCCTCGGGCCGCGCGAACCGGCTCTGGTCATCTCTGGCGCATACTTCCACGGCGTTCCCGCACGCACCGGCGAGGGCGCCGGTGAGATCGGTTCGCGCCTTGGCCAGCGCTTGGCGGAAGTCGTCGATGCGCACGCCGTCCCGGTCGACACCGACGTACCCCGCCGTGTTCGCCAGCAGGTGCGCCAAGTCGTAGGTGGCCAGCGTCCGTCCACCGAGCACGTCCATGGCGTAGTGCGCGCCGATGATGACGCGGTCGTTGCCGTACTCGGCGGCGCGCACCATCATCTCCGGATAACGGTCGGGAACCAGCAGGGCGAGCATCAGCGATTCGGTGTAGCCGTACGTGGTGTGGCCGCTAGGGAACGACGGGCTGTCGACCAAATTCTGCTCCGGCCCGCGCAGCCAGGCCGAATTGTCCGACGGGGCACCGAGGAAGTCCAGACCGTCGTAGGTCAGCAGGTGCGGCTCGGTCTGGAACGGTCGGGAGTTGCCGTAGGCGTCGGCCCCCTCGGTGCCCGCCGGCAGGTCGTAGGCCTTGCCGAAGACGTCGGTGACCCCGCCCGCCTTCTGCAGGATTGCCAGCGCCTCTGCCGAGACGGGCCTCTTGCCGTCGGTGGTCCCGTTGGCGAAGAAGTACTTGCCCGCATTGGAGTCGGTCTTGGTGACGTCCGAGGCGTAGGCGATCACCTCCGCGACGGCCGGACTGACGTTGGTGAAGCGTTCTTCACCGTCGGGGTCGCGGGTGTAGGAGGTCAACCTTTGATAGGCGCCACCGAGTGACGTCCCCAGACCGTCGGCCAGCTGATAGGCGTTGCCGTCGGTGATGAAGGCGTCGCGCAGCGCCTGCTGCTGCTGATCGGCGAACGGCAGCAAGGTCGGCTGGTTGGCGATCCCGTTCTGAATCGCCCCGGTGACGGTGAGATTCGACGCCAGGGCAGCCCGGCCGGCCTCGGTGCCATTCAGGGTGGTCAGCGGCGCCAGCCCGCGAAGCACGGCCAGACTCGACGAGCCCTGGGCCGATGCGGTGCCGGGGCTCAGCAGCGCGCCGGCGCTGACGATCAAGACGAGCAGACATCCACGCAGTTTCATCGTCGACTCCTCTGATTGGGGGCAGCCCGAATCCTAGGGACTAACTGCGGCCGACCAAGTGAATTTTGCGTGCCGCCCGCACGTTCCCCTTTGACGCGGCGAAGTCAACGGCGCGCGAAGGGTCCGTCAGCCGAGAATGCGAAGCGCGCGAAGCGTTCGGCGATCAACCGGTGCGTGGCCGGGTCGGGATGGAGGTTGTCGGGCAGTGGGTGGTCGTCGGTGTCCAAGGGACCGTAGAGATCGTGACCGTCGAGGTAGTGCAGGTGCGGGTCTTCTGCGGCCCGGACCGTCATCACCGTGGCCAGTTGCTCCCGGATGACGGTCAACGTCAGGCTGCCCCGATTCACCGCGGCCGGATCCCCGGTCGCGACGAACCTCACCCTACCCTCGGCGAGTGCCACCGGGTCGAAAGCTCCTGGCCCTGGGGTGGTTTCATGTATCGGGCAGTATAGCGGCCCGACCACGAGCAGCGGAACGTCCGGGTGGCCGTCGCGGATCGTGTCCAAGAAGCCGTGAACCGCGGGACCAAAGGCGCGCACGCGCATCACGTCGGCGTTGACGAGGTTGATGCCGATCTTGACGCTGATGAGGTCTGCTGGTGTGTTGCGCATGGTGCGTGCCGTGAGGGGGTCGAGCATGGCACTGCCCGCGAGGCCGAGGTTCACCAGGTCCACTCCGCCGAGCGTGGCGGCGGCAGCGGGCCAGGTCGTGCTCGGACTGGCAGCGTTGGAACCCTGGCTGATCGAACTGCCGTGGTGCAACCACACCGGGCGGTCCCTCGGCGGCAAGGGTGTGATCGCCGCGTCTGTGCGAAGCGCGACGATCTCGGTGCGCTCGTGAAAGGGCAACCAGAGTTCGACGTCCTTGCTGCGCTCGGGCAAACCGTCGAAGCGCACGGTCCCCGGCGTTCCCCGTTGAACCTCTGCCTGCCCCGAGATGATGTCCACCTGAAGGACGTTGCCGCCGGTAGTCGTGGCCTGGCCGGCGAGGTGACCGTCGATCGTCAGGTCGACCGTGCCCTCCGGCCGGTCCGGCACACCGGACAATCTCACCCGCGTACGCAAGAGATCGAGTTCGATTGTCGTGGAACGAGTTCGGAATGTCAGCCGAACACCGGCGGGTTGCGCCTCCGCCGAGGCCAACTGCGGGTCCGTGGACTGTGCGCGGGCCCACGCTGGGAGACGATGCGGCAACCATCCTCCATCGGTGCGCTCGAGCTCCGCCATGCCACGGAACAACTCGGCGTCGACGACGTGCGCGCGCATCGGCGGCGTCACGGATGGCCGAGGCTCCGTTGGTCGCTCGTCGCTGCGCTGCGGTTGATCGGTCGGCATCGGTCTCGCCTCGGGTCAGTCGGATCGAGTGGGACTGTGGTCGGTTTCGGTCGGCGCGCCGCCGTACCGAAGTTGGCAGGATATTAACTTACCCTGGCTTCACTGCCACTGTCGAGGTCGTTGGTTTGGGCGGATATTCGTTGAGCATGGCGAACTTGCTCACCCTTCTGGTGATGCTGACGATGCTCTCGGCACCCGCCGGATTGCTTGCCGCACTTAAGTTTCGGCGCCCGGCGCGCGACACATCGGATGCGCACGGCCGTTGCCCGCCGTCGCACGGGTGGCGCCAGCCGATTGTGTGACCCTCAGTCGTCCTTGGCCCAGCTCGCGGTGAAGGAAACCGTGACGTCGTCGGCGACCCGAAGCGAGCCCATGAAGAGTGAGTACGGCTTGACGCCGAACTCGGTCTGCCGGACCACCGACTCACAGCTCACCCGCCACGCGTCGCCGAGGTCCTCGGTATGCAGGTCGACAGTCCGCGGCTTGGTCGTGCCGTGAATGTCGAGCGACCCGGTGAGGCGGTAGCCGTCGTCGGACTTCTCGATGTCGTCGGACCGGAAGCCGATGATCGGATGACGTTTCACCTCGAGCGCGCCCAAGGCATTCGACCGCACGATTGCCTTCTCCGGGCCCGACAGGGACTTCACCCCGCCCGAACCCTTCAGCACTTCGAATGAGGACACTTCGACCGTCAGCTCCATTGCGGCCGCACCGTTGTCGACCCACGACACCGTGGCTTCCCACGCCTGCATGGCGATCGTCAGATCGTGGCCGAACCGAGCACCCGGACCCGCGGCACGCGTGTGCAGGAGCAACTGACCGAGCGAGGCGTCCAGCGTCCACGATGTCGAACTCACGCGCTGACTGTATCCGTCCACCTTCTGGACCCATTGGGACGCTAGTGCGCGGCCATCTCCAAGCCACACCAATTCCTGAGGACGAAAGAACCCGCTCCGACCGAGGTCAGAGCGGGTTTCACACTGTCGGGCTGACAGGATTTGAACCTGCGACCACTTGACCCCCAGTCAAGTGCGCTACCAAGCTGCGCCACAGCCCGTGGCTCTGCCGGGTTCACCGGCAGCCGTCGAAATGCTACAGCAGCGGGCACCCGCACCCGAAACCGCGTCGGCGTCGGCACCCGGGGGTATAGAGGAGGCGTGGCCCCGACGACGCGCGACGACACTCCCCTCTGGCTCTTCGCCGACCAACTGGGGCCGGCCGTCTACGGCGGCGAGCACGCCCACCGCGAGATCTTGCTGGTCGAGGCCACCGCCGCGCTACGCAAGCGCCGCTATCACCGACAGAAGCTGCACCTGGTGGTCTCCGGGCTCCGGCACGCCGAACGTGACCTCGGCGACCGCGCCACCCTGCTCAAGTCCGACAATTACGTCGACGCCCTCGAGCAGTACGGCCGCCCGGTGCTGGTGCACGAACCGACCTCGCACGCCGCCGAGCGGTTCGTCCACCGCCTTCAGAAGCAGGGCCTGGTCACCGAGGTGCTGCCCACCCCGACGTTCGCCCTGCCGCGCAAGGACTTTCAGCACTGGGCGGGTAATCGCACACGGTTTCGGATGGAGGACTTCTACCGGGATCAGCGCCGCCGCTTCGACGTCCTGATGGACGGCAGCGAACCCGTCGGCAGCCGGTGGAACTACGACGAGGACAACCGTGAATCCCCGCCGAAGAAGCAGACGACCCTCGGCCTGCCGAAGCCATACCAACCGCGCGAGGACGAGATCGACGACCAGGTGCGCCGCGACCTGGACGCCATGGATCTCGACACCGTCGGCGTCGACGGCCCCCGCCTCTTCGCCGTGACCCCTACCGAGGCCAAGCGCGCCCTGCAGCGGTTCGTCGAGCACCGGTTGCCCGAGTTCGGCCGCTACGAGGACGCCATCATGGGCGGCGACTGGGCCATGTCGCATTCGCTGTTGTCGGTGCCGATGAATCTGGGCGTGCTGCATCCCCTCGAGGCGGTGGAGGCCGCCGAGAACGCCTACCGCAACGGCACGGCGCCGTTGGCCGCCGTCGAGGGCTTCATCCGGCAGATCCTCGGCTGGCGCGAATACATGTGGCACCTCTACTGGCACTTCGGCCCGGATTACACGAAGAAGAACAACGCCCTTGGCGCACAACGGAAACTGCCCGACTGGTGGACCAACCTCGACGCCGACTCCGTCACCGCCGAATGCCTGCGGCACGCCCTGATGGGCGTCCGCGACCGTGGCTGGAACCATCACATCCAGCGTCTGATGGTGCTGGGCAACCACGCCCTGCAGCGCGGCTATCAACCCGCTGAACTCACCGAGTGGTTCGCCACGGCCTACGTCGACGGCTTCCGCTGGGTGATGCCCACCAACGTGGTCGGCATGAGTCAACACGCCGACGGCGGTCTGCTCGCCACCAAGCCGTATGCCTCGGGCGGCGCGTACATCAACAAGATGAGCAACCACTGCGGCGATTGCGCATACGACCCCAAGAAGCGCGTCGGCGATGACGCCTGTCCCTTCACCGCTGGCTACTGGAACTTCGTCAACGATCACCGCGAGATGCTCGCCAAGAACAACCGAACCCAACGGGTGGTGGCGAACATGGACCGGCTCAAGGACCTCGACGCCGTCCTCGAACAAGAGGCAGATCGCCAAGACTTCTGAGTCGACGGGCCTAGGATCGAGAGATGTCCGACGACCTCGCCATCACCGACGTTCCCTTCACCCACGACCCCTGGGTGGCGGCCAAGAACCGCTACGACGCCATGCCCTATCGCCGCGTCGGAACGTCGGGCCTGCTGTTGCCGGCCATCTCACTGGGCCTTTGGTACAACTTCGGTGACAACCGGCCCTTCGACGTCATTCGCGAGGTGCTGCGCCACGCCTTCGACCGCGGCATCACCCATTTCGACCTGGCCAACAACTACGGCCCGCCCTACGGATCGGCCGAGGAGAACTTCGGCCGGATGATGCGCCGGGACTTCAAGCCGTACCGCAACGAGATGATCATCTCCACCAAGGCCGGCTGGGACATGTGGCCCGGTCCGTACGGTCAGCTCGGCAGCCGCGCCTACCTGCTGGCCAGCCTCGACGAGTCACTCGACCGCATGGGCTTGGACTACGTCGACGTCTTCTACTCCCACCGCATCGACCCGGTGACCCCGCTGGAGGAGACCATCGGCGCCCTCGACACAGCGGTCCGCGCGGGAAAGACTCGCTACGTGGGCATTTCGTCGTATTCGCCGGCCAAGACCGCCGAAGCTACGGCCATCGCGCAGCGCCTCGGCACCCCGCTGGTCATCCACCAGCCCTCGTACTCACTGCTGAACCGGTGGATCGAAGGCGGTTTGACCGACGAGCTCACCAAGGCCGGCATGGGCGCGATCGCGTTCACCGCCCTCGGCCAGGGCCTGCTGACCGACCGCTACCTGGAGCGGGCCGCGGCCGACGTCGACCGCGCGACCGCGCGGCCCACCTTCGACGACGACCTGGTGACCGACGAGGTGCTCGCGCAGCTGCGCGGGCTGGCCGCCATCGCAAAGCGGCGCGGGCAGTCCCTGGCCCAGCTCGCGTTGGCCTGGGTGCTGCGGGATCCGGCGGTCACCTCGACACTCATCGGCGCGTCCAGCGTGGAGCAACTCGACGAGAACCTCGGCGCGCTGGACAATTTGGAGTTCACCGCCGACGAGCTCACCGAGATCGACGAGTACGCGTCGGACTCCGGTATCGACCTGTGGCGGGAGAGCTCCGACGTCTAGACCGCCAGCAAGCGGTACAGCCCGATCAGCCCGACGATCACGATGATGATCCGAAGGGCGTTGGGCGACAACCGCCGTCCGTAGTGCGCGCCGAGGAACCCGCCCACCAGCGAGCCGACGGCGATCAACGCCGCCGCCAGCCAGCTGATCCGGTCGAACGCCACCAGGGTGTAGGCCGCCGCGGCCACCACGTTGACCAACAGCGACAGCAGGTTCTTCGCCGCGTTCATCCGCTGCATAGACTCGGGCAGCAGGGCGCCCATCACCCCGATGAGCAGAATGCCTTGCGCCGCAGTGAAGTACCCGCCGTAGATGCCGACGGCGAAGGTTCCCAACACCAGAAGGACCATCCGTCCCCGCGACACCGGTGCGTCTTCCTCACCGGAGCGCTTCTTGGCCCAGGCCTGGATCTTCGGGCCGAAGACGACGAGCAGCAGTGCGCCGATCAGCAGGACGGGTACGACCGCGACGAACACCTTCTCGGGCAGATGCAGCAGCAGCCACGACCCCAGGGCCGCCCCGAGCAGGGATCCTGGGATCTGCCACTTCAACCGTTTCCACTGCCCGCGAAGCTCACGCCGATAACCCCACGTTCCCGAGACACCACCGGCCACCAGGCCGACTGCGTTGGACATCGTCGCCGTCACGGGCGGATAGCCCAGCGCCACCAACGTCGGGAAGGTGATCAGGGTGCCCGAGCCGACGACCGCGTTGATCGCGCCGGCTCCGACACCCGCAAGGGCAATCAAAATCATGTGGGCGACGGACACCGGTCACACCCTAACGGGCCGCCTGCGGACGCCCGTCAGCGCGCGCCGAGCACGGGTTGCGGCTCGGCCACCGCGGCCGGCGGCGCGAAGGCCGGTGCCCGCGACGTGCGCCAGGCCAGTAGCACGAACGCCGCCCAGGCCACCACGATCGTCGCGTAGAGCACCGTCGACCATGGTGACGTCAACCCGAAGTACGCCACCAACTTCTGGGAATTGGTCAGCACGATGACCCCGCCGACACCCGCTCCCAGTAGCGCCGGGCTGATGCGGCTGACCAGCCACGCGGCGAACGGTGCGGCGACCACGCCACCGATGGCCAAGCCCAGCACGATGGGCAGGTTGTCGAAGAACTCCGATCGCAACCCGACCAGGAAGCCCAACGAGGCCGAGACCGACACCAGGAACTCCGACGCACTCACCGAGCCGATGACGGTGCGCGGCGCCGTCTTGCCGCCGGAGAGAAGCGTGCTGGTGGTGACCGGCCCCCAGCCACCCCCACCGGAGGCGTCGATGAACCCGCCGAACAGACCGAGCGGCGCCAGGAACTTCACGCCGTGTTTGGTGGTACCGGCCGCGACCGCGGGCGGGGTGCGCAGGGAGAACCGCAGCAGGACGTAGACGCCGATGGCCAGCAAGATCGCCGCCATCACCGGAGCGGCGTCCTCGGTGGACAGCGACGACAGCACCGTCGCACCCAGGAATGCGCCGATCGCGCCGGGGACGCCGAGTTTCGCGACCAGGCCCCAGTCGATGTTCTTGAACTTCCAGTGCGACAGGCCCGAGGCCAGCGTGGTGCCGACCTCGGCCAGGTGCACCGCGGCGCTGGCCTGAGCCGAGGCGACCCCGCTGAGCACCAGCAGGGTGGACGCCGTGACGCCGAACGCCATGCCGAGCGCGCCGTCGACGAGTTGGGCGCCGACGCCGACGAGGGTGAAGATGATGAGCGAACGCACGAGGTCCGGCTGCTTTCGATCGAATGGCGGTGACGACCGCCGGGGGTGACATGGGCGCGAGTCAGACGCGCTTACGACACCATTCGTCGAAGGCGATGAAACGCCGGGAGGGCCAGAACGGCTCGAGGGCGCACAGGCACGACGGTGCGGTACGGAAGGCCCGTTCAGCCATCGTCCACTCCCCTCGCCACGCCAACTCGACTCACATTACAGACAACGAGTCAGCGCTTTCGATTCCCGCCAGCCGACCGCTTCTCGCGCACCCGCACGTTGATCTTGATTGGGCTACCCTCGAATCCGAACTTCTCGCGCAGCTTGCGCTCGATGAATCGGCGGTAGCCCGCCTCCAGGAAGCCCGAGGTGAACAGCACGAAGGTCGGCGGCCGTGCCGTCGCCTGGGTGGCGAACAGGATCTTGGGCTGCTTGCCACCGCGCACCGGTGGCGGCGTCGCGGCGACCAGCTCCTTGAGGAACGTGTTGAGCTGCCCGGTGGTGATGCGCTTGTCCCACGACGCCAGCGCGCTCTCCAGCGCCGGCACCAGCCTCTGCACGGCACGGCCGGTCTTGGCGGAGATGTTCACCCGCTGCGCCCACTGCACCTGCTCGAGGGACAGGTCGATCTCGCGGTCCAGCAGGAAGCGCCGGTCCTCGTCCATCAGGTCCCACTTGTTGAACGCCAGCACCACCGCTCGGCCCGCCTCGATGACCATCGAGAGCACCCGCTGATCCTGCTCGGTCAGCGGCTGCGACGAATCGATGAGGACGATGACGACCTCGGCCGAGTCGATCGCGCCGTGGGTGCGCACCGAGGCATAGAACTCGTGCCCGCTGGCCTGGCCGACCTTGCGGCGCAGACCCGCGGTGTCGACGAAGCGCCACAGCTTGCCGCCCAGTTCGATCAGCGAGTCCACGGGGTCGACGGTGGTGCCCGCGACGTCGTGCACCACCGATCGCTCCTCGTTGGCGAGCCGGTTGATCAGCGAACTCTTGCCGACGTTGGGCTTGCCCACCAGCGCCACGCGCCGCGGACCGCCCGTGCCCGAGCCCATCTCCGACACTTCGGGCAACACCTCGAGGACGGCGTCGAGCAGGTCGGCCACGCCGCGGCCGTGCATCGCGCTGACCGGATGCGGCTGCCCCAGTCCTAGGGACCACAGCAGTGCGGCCTCGGACTCCATTTTCTCGTTGTCGACCTTGTTGGCCGCCAGGAACACCGGCTTGCCCGACTTCTGCAGGCGCTTGGCGGCGGCCTCGTCGGCGCTCGTCGCACCGGTCACCGAGTCGACGACGAGGATGATCGCGTCGGCGGTGCGCATGGCGACGGTCGCCTGCTCGGCCACCAACTGCTGTAGACCCTTGGCGTCGGGCTCCCAGCCGCCGGTGTCCTGCACCATGAACCGGCGTCCCAGCCAGTTGGCGTCATAGGACACCCGATCGCGGGTGACGCCCGGGATGTCCTGCACGACGGCCTCGCGTCGGCCGAGGATGCGGTTGACCAACGTGGACTTGCCGACGTTGGGCCTGCCGACGACCGCGACCACCGGCGGTGGTGCGAACTCGGCTTCGAGGTCGCCAACCTCGATGCCCTCGGGTGGCAGCTCCCAGTCGCTCTCGTCGGACCAGGTGCCGTCCGCTACGTCGTTCTCACTCATCTGGGGGCTCCAGCCCGCTGCTCGACCAAGTCGAGAAGCCTTGCCACGGTTTCGGATTGGGTCATGTCACTGCTGTCGACCACGACCGCGTCGTCGGCCGCGCGCAGGGGCGACACGGCGCGGGTCGAGTCGAGGTGGTCACGGCGCACGACGTCGGCCAGTACCGCGTCGTAGTCACCGGGCAGACCGGCGTCGACGTTCTGGTCGTTGCGGCGCCGGGCCCGCTCCTCCGGCGAGGCGGTCAGGTAGACCTTCAGGTCGGCGTGGGGCAGCACGACCGTGCCGATGTCGCGGCCCTCGACGACCACGGCGACGGTGCCGTCGGCCAGTTCGCGTTGCCGCTCGACCAGTCGGGTGCGCACCTCGGGGACCGCAGAGACCGCCGAGACGGCCTTGGTCACCGCGTCGCCGCGGATCTCGACCGAGACGTCCTCTCCCCCAAGGAAGTACAGGTCCTCGTCGGGGTCGAAGCCGACGGCGAGGTCGACGCCGGAGGCCAACTCGGCCACGGCCGCGGCGTCGTCGGGATCCAGACCGGCTCGTAGCACGGCCAGCGTCACGATCCGGTACATCGCACCGGTGTTCAGATAGCGCGCGCCAAGGGCCCTTGCCAAACCTCTTGACACCGAGGACTTTCCGGTGCCCGCCGGACCGTCGACGGCAATGGTCAGGGGGGCACTCACATTCCCACCGCCTTGTAGAGTTCGCCGACCTCTTTGCTGGTGAGCACCCTGATGCTGCCCGGCTTCTGCTCGCCGAGGGTCACCGTGCCGATGTCGGTGCGCACCAGGTCGGTGACGGGAAAGCCGACCGCGGCCAGCATTCGCCGCACGATTCGCTTGCGGCCCTCGTGCAGCGTCACCGAGACCAGCGACTTGCCGGGCACCGCGTCGACCATGGCGAAGTCGTCGACGTGGATCGGACCGTCGTCGAGTTCGATGCCCTCCTTGAGCTTCTTGCCCAGACCCCGCGGCACCGATCCGACGACGGTGGCCAGGTAGGTCTTGGGCACCTCGTAGGAGGGGTGCATCAGGCGGTGTGCCAACTCGCCGTCGTTGGTCAGGATCAGCAATCCCTCGGTGTCGGCGTCTAGGCGGCCCACGTGGAAGAGCTTCTTGTGACCGCGCACCCGGTACTCGACCAGATCGCCGACACAGGGCCTGCCCTGGTCGTCGGACATCGTCGAGTGCATCCCGCGTTCCTTGTTGATCGCGAGGTAGACCATCGTGTCGTCGCGGCGGATCTTCACGCCGTCGACGCGGATCTCGGCGTTGTCGGCGTCCACGCGCGTGCCCATCTCGGTCACGACGTGTCCGTCGACCTCGACCCGGCCGTCGCGGATCATGCGTTCGGCGACGCGACGCGATGCCACTCCCGCCTGAGACAGCACCTTCTGCAGTCGGGTGCCTTCGTCTTCGTCGGCCATGTCAGTCCTTGTCCACGTCGAAGGCCAGCGATTGATTGTTGGGTACCACACCGAGTTTCACGAACCGGGGTTCGTCGGCCAAGGACTCGGTGATGTCGTCGATGACGTCGACGTCTGGCAGGAGTGGGGCGATGTCGGGCAGATCGGCCAGCGTGGAGAGTCCCAGTCGTTCGAGGAACAGCTCAGTGGTCGCGAAAGTCGTTGCGCCGGTATCGGAGTCGGTACCGGCCTCGGTGATCAAACCGCGGGCCAGCAGCGTGCGCATCACCGCGTCGCAGTTGACGCCACGCACGGCGCTCACCCGCACGCGGCTCACCGGCTGCCGGTAGGCCACCACGGCCAGCGTCTCCAGCGCAGCGCGGGTCAGCTTCGAGCGGGTGCCGTCGAGCAGGAGTCGCTCGACGTACGGCGCGTACTGCGCCCGGGTGTACATCCGCCACCCGCCGCCGGCCTCGCGCAGGTCGATGCCGCTCTCGCGGGCGGTGAGCTCGTCGGCCATCACGCGCAGCGTGGCCGCCACCCGGTGCGCTGGCTGGTCGACCGCGGTGGACAGGGCATCGACGGTCACGGGTGCATCGACGACCAGCAGCAGCGCCTCCAAGACGGCGCCGAGTTGGTCGTCCTCCAGCGCGGGTTCCAGCGCGAGGTCGACCCCCAGATCGGAGGCATGGTCGGCTTCGGGGTGGTCGTCGGTCATCTACGTTTTCTCACTCTTCCACCGCCGTCGCCAGGTATTCGCTGGTCGGGCGATCCCCGGTCCACGAAACCTGCAGCACTCCAAGCGGTTCTGGCTGGTCGAATGTTACCGCGTTGGCCCGGAACAACTCCAACAGCGCCATGAACCGGCCAACGATTTCGATGGTCGCCTCGCAGTCGGCGACCAGGTCCGAGAACGACGCCCATTCGCCGATTCCGCGGTCTTCGAGCATCCCCAGCAACAGCCGCGCCTGCTCGGGCACCGACACCCCCTGGACGTGCAGGTGGCTCAGGCCGACCGTCGGGACGGGCCGCGGCGTGAACGCCGTCGCGGCGATCTGTGCGAAGCTGTCGGCGTCCACACCCAGCATGACCTCGGGTAACAGGTCCGAGTACTGGTCTTCGAGTGACACCGAGCGCGGGTAGCTTCGCAGCGCGGCGGCCTCGAGTTCGCCGAACATCACCGCCACGTGCTTGAACGCGCGGTACTGCAGCAGCCGGGCGAACAGCAGGTCGCGAACCTCGAGCAGCGCCAGATCCTCCTCGTCCTGCACCTCGCCGGCGGGCAGCAACCGGGCCGCCTTGAGGTCCAGGAGGGTGGCGGCAATCACGAGGAATGCCGTGGTCTCGTCGAGTTCCATCTGGCGACCGATGTGCTTGGTGTAGGCGATGAAGTCGTCGGTCACCCGGTGCAGCGCGACTTCGGTCACGTCCATCCGGTGGGCGAAGATCAGCTGCAGCAGCAGGTCGAACGGTCCCTCGAAGTTGGTCAGCCGGACCTGAAAGCCCGCCTTCGACGACTCCTGCGGAACCGGCGAGCTCACGCGCCGAACCGGTCGACGACCTCACGCGCCAGCGACCGATAGGCTTGTGCACCAGTCGATTTGGGCGCCCAGCTGGTGATGGGCTCGCCGGCGACGCTGGTCTCGGGGAAGCGGACGGTCCTGGTGATGACGGTGTCGAACACCAGATCGCCGAACTGTTGCAGGACCCGCGCCATCACCTCGCGCGAGTTGACGGTGCGCGGGTCGTAGCGGGTGATCAGGATCCCGCCGATGTCGAGCTTCGGGTTGAGTCGTTCCTTGACCTTGGTCACGGTGTCGGTGAGCAACGCCAGCCCGCGCAGCGAGAAGTACTCGCACTCGGTGGGGATGATGACGCTGTCCGCGCAGGCCAGACCGTTGACCGTCAGCAGGCCCAGTGACGGCTGGCAGTCGATCAGCACGTAGTCGTAGCGGTCCAGCACCGGGTGCAGGGCCCGCGACAGCGAATGCTCCCGCCCCACCTCGTTGACCAGCTGAATCTCCGCCGCGGAGAGGTCGATGTTGCTGGGCAGCAGGTCCAGACCCTTGACGCGGGTCTTGATCAGCACGTCCTCCACCGACACCCGCGGCTCGATCAGCAGGTTGTGCACGGTGTGGTCGAGTTCGTAGTGCGGCACTCCGAGGCCGGCCGACAGCGCGCCCTGCGGGTCGAGGTCGACGAGCAACACCCGGCGGCCGTACTCGGCGAGGCTGGCACCGAGATTGATGGTCGAGGTCGTCTTGCCGACGCCGCCCTTCTGGTTGCACATCGCGATGACCTTGGCCGGGCCGTGCACGCTTCGCGGCTTGGGCTCGGGGATGGGCCGGGGTGGGCGGCCCGTGAGGCCGACCGCGTCGGAGCCGCCTGCCGCGTCCGAGGCGCCTGGGCCGTCGGCGGTACCAGCGTCGTCGGTCACTCGGGACCGCCGCCGGTCAGGCATCCTTCGGGCTTGGCGAACATCGCTTGGAGTTTAACGGGATGGGAACGCTGCGTACGCCAGACCCGCGCGGCCGGCTAGAAGAGCTTGTTCCGCTTGACGCGGTTCGACTCGGCGACGGCTCTGGCGATCCTCGCCGCCATTCGCTCCGCCTGCGTTGACGTGTACCCGATCAACGAGGGCCGCGACCACATTCCGAGGAACCACAACCCCGGCTCGGCCGCGACGTCGCCGCCAACCCTGGGCCTGCCGGCGTCGGTGAGCACCCCGAGCTGGCCGACGAGCGACTCCAGCCCCGGTCGATAGCCGGTGGCCGCGACCACCACGTCGGCGTCGAGGCGGGTGCGGTCGGTCAGCACCACCGACGGCCCGTCGAACGCGGTGACCGCGGCGACGACCTCGACGGCGCCGTCACGGATGGCCTCGACCACCTCCGCGTCCACGACCGTCGGCGAGGCGTCGAGGCGGTGGGCGCGGCTGAACGGTCCCTCGGCCGGGATTGGCAGGCCGACGTCGCCCAGGTCGCCGAAGGCGCCCAACCGCGCGCGCCGCGCCAGCGCGTCGGCCAGTCGGGGCGGCAGGTGGTAGAGCGGTCGGGAGACCAGGTCGTTGGACCGACCGCCCGGCCCTCGTCGCGGCAGCAGGTTCGGTGGGGTGCGGATGGAAAGCCACACCTTGGCCGCGCCCCCGGCGGCGAGGTCGTGCGCGATCTCCAGCCCCGACGAACCGCCGCCCACCACCACGACGCGCTTGCCCAGGAACGGCCCGGGATTGCGGTAGGTCGACGAGTGCAGCACCGCTCCGGGGAACGACGCGGACCCCGGCCAGTCCGGCAGGACCGGGCTGCGGAGGTAGCCGGTCGCGACCACGACGTGCGCGGTGCCGACGATGCCGTCGGGGGTGAGCACGCCCCAGCCGCTGGGCTTGCGGCGGACGATCCGTTCGACGGGGGTGTCGAGCCGCATCTCGATGCCGCGTTCCCCGGCGTGCGCCTCGAGGTGGGCGACGACCTGGTCGCGGGTCGGATACAGCGGAGTTCCCTTGGCGTAGGGCCGCTTTGGCAGATGCGAGTACCGGCGGCCGGTGTTGAGCCGCAACGCGTCGTATCGCGACCGCCACGCCGCCCCGACCGCGTCGCCGCGTTCGAGTACCACCGAGGGGATCGACAGATCGCTCAGGCACAGGGCGGCCGCGAGGCCCGCGGTGCCGGCGCCCACGACGACGACGGAGTTCTCGGGTGCGGTCACGGTCAGCGCGCTCGAGGGTGCGCACCGGCCCAGACCTCCCGCAGCGCCGACACCGTGACGAGCGTGTAGATCTGTGTGGTGGTGACCGAGGCGTGGCCGAGCAGCTCCTGCACCACGCGCACGTCGGCACCACCCTCGAGCAGATGCGTGGCGAACGAGTGCCGCAGCGTGTGCGGTGACACCGACGCGGAGATGCCGGCCCGTTCGGCGGCGTCCTGCAGCACCTGCCAGGCGCTCTGCCGAGACAGGCGGCCGCCGCGAGCGTTGAGGAAGATGGCGCCCGCGGCACCCTTGCCGCGGCGGGCCAGTTCGGGGCGACCGCGGACCAGGTAGGCGTCCAGTGCGCTGACCGCTGGTCGGCCGATGGGCACCAGCCGTTGCTTGCCGCCCTTGCCGCGCAGCAGCACCGACCGCGACTGCACGTCGATGTCGTCTACGTCGAGACCGACGGCCTCGGAGATCCGCGCGCCGGTGGAGTACAGCACCTCGAGCAGGGCGCGGTTGCGCAACGACAGCGGACCGTCGGTCTCACCGTCACCCCCCGCACCCTCGAGCAGCGCCACGACGTCGTCGACGCTGATGCTCTTGGGCAGGCGTCGGGTGGGTGTCGGAGGCTTGACGGCACGGGCGACGTCGGCGGCGGTCAATCCCTCGGCGGTGGCGAACCGGTGGAATCCGCGGACCGCGATGAGGGTGCGCGCCGCCGACACCGCCGACAGCGGCGTGGTGCCCAGGTCCTCGTCGCCGACGCGCAGGGACACCAGGAAGTCGGTGACGTGCTCCTCGGTGACGTCGGCGACGTCGTCGATGTTTCGGGCGGCCAGGTGGGCCAGGTAGCGCCGCAGGTCTCGCCGGTACGAGCTCAGCGTGTTGGCGGCCACTCCGCGTTCGATGGTCAGGTGGTCCAGGTACCCCTGGAGTTGGCCGTCGAGGGCACCAACGGCGGTGGTCACCCGTTGGCCTGCCGGGCGGCGAACCTGGTCGGCTTGTCGCGCCACGGAGCATCGACGGAGCGCGGCCGGCGGCCGTCGCGGTCGACGGTGCTGGCGGCCAGGATGCCCGCCACGGCAAGGGAATTGACGACGGTGCCGGTCAGCACCATGTCGACGGCCTCGGTCAGCGGGAACCACTGCAATTCGAGGTCGGCCTCCTCGTCGTGGGCCTCGGGCCGGCCGACGTCGGTCAGACCCGTCGCGAGATAGATGCGGACGGATTCGTCGCTGAAGCCCGCCGCCGAGATGACGTCGACCAGGACGGTCCACTCGGTGGCGGCCAGCCCGGCCTCCTCCTCGAGTTCCCGGGCGGCGCTCAGATGCGGCGCCTCACCGCCGACGTCGAGGAGTCCGGCCGGCAGCTCCCACAACCGTCGCCCCACCGGATGCCGGTACTGGTGGATGAGTGCGACGTTGCCGTTCTCGTCGAGCGCGACGATGCCGACGGCGCCGTAGTGTTCGACGACCTCGCGGCGCGCCGTCCGGCCGCCGGGCATGGCCACCTCGTCGGCGCGCAGCGCGAAGATCTTCCCGACATAGAGCGTCTCGGACTCGACGGTGGTGAACTCGTGGTCAGCCACGGTGTGCGTGCTCTGACAGCTCGGCGCCGTTGGCCCGTTGGGTCGCGAGCTCTACCGGCAGACGTTCGGCGGCCTTGTACTCCAAGGCCGCGCCGACGAAGGCCACGAACAGCGGATGCGGGCGGGTGGGCCGGCTCTTCAGCTCAGGATGGGCCTGGGTGCCGACGATGAACGGGTGCACGGCCGGGGCGTATTCGACGAACTCGACGAGGTGACCGTCGGGTGAGGTGCCCGAGAACCGCAGACCGCTCTCGGCGATGCGGTCGCGGTAGGCGTTGTTGACCTCGTAGCGGTGCCGGTGGCGCTCGGAGACCTTCGTCGACTCATACGCGCGGGCCACGATCGAATCCTCCTCCAGCACCGCGGGATAGGCACCGAGGCGCATGGTGCCGCCGAGGTCGGCCTCCCCCGCCACGATGTCTTGCTGGTCGGCCATGGTGGAGACCACCGGATCGGGTGTCTCTGGGTCGAACTCCGCGGAGTTGGCGTCGTCGATGCCGACGGACCGGGCCGCTTCGATGACGATGCACTGCAAGCCCAGGCACAGTCCGAGCACCGGGATGCCGTGCTTGCGCGCGAACTTGATCGCTCCGAGCTTGCCCTCGATGCCGCGGATGCCGAACCCTCCGGGGATCAGCACCCCGTGGACGTCGCCCAGCGCCAGCGCCGCACGGGGATCGGTCTCGCAGTCGTCGGAGGCAACCCACTGGATCTCGACCTTGGCGTGGTGCCGGAAGCCGCCGGCACGAAGCGCCTCGGCCACCGACAGGTAGGCATCGGACAGATCGATGTACTTGCCCACCAACGCGATTCGCACGGTCTCCTGGGGCTCGTGCACGCGGCGCAGCAGGTCGTCCCACTCGGTCCAGTCGACGTCGCGGAAGGGGAGGTTGAGCCGGCGCACCACGTAGGCGTCGAGTTCCTCGCGGTGCAGCACCTTGGGGATGTCGTAGATCGACGGCGCGTCGGGGGTCGAGATCACACCGTCCACGTCGACGTCGCACATCAGCGCGATCTTGTTCTTCAGCGGCTCGGGCACGTCCCGGTCACAGCGCAGGATCAGGGCGTCGGGGCTGATGCCAATGCTGCGCAGTGCCGCCACGGAGTGTTGCGTCGGCTTGGTCTTCAGCTCGCCGGAGGGCGCGAGGTAGGGCACCAGCGACACGTGCAGGAAGAACACGTTCTCGCGGCCCACCTCGTGGCGGACCTGACGGGCGGCCTCCAGGAACGGCAGGGACTCGATGTCGCCGACGGTGCCGCCGATCTCGGTGATGACGACGTCGGGACGGTCGCCGTCCTCGTCGGGCTCGGCCATCGCCAGGATGCGGCGCTTGATCTCGTCGGTGATGTGCGGGATGACCTGCACGGTGTCGCCGAGGTATTCACCGCGGCGTTCCTTCGCGATCACCGTCGAATACACCTGGCCGGTGGTCACATTCGCCGATCCCGACAGATTGCGGTCCAGGAAGCGCTCGTAGTGACCGACGTCCAGGTCGGTCTCGGCGCCGTCCTCGGTGACGAAGACCTCGCCGTGCTGGAACGGGTTCATGGTGCCCGGGTCGACGTTGAGGTACGGATCGAGCTTTTGCATCGTCACCTGGATGCCACGTGCGGTGAGCAACTGACCGAGGCTGCTGGCGGTGAGACCCTTGCCGAGCGATGACGCGACCCCGCCACTGACGAACAGATGCTTGGTCGTGGTCTGTGGGTGCCTACGTAACGAATTCGTTCGGCTGAGCAAGTGGCGACCTCCGTGGCGAGTGGCTTGGGGCCTGCCGACCCACGGAAACTCACCCTAACACCGACGGCGACGCGTGGCGTCTGACGCGCCGCCACCGACCGCCGGGTGTTACTGGGCCAGGGTCACCGACGACGCGCCACGACCGATGCCGTACTGCCCGGGCCGGCCGCCGCCGACCATCTCCTGCAGGCCCAGCACCGCGGTGATGCGGCCCGAGGACCGCTCGACGTCGTCGACCGTGGCGACGGCACTGGCGAGGCTGGTGTCGGACCGGACCACCGAGACGGCGCCCGTTCCGATCGCCGAGCCGTCGCGTCCGGCGACCAGGGTGCCGACGCCGTGGGGCGCCAGACCTGCGGCGAAGCGCGCGACGGTCGAGCCCTGGTTGCCCGCGTCGTCGGCCAGCCCGCCCCCGGTGACGATCAGGGCCGTGTCGGCGGACCCGATGCGCTCGGTGCCGTAGGTGAGGAAGCCGGTGTCGCGGAGCGCGGTCAACACCGCGTCGCGCTGCGCGTCGTCGACGGCCGCGGCGGCCGGGTCCTTCCCGTTGAGCAATGCGATCCCAAGCAGGTCGCCCGCCTGCGAGCCCTGGTCGACCGAGGTGGTGCTCAGCTGGCGGCCGGCGGGCACGATGGGCGAGTTGACCACCGACAGCAGTTTCTCCGAGGAGTTGGCGTCCACGAACTCCTGGGTCAGGCCGATCGTCCCGCTGACCACGCCGCCGGCCTCCCCGATCAGGCGTGAGAGGGCGGTGACGTCGTCGTCGACGGCGTCGGGAGTCCGGAACATCATCACCGACTTGCCCTTCAACGCGTCACGGATGATCCGTGGCGACATTTGAGCGTCGAAGTCGTTTGCCGCACTCAGTTTTTCGTTGAGCACGTTCTTCTCGTCGGTGAGCCCGTTGATTTGGTTCTGCATCTGGGCCTTGTCGTCCTTGAGGCCGGCCAGCAGCGTGTTGGACAACAAACCCGACCCCAGAGCCACACCGATCGCCAAGGCAAGGAAGACCGCCGCCAGCGAAATGGCATGTGAGCGCAGGGAAATCACGAAACCTCCGAGAAGTGGCTGACCGGTGGGTCAGGTGACCAGGCCCTGCACCCACAGGGAGAACTGGTTCCAGTACTGGGTGACCCATTCGATGACGACGGTGTCGGCGCGCGACACCCAGAGGGCGGCGATGACGGCGATCAACATGGCCAGCACGAGCAGGGCGATGGCGCCGCCGGACACGCGGCTGCGGTAGAGCGTCGCGACGGCCTTGGCGTCGACCAGTTTTTCGCCGACCTTGAGGCGAGTCAGGAACATCGACGGATTGCTCTGCTGTCGCGAGCGGTCGAAGAACTCCTCGATGCTGGCGTTGTGGCCGGCGGTCACGATCAGCGACGCGCCGTGGTGGTCGCACAGCAGCATGGCGAGGTCGGCGGCCGACCCGGCAGCGGGGAACGTCATGGCTCCCACGCCAAGGTCCTGGATGCGCTCGAGGCCCTTGGCATGACCGTCGGCGTCGGCGGGCAGCACCACCTGCGCGCCGGACCGCAGCACCTCGACGCTCATCTCCTCGGGATCGCCGACGATCAAGGCGGGCCGGTGGCCCGCACGACGCAGCACGTCGGCACCGGAGCCGACGCCGACGAGCACCGGTTGGTACTCCTTGATGAACGGCTTGAGGGCCTTGAGATCCTCGGCCGCGTCGGCCTCGTCGGCGACGATGACGACGTGCCTGCGATGCAGGTCGACGTCGATGTCCGGGATCCCCATACCGTCGATCAGCAGCGGGCTCTCGCTGCGGATGAACTCGATGGTGTTGCCCGCGAACGCCTCGAGGTGCGAGACCAGACCGCTCTTCGCCTCGTGCATGAGGTCGTGGATTTCCTCGTCGGTGCGCTCGGTGCCCAGCGCGAGGCGGCGGTCACCGGAGTAGACACCGCCGTTGTGCAAGCGAACCTTGCTGCCGTCCTTGATCTTCTTGAAGATCTCCGGGCCCGCCTCGTCGATCAGCACGACGCCGTTGGCGACCAACACCTCGGGACCGAGGTTGGGGTAGCGGCCGGAGATCGACGGCGACGCGTTGACGACCGCGGCGATGTTGGCGTCGACGAGGGCGTCGGCCGTGATGCGGTCGAGGTCCAGGGCATCCATGACGACGACGTCACCGGGGCCGACACGTCGCAGCAGGCGGTCGATGTCGCGATCGACGCGGGCCGTGCCGGTCACACCGGGTCGTGAGCCGGCATTACGCGAGAGGAGCGCTGACATCTTCATGGGGGGATTCTGTCGGCGAACCCTCAAGTTGAGGTGGAGGCGCGCCGTACCACCAGCCTCAGAAGTCTCTTTCCGTCACATCTGCAACACGATCGCGTCTCGCCGCTAGGACTCCGCCGCTTCCTTCTGCGCCCCCTCCAACAGCTCGCGTGCGTGCGCGCGGCCGCTGTCGGACTCCCCCAGCCCGGCCAGCATGCGGGCCAGCTCACCGACCCGGTCCTCGTCCTCGAGGCGGCGCACCTCGCTCGACTTGCCCTTCCCGGAACCACTGTCGACGACGAGGTGAACGTCGGCATACGCGGCCACCTGCGGCAGATGGGTCACCACGATCACCTGGTGGGTGCGCGCCAGGCGCGCCAACCGCCGGCCGATCTGCACCGCGGCTCGGCCGCCGACGCCCGCGTCGACTTCGTCGAACACCATCGTGGTGCCCTCCGCCGACGCGGCCAGCACCACCTCGAGGGCCAGCATGACGCGCGACAGCTCACCGCCGGAGGCACTCTTGGCCAGCGGCAGCGCCTCCGAGCCGGAATGCGGCATGAAGCCGAACTCGACGGCGTCGACGCCGTCATGGCCGGCATGCACCACCTCTCCGGTGGGCAGTGTCAGCGGCGCCGAGTCGTCGCTCCTGGCCAGCAGCGGGCTGACCGCGATGCTGAACCCCGCACCCGACATCGCCAGGCCGGCGAGCTCGGCCGTCACCGCCTTGGCCATTGCCTTGGCGGCCTTGGTCCGGACCTTGGTGACCTCGGCGGACGCGGCCACGACCTTGGTCTCGAGGGCGTCGACGCGCTGCTGCAGCACCGCCAAACCCTCCTCCGACACGTCGAGCTGGGCCAGCCGGCTGCGCGCGTCGTCGGCCCAGTCCAGCACGCCGTCGACGTCGGCGGCGTACTTGCGGGTCAGATTGCGCAGCTCGCCCTGGCGGGCCAGCTTTCCCTCCAGAGTGCTTGCGTCGCTGGGTAATTCGGCCAAATAGTCGCCGAGCTCACCGGAGACGTCGCCGACGACCGCGAGGGCTTCGCCGAGCCGGTCACCGAGGGCGCGTAGGGCCGCGTCGTCGGTGGCTTGCAACGCCGACTTGGCCTGACCGATGCCGTCGATCGCCGAGAACCCCTGCGCGGGATCGTCGAGCTCGCCGGACAGCGCGACGCGGGCGACCTGCGCCGCGTCGCGCAACGCGTCCAGCTCCGAGAGCCTGCGGATGTCGGCAACCAGCGCGTCGTCCTCACCGAGCTGTGGGGCGACGGCGTCGATCTCACCGAGCCCGAACTGCAATCGGTCGGCCTCCAGCGCCAGCTCGCGCGCCCGCCGCCGGCGGTCGGCCACGTCCCGGCGCAGGGTCAGCCACTCCTCACGGTGCGTTCGGTATCGCGCCAACGGTGCGTCGACGTCGGCGAACCGGTCCAGCGCCGTGCGCTGCTCGTCGGAGCGCATGAGTCGAAGCTGATCGTTCTGGCCGTGCAGCGCAAGGAGTTCGGTGGTGAAGGTGCTCAAGGACTTGGCCGGCACGCTGCGTCCGCCGAGATAGGCGCGCGACGGGCCGTCGCGGCTGACCGAGCGGGCGGCGATGACGCTGCCGTCGTCGTCGCGGTCGGCACCGGAGGAGTCCAGGATCTCGTCGATCCGCTCGGCGACCGTGCCCTCGAGTTCGGTGGTCGTGAACCGGCCTTCCACCACCGCGCGTTCGGACCCGGTCCGCACGCGGCTGGCGTCGGCCCGGGCGCCGCCCAGCAGATGCAGACCCGTGACGACCATGGTCTTGCCGGCTCCGGTCTCGCCCGTCAACACCGTGAGCCCGCGGTCGAATTCGGCGGTGGCGGCCCTGATGGCTCCGAGTTCGGTGATCCTGATCTCAGCGAGCACTGTGCCCCCGCCAGCCGGCGACCGGCAATTGGAACTTGCGTACCAGTCGGTCGGTGAAGGGTGCGCTGTCCAACCGGATCCACTTCAGCGGGGTGCCGCACCGCGTGACCTCGAGACGTCCGCCAGCGGGCACCTCCATCTTGCGTCGGCCGTCGCAGAAGACCACGGCGTCGTATCCGCTGGCCTCGACCTCGATGGCGATCGACGCGTTCGGACTGGTGACCATGGGCCGGGCGAACAGGGCGTGCGCGTTGTTGGGCACCACCAGGATCGACTCGAGGTCGGGCCACAGGATGGGGCCACCGGCGGAGAACGCATAGGCGGTCGACCCGGTCGGAGTGGACACCAGCACGCCGTCGCAGCCGAAGGTCGAGACGGGCCGGCCGTCGACCTCGAGCACGACGCCGAGAACGCCCAACCGGGGCCCCTTCTCGAGGCTGGCCTCGTTGAGGGCCCAGCCTCGCTGCTTGATCTGGCCGTCCACGCGCACGACGATGTCGAGGGTCATGCGATCCTCGACGCTGTAGTTGCGCGTGATCACCTGCTCCAGCACGGTGTCGATGGCGCCGGCCTCGGCCTCGGCGAGGAAGCCGATGCGACCGAGGTTGACCCCGAGCACCGGGATCTCGACGTTGCGGGCGAGTTCGGCCGCCCGTAGGAACGTGCCGTCACCGCCGAGCACGAGCACCATCTCGCATCCCTCGGCCGCGCGCTCGTCGGCGTCGACGACCTGGATCTCGGGGCCGATGGCGTCCTTGATCTCCGCCGCGCTGTGCAACGGCTGGTGGTCCACTTGCTCGGCGGCGAGCACGCGGAGCCCAATCCCGTTCTCGCTGAGCACCTTCTCCACTCGACGAGCGGTCTCAGTGGCCTCGTCGCGGCCGGTGTGGACGACGAGCAGCACCTGGCGTTCGCCGGTCATTGTGGCCCTTCTTCGATCGCTCGACGTACGGCGTGCTCCAGGTACTCGCCCAGGAGTGGGCGGTCGGTCTGCGCGCGAAGGCGCAGGAAGAATTCGACGTTGCCCGACGGTCCGGGCAGCGGGCTGGACGTGACGTCGACGGCATGCCACCCGAGTTCGGCCGCCCGTTGCGCGACTGAGCGGACCGCGTCGGCCCTGACCTCGGGATCCGACACGACACCGCCAGGCCCTACCCGCGCCTTGCCGACCTCGAACTGTGGCTTCACCATGGGAACGATATCGGCGTCGTCCGACGCGCAGGACACCAGCGCGGGCAGCACCGTCGCCAGGGAAATGAACGACAGGTCCGCGACGATCAGGTCGACCGGCCCACCGATGGCCTCGGCGGTGAGCGCGCGGACGTTGGTCCGCTCCATCACCACCACGCGGTCATCGGAGCGCAACGACCACGCGAGCTGGCCGTAGCCGACGTCGGCGGCCACCACTTCGGCGGCGCCCCGATCCAGGAGCACCTGGGTGAAGCCGCCGGTCGACGCGCCGGCGTCCAAGCATCGCCGGCCGGCCACCGTGACGTCGAAGGCGTCCAGGGCGCCGATGAGTTTGTGGGCGCCCCGCGAGACCCAAGTGCGTTCGTCGGCCCCGGTGACGGTGAGCTTCGCGTCGACGGTGACGGCGGTCGCGGGTTTTGCGGCGGGCATGCCGTCGATGCGCACCCGACCAGCGTCGATCATCTCCGCCGCCTGCTGGCGGGACCGGGCGAGGCCACGCCGGACCAGCTCGGCATCAACGCGAGCGCGCCGAGTCACCTGATGCTTACCTCTCGACGGATTCCAGCGCCCGGACCAGCAGGTCGTGAGCCTCTTCCAGGCGTGCCGCGATGCCCTCGACATCGACGTGTTCGGAGTCGTCGGCAGCAGGATCGGGAAGCTCGGCGAGTAGGGCCTCGACCCTGGCTCGGATCTGATCGGGATCGGTCGTCATCTCGGCGTTCACGCTAGCTGATCGGACGGCCCCGCCAGCGAGCAGCGCTCCAGCGCCTCGTGAGCCGTGTGGTCGCCACCGAGGATGGCGAACCGGACGCCGTCGACGCTCGAGCCCCAGACGGTGCTGGCCACCGCGCGCACGATGCTCAACGGGTCCTCCGCGTCACGGCCGGTCCAGTAGACGGTCACGTCCTGCGGACCAACCTCGACGCGCCACGACGGGTGCGGGGCGACCCGCAGCGTGCCGCTGTCGGCATTGAGCGAACGCAGGTCCGCCGCCAGGTAGTTGGGGCGTTCGGCGGCGTCGGCGTAGATCATGTCGGTGACCGAGCTGACGCCCGTCAACACCAGCATGCTGGGCAGCCCGGCGGCGTTGGCGCCGGCGATGTCGGTGTCCAGTCGGTCGCCGATCACCAACGGACGTTCGAAGTCGCCACGGGCGAGCGCGTCGAGCAGCAGCGGCGGCTGGGGCTTGCCCGCCACCTGGGGTCGTTGGTCGGTCGCGGTCTCGAGCGCCGCGACCATCGACCCGTTGCCGGGCAACAGTCCCTGTTCCGAGGGCAGGGTCCGGTCGACGTTGGCCGCCACCCATAGCGCGCCGGCGCGGATCGCCAGCGCCCCCTCGGCCAGGTCGGCCCACCCCGTCTGGGGGGAATGGCCCTGCACCACCGCGGCGGGTTCGTCGGCGAACTTCCGGACGGGTTCGAGGCCGACCTTGCGAACCTCTTCGGCCAAGGACTCGGTGCCGATGACGAGAACCTTGTCCCCCGTGGACATTTGGGTCGCGAGCAAACGCGCCGCACTCTGCGCGCTGGTGACGACGTCGTCGGCCTTGGCCGCGAAACCCATCGCCACCAGGTTCTTGGCGACCTCGTCGGGACCCCGGGAGGCGTTGTTGGTGACGAAGAGGGTGCGGGGTTCGATGCCACTGAGCGTCTCGACGGAACCGTCGGTGGGTTGCTGTCCGCGGAAGACGGTGCCATCCAGATCCAGCAGTAGACAATCGTGGTGCTGGGCAAGTGTCGTCACGTCAGCTGAGCTCCGTAATTCTCTCGTCGGCGTCGGTGACGCCCTCGACGTCCGCAGCCTCGGCGTGGATGAACCACTGCAGCGCTTCGTCGTTGCGGCCGAGCGCCAACAGGGTGTCGGCGTAGGCGTAGAAGAGTCTGGTTGCCGTCAGACCCGTACGCTCCGGATCCAGCGGAGGTGACGACAGCACCGCGAGGGCCTGCTCGTGCTGGCCAAGGTCCGAGCGGGCGCCGGCGACGACGATACGCAGCTCGTCGGCGTCGTCGCCGGTGAGCTCTTCGGCCTCCGGGGTGTGCGAAAGGTCGATGGCGCGTTGCGGTCGGCCGACGCCGCGCTCGCAGTCGGCGATCAGCGCCAGCAGAGGAGACTTGCTGCCCATGCGCCGCGCGGTCCGGAACTCCGAGAGCGCTTGGGCCCAGTCCCCGCAGTGATAGGCCGCGATGCCGACGGCTTCGCGGACCGCGGCGATGCGGCCCGATCGGGTCCGCGCCGCCTGTGCGTGTTTCAACGCAAGCTCGGGGTCTTCGTCGAGGAGGTCACCGGCGGCCACGAGATGCTTGGCGACGTAGTCGGCGGTGGCCTTGTCCAGGGTCATCAATTCACCGCGGACGTCGGGCGCGAGTTGCTTGGCCTCGACGTCGGGTGGGATGGGGGGTGCGTCCTTGTCGGAGCGCGGATCCTCCGTGGCCGACGCCGGCCGCCGCGGACGGTCGGGACCGCCGGTGCGGGGGGCGCCTCGACGGTCGCCGAATCCGGAACCGGTTGCCGAGCCTCGACGGGAGTCGGTCGACCCGTGCCTGGGTGCGCCGCCGCTGGGAGTACGCCGAGGCCGTTTGTCGTCGCCTCCGCGTTGCGTGTCCTGAGCCACGTCTGCCTTCCCTGTTCTATTCGCCGTACCGCAAGAGGATACGGCGACATTTCCCGATGCGCGAAGAATGCCAAATGGAATGGCATGGTCGCGAAAAGAGAATTACCCCCCACGCGAACGTGGGGGGTAATTCCTAATGGGTGTTCGGCGGTGTCCTACTTTTCCACCCGATGGGGCAGTATCATTGGCGCTGGTAGGCTTAGCTTCCGGGTTCGGGATGGGACCGGGC
>NZ_JBEXUA010000022.1:0-48323 GCF_040614235.1 Mycobacterium sp. NPDC006124 | reverse complement strand
TTCAGCCCGATCTTCTGGCCGGCCTGCTGCAGCAGCACGGCCATCTCGATCGACCCGTTCGCGTCGGACGTCGCATAGATCGGCGGCAACGTCGCGCCGAGCGCGCCCGCCTTCTGGAGCAGGAACTTCGCCTTGTCCGGATCGTGCGCCCGCTGCGGCAGCGACGCGTTGAAGTAGCGGTGCCCCGGCGGAATCGGCTGGTCGTTGCCGATCACCGAGTAGCCGCGGAACACCGACGTGCGCAGCTGCTCGCGATCGAACAGGTACTTCATCCCTTCGACGAAATCGGGACTCGAGACGATCGGGTTGTCGCTGCGCATGATCAGGTCGGTATAGAGGCCCGACTTGGTCTCCTTCAGCGCGTAGCCCGGCGTCGACGAGACCCGCTGCGTCGAGCGCGGGTCGATCGCGTTGATCAGGTGCACGTCGCCCGACAGCAGCGCGTTCAGGCGCGCGGCGCTGTCGCTGATGCCGATCAGCTCGATCTCGTCGAGATACGGCTTGCCCGGCTTGAAGTAGCTGTCGTTGCGCACGCCGATGGTCGACACGCCCGGCTTGAACGACTTCAGCTTGTACGGGCCGCAGCCGATGCCGGTCGAGAAGTCGGTCGTGCCGTCCTTGACGATCACGAGCTGCGGCGTCGCGAGGATCACCGGCAGGTCCGCGTTCGCGCTGGTGAGCGTGAGCGTGACTTCGTCCGGGCCGCTCGCCTTCGCGTCCGCGAACTGTTCGGCAAGCGTCTTGACCTTCGACGCGGTGGCCGCGTTCTTGTGGCGCATCAGCGAGAACACCACGTCGGCCGGGCCGACCGGCTTGCCGTCGTGGAACGTGACGCCCTTGCGCAGCTTGATGATCCACGTCTTCGCATCGGTCGTCTGCAGCGATTCGGCGAGGTTCATCTGCGGCGTGAGGCTCGCGTCGAGCTGCGTGAGGCCGCTGTAGAACATGAAGAAGCGCGTGTAGTCCGCGCCCGTCGAGCCCTTGGCCGGGTCGAGCGTATCGGCCGTCGAGCCGGCTTCGTTCGCGACCCGGATCTTGCCGCCACGCTTCGGCGCGGGCGCGGCGAATGCAGCGCCGGGGGTCATCAGCAGTCCGCCGGCGCCGGCGGCCATCATGCCGCCCGCCGCCATGACCTTCATCATGTCGCGGCGCGTGATGCCGCCCTTGCCGCCATTGTCGATATCGTCGCTCATCCGAACTGCTCCTGACTGTGGGAAGTAGGTCCAAGGGTCCAGCGTGGTTGTTCAGTCCCGCCGCGCCCGCTTGCTGGTGGCGGGCGCGACGTCGTACACATGCAATTCATTTAAGCATCGCCAAAATGCGGTTTGTCGCGATTCGGGCGCCCCGCACGATACGAATCGACCGTTTTGGGTGGCCTGCGCAGCATGATTAGCTGCGTGCGCGCACGTGTCGCCGTGTGCCCGGCGGCGTGTCGCGGCGGCTGCCGAACCCGTGTCGATGCAGGAAATCGTAAGGCCGCAGCCGCCGCAGATTGCGCCGACAAAATTGCCCGTTCGGCATCCGGCGCGCGTTTGGCTCGCGCAAACCACACGTTTGTGTCGAATGCGTGCGCGCCTGCCGACGACGGCCGAAACGAGCGGTGCGTCGCGACAGATCGCCGCCCGCACGGGCGTCGGCGATGGGGATCGCGACGGTGCGCCGCGCGGGAAAGTTCAGAAGAATGCCGCTCGATCGGAACGGCTTTGGGGGAAGGCGGAAGGATGACGGGGCTGCCCGGAAACCTGGCCAGTGCAGCCGTCAGAAACCGCGCCGCCAGGCGGCGACGCGTCCGTCACCGGCACATCACCGGCATGTCGGCGCGCACGCCGGGCGTGTGCCGGCGTGGCGTGAAGGCGGCGGGGGTGATGCGCTGGCGGGCAGTGAGCGGCACGAAGCCGTCACGCAGCGAGCCGGAAGACCGATACGGCGGCCCGCAGGCGCGCCGCCTGCTCGTCTAGCGACGACGCGGCCGCAGCCGCCTGTTCGACGAGCGCCGCGTTCTGCTGGGTGACTTCGTCCATTTGCGCGACCGCCAGCCCGATCTGTTCGATGCCAAGACGTCGAGGAAACCCTCCAGTGACGTCGACGGCCGCCGGCCGTACCACTGCAGGGACTGCCGCAGGACCGCGCGCCGGGAGTTGGCCTTGGGGGTGTTGCCGGTGATGAGTGCGCGCGGTTCCAGTGCGGCGAAGGCGGATTCGACGGCCACCTCGTACTCGTCGCGGTCGTCGACGACGCTGGCGAAGTCGGGTAGCGGCTGAAACGACAGCGGTCTGCCGCCACCGCGACCCGGCGTCCACACCACCACCTCGGTGTTGGCCAGGTAGTCGGCGGCCCGGGGCGTGTCGGACGGCCGCCAGCCGCTCGGCGGCTCCGGCCACGGTGCGCCCAGCCGCGCCAGGTCGTTGTTGGGGTCCAACACGATCGACGAGACGCCGCGCAGCGCGCACTCCTCGACGATCCGGCGGATGAGCACCGTCTTGCCGGATCCGGAGCCGGCGAAGATCGCGGTGTGCTTGCGCAATGCCAACAGCTCCACGTCGAGCGCGTCACCCGAGGCGTCGTCGACGCCCAACGGGATCGCCGTCGTCGGCTCGTCTCGAAGGGGCTCGCGCTTCAGACTCTTCGAACGCTTGGCCCACGGTTCGATGTCCGGCGCAGGCTCGTCCTCGGGCTGGTCGACCACCTCGGGCATGTTGGGCGGGAGCGGTCCCGCATCGTCGCCGAGCGCCTCGCGGAGGAACGTCACCCCGTGCGCCGGTCTGCGGGACACCAGCCAGCCGACCAGATCGGGGTGGTTGTCGTCGACCAAGTCCCGCAGCGCTGATGCGGTGCGCAGGTCGTCCTCGGACAGCGTGAGCGTGCGCCCGCCTGCGGCTTCGAAGTCGGCGACCGTCTGCGCGGTCTTCGTGCCGCTGGGCCATGGATCGTTTCTCAACAGGAACAGCTGACGCCGGTCGGCGTTGGAGCCGAAACCCGCTGCCACACAGGCATTCTTGATGCGGTTCTGCACCGAGATCGGATGCGTGCTGGCGATGGCCCGGAAGGCCCAGTGGCGCTCGTCGTCGGTCGCGGCGTCGAGGCGCTCCCTCAACCGGCTGTGCAACCGGACCTGCTTGCCGGGCGGCGGGTCGAGGGAGAATGTCTGCTCGACGTCACCGCGCTCGACGATCCATGCGTCCAGCACCGCGGACAGCAGGCTGGGCACCGTGGTGTCCTCGCCCTCGGGGTCCAGTGCCGCCGCACCCACCGCTCGACGACGGTAATCGGCGAACCGGCGATCCAGATCGGTTGTCTCCGAGGGTGCTTCGCCTGTCTGCCGGGAGCTGGTGTCGATGGTGTCGGCGAGGTGTGTCAGCTCCTCCACCACGTCGTTGTCCAGGCACGCCCGCACGTGAGCGTCGACCCGCTGCAGCAGTCGGCGCGGGGTGTACTCCGGCGCGTCGTCGAATGCCGACGGCAGGATCGGCCAGCTCGGGTACGGCGGGGTGAAGTCGACCTCCCGGTAGCTCGCGGTGAAGCGGCGTTCCAGGATCGCCCGTCCGACGTCGGCGCTCGGCAAGCCCTCCAGAGTCGTCGTCACCCGGAACCGGTCACCCACGGTGGCCGTCGCCCTGGATCGGATCGACTCCCACACCGACGGGAGGCAGGCCACGACCTCCGCGGTGCGCCGCATCGTCTCCCGGACCGACATCAGTCCGTGGGCGACGTGTTCGAGGTCGCGGTTGTCCGTCACGCCGTCGTCGCGCCCCGTGGTCGACGTGGCCGATTGCGCCAGCAGGGTGTCGATCTGGTCGATCGCCATGACGGCGGGTCCGGCGAGCGCGACGAGGCGCGAGATGTCGCGAACGCATTCCTGTGGCGTCAGCGTCGACACCCCGATGCCCCAGGTCCTGCGGCCGGTGTCGTCGACGTCCTCGGCGGAGTTCAGATAGGCCTGTCCGACGTCCTGCACGCCGAGGTCCGTCGCACCGAGTAGCACCAGCGCGCGCAGCGTGTGATGGGCGGGTCGAACGGTCTGCGGCTCCACCCGGTGCAGTGCGTTGACGAAGGACGCCAGGACTTCAGGCGTCAGTTCGTCCTCACCGGCGATCGCACGACGGTCGGCGCGAGACACGTGCGCCACCGACGCCAGCTGCCACAACAGCTGCTTGAGCTGAGTCTCGCGGTCGACGCCGGGGCGGCCAAGGCTCTCGAGGATGCTGCTGCGAGCAGACTCCCAGAAGCTCGTCGCGTCGAGAAGCTGCAGCAGGAAGAAGAACCCGCCGCCGGCCTGGACCCGTTCGCGCACCTGCCCCAGCAGGTGGGTCTTGCCCGAGCCCGCCTGGCCTCGGACCACCACGCCCAGCGGGCTGGACTCCGGATGACGGTCAGCGTCGGCGAAGGCGTCCATGACCTGTTCGAGGGCCTTGTCGTGCACGCCGGGGACGTGGAAGGCGCCCTGGGCGTTCCACAGGTCGTCGGCCGACGGCGCGAAGGACAACCGTAGCGACTTGAGGGCGTCGCGTTCCCTGGGATCCATCACGACTCGATCGCGATCAGGTGCTTGTCCTGTGCACCGATCGACACGGCGGCAGCCCGATCGGCGTCGGTGAGCACCTTCTGGTTCTCCTCGGGGATGAGGCTGACGCCGGGGATGCGGTACATCTTGGTCAGCGCGGCGTCCAGGTCGTGCCTGGACACGTCGGACAGTTCGTCGCGCAGACGCACCAGGTCCACCCAGCCGCCGTGGTGCGCCGCGAGCCGCACGTAGGCGGTGCGGACCCTAGCCTCGATCTGATCGCCGATCGCGTCCGGCTCATCAGCCGGCGCGTCCTCGTCGAGGGGGACGAAGACGTCACCGGGAGCCAGGTCGGCCCGGTCGAGGTAGCGGCGCAACGCCCGAAGCAGCGTGTAGAGGGTCTTGCCCTGACCCGAGGGGCGTTCTGGCGTCTGCGCGCCGATGAGCTTGGCGCACGTCGCCCAGCCCTTGTCGGTCAGCTCGAGCACCATCGTTCTGCTTTCGGTGGTCACCTCGATCAGACCCCTGCGGACCAGTTCGTCGCGATCGACCTTCTTCAGTTCCGGTCCCAGCGTCGCCAACTCGGGATTGCGCACGGGCCGCGATTCGGCCATCAGAACCAGGAGCACGGCCTGCTTGGTGCCGGTCAGTTCGTCGGGTTCGACGCTCACGACGCATTCCCTTCGGTGGTTCGCACGTTGCCGTCCACGGAACGCCGACCATTGTGGCCCATCGGGGCGGCGGGGGTTCAGAACGCCAGCTCAGGCAGCCGCGTCGCGGTGCGTTACTTGGCGGGCAAGCTGGCGGCGTGGCGGGTGCCGCGCTCCACCCAGGTGCGCAGTTGGCGCGTGGTCGTCAGACCATCGGTGGCGACGCGGATCCAGCCGCGGGTCTCCCGTCCGGCCATCACCATCGGCTCGACGTGCTCACGGGTGAGTAGCGCCTCGGTCTCCTCGGCGGGAACGCGGACCATCAGCCCGCCCTGACCGCTGACGCAGACGGCCATGTTGCCGCCGACCAGGAAGGCCAGACCGCCGAACATCCGTCGCTCCTCGGCGCCCCCGACGAGCTCACGAACGCGGTTCGCCAGGTCTTCGTCGTAGGCCACGCGTCCAGGTTCTCACGTGCTGGGCGTCCAGCCCAGCCGTGGTCCGAGACGTTCTGCGAGATCGGTGACGATCTGGCGGTAGTCGGCCTCCTCGAACGAGAACGGGAGAGCGACGGCCATCTCGTCGGCGCGCTGGAACCCGGCGTGCTCGTGGAGTTGGTCGGCCAATTCGTCGGACGTGCCGACGTAGTCGGGGGAGAACAGCATGTGCTTCGGGCCCTGGGGCGTCTTCGTGCGTTCGAATCGGCTCGCCGCATACTCGCGGTAGCGCCGGGTCTGGTCGTCGGTGGCCGAGTCGGTGGGGATGATCACCAATCCCTGTGACACGCGCGCACTCTCGGGTCGTGGATGGTTTGCGCGGTAGGCGTCGATCTGTTCGCCCTGGATGGTGGCGAAGTCCAGGGATTCGGTTCCGTCGGTGCTGACCACCGAACTCGTCAGATAGTTGACGCCCTGGGTGCCAGCCCATTTCGCCGATTCGAGGCCGCCGCCGTACCAGACCCGGTCGGCGAGTCCGGGGGAGTGTGGCTGCACGCGGCGGCTGAAGTGCTCGATGCCGACGACGCCCTCGAAGTCACTGACGGGCTCACCGCGAAGGGCACGCAGCAGGCGCAGCACACGGTCCTTGGAGAAGTCCTCGAGCTCGTGAGTGTCGGGGTAGAGCGCGGCCTTGTAGTGGTCGTACATCATCGGGGTGCCGACCGAGACCCCGGGGTTGACGCGGCCACCGGAGAGGACGTCGACGGTGGCGAGATCCTCGGCGAGTCGAAACGGGTTCTCCAGGCCCAGGGGGATGACGGCGGTGCCCAGCTCGATGCGCGAAGTGCGTTGGCTGGCCGCGGCCATGATCGCCACCGGGCTCGAGATGCCCGGTTGGAGGTGCCGGTCACGCAGCCACACGCTGTCGAAGCCCAGCGCCTCGGCGCGTTCGATTACCTCGAGGGTCTCCTCGATGCCCGGGCCGGGGTCGTTCTCGTCGAATCGGCCGATGGTGAGGAATCCGAGCTTGCGCAACGGGTCTCCGCGTCTGGGCACGTGGTCGTCTCCTTGGCTTGGAGTGGGTCGGGGTGGCGGGTGTGGGGGTGTGGCGCGGTCGGGGGCGTCATCATTTGATGACGTTCGTCAACGGTTGGTGACGGTGTGTGGGGTGGTGGTGGGTCGGGCTGGCGGGTGCTACCCGGCCATGCTGTCAGACCTCCCTCGCATACTGCGTTCGTGACGGCACCGACGCCCTGGTGGGTCAACGACCCCGAGATGGAGAAGATCCGCCGGCGCACGGCCGAGGAATTCGGAATCGACCTGGACGCAGCCAGATCCTCCGATCCCGGTGATCCGGACGACTTCGACGACCTCGAGGATCTGATCCTCGTTGAGGAGTCCGCGGAGCCCGACCCGGTCATGGTCGAATTCCTCGACGGCCGCTGCAGGGTGGAACTCGGCGCAGCCCGCGACGCCCTCACCGACGCCCGCACTCGGTACGACGCAGCGGTCCTGGCGGCTCGGGCCGCGGGGTACTCGTGGAGTGAGATCGGCAACGTCCTCGGCGTCTCGAAGCAGCAACTGCACCGACGGTTCGGCACACGACAGCGGGGCCGACCGTAGTCGACCCCGCTGTGCGTGCCATTGGTCAGGCCGCGACCTCCGCCGCGTCCGCCACCGGCTCAAGTGCCTGTGCGACGATGTCGGCCACGTCGGTCATCGGTCGGACATCCAGCGCCGCAAGCACTTCGGCCGGGACGTCGTCCAGGTCCGGCTCGTTGCGAGCCGGGATGAACACCGTCTTCAGGCCGTTGCGCTGCGCGGCGAGCAACTTCTGCTTCACCCCGCCGATCGGGAGCACCCGACCGTTCAGCGTGACCTCGCCGGTCATCCCGACGTCACCGCGAACCTTGCGGCCGGTGGCCATCGACACCAGCGCCGTCACCATCGTGACGCCCGCCGACGGACCGTCCTTGGGCACCGCGCCCGCCGGGAAGTGCACGTGAATCTGACGATCCAGTTCCGCGCGGTCGACGCCCAACTGCTCGGCGTGCGCCTTGACGTAGGACAGCGCGATCTGCGCCGACTCCTTCATCACGTCACCCAGCTGACCCGTCAACTGCAGACCTGCGTCACCGGAGTTCGAGTTCGCCTCGATGAACAGCACGTCACCGCCCAAGCCCGTGACGGCCAGACCGGTCGCCACGCCGGGCACCGCGGTGCGTTCCTCGGACTCGGGTGTGAAGCGCGGACGGCCAAGGTAGCCAACGAGATCGGGCTCGTCGATGATCAAGGCGTCAGCACCGTCGGCGAGTTTCGTGGTCGCCTTGCGCAATGCCTTGGCCAACAGCCGCTCGAACTGGCGCATGCCAGGCTCACGGGTGTAGTCGGCGGCGATCTTGCGCAGCGCCTCGTCGGTGACCGCGACCTCCTCGGTGGTCAGCGCTGCGCGCTCCCGCTGCCTCGGCAGCAGGAAGTCACGGGCGATGGCAACCTTGTCGTCCTCGGTGTACCCGTCGATCTGCACCAACTCCATCCGATCCAGCAGGGCCGACGGGATGTTCTCGATCACGTTCGCCGTCGCCAGGAACACGACGTCGGACAGGTCGAGATCTAGATCCAGGTAGTGGTCGCGGAACGTGTGGTTCTGCGCCGGGTCCAGGACTTCCAGCAGCGCCGCGCTCGGATCGCCTCGGTAGTCCGAACCCACCTTGTCGATCTCGTCGAGCAGCACGACGGGGTTCATCGACCCAGCCTCGCCAATGGCACGGACCAGCCGGCCGGGTAGCGCGCCGACATAGGTGCGCCGGTGACCTCGAATCTCGGCCTCGTCGCGCACACCGCCGAGGGCGACGCGAACGAACTTGCGGCCCAACGCCCGCGCCACCGACTCACCCAGCGACGTCTTGCCGACGCCGGGAGGACCCGCCAGCACCATCACCGCACCGGAACCCCGGCCGCCGACGACCTGCAGACCCCGCTGCGTACGACGGGCCCGCACGGCCAGGTATTCGACGATGCGATCCTTCACGTCGTCCAGCCCGTGGTGGTCGGCGTCGAGTATCTCCCGTGCGGACTCGAGGTCGGTGGAGTCCTCGGTCGTCACGTTCCACGGCAGGTCGAGCACGGTGTCCAACCACGTCCGAATCCAGCCGCCCTCGGGGCTCTGGTCGCTCGAGCGTTCCAGCTTGCCAACCTCGCGCAGCGCGGCCTCGCGAACCTTCTCGGGAAGGTCGGCGGCCTCCACGCGCGCGCGGTAGTCGTCGGATCCGTCGGGTTCGCCCTCGCCGAGCTCCTTGCGGATCGCGGCCAGCTGCTGACGCAGCAGGAATTCCTTCTGGGTCTTCTCCATGCCACTGCGCACGTCGTCGGCGATCTTGTCGTTGACCTCGGTCTCGGCGAGATGCTCTGCGGTGACGTCGATCAGCAGCCGCAACCGCTGCGCCACGTCCTCGGTCTCCAGCAACTCACGCTTCTGGACGTCGGTCAGGTACGACGCATAGCCGGCGGTGTCGGCCAATGCCGACGGGTCGGTGATCTTGTTGACCACGTCGATGATCTGCCACGCCTCGCGGCGCTGCAGCATGGCCAGCAGCAGCTTCTTGTACTCCGCGGCAAGCGTCCTGGTTTCGTCGGTGATCTCGGGCTCGGTGGCTTCATCCACCAGGACCCACAGGGCCGCACCGGGTCCGGTGGTGCCGGAGCCGATGTGGGCTCTCTTCTCACCACGAATCACCGCGGCCGCACCGCCGCCGGGGACGCGACCAACCTGCACGATCGACGCGATCACGCCATAGGTGGGGTAGCGGTCCTCCAGCCGGGGAGCGATGAGCAGCTTGCCGCTCTCACTGGCCTGCGCGGCGTCGACCGCGGCGCGTGCGGCCTCGTCCAGCTCGATCGGGACGACCATTCCTGGCAGGACGATCGGTTCGCTGACGAACAAGACCGGCACTGCGATGTTGTCTGACATCCATCCTCCAAAGTTAAGCCTGTTGCGCTCAACTGTGGGTGGGGGTGGTTTGTTCCCGACTCTCAGGCGGTGGATTCGGCGGCCGCCGCGGCCCGGCGGCCGATCACGACAGTCGCCAATACGAGGATGCCGATGACCGGCAGGGTGATCGCCGAGTTCACGCCGTTGGCGGCGTCGACCGACAGGCGCGAGATCACCATCAGCCGAATGGCGACCTCGACCAACAGGCCGACTCCCCACATCGCCGACAGCAGAACGTGCACCCGCCGAATCCGCCGGGCCTCCTCCGGCGTGGGCGCCGCCTCCCCGGCGGGGCGGAACCGCTCGCCAACGACCTGGGTCAGCGGCATGCCGACGACGCAACTGCCGAGGAACAGCAGCCCGCCGATACCGTTGACGAGAGTGTTGCCGACCAGGATCAGCTTGGGGTCGGTGGTGGCCAGTCCGACGGCCAGGCTCAGGCCGAAGGTCAGCAGCAGGTAGGCGGCGAAGGGATCCAGCCGGCGACTCTTGATCACGCCGTAGACGACTCGGACCCCCGACAATACGGTCGCCGACAACAGGGCGACGTACTCCGAGACACCCAGTGCGCGTAGCCCGTAGTAGGCGACCAATGGCGGCGCCACGTCGAGCAGGATCGTCTGGAACAACGGGCGCATCGAACGGCGCTGTGCCGGGGCCTGTTGGCTCACGTTCCCACTCTATGTACGTCACCTGTTAACTCGCTGTGGGGGAATAGACCCGGCGGCCCACCCGTCGTAGCTCTCGTGACCGAAACCACGATGAGGGCAGTTCGATTCGACGAATACGGCGACGTCGACGTGTTGGACGTACGTGACGTCCCGCGTCCCGTGCCGGCGGATGGCGAGGTGCTCGTCGAGGTGAAGGCGGCCGGCGTCAATCCCGGCGAGGCGATGATCCGCCAGGGTCTTCTGCACGACCGGTATCCCGCCACGTTTCCTTCCGGCGAGGGCAGCGATCTCGCCGGTGTCGTTGTCGAGCTAGGCAGCGATTCAACGGGGTTCGCGCTGGGGGACGAGGTGCTCGGATTCTCGTTCGGACGTTCCAGCCACGCCGAGTTCGTGGCGGTGCCAGCCGAACAGTTGACGCACAAGCCGGCCGCGGTGTCCTGGGAGGTGGCGGGCGGCCTCTACGTCGCGGGGTCGACGGCCTACGCTGCCGTCCGGTCCGTCAACGTGGCCGCCGGCGACGTGGTCGCCGTGTCCGCGGCGGCCGGCGGCGTCGGCACCCTCGCCGTACAGCTCGCACGACTAACGGGCGCAACGGTTCTCGGCATCGCCGGACCCGCTAACGACGACTGGCTGGCCGACCACGGCGTCATTCCGGTCAACTACGGGGACGGTCTGGCCGACCGCCTGCGGGAAGCGGCGTCGTCTAGTGCGACCGGCCGGGTCGACGCCTTCGTCGACCTGTTCGGCGGCGGGTACGTGAAACTAGCGGTGGAGGAGCTCGGTGTCGCGCCCGAACGGGTCGACACCGTCATCGACTTCGCCGCCGTCGAGCGGTACGGGGTCAAGGTCGAGGGCAGTGCGGAGGCCTCGACCGCGGAGGTGCTCGCCGAACTGGCCGGGCAGATCGCCGCCGGTGACCTCGAGGTGCCCCTTGCCGGAGTGTTCCCGCTCGAGGACGTTCGGAAGGCGTATCGGACTCTCGAGCAACGACATTCACGCGGAAAGATCGTCCTGGTCACCGATCGGCGGCCGTAACCGGCTCCGGCATCAGGCGGGCCAGCACGTCGGTCATGGTGACGAGCCCCGTCTCGCGGCCGTCGCCGTTGAACACGATCGCCACGTGGGTCCTGGCGTCACGCATGGTCGTCAGCGCCGTATAGGCGGGCGTCGTCGCGGCCAACTGCAGTGCCGGGCGCATCAGGCTCGCCGCCGCCACGTCCGGCGCGGCCAGGGTGTCACGCACGTGCACCACCCCGACGGCGTCGCTGCCGTCTCGCACCACCACACGCATGTGCCCGGTGTGGTGGGACACCTCTTGAACGTCGCGCCCCGTCGCCTGCGCGGACACCTCGACCGGGTCACGGCCGGCGTCGACGATGTCGCCGACCTCCAATCCCTGGAGTTGCAGCGCCCCGCTGAGCCGTCGGTGGTACTGCTCGTCGAGGGTGCCCGCCGTCGCCGAGTGCTCGACCAGGTGCCTGAGGGTCTCTGGATCCTGGCCGGTCGAGACGTGGTCGACCGGTTCGACCCCGACGCGGCGCAGGCACCAGTTGGCGACGTGGTTGAGACCCACGATGACCGGTCGGGTCACCCACATGAAGGCGCGCATGGGAATCGCCAGCAGCACCGCTGATCGCTCGGGATGCGCGATGGCCCACGACTTGGGCGCCATCTCGCCGACCACCAGGTGCAGGAACGTCACCGCGGTCAAGGCCAGCACGAACCCGCCGGCGTCGGCCACCCACGACGGCGACCCCCACGACGCGATCAGCGGGGTGAGCCAGTCGTGTACGGCCGGTTTGGTCACCGCTCCCAACAGCAGTGTGCACACGGTGATGCCCAGCTGGGACCCGGCGAGCAGGACGGACAACTCCGACGAGCTGCGCAGGGCGGCGCGGGCCGAGCGGCTCTGCGTCGCAATGTCTTCCAACCGATGCTTGCGGGCAGCGATCAACGCGAACTCCACGGCGACGAAGAACGCACTGGCGGCGATCAGCCCCGCGGACACCAACACGATCACGGCGAGGTCATTCATGGCGTGATCCCGTGTGCGAGGTTCGCCCGACGGACACGAAGAGTTCTGCGGGGACGTGTCGTTCCACGGTGCGGACCTCGGCGGTCAACACCTCCGACGTTCCGTCGCCGGCGGCGATCTCGACGACGTCGCCGACCGCCGGCAACCCGCCGAACGCCCTCACCACCAGTCCGGCCAGGGTCTCGGCGTCGTGTCGGCGCAGGTCGACCGACAGGGCCCGACTGACTTCGTCCACGTGTGCCTGCCCGCCGACGTGCCAGCCGCCGTCCACGGCGACGATGTCCTGGAATGGGGGGTCGTGCTCGTCGGCGATCTCACCGACGAGTTCCTCGGCCATGTCCTCCACGGTCACGATCCCGGCGAAACCGCCGTATTCGTCTACGACGAGCGCCATTTCGTCGTCGGCCTCGACGAGCTGTGCCTGCACGGCCGTCAACGGCAGTGAGGTAGGCACGATCACCGCGGGCCGGCAATGCGATGCGACGCGGTCGTCGGGCGGCGCACCCAGCAGGTCGTGCAACCGGACCACCCCGAGGAGGTCGTCGGTGGAGTCACCGGTCACGGGATAACGGCTGTGACCCGTCGACGTCTTCGACAGCACTGCGGCGACGGACTCCCCGGCGCCGACCACGTCGATTCGCGTACGGGGTACCATCGCGTGTTCGGCAGTGCGAGTGGGGAAGTCGAGGATCCGGTCGAGCAGGGTGGACAGCTCGGCGGGCAGGTCACCCGAGCGGCGGGATTCGGCGACGATGTGCGCGAGGTCGCGCGGGGTGGCGGCATGCTCGACGTCGTGCACCGGCTCGATGCGCAGGAGTCGCAGCAGGGCGTTGGAGGCTGCGTCGAAGATCGAGATGAGCCAACCGAACACCGCCAGGTAGAGCGTCGTCGACCGGGCCAGCCAGCGGGCCACCGGTGCCGGCCGGGCAATGGCGAGGTTCTTCGGGAACAGCTCGCCGAAGACCATCTGCACTACCGTCGAGAACACCACGGCCGCTACGGCTCCCGCAGCGATCGACCAGCCGCGGGGAACGTCGCCGCCCACCAGGGTGGCGATGCTGCCACCGATGAGCGGCTCGGCGACGTAACCGACCAGCAGGCCGGTGACCGTGATGCCGAGTTGGGCGCCCGACAGCATGAACGACGTGCGGCGGGTCACGGCGAGTGCTCGCGTCGCCGCGCCGTCACCGGCCTCGGCGCGGGCCTTCAGCTGCGACCGGTCGACGGCCATGTAGGCGAATTCCTGGGCGACGAAGTAGCCGGTGAGGGCCGTGATCGCCAGCACGACGAGCAGTCCGACGAGCAGGGTCAGGATCGCGGTCACGATTGCGCTCCCGCGCGGTCGAGTTCGGTATCAGTTCGTCTGGGTGGGCGCGGCGCGCGTCTCATCGCTCTCTTCGGGTGGGTGGGTCTCGACGGGGTCTCAACTGTGTAGACGATCGAGCCGACCCGAGAGTTCCCGTCGCTGAGAGACTCTCAGCAACGCCGAGCCGTCGGCTACGGCGAGGCGCATCACCTCGGCTGCCGCCTCAGGCGAACTCCAGGGAATTCACCGACGTCGGCGTGACGCGCAGCACCGCCGTGGTGGACACGTCGTAGAACATGCCGTAGACCTCGACGTCGCCCCGGCGGTAGGCCTCCTCGATCATCGGGTGCCGAGTGAGGGCGGCGACCTGCTGGGCGACGTTGACCATGCTCAGCTGGTCGACGGGCCCGAAGCCGGCGTCGGCCGCGGAGCGCGCGACCGGATGCGCACCGCCGTCGAATGCCGCCACCGCGTTCCGGCCGTTGTCGAGCCATCTCGACATGTGCTGCTCACCCTGGCTGCGGGGGGCCTTGGCGCTCAGCAGGGCGTGCATGGCCCCGCAGCTGGAGTGCCCGCACACCACGATCGTCGAGACGCCCATCTTCTCCACCGCAAACGCCAGGGCCGCCTCGGTCGACGCGTCGGTCTGGTGTTCGGGTACGAGATTGCCGACGTTGCGCACCGTGAACAGGTCCCCGGGGCCGCTGCCGGTGATCTGGTCGGGCGCGATGCGCGAGTCGGTACAGGTGATGAACAACGTGTCGGGTCGTTGCGCGTGGGCCAGCGGTTCGACCAACGGTGACGTCCGGCTCGGGATGTCGCGAACCGGCGGTCCGTCGAGCGCACTGTCCATCTCGACCGTGCCGTGCTGGCGGATGTCCACCGAACCACCCGAGGCGCGATGCTGGCGACGCCAGTCGGCGATCGCACCGTGGGCCGCATGGTCGATGAAGTCCACCGACAGGTCGACGGTGACCCTGGCACCCGGTGGCACCGAGGCCAGCACACTGGTGAGGCGGGGCAGCGACAGGAAGCTGCACGAGCCCTCGATCACGATGCGCCACGCGCCGCCGTCGCCGCCGACGGATTCGGCGACGGATTCGGCGACGATGCGTGTGCGGACCACGCGCCAGACCGTCAGCGCGATGGACAGCGCCAGTCCGATCAGCACGCCCTCGAGCAGGTTGAGGAAGACGACGCCGAGGACGGTGACCGCGTAGACCGCGATGTCACCTGTGCGGCGGGCGGTTTCGATGTGCGCCCGCTTGACCAACTGAATGCCGACGACGATCAGCAGGCCGGCGAGGGCGGCCATCGGAATCCTTTCGGCCAGCCCGGCGAAGGGCAGCGCGAACACCAACACCCACACCCCGTGCATGACGGCAGAGGCGCGGGTCCGTGCGCCAGCCGCCACGTTCGTCGAACTCCGCACGATCACGCCCGTCACGGGTAGGCCGCCCAGGGTGCCCGACACGATGTTGGCGGTACCCTGGCCGATCAGTTCGCGGTCGAAGTTGGTGCGTGGACCGTTCTGCATCCGGTCGACCGACACCGCCGAGAGCAGGCTCTCCACGCTGGCGATCAGGGCGACGGTGAGCACGCCGACGGCGAAGGTGCCCCACTTGCCCTCGGGAAGACTCGGCAGTGCGATCGCATCGAGCAGCGATCCGTCCAAGGTGACGCGGTCGACGTCGAACCGGAAGACCACCGCGACCACCGTCGCCGCCACGATGGCGACCAGGGGGCCCGGCACCTTGCCGAGCCGCCCCGGGACCCGTTTCCAGCCCACCAGGATGGCGATGACGAGCACACCCAGGATCACCCCTGGGCCGTGCGCACCGAGCACCTGTCCTGGCAGTTCCGTCACGTTGGCCCACGCCGAACTCTGCGATGCGCCTCCCAGCAATACGTGGACCTGTTGTAGTGCGATCACGAGTCCGATGCCCGCCAGCATCGCGTGCACCACCACCGGCGAGATCGCCAGCGCGGCGCGCGCCACCTTGCTCAACCCGAAGAGCACCTGCAGGACGCCGGCCGCAACGGTGATGGCGCAGGTCACCTTCCAGCCGAACTCGCCGACGAGGCCGGCGACGATGACGGTGAGACCGGCTGCCGGCCCGCTGACCTGCAGCGGTGATCCGCCGAGCGCGCCGGCGACGATGCCGCCCACCACCGCCGCGATCAGGCCGGCCAGCGCGGGAGCGCCCGAGGCGATCGCGATGCCCAACGACAGCGGCAGCGCCACCAGGAACACCACCAGCGACGCGGGCAGGTCGTGCCGGAGAATGGGACCGATGCGTTGGGGGAGCGAAGCCTCCGAGCGTTCCTTGATGTCGAGCTCCTGTCGGTGACGGCTGCCGGGGGTCGGCCGCCTCTGCTGATTGGTTCGCGACATCGGGTATTGACGTAGGCGAAAGCGATTCTCCTGCAATTCAAATGGCGAGATGCAGGTCAATTGACAAGTGCGAGAGTATTAATCGTGATGTGACGCGGCAATGACATCGCTGCGACGCATAGAGAATGCAAAGACTCGACCGGTCGACCGGTGTTGGGGCCGTCACATCGTCGAGCGCCGTCGGCGCCGATCGGGTACGACCGAAGACGTTGAGTGACAATGGAGTACGAATCGAGACGAGCGCACGACCGGGGCGTTCCGCCGGGGCCGAACATGAGAAGAACCTGTGAGTTCAGTGACAGCTGCGCCGATCGTCGGGACACTCGCAGATATGACGACGACGCCGATGAACACCGGCACCCGGCAACCCCGCTCGGCCGTGCTGGGCCAGTTGCCCCCAATCCGTCGACCGGACGGGTCCGCGATCAAGGTACTGCTGGTCGACGACGAGCGCGCGTTGACCAACCTGGTCACCATGGCCTTGAAGTACGAGGGATGGGAGGTCGACGTCGCCCACGACGGGCGCGAGGCGCTCACCAAGTTCGCCGCGACCGATCCGGACATCCTGGTGCTGGACATCATGCTGCCCGACGTCGACGGCCTTCGGATCCTTCAGCGGGTTCGGGCCGCGGGCACCTACACCCCGGTGCTGTTCCTGACCGCGCGCGACTCCGTGAGCGATCGCGTCACCGGCCTGACCGCCGGCGCCGACGACTACCTCACCAAACCCTTCGACCTGGAGGAACTGGTGCTGCGGTTGCGCGGGCTGTTGCGCCGCGGCGTCGACCCCAACGCGTCGGTCGACGAACCCGAGGACGAGACGCTCCACGTCGCCGACCTCACCCTAGACGTGGCCAGCCGCGAGGTGACTCGCGGCGGCGAGCGCGTCGAGCTGACGACCACGGAGTTCGACCTGCTGCGGTACCTGATGCGCAATCCGCGCCGGGCGTTGACGCGCGAGCAGATCCTCGAGCAGGTGTGGAATTACTCCTTCGGCGGCCGGACGAGCATCGTCGACCTCTACGTGTCCTACCTTCGAAAGAAGATCGACCGCGGTCGCGAGCCGTTGATTCACACCATTCGCGGTGTGGGATACCAAATTCGGCCACCTCAGTGACCCCGTGGTGGCGTCCCCGGACGCTCAGTAGGCAGCTCGTCGGCGGCGTCGCCGTGCTCGTCACCGTGGTCACGTTCGGTACCGGTGCGCTCTCGGTCTACAGCCTGCACACCTACATGACGACGATGAGCGACGCCGAGGTCGAACACTCGCTGGCCGCCTTCGAGCATTCCTACGACAAGCTGAGCAAGGGTCCGTCGGACGCTGACGGCGAGCCGCTGACCGACTTCACCGGTCAGGCCCCGGGGACGCTCATCGCGGTGATGGACGGGGACTCGGTCGTCGACTCGGTGCTGTTCTCCGACGGCGACACCGATCCCACACCTGGCCCGGCGGTCAACTCACTGCAGTCCACGGCGTGGAACACCGATCAGCCGCAGACCGTCGAACTCAACGGGCTGGGCCGATACCGCGCCGCGAGCACGGAGGCGGCCGACGGCAGGCGGCTGGTGTCGGCGGTCTCGATGGAGAGTGCCAACAAGGTGGTGGCCTCGAAGACGGTCGCCGTCGTCGTCATGACGGTGGTGGCGGCACTGCTGGCTGGCGTCGGCACCGTGCTGCTGGTGCGCTGGGCGCTGCGTCCGCTGCGCCGGGTTGCGGCCACCGCGGCGAGGGCGGCCAAGATGCCGCTGGCCGACGAGGATCACCGCATCACCACACGCGTGCGGCAAGCCGACTCCGATCCCGACAACGAGGTCGGCATCGTCGGCGAGACGCTCAACCGTCTGCTGGCCAACATCGACTCTGCCTTGGCCGCCCGTGCGATGTCCGATCGACGCATGCGCCGCTTCCTGACCGACGCCAGTCACGAACTACGCACGCCACTGGCCGCCATCCACGGATACGCCCAGCTGACCCGTCAGGAGAGCGCGGCGCTGCCGCCCACGACGGAATATGCGTTGGCGCGCATCGAATCCGAGTCACGCCGGATGACGGCCCTGGTGGGCGACATGCTGCTCCTGTCCCGGCTCGACGAGAGGCAGGGTCTGGAGATCCAGCGGGTCGACCTGACCGGTCTGGTCGCCGACGCGGTCAACGACACCATCGTCTCCTCGCCGGACCATGAGTGGCCGGTCGACCTGCCCGAGGAGCCCGTGTGGGTGATGGGTGACCGGGCGAGGCTCCATCAGGTGGTGAGCAACCTGCTGTCCAACGCTCGCCACCACACGCCGCCGGGGACCACGATCACCACCGCATTGCGGCTGGTGACCGACGACGCCGGGACCAGGGTGCGGTTGACCGTCACCGACGACGGCCCGGGTATCGACGCCAAGTTGCTTCCGGAGCTCTTCGAGCGGTTCGTCCGGGGGAGTCGGGCGCGTGCCGACCAGCCGGAGTCGACGGGCCTGGGTCTGTCGATCGTGGCATCCATCACCGAGGCCCACGGTGGCTCCGTGTCGGCCCGATCCAGTGCGGGCCGCACGGAGTTCACGGTGCTGCTGCCTCCCGCCGAGGAGACACGCTAGGGGTTGTGGCACACGACGTCGACGTAGACCGTGCTGTGCAGGTCGGGGTCGATCTTGTTGCCCGACTCGTCGTAGTTGGACCCGTTCAAGCCGCTCATGCCGGTGACCTTGCACTGGGACAGTGGCACCGCACCCGTCGAGCCGTTGAGCTGAACATGGTGCCCCTGGGCTTCGAGCTGCGCAATGGTGTCGGCGGTCGAGCCGACGTTGCTCGCGGTAGCGGGGGCAGCCAAGCCGAGTCCCAGTGCGGCTGCGAAGCCGAAGGCCGCCGCCGAGATCCCGATCTTCGTCATCTGTGAACTCCTTTGTCCGTGGGTCTGTTTCGTACTTCGGCTACCAGCCTAGGGCGGTGCCGAACTACCCCGGGCAGGAGGGGAATTCAATTCGTGGAACGAAAATGACTGTCCAACAACATCTTTGATCGATATTCACGGTGTCGGCACGGCAACGGCCGTGTGCGGTTCAGGCCGGATTCACATGTTTGGCGGCTCGGGTGCCGAGTTACATTTGTGTTTCGCATGAACGGCGTCGCAGATGATGAAAGATGGTCTGCTGTCGGTAAATTGGATCTTGTCAGCCGAGAGGGAATCTCGAGGCACCGAGTAAGGGAGTAGAAGATGAAGATGCGTTACGTCGCAGCCAGCCTGATGACCGGATTCGCCGCAGCGGCCATTGCCGCGGCCCCGATCGCCGGCGCTGCCGCTAACCCCAGCACCGTCACCGACAACGGTCGTGCCACCATCACCGACAAGAAGGGGCACAACGCGATCGTCGTGCAACCGCCGTCGGTCTCGTCGCCCAATTCATACGGCAACTTCTCCTCGCCGGCGCCGTTCATGTTCTTCGATTGATGTTCGGCAGGCGGGTGACCGCCACACCGACGGCGCGAGAACCGTTGTCGACCAACGGCGAAGGGCCCTGACACACGGTGTGTGTCAGGGCCCTTCCTGGTTCCTCAGTGCTCCGTCAGGCGGAGGCTTGAGCTCCCAGCGTCCGCTGGACGTCGGGGATCATCTGCTGCAACTGCTGACCCCAGTAGCCCCAGCTGTGCGTGCCGGTGGCCGGGAAGTTGAACACACCGTTGGTGCCGCCCGCGGCGATGTAGTTGTCGCGGAAGGTCTGGTTGGTGCGCAACGTGAAGCCCTCGAGGAACTGCGCCGACATCAGGTTGCCGCCGTCACCGGTGTCGAGATCCGACGGCGTACCGGTGCCGCAGTAGATCCAGATGCGGGTGTTGTTGGCGACGAGCTGGTTGACGTTGACCATCGGATCGTTGCGCTTCCAGGCGGGGTCGCTGGACGGGCCCCACATGCTCTCGGCGTTGTAGCCGCCGGCGTCGTTCATCGCCAGCCCGATCAGCATCGGCCACCAGCCCTCGGAGGGGTTGAGGAAGCCCGACAGCGACGAGGCGTAGATCCAGTTCTGCGGGTGGTAGATCGCGTAGGTCAGCGCGCTACCACCGGCCATGGACAGGCCGACGACCGCGTTGCCGGTCTGCGAGACACCGTAGTTGGCCTCCAGGTAGGCGGGCAGCTCCTGGTTGAGGAACGTCTCCCACTTGTAGGTATAGTCCTGGCCGTTGCCCTGTGAAGGCTGGTACCAGTCGGTGTAGAAGCTGGACTGGCCGCCGACGGGCATCACCGTCGACAGGCCGGACTGGTAGGTCCACTCGAAGGCGCTGGTGTTGATGTCCCAGCCGTTGAAGTCGTCCTGGGCACGAAGACCGTCGAGCAGGTAGATGGCATGCGGTCCGCCACCCTGGAACTGGATCTTGATGTCACGGTTCATCGCGGCGGAGTGCACCATCAGGTATTCGACCGGCAGACCCGGCCGAGAGAACGCCCCAGCCGTCGCCGATCCTCCGACGAAGCCGATCAGCCCGGGCAAGGTCACCGCTGCCATCAGGCCAACGGCCAACCGGCGCAACCACGTACCACGAATCATTCTGTCGAACTTCATAACGGCAACAGACCGCCTCTCTCTTTGCTTCTCATGTCTTCAAGCAATCGCCGTTGCTCTTCGAAAGAGAGTGAATCACGTGGATGTGGTTCGACACCGCCCTCGACACCGTCTGGTGACGTCGCGGTTGGCTAACGATTCCGACTCGGGGCAGAGACCTTCGCTCCGGGCCTGGGGCCTAGTTGGCCTGTGACCTGTGTGATTGAAGTGGTCAGTGTGGTTCCGGTGGTATCGCGCCCCGTCACGTCAGGCGTCGGCCCCGATGCGCTGAACTGCGTATACGCGTCAATCAGTGAACCCGCGCCGTGCCGTCCGACCCCAGGGCGACCCGAACCGAGTGGGCCGTCACCCGGGCGTTCGATGACGGGGGCGTCGAATCTAGCAAACTCGACGGCGGGCGCCAGAGCCGGTCAGTCGGCGGTCGTGACGGCGAGCGCGCGCCGCACGTCCGCGTCGCGCTCCTCGATGGTGCGGCCGATCTCCTGCAGCAGCAGGGGCTTTCGCGCCACCAGCTCCTCGATGTCGGCCCGCTCGATCTGCAGCACCGTCACCTCGCCGAGGGCATAGGCCCCGCCGGTCACGGGTTCGCGCGTCAAGGTGCTGGCGCCGAGGAAATCGCCTTCCTCCAGCGTGCGAACCGGCACGATCTCACCGTCCGTGCCACGGGCGACCAGGCGTACCCGGCCGCTGACGATGAAGGTCATCCGCTTGGGCACCGTGCCGGGGGTCTGGATCGCCTCGTCGGCGCCATAGCGGGTGAGCCGAATGCTCGGGGTCAACGACTCCCGGTCGTCGTCGTTCAGTCGCAACGTCGGTGCGAGCATCCGCATCGACGTCTCGAGGCGCTTCTCGCTGCCGAAGTCGTCCTCGACCTCGTCGAGCCGCAATCCTGCCCGCCGAGACGCGTACCAGAGCCATCGCAGGAACGTGGCACGCGTGACGGAGTCGTCGGCGGGGGAGCGTAGCGGTATGGCGGTGGTGTACTCCCCGGCGCCGCTGGTGACGCTGGATGGTGCGGACTCGGGCCGCAGATGTGGCAGAGCGCTCGCCACCTGGGTCAGCAGGGCGCACACGTCGTCGGGTGGGTCGTTGGAGGCGAAGGTGGTCTTCACCGTGATGGAGTGCTCGCCGGGCGGGCGGCTCAGGTTGACGAAGGACGCCGCGGCCAGCACCGAGTTCGGAATGATGTGCAGACCGCTGCCGGTGTCGATGTGGGTTGCGCGCCAGTTGACTTCGACGACGCGGCCCCTCGCCGAGGTCACGTCGACCCAGTCACCGATCCGGAAGGGCTGCTCGAAGAGCAGCAACAGACCCGAGATGATCTGCCCGACCGAGTTCTGCAGGGTCAGGCCCAAGACGATCGAGGTGATGCCGAGCGCGGTGAAGAGGCCTCCGACGTTGGCGCCCCAGATGTAGGAGAAGATCACCGCCAAGCCAACGGCGATCACCACGAAGCGGGCGACGTCGAGGAAGATCGACGGAATTCGCTTGCGCCAGGACCCTTCCGGCGCGCCCTGGAAGAGCGTCGCATTCAATCCCGAGAGCATCAGTACCAGCAGGACGAAGCCGAGCACGGTGGCGAGGATGCGCACCGGTGTTGCCTGGGCGGGCACCTCGGTGGCCTTGATGAGCAGCAACAGCAGCGCGGCCAACGGCAGGATGTAGTTGCGCACCAACCCGACCGGGCGGGCCAGACCGCTGCCGCGGCGAGCCAGGGCGACCCGAATCTCGGTGAGCACGACCAAGCCGATCGGCAGTCCGATCGCCACGCCGACCGCCCAGTAGAACCAGGAGGAGTCGACCACCCTGGTCACGACTGACGCTCCCCGAGCCGCCAAATGGGTTGGGACTCCTCGCCCACCGTCACCTCGCCGGCCGGGGTGAACTCGCGGGTGTCGCGCATCGCGTCGTAGACGCCGGCCGTCACGTAGACCCCGGGCTGCGGCGAACCGCTCTGCACCTGATAGGCGAGATCGACCGCGGCGCCCCACATGTCGTAGGCCACGCTGGACCTGCCGACGAGTCCGCTGCTCACCCGGCCGGTGTCGATGCCCGCCCTCAGACGCAAGGAGTGACGGCCCTCGGCGTTGAACCGGTCCACGATGCGGTTCATCTCGACGGCGAAGTCGACCGTGCGCCGGACGTTGTCGATGCGCGGTACGTTCAGCCCGCAACTGGCGAGGTACCCGTTGCGCAGCGATCGGACCCGCTCGATCCCCAGACTCTCTGCCGCAGCGTCGAATTGCCGCACCAGCTTGTTCAGGATGGCCAGCGACTCCGCGGAGCTCAGGCCCGCCGACAGTTCGTCGAGACCGACGACGTCGGCGAAGATGACGGTGACGTCCTGATGGTCCTGGGAGATGGTCTCCTCGCCCTCGCGATAGCGCGCCACCACCTGCTCGGGCATCAACGACAGCATGATGCGGTCGTTCTCGCGTCGCTGCTCGTTGAGCAGATCCTCCTTGATGGCCAAGTTTCGGCTCATGTCGTTGAACGCCACGGTCAGATCCCCGAATTCGTCGCGGGACGCCACCGGGATCGTCGTGCCGTAATCGCCGGAACTGATCTGTTGCGCGCCGCTCTCCAACCGCCGGATCGGCCGCACGAACAACCGGGCCAGCAGCATCGCGGCGATGCAGACCACGAAGATGATGCCCACCGTCGAGAGCACCAGCCGTCTGGTGAATGCCGAGACGGGCTCGAACGCCTCGGACGTGTCGATCTTGGCCACCACCGCCCACCGCAGTCCTGGGATGTCGGCCGGCGCATAGGCCTGTAGCGTCTCGTGACCAAGGTAGTCATCGGCGATCAACGTTCCCCGCTGGCCCTGCTGCGCCAGTTTGGTGGCCTCGGTGGCGACCGGTTGGACGAGCGTGGTGCCGTGCTGGCGAATCGAGTCCTGGGCGACGTCGGGTGGCGTGCCCGCCTCGACGGCGTCGCGTTCGTAGGCCTTCGCGTCCTCGATGAACAGGCGCGAGTTGGACCGCATCAAATCGTCGGGGCCGACGATGAAGGTCTCTCCCGTCTGGCCCATTCCAGACCGCTCCCATTGACCGTCGAACGTCATCAGCTGGTTGATCTTCGAGATCGGGAACTGCAGCGCCAACACGCCTTCGACCCGGCCTTGCGGTCCGACCGGTGACACGAACCAGGCCGTCGGTTCGGTGGCGGGTTGATAGTCGCCGAAGTCGGTCAGCCCCACGTAGTCGACGGCGTTGGAGTCGACCGCCTCCTGGAACGCGTCGCCGAGTTTGCTTCCCTTGTAGGGCCCGGTGAGGATGTTGGTGCCGAGGTCGACGCCCTTGTAGGCGCTGTAGACCACGTTGCCGCGGGTGTCGAGCAGCAGGGCATCCTCGAATTTGAAGCGGGTGACGATCTCGCGGAAGAAGTCGTTGTAGCGGGCGTTCGCCGCCGACCAAGCGCTGCCGTCGCGCGCGTCGTCGTAGGCGATCGCTCGGTCCCAGTCGGCGGTGGGCTCGTCGTAGGCGCCGAACGGCACGGTGTAGAGCGACTGCAGGTACGCCGCCGCTCCGGAGGTCGGCAGCAGCGCCGCCACGTCGACGTCCGCGCCCGTTTGAGCGGCCTCGTCCACGGCGAAGCGTTTCGTGTAGTACTCCGCGAGAGCCTGTTCGCGCGCCGGGTCGACGGTGGCGGTCGCGAGTTGGTCGAAACCGGCGGTGAAGTCGCCGATGGCCTGTGTCGCCGTCGACCCTCGCGAGTACACCACCAGAGAGTTCTTCAGATCCTGCAGGCCGTTCTGCAGGCTGCGGCTCTGCGATTGCCGGATCTCGGTCAGCCGGTCGAACACCGACGCCCGCAGCGAGTTACGTCCCGACTGGTAGCCGATGGCGCCCACGACGGCCGCCGAGAGGATGCTCGTCAGCAGAAGCATCACCAGGAGCTTGGACTGGATGCTGACGCGCGACATCAGCCTGCGGCGGCTGCGCCTGGCCGATGCGGTCGAGTCGGCCGTCCCCACCTGCGCGTCGTCATCTGTCGAGGTCGTCATCGGTTGGTCAGACTAGCCGTCGAAACCGCTGGTGGCGCCGACTCGCGAATGTTCGGCGCGCTCGACGCGCACGCGCGCTTCGGGCACGGTGGACCCATGGACGATCCATACCGCCTGCAGCGCTTCCTCGAGGCCCAAGAACCCGTCGTCGACGCCGTGTTCGACGAACTGCGCGCCGGGCGCAAGCGGTCGCACTGGATGTGGTTCGTCTTCCCCCAGATGCGCGGGCTGGGTAGCACTCCGACGGCCCAGTTCTACGGGATCGGCTCCCGCGAGGAGGCGTCGGCCTACCTTGCCCACGACGTGCTCGGCCCCCGTCTGGGTCGGTGCGCGCGGGTGGTCGTCGAGTCGGGTGCGGTCAGCGCCGAGGCCCTGATGGGACCGGTCGACGCGCTCAAGCTGCGGTCGTCGATGACGCTGTTCGCCGAGGTGGCCGACGACGAGCGCGACTTCGTGGCGGTCCTCGAGACGTTCTACGGCGGCGTGCGGGACGCGACGACCCTGGGACTACTGGGCGGCCGCTAGACGGTCAGGACGGCCCAGCCGTGCGGCTCGACGTCGACCGAGTCGACGACGTCCTGCGGCGGTACGCCCGACCCGGCCACGACCGTGCCGCTGCCGAAACCCAATTCGGTCAACGACATTCGCAACGGCGAGTCGTCGACGTTGAGTGCGACGACGAGGGTCCCCTCCTCCGACGAGGTCCGGTAGACGTACTGGCCGTTGGTCAGGTGCAGGGCCGAGGAGCGCGCGCGATACAGCCACGGGTGCCGACGACGCAGGCCGATGAGGTGCTGATGCAGGCGGAACGTGTCGTGCCCGAGGTGCTCGGATTCACCTGGGTGAGAGGGGAATTCCGGGCGGACCGCGTCGTCGCCCCCGACGCGCTCCTCCTTGACACCGCGGTAGGCCCACTCGTCGCCGGCGTACACGCTGGGCGTGCCGCCGACGGTCAGCAGCACCGCGAGGGCGTGGCCGACGTGCCGCTCGTCGGAGAGTTGGCTGGCGATGCGCGTGACGTCGTGGTTGCCGACGAACGTCAACGGCGCGAACGTGTCGAGGAAGGTGTCATGGCGGGTCAGCGCGTGGTCGAGTTCGTGGAAGTTGACGTCGTTGAGACTGCTCCACGTCGCCTTCCACAGTTCGTACTGCGTCACCGAGTCGAACGTCGACGCCGACACCGTGCCCGCGTAGTCGCCGTGGATGACCTCGCCGACGAACCAGGCGTCGGGGAATTCGGCACGCACCCGGGGCAACACCTTCGCCCAGAACTCGTCGGGTACCGCATACGCGGCGTCCAGACGCCAACCGTCTGCGCCGCGGCGCAGCCAATGGGTCATGACGTCGACGACGTAGTCGACCACCTCGGGATTGCGGTGGTTCAGGGTGATCAGTCCGCCGTGACCCTCGAAGGTGGCGAAACCGTTGCGGCCCTTGCGGAACCAGGAGTCGTCACCACCGGCGAGTGCCTCCTGATGTCGCCCGAACTCGGTGCCGACGTGGTTGAAGACGCCGTCGAGCAGGAGCCGGAGGCCGCGGGTGCGGGCTTGTTCGACGAGGTGGTCGAAGTCGGTGTCGTCACCGAGACGGGGGTCGACGGCGTAGTGGTCGACCGTGTCGTAACCGTGGGTCTGGGAGGCGAACAGCGGACCGAGCGCGATCCCGGAGGCACCGAGTTCCAGGGCGTGGTCGAACCACTCCGCGACACGACGCAGTCGGTGTTCATCGGCGGTGGGTGCGGGATCGGCGGGGAACGCTCCCACGAAGCCCAACGGGTAGACCTGCCACCAGATGGCGTGTTCGACCCAGCCCGGGCCGCTCATGCTCTAAACGCCTTCTCGTACATCGCCTTCATCTCCTCGGCCAATTCGGGTGCTGGACCGTCGACCTGGACGCCGGGGGCGATGGTCGGGATCGGCAGCGGCGCCACCGGTGACGCGGACACCCCCCACCCTTGCTGCCAGGCGACGAGCTGCGCGCTGGACGCCGCGTAGACGATCCGACCTAGCCCTACCCACGCGTGGGCGGCGGCACACATCGGGCAGTGCTCACCGGAGGTGTACACCGTGGCGCGGGCCCGCTCGTCGGCGGAGAGGTTGGACGTCGACCAGCGGGCTATGGCGAATTCGGGATGCCGCGTCGCGTCGCCGTCCTTGATCCGGTTGCGGTCCTCGAAGCGGACCACGCCCTCGGCGTCGACCAGCAGCGAACCGAACGGCTCGTCACCCGCGATCAGCGCTTCTCTGGCCAACTCCACGCAGCGGCGGAGGTGCCCGAGGTCGTCTTCGCTGATCGCCACAGCCGGAGTGTACGCAGGCGCGGACGCGCCGCGGCCACGCGTCAGCGGGTAGCAGGCCAGTCCGATGAGCAGGGCGCAGAGATGGCCCAGGGAGGTGAAGGAGGTCTGGTACAGCAGGCCGCCGACGACGAGCGCGACCATCGCCGCCAGATATCCCCAGCGCCACCGCCGCGGCACCCGATAGAACAGCACCCCTGCGATCCCGACGACGAAGTAGCTCACCCCGACGTCACGCGCGTCGATCAGGCGCGAGGATGCGGCGTTCTCGTGGATGATCCAGTAGAGGTAGCCCTCGCTGAGGTAGGTCGCGCCCACGTGGCAGATCAGCCCGGCGACGGCCCAGCGCAGATGCCCCAGCCAGCGCTCTGCCGGTGCCACGAACACGGTGAAGATCAGCAGGTAGGGCCACCAGTAGCGGCCGTCGATCCACAGCAGACTCTGGAACAGCACCCGCAGAGGATCCGACGCGAGGTGGTGGATGTTCGTCGACGTCGACTGCAACAGCGTGCGAAGGGTCCGCGGCGTCAGCTGATGCTGCACCAACGTCGTCGCCAGCAGGACGGCGAGCCACGCGTACGTCAGGGGGGCGCTGCGGACGTAGTCCCGCGCCCGGTCCCACAGTCGGGTCACGGTCACCGACGATAGAGGGCGGAGACGACGGCCGTGGAGGTCTACGCCGGGCCGCAGCAATCGTCGGTCGCCTCCGCGACCCGGCCCTGCTCGAGGAGCAGCGCACCGTAGGCGTGCCGCGTCGGCTGCATCCAGCAACACGGTTCGTCGTAGGGCCTGGGTGGATGACCCACCTCAAGACCGCATTTGCGAAGGGCAACCTGCAGATTTGGAGTTGCCGTCAGCCCGAGACCCGATCGCGCTGGGCGGAATACCTCAGGCCCTGAACGGTGCGCGCCTCTTCACAAGCCAGTTCTCGATCGAGCACAAACCATGACTCTGATAACGGAACAATCAAACTATACCTGTATAAGCAGATCAGAGGCATTATTTAGACTTAGCCATTCCTTTACTAGCTCAACTGATCGATCGAGGCTGGAAAAGGCACTAGCGCTGGCCGCCGGAGCGGGTGGCGCCTGCGAGCCGTCAAATGGCCAAATAGGGATGACATGACGCGACACACGTCCGTTCCTTGACTTGACATCACGCATGCGTATGATTCTGGGCAGGACAAGTACCTTCTGCAGAACAAGGAATGGATTGACTACCCATGAGCACTTCCGAGTCCGAGCTCGAACCCGAAGATCCGATCCGGCAGGCGGCGGCAGCGGCCTTGGCCGATGTCGATGCCCTCGAGGCGTCCGGCGATGACCGGAGCATCCTCTTAAAGGCGCTACTCGAAGCCAGGTTACCGCGTCCAAACGGATTCTCACCGTTGCCTTTGCCCGTTGCCTCTGTTCAAGCACCCCCCGTCTCGCCGGGTGCACCTCCTAGCACCCAACACGTGGAGGCCGGCGACGTCTTGGGGCATATCTGCGCCGCATTAAAGGTCGACCGCGACCTCATCGACTTGGTTTACACATTGCAGGACGGTGAACCTCACATCGTGGTTTCCCCGAAGAGGATCGCGACCAACAAGGCGCAAGCCACAAGGCACCTTGCGCAGTTGGTGGCCGCCTCACGGCAGGCGGCTGGCCTGGAGGAGTGGACGTCTGTGACTAGCATCCGCAAGGTGGTCACAGACTATGGGCGGCTGGACAGCGGGAACTTCGCGTCGTACTTGCAAAACCTTGACGGTGTGGCACTCCTCCGAGGAAAGGGGCAGCAAAGGGAAATCAAGATCACCAAGCCGGGCTACGAGGCAACGGGTGATCTTGTTCGTGCCCTTGTGGGTACTGACTGATGCCGACCGCACTTGCTGCTGGCTCGGGCGAGAGCTTGCGCCTCCGGCTGCAAGGACTTCCGGCGCAGACGCGTGTCCTCGCAGTTGGGGCGCTGGCGGCACTATCCGCCGACAACGGCACGTTCAGCACGCGCCAGGTAGCCGATCTAATGTCGGAGCTGCGGCTACCCCCAATCGCCAATCTCAGCGACGCTTTGAGTCGCTTGAGGCAGCAGGACGTCTTGATGCGTCCGAGCCGTAATGTGTGGGCGTTGACTCCGAAAGGCGTGGCATACCTTGATGTGAGCGCTTCAAATGTGCCCGTGCAGGCTCTCGCGTCAGATCTTGGTCGAGCGCCAGGGTCGGACTTCGGCGACCGACAGCACACGCTAATTCCACCATTTCTTGGTCCGATGGGAGCGGCTCCGGGACTAACGCGAATTCTCAGCGACTCGGCATTTGAACAGAACGTCATGCTCATCACGCGATTCCCAAGAGGGATTGAGGACCATTTCGCACAACTGATTCTGAAGTTGAGGGGGGCTACCGCCGCCCACGGCCTGAAGTTGCAAGTCGCTAGCGATGGCATGGCTGAGGACACGCTATGGGCAAATGTCGTGACGTATATGTGGGCGTGCAAGTACGCAATCGTATTGATGGACAGTGCCGATGGCGTGCTCAACAGCAATGTGTTGATCGAGATTGGCGGCATGTTGATGACCGGGCGCCGGTGCGCAATCCTTCGCGACAAGTCCGTTCCTGCAATGCCTTCCGATCTGGTGGGCCATATCTACAAGTCAGCCGATTTGGCCGACCACAATTCCAGTGTTGCCGCTATTCACCAGTGGATTCGGGATGACCTCGGACTCGCTGCCTGCGCAGATTGTCCGTCGACTGAACTGCCGGCCCAACGGTAGGTCTAGGCGACACCGCAGAGCGTGACAGCCGAGTTTTCCCTTTGTCGTACCATCTATAGTGGAGCGCGCACCGGTTCTAAACTCGTTCGAGCACGGCTATAGATACTTGGAATATCGCCATCCCAATCTGCGGGCCGTTGTCAGCCGACGATGCCTACAACTTTCAGGCGTTCGTTACTGGCGAGGGCGAGGTCTCGTTCAAGGCCGTCCGGATTGAGCAGAAGGTCGTCAGGATCGTGAATGAAACAAACCAGCGTCGTCGCTCCTCGATTAGCCGCAGGGTCGCTGTAGCGCGTGACGTCCTCGGCCAACTCGCTTCCGACTTTGGCATCAAGCAGAGTAGGTCGTGTTTTCTTAACTTCGATGATTATGCCTCCGTCAGGCAATAAAAAGTCAGTTCGCGATGCGCCGCCCAAGTAGGTCGGGTTCCAGGACTCAGCACGGACGTCAGCGAACTCGATCCGGAGCAATGCGTGAATCAAGTCCTGAACGTCGTACTCATCCTTTATCTCAAACGGAGCGCGGCCTCCGTACCTGCGGAGTAGTTGGCGTCGTACGGCATTAAAGCGCCGACAGAGCTTTATCACGTGGTCGAGCGCATCCATCGGTTGCGCTAGGGATTGGATCGGTGACAGGGAGCCAGGTGCTTTTGTCACCCATTCGTTGGTGACGTCGAGCATCGACTTGAATAGGTCGTATTCCCCGAACCGTGTCCGGGCCGCATGCTCATCGACCTCATGATCGGTAGAAGCCACCTTCAAGTAGCTGATGTCGTCGCCGGGCAGAGTGCGTCCAGCCCACGTGATCGGCCGGCCCTCGTCGTGGGGAGCGACAAATCGATCGCGGAGCTGTTCCTCGGTGAGGTTAAAGGCGTACAGCTCACCGAGATGCTTTTGGTCTGTGCTCTTTGGCCAGATGGTCACGTGAAACGGCACGTGGAGGACTCTAACGGAATGGCACTGGACTAAGAGAAGCGAAACCACATTGACGTTAAGACTGTTGGTCAAGTTCTGGATAGGTAATCGGCGGCACCATCGCTGTACCGCTGGCGACCCGTGTCGACGTTGACCGTTGAGGGCGATGGGGGCCTGGTCGACTTCTGGCTGGAGCGCGTGGCGTTCAGCTAGCAGCACCCGGTGTCGAGCCGGCACGCGCACGACGCCACGATCGGTACGTCGGCCCGGGCGGCGGCCTCGTGCAACTCCTCGGCGACGGCGGCCGCCTCGTCCGCGCGCCCCAACCGCGTCAGGCATTCGTGGTACCCGTGCAGGCTCCACACGTTGCCCGGGTGCTGGCAGCAGCGGCTCAGCGTGCCGTCGAGCCCGAGGTCGGCGGCGTACACCGTGGCCGCCTCCTCGACGCGGTCCCGTTCGAGTAGCAGCGCGCCCAAGGCATGTCGGGTCGGCTGCATCCAGCCCCACGGCTCGTCATAGGGCAGCGCGTCGTCGAGTTCGACCGCCTGCCGCAGACGTTCGAACGCCTCGTCGAAACGTCCTTCGCGATAAGCGATCTCACCGTCGAGCATCGCCACGGCGACCGCGAGGATGTCGCGGCTGGTGTTGTTGAACAGGTATCTGCTCTCGGGGATCGTGGCGTACGCGGCGTGCAGGGCGTCCCGCTCGGCGCGCGCCCGGGTCACCCGCGCGGTCGCTGCGTAGGCGATGCCCCGGCCGTAGTGGACGGTCGCCGCGGTGGTGCAGTACAGCTCGGGATCGTCGGGGAGGGGGTGGGCGAGAAGGTCCTCCCACCGACCGAAGCGGATCAGCACGTGCACCCGCAGCGGGACGAATGCCTCGAGCCAGTCGGCCATCGGGGGCGAGTCGATGGACAGCAGTTCGGGCGTCAGCTGGGCGGCCAGTTCCTCGGCCGCCGCGATCGCCGTCCGATATTGGCCCTCGAACATCGCCGAGTAGACGACGAAGTGCAGGTCGTGCGCCCGGTACAGGGAGTAGAAGTTGAGCGGGCCCTCGCGTTCGACGAACCGTCGATCTGCTTGCACTGCAGCGGTATTGGAGTCGATCGAGCTGCGGTAGTCCCCGCAGAGCACGTCGATGTGGCTGGGCATGTGCTGCAGATGGCCGGCGTCTGGCACCAACCCCCGCAACAGGTTGGCCGCCGGAAGGGCCACCTCGGGACGGGCGGACATCTCCATCGCGTGCAGGTAGAGGTGCAGGACGCCGGGGTGCCGTCGGCCCTCGTCGGTGGCGAGGGCGGCCTCCAGGATCCGGGTGGCCTCCAGCACGCGCGAACCCGACGCCGGCTCACCGGTTCTGGTGTCCCACAAGGCCCATGCCGAGACGTTCATGGCCGCGTCGGCCGCCAGTGCCGCCACGTCGACGTCCTGCGGGAATTCGACGGCCAGGGCGGCCATGGCGTCGGCGTAGCGGGCGTGCCCGGCCGCCAGGTCGTCGGTGGGAAAGCGCGTGGCGAGCGCGGCGATCAGCCCCCGCTCGACGTCGGAGGCTCGGCCGTCGACCGCCAGGTCGAGCTCGCCGCGCGCCCGGGCCAATGACGCTGCCAGATCCTGCGGGTCGAACGCGTCCCAGGCCTTGTTGTAGTTGGGGCCGACCGCATAGGCGATGCCCCACCGGGCGATCGCGAGATCGGGATCCAATGCCAGGGCCCGCTCGAAGCAGCGAATCGATTCCTCGTGGTTGAACGCGTACGCCCAGACCAGGCCGCGGTCGAACCACAGCTGGGCCTGGGCGGACGGCGTCTCAGTCGACCGATGAAAGGACCCGAGGTCGTAGTACGGCTCCTCCGGCGCGGACGCGGTAACGGTCATGACTGGCACGATAAGTCGTCCACGCCTTGGGGGCGAGCACGGCGATCACGGCGAGCACCAGGCCGGCCGCGCCCCACGTGGTGAGCACGAGGATCGGGGTCAGCGCGCCGTTGCCGCCGAAGTAGGTGACGCTGCGCAACAGCGCTACGCCCGAGCCTTGGGGGACGATCGCGTTGAACGTCCGGTAGAAGCCCGTCAGCAGCGGTAGTCCGACCGGCCCGGCGGCCGCGGCGTTGCCGACGATGATCAGGAACAGCGTCACCACGGCCGACGCGACGGTGCCGAAGGCGGCGGCGACGCCGGTGACGGCGCCCGCGACGCCGAAGGCGTAGAGCCACAGTGCGCCGAACACCTGCCACGTGTGCGCGGTCAGCGCGCCGAGGACGGCGTCGACGTACACGGTTACCGCACCCGCCAGGAGCGCGGAGTACGCGGCGAGGCTCAGCGTGCGCAGCGCGAGGGTCGACAACCTGCGGACGCTGCCCATCATCAAGCCGAATGCCGCGGCGCCCATGGTCGCCCCGATCGACAGGAAGATGACGGCGTAGAACTCGACGGTGCCCTGCGGGTCGGCGGCCGGGGTGGGCGCGACGTCCTCGACGCTGGGCGTCAATCCGGCCTTCGCCGCGATGGCTCGGCCGACGGCCTCCGAGGCGTTGGCGACGCTGCGTCCGCCGCCACCGGCGACGTAGATCTTCAGCTCACCGGTTGGGCCGACGGCCAGCGCGGCGTCGGTCTTGCGTTCGTAGACCTGCGCGCGGGCGGCCGCGGCGTCGGCCACCGGCGTCACCTCGAGGTTGCCCTGGGCTGCCATGCCGTCCACCAGCCGTTGAGGCCCGGCGACGGCCACGTCGAGGTGGTGCAGGGTCGGCTTGGCGAACGCTCCGGAGTAGCTCGCGATCATCGCGACGACGAAGACGGTCAGCGCCGCCATCGCCAGGGCCATCTTGCGGACGTCGGCGCGCGAGACGTGCCGGTTGGCCAGGGGCAGATCGTGGGCGAGGTGTAGTTGGTGTTCGTGGGGGGCTTCGTGCTTACCCATGGGTGGGTGCCTTTCTCAGCGGGTGGGGTCGGTGGGTGAGGGCAGACGCAGCAGTGCGTCCACCGTGTCGAGTGCGGCGCCCACGCGGGCGCGAAGGTCCGAGGCCGGGTCCTCGGGTGAGGGGTCCTCCATCCAGGACCGCAGCACCTCCTGGAAGCCGCCGACCAGGAAGCGGCTGACGGCCTCGGGTGCCACGTCGGCGATCGGGCCGACGACGGCCATGCCCTGCGCGGCGATCTCCTCGCAAGCGGGCAGCAGTTCGTCGCGAAACGCCATCACCACGCGCTGGGTGACGGCGCTGGGCACCACGTTGCGGTACATCGCGCGGTGCTCGGCGGCGAAGGCGAACAGGCCGGTGATCCGGGCCCGGGCGTCACCCTCGATCTCGGCTACCGCGGCGGCGAAGGCCGCGGTGACGGCGGTCGCGACCGCGTCGTCGCGATCGGTGAAGTGCCGGTAGAACACCTGTCGGCTCACTCCGGCGCGGGCGACCAGGTCGCCGACGGTGATCTCGTCGACCGGCCGCTCGTGTGCGAGGTCGAACGCGGCGGTACGCAGCAGGCTGCGGACGCGTTCGGCGCGCGGATCGGCGCTGAGGGTGCGACTGGGCATGCGTTCAGCGTAGGCCACTTCGTGGACAAGTGACTACGAAGTGAGGCGTTAGATGCGGCACCCCAACGCGGTGATGTGACGGCCGCCTCCGCCAATCGATCTAGTGGCCCGCCACCACGTCGGCCTCGTCGACCGTGACCGGATCCTTGGCCCCCGGAAGGAACGAATACGCCACGCACACGACGCCGAAGAACAGATAGCCAAGGGCGACCGAGGGATTCGCGGCCCAGGCGACCTGCGGGGCGTGGATCAGCCCGATGAACGACAGCACCGCGCCGACGCCGGATGCGATGGCCGCGTAGAGGAACTTCTTCTCCAGGATGAAGGTGACCATCGTGCCGAGAACCAACCCGACCAACACCGCACCCTCGCCCAAGGTCTGCAGTCCCTCGTAGACCACGCCGGCGCCGTTGAGCTTCTCCATGCCGACCGCGCTCGCCGACGTGCCCGCCGCGTTCAACGCGTTGTCGATCAGGCCGCTGGCCCACTGGGCGAGGTTCGGCAGGATGGCCGCCACCACGGCGATCGCGTGCAACCGCGGCACGGCCTGAAACGCCTGCGCGCCGATGAGCAACCCGATGTACAACAGGATCGGCACGATCGCCGGTACGGGCAGCAGCGCGTCGAGCACGCCGAAGAGGCCCAGGAAGCAGAGGATTCCGATGACGACGCCACTGGCCAGGGAGTAGCCGGCGCGGCCACCCGCGTCCTTCCAGCCCGGGTGTCCGATGTACACCGCCGGCGGAAAGGGCGACCCGAAGGCCGACCCGATGCAGGCTCCGGCGCCGTCGGCCAGCAGGACGCTGCGCAGGTTGTAGTCGTCACCGGCCGCGGCGGCGCTCTCGACGTTGCTCATGGCCTCGGTGAAGTTGTAGACGCCCAACGGAATCGCGGTGCCGAGCAACGGCGCGAGGTTGGCCAGTCCCGAGACGAGCATGTCGACCCGCAGATCCGGCACCCCGATCGCGATGTCCGAGACCGCCTTGGCGACGTCCGGTGCCGACATGTACCCGCCGATCCAGCCGATCGCCGTGCCGACCAGCAACGCCACCAACCCGACGGGGATGCCGAAGGGCAGACGCACGTCGGTGAAGAACCCGATCAGGATGATCGCCATGACGGGCAGGCCGATCCACGCGGCCTCCCACATCTGCGCGGCCGGCCGCATGGAGATGAACGTGATCGAGATGCCGGCCAGCGTGCCCAGCATGGCGGCGCGAGGCGTCAGCCGACGAATGTGCGGTCCGACGAACGCGCCGATCATCACGATGACACCGATCATGAACGCCCATGCCAGACCTGCCTGCCAGGCCTGCATCGCGTCCCTGGTGTTCAGATACACCGGCAGCATCACCACGAAGACGACGATGAACATGTGCGGGACGCTCGGGCCGTAGGGCAATGCCGTGACGTCCGTGCGGTTCTCGCGCTTGGCCAGACGCCGTGCGAGGAACGTGTAATACAGATTCCCGAGGATCAGCGCCACCCCGAGCGCCGGAAGTACCGTCCCCAGCACGTCACCGGCGGGCACGTTGACCACGCCGATCATCAGACCGGTCAGAGTGAGCACGTTGACGAGGATGTTGAACCCCAGGCCGAAGAACGCGTTCGTGTCACCCCGCGTCCACCACGGAATCGACGCCAGTGGGTCGGACGGGGTCTCGGTGACGTCGGTAGACATGGCTGGTCCTCTCAGGACTCGGAAGTCGTTGCGATGGAGAGAGATTGAATCGCCGATATCACGGCGGCGCTGTCGGCGACCCATCCGAAGATGCCGCCCTGGGCCTTGATCATCTCCAGGCCGACGCGTTGAAACTCCGGGAAGTACGAACCGACGCAGTCGGATACGACCAGGCACTCGTAGCCGCGGTCGTTGGCCTCCCTGGTGGTGGTGTGTACGCACACCTCGGTCGTCACGCCGGTGATCAGTAGCTGGGTGACGCCTGCGTCGGTGAGGATCGTCGACAGGTCGGTGGCGTAGAAGGCGCCCTTGCCTGGCTTGTCGATCACCACTTCGCCCTCAATCGGGGCGAGTTCGTCGACGATGTCGTGGCCGTACTCGCCGCGGATCAGGATGCGGCCGTACTTGCCCGGATCACCGATGCGCTTGCTCGGCGCACCGCGGTTGAGCTTGGCCGGCGGGCAATCCGACAGATCCGGCCGGTGACCCTCACGGGTGTGCACGATCAACATCCCGGCCTCGCGCGCCGCCGCGATCAGGGCCGCCAGCGGCGGCACCACCGCGTGCAGTTGGTCGACGTCGTTGCCCAGGCTCTCGCCGAACCCGCCGGGCAGGATGAAGTCGCGCTGCATGTCGATGACGATCAGAGCGGTGCGGCCGGCGACGAGCGGGAACTCGAACGGCTCGGCATCGACCTCGGCCCTGGCGGTCATGCCGGCAGCTCCTGCGGCGAGGTCGCGGCGACGGCCGCCGGACTGGCGGCACGGGGCTCGTCGAGCACCCGGGCCGCCACGTGGAGCACCGTGTCGTCGCTCAGGGCCGGACCGAGAAGCATTGCGCTGTAGGGCCGCCCGTCGGTGGTGGTGCCCAGCGGCACCGCGACGCCGAGCAGATCCAGCAGGTTGCCGAAGTGGGTGTAGTGGCCGAGGACGGTGTTGCACTCGATGGGCCGGGCCAGCACCTCGGAGACGGTGAAGGTGGTCCCGATGGTGGGGACGACGAGCACGTCGACCCTCGCCCACAGTCGCCCGACCTCCGCCTTGAGCTCTTGCAGCCGCTGCAGTGCGGCGAACGCGTCGACGGCGGTGTACTTCTCACCGCTGCGCAGGATGTCGCGCACCACTGGGTGGATCGACTCCGGCTTCGCGGCGAGGAAGTCGCCGAATTCGACGAGACGTTCGGCGACCCAGGGCCCTTGGTAGAGCAGCGCGCCGGCGGCCAGGAACGGTGCCAGGGAGATCTCGACCACCGTGGCGTGGTGGGCGAGTTGCTCGCGAAAGCCCAGATGCGCGGTGCGCATGGCGTCGTCGCCGAAGAAGTCGAGTTCCTCGACCGGGGGCAGTCCGATGCGGACGTCGTCGCCGCGCAGGCGCGGCCCGCGGTCCCGCGACCACGGGTCGGCGTCATCCCGTCCGGCGATCACGTCCATCACGCGGTCGACGTCGTCGACGGACCCCGCCATCAGGCTGATGCAGTCCAGGGACTTGCACGCCGGTACCAAGCCGACCGTGCTGATCAGCCCGCGCGAGGGTTTGTAGCCGACGACGCCGTTGAGCGCCGCCGGCACCCGGCCCGAGCCCGCGGTGTCGGTGGCCACCGCGAACGGCACCTGGCCCAAGGCGACCGCCAGGGCCGAGCCCGAACTGGAGCCGCCTGAGATCAGATCGCCGCCGTACACGCTGCGGGGCACGGTGTAGGGCGTCCTCGTGCCGTTCAGTCCGGTCGCGAACTGATCCAGGTTGGTCTTGCCGACGTAGAGTGCGCCGGCGTCGAGCAGGCGTTGCACCGCGGGCGCCGTCGCCGTCGCGACATAGCCGTAGTCGGGGCACGAGAGCGTGGTGGGCACGCCCTCGACGTCGATGCTGTCCTTGACTCCGAACGGCACGCCGTAGAGCGGCAGAGTCCTTGCACCAGAACGGTTCTCGACGTCAGCCGCCGCCGCCAGCAGTTGGTCGCGTGGCACCGTTGACAGCCAGGTGCCGTCGTCACCGCGGGCGGCGATCGCGTCGGCCACCCGGGCCGCGGTCTTCGTCGGTGATCCCGTCCCCGCGGCATGGGAGGCGAGGATCTCGGCCACCGAGGGGCCGACCGACGGTCCGCGTGCGTTCTGAGCCATAACCGTCGATTGTCGGCGGATTCATTCCGGTCGCAGTACGGCCGTGTGTCGATCGTGTTAGCAGTTCGTCGTCACCCGGCGGTGCTCGGCAGCAGGCACTCCCGGCGCACCAAGTCCTCGAATGTCTCCCGGCGCACCGCCAGCCGTGACTCGCCGTCGCGGCAGAACACCACCGGCGGTCGCAACGCCGCGTTGTAGTTGTTCGACATCGTGTAGCAGTACGCGCCGGTCACCGGGACGGTCACCAGGTCGCCCACCCGTGGCGAGACCATCTCGACGCCGTGGGCCAGTTCGTCGCCAGATTCGCAATGCCGCCCCACGAGGTCGACGATCTCGGCCGGACCGCTGCGGTCGACGACCGACGGTTGGAAGGCCTGTCCGTACAGCGAGACCTCGAGATTGTCGCCCATGCCGCCGTCGACGGCGACGTGGGTCCGTATGCCCCGCTTGACCGTCACCACCCGGTAGGCGGTGATGGCGTTGCGCGCCACCATCGAGCGGCCGGGCTCGACCAACAACTCGACGTCGGCACCCAGGTGCCGGTGCACGGCCTTGACGAGTCGCTCGGCGTACTCGTCGACCGACGGCGCGGCGTCGGTGCTGGTGTATCGAACGCCCAGACCGCCGCCCAGGTCGTAGACGCCGAATCGCCCGAAGGCGGCCACCGCCCGGACCGCCGCCTCGAACTGGTCCAGGTCGAGCAGTTGAGACCCGACGTGGGCGTGCAGACCGCGCAAATCGAGCATCGGTTCCCGCCGGATTCGTCGGATCACGTCGTCGACCTGATCCGACGGGATGCCGAACTTGGACGCGTCATGACCGGTCATCATGGCCGCGTGGGTCTTCGCGTCCAGGGACGGACTCACCCGCAGCAACACCGGCACCGGTTGGCGAGCCAGTCGGGCGATGCGCTCGACGTCGTCGAGATTGTCGACCACGACGTAACGCACGCCCGCGGTGAGGGCTGCCCGGACGTCGTCGTCGGTCTTCGCGTTGCCGTGGAAGACGGCCTTCGCGGGGTCGGCTCCGGCCGCGAGCGCCACTCCCAGTTCACCTGCCGAGGCGGCGTCGACGCCGCACCCCTCCTGCGTCAGTACGCCGATCACCGATGCCGACGGGAAGCTCTTGGAGGCGAACAGCACCAGGGAGTTGGGATGACGGCTGGTGAACGCCTCGACGTAGGAGCGTGCCGTGCGGCGAAGGGCGCCCTCGTCGACGAGATAGGCGGGCGTGCCGTACGTCTCGGCGAGTTCGGCGACCGCACACCCTCCGATCAGCAACCGCCCGGCGGCGTCGATGGACGTGCCGTCGGGGTACAGGCTCAGGTCGACGGCCGGGGACGTGGGCGAGTCGGTCATGGTGGCCAGTGTCGCAGGCGTGGTGCCACCAGGTGAGCGGCCACGGGCGACCCGCGCTCGACACCGGAGCTGGAACGTGTTCTAGTTCAGACGTGCTTGACTTCCCCGTGGAGAACCTCAGCGCCGAGGACGTCGCACGCCTGCGCGGCATCTTCGAGCCGCTCACCAACTCCGTGCGTGACCTGATCGACGCGACCATCCGCACCGAGGCCGACGCCGAGGCCGTCGCCCTGGCGAAGGCCGAGATCGACGCCGCCACCGCCCGGCTGCGAGAACGACAGCTCGAGGGGTCGTTCGGCGTCCGCTTCGGCAGCGACGGCGACCAAATGCCGTGGGGCAACGTCGTCATCGGCATGCGCAACCCCGTGGCCCCGCCGCTGGTGTTCCTGCCGACCGACGACGGCGGGGTGCGTGCCGACTTCCATCTCGGCGCGGCCTACGAGGGGCCGCCCGGGCACGTCCACGGCGGGGTCGCCGCTCTGATCCTCGACCACGCGCTCGGCGGAGCGGCGAGCTCGTCGGACGAGCCGCGACTGACCGGCACCATCACCGTGCGCTACCGACGGCTGACGCCGCTGGGCGACCTCCACGTCGACGCCGCGGTCGTCCGCACCGAGGGCGTCAAGACCTTCGCCGTCGGCCACCTGTCCGACTCCGAGGGCGTCACGGTCGAGGCCGAGGGCGTGTTCATCCGGCCCCGATGGGCCCGCGACTGAGTCCGACGGTCAGTCGGTGATGCCGACGAGACTGCGCGTGATGTCGCCGATCTCGGCCACCAGGACGCGGCTCGACGTGTCGTCGGGCCCCAGATTGCGGCCGGCCTCGCGGATGCGTTGCTCGGCGGCGGCCAGCCGGTCTCCGTCGAGACGCCACGGAGCACCGGGTGCGGTGGGTGCACCCGACAGCGCCTCGGCGTACTCGTCGACCGCGACCACGAAGTCGGTGTGCAGCGTGGCCGGCGGCTGCGCGGGCAGATTCGACTCCAGCGTCGCGCACGACGTGGTGATCGCGTTGAGTGCCGTGCGGTAGGACTTGAGCCAGCGCCGCAGGTCACCGGAGTCCGACGTGGTCGCCCCGGCGGCGGCCTCGAACGCCGCCCGTGCGCGGAAGGCCCGCTCCCACGCCGCCGCGAGGGCCTCGCCGGGATGGTCGAGATCGTGCACGAACGCCTTGATCACCGTCGCGGCGTAGTCGATCTCGGTCTTGAGCAGCTCACCGGCCCGCTGCCGAAGGCGCACGAGGGAGTCGTCGGGCAGGACGACGTGGACGAGCACCGCCATCGCCCCGCCGATCAACGTCGCGATCAACCGGTCGGTCGCGGTGCCGGCGTCGGCGGCAGCACTGACGTCGACGAGGAACACCACCACCGCGGCCAGGGCGGCGCTCGTCGCGACGTACCCGTAGCCGGACACGACGTAGGCGATTCCGAGGGCGAGTAGCGCGAGGACGGCGGCCGCCACTCCGGTCGGGTGCCAGATCACGGTCACCACCGACGCGGCGACGATGCCGACGGCGTTGCCGGCCACCCGGCCCGCGCAGCGCGTATAGGTGTGGGCGGTCTCGGGCCGCAGCACCATCAGCACGGTCAGCGGAATCCAGTACCCGTAGGGCACGTCGGCGAACCGCTCCACGGCCACCGCGGCGCCGACGCCCGCGGCGAGACGGACCGCGTGCCGCAGGATGGGCGAACCCCAGACCAGGTGGGACCTGATCGCGGCCGCGGCGATCGGCATCGCCGACAGTGCGCCGCGGCGCCGCAGGCGCGAGACGTGCTCGACGTCGGGCGTCAGCTCGCCGAAGCGCAGCGCGACGGCCTCCCGTAGCTGGTGGGAAAGGCGATGTGCGAGCGCCACGTTGGCGATCGCAACGGCGTCGCAGGCGGCTTCGACCTGCAGCACCCCGAGGCTGGCGTCACGTTTCGCGGTGCGGCTGCGGCTCGCGACCACGTCCAGCACCCCTGCCGCGGCGCGCAACACGGTGGCCACCGCCGGGTCCTCGGCCGAACGGCCCGCCAGCGCGGTCAGCGTCACCGATATGCGTTGGGGCAGGCCGTACCAGGCCCGGTAGGCCAACGGCCGGCGCTTGGCCTGGCGGTCGCTCATGGTCACCGTGTCACGCAGCCATTGCAGCGGCGACGGGTCGACGCCCGCGGCCGGGTCGGCGGCCAAGCGGGTGGCGTCGGCGCCGAGTGACCGGTAGGCCCTCGTCAGGGCGTCACGCTGCATCCGCCACCGGCGCCGCGGCCACAGCCCGATCAACACGGCCTGCACCAAACCTCCGCCGAGCGCCAGCACGGTCGCCGACAGCACGCTCACCGGAGTCGGCGCCACGGGCGGGGCGGTGACGAGCAGCGCGCCCGACGCGGCCGCGATCAACCCGGCATTGGTGCTGACCGCCCACTGGATGCCTGCGAGGAAGCACCACGCCGTGGCCGCCAGCACGAAGAGCACGCCGTAGGACGAGGTGGACGTGCCCAACGCCACCGCCAGGCTCATCTGCACCGAGATGGCACCGACCAGGACCAGTGGTCCGCGCGGACTGTCTTGCAGCGCAGCGGCTCCCGCGATCGCGGCCGCACCGGCGGCGGCCGTCGCCGCACCACCCGTGCCCCAGTGCAAGCCGGCGATCGCGGCGAGCAGGACGCCGACGAGGCTGCGTCCCACCGCGCCGAGATCGGGCATGGCGAGTCGCTGCGGTAGCCCCTTCATCGCCTGCCCGTCACAACGCCACAAAACTACCGGGCCGATCGGCGATTGTGGGTCAGGGCGACCGCCGTGGCGGTACGTTCGACCCGTGGAGAAGGTGATCGTCACCCTCAGGGCGGCCCCGGGCGACGACGCATGGTGCACGCGACTGCGCACCGAGGTCGCCGACGACCTGCTGGCACTGGGGGCCCCGGGGCTCGTCGTCAACGTCCGGGACGCCGCGGTCGGCGACTCGTTGATGACGCTGACGACACTCGACCCGCCCGTCGTGGGTTTCGTCGGGATCTGGACCCAGCAGTCCTACGGTCCGCACGTGACGGGCGCGCTGGCGCGACTCGAGGCCGAGTGCGACCGGGTCGACGCCTACCTGGTGACCGAATCGGTGCCGCTGCCGCCGCCGCCCACGGCGCCCGGCGCCCGCACGCCCGGCTTCGCGAACGTCGCGCTGCTGCGGCGTCCGGCCGAACTCGACGAGGAAACCTGGCTGGCGCGTTGGCATGTCGACCACACCCCGGTGGCGATCGCGACCCAGTCGACGTTCGGCTACGTCCAGAATGCCGTCGTGCGCCCGTTGACCACCGGCGCACCGGTTCTCGACGCGATCGTCGAGGAGCTCTTCCCGCTGGAGGCGACGAGGGATCTGCACGCCTTCTTCGGGGCGGCCGACGACGCCGACCTCGGCGACCGGATGAACCGCATGGTGGCCAGCACGTCGGCGTTCGGCGCGAACCGCGACGTCGACACCGTGCCCACGAGCCGCTACGTGCTGCGCTCGCCGTTCGCCGCGGAGCTGTCGCGATGACCCTCGACGAGGCCGTCGCGCTGGCGTCGGGGGAGAGCGGGTTGGCGGTGGTCTCCACCGTCCGCGGTGACGGCACCGTGCAGGCGTCGCTGGTCAACGCGGGCGTCGTCGCCCATCCCGGAACCGGGAAACCGGCGTGTGCGTTCGTCACCTACGGCAAGGTCAAACTGGCCAACCTGCGTGCGCGGCCGCCGATCGCGGTGACGTTCCGCGACGGGTGGCGGTGGGCCACGGTCGAGGGCAGCGCCGAACTCGCGGGCCCCGACGACCCGCAGCCGTGGGTGACCGGCGACGCGCTGCGGCTGCTGCTGCGGGAGGTGTTCACCGCCGCCGGTGGCACGCACGACGACTGGGCCTCCTACGACCGTGTGATGGCCGAGCAACGGCGGACGGTCGTCCTCGTCGCACCCAGCCGCGTGTACTCCAACGGCTAGCGCATACGCTGCAGCCGTGCTGGTCGAGATCGATGACGCCCACGGGGTGCGAACCCTGACCCTGAATCGTCCGGAGGCGCTCAACGCGTTCAACGAGGCGCTCTACGACGCGACCACCGTCGCCCTGCGCGACGCCGACGAGGACCCGTCGGTCGCAGTCGTGCTGCTGACCGGTTCCGGCCGGGCGTTCAGCGCCGGCAACGACCTGGTCGAGATGCAGGCCCGGATCACCGACCCGGACTTCCAAACCGGTCGGTACGGGTTCCCCGGCATGATCGAAACCCTTACGGCACTTCGGAAGCCGCTGATCCTCGCGGTCAACGGACTCGGAGTCGGCATCGGGGCGACGATCCTCGGTTATGCCGACCTGGTGTTCATGTCCACCTCGGCCCGGCTGAAGTGTCCGTTCACCAGCCTTGGCGTCGCGCCGGAGGCGGCGTCGTCCTACCTGATGCCGCAACTCGTCGGGCGGCAGAACGCGGCGTGGATGCTGCTGTCCTCGGAGTGGGTCGACGCCGCCGAAGCCCAGCGGATGGGCGTCGTCTGGAAGGTGTGCGAGCCCGAGGACCTGCTGCCCGAAGCTCGCCGGCACGCCGAAATCCTTGCCGCGCGGCCAATCTCGAGCCTGATCGCGGTCAAGCAGACGATGGTCGAGCCCACCCGCGGTGAGATCGCGGCGGCCGCGGCGCGCGAGTACGCACAGTTCGAGGAACTGCTCGGGGGAGTGGCCAATGCCGATGCGCTGGCGTCGTTCGCCGATCGGCGCGAGACGAGCTAGTCAGCTGGCGGCATGCAGGGGGCAGGCCGTCTTCGCGCTGGCGGCCTCGATGATGGCGCGCACCGTGCGCCGGCAGCGGCCGCAGTCGAGCCCTGCTCCGCAGGCGTCGGCGACCTGCTTCGACGTCGACGCCCCCGAGGCGACGAGCTCGGTGACGGCTTGACTCGTCACGCCGGTGCACAGGCAGACGAACATCAGTGTGTCGCGTCCTTGCTCATCAGCTGCGTGCTCATCGACTCCGCCTCGACGTCGGGTGGGCGCCCGGAACGCCGAGCCACCACATCAGGTTAGCTCAGACTAACCTTACTAAGGGTAGCCAGTCCATCCCGGGGTGCAGATCTCGCCGGAGCGGTCATCCTCGGCTGCGGGTTGCGCTTCAGAATGGTCACCGGCGACACGCCAGCGGCGGCCCGTGTTACCTCTCCTCCCCGCGCCCGGTGAACTAGATTGTGGGGGCGATCGCGCCTCGCACGAGGCGTTCGGCACAGCCCACGGCCGACACGTGATCAGCCCTCACGATGTCGTTAGGAGCGAGGTACATGTACGGCGATCCCGAGGTCCTTAAGCTGCTCAACGAGCAACTGACCAGCGAGTTGACGGCGATCAACCAGTACTTCCTGCATTCGAAGATGCAGGAGAACTGGGGCTTCACCGAACTCGCCGCGCACACCCGCAAGGAAGCCTTCGAGGAGATGAACCACGCGGAGGCCATCACCGACCGCATCCTGCTGCTCGACGGCCTGCCGAACTACCAGCGCCTGTTCTCCCTCAAGGTCGGTCAGACCCTACGTGAGCAGTTCGAGGCCGACCTGACGATCGAGTACGACGTGATGGCACGGCTCAAGCCGGGTGTCATCATGTGCCGCCAGAAGGAGGATTCGACCAGCGCGATCCTGCTCGAGGGCATCCTCGCCGACGAGGAAGGGCACATCGACTACCTCGAGACCCAGCTCGAGCTGATGGACAAGCTCGGCGAGCAGCTCTACGCCGCGCAGTGCGTGGCGCGCCCGCCGCAGTAGTACGCACCCAGCGCCCTAGACGCGCAGGGAGTCGACCATGCTCCGCAGGATTCGACGTGCGGTGTCCTGGTCGGCGCGGGTCAATCCCGAGGTCATCCTGAGTTCGACGGCCCGGACCGCGGTGGACGCCTCGGCCAGGCTGCGCCGACCGCGGGCGGTGAGCCGCGTCGGAAGTGTCTTGCCGACGGGCGCCTCCGCGGGTCTGGTCACATAACCGTCTCGCTCCAGATTCTGCAGCAGCACGTTCATGGACTGCCGCGTGACGAATGTGCCCCGGGCGAGGTCGGAGTTCGACGATCCGGGGCGTTGTGCCAGCAGCTCCAGGCACGAGTAGTGGGTGATGCTCATGCCCAAGGGCCGCAACACTTCTTCCATGGCGGTGCGCAGCGCGCTCGACGCCTCCTTCAGCAGGTAGCCCAGTGACGTCTCCAGGTCGACCGCGTCTTGACTCATGTCAGTATTCTGACATACGCTCCGTCATGTGTCAGATAACTGACACGAAGACCCCGACCAAGGAGCGTTCCATGCCCGTCACCGGCCCCGACTTCATCTCCCTGCAGGCGCGAGACCTCGACGCCTCGCGTGCCTTCTACGAGCACTACCTCGGACTGGTTCGCTCGGAAGCCGGGCCACCGCACGCCGTGGTCTTCGACACTGCGCCGATCGCCTTCGCGCTGCGCGAGGTCGTGCCGGGCACCGATCTGGCGGCCGCCCAACCCGGCATCGGTGCCGGGATCTGGTTGCACGCCAACGGGGTTCAGGCCATTCACGACGCGCTGGCCGCCGACGGGCACACCGTCGTCACGGCACCGTTCGACGGGCCCTTCGGCCGAACGTTCACCTTCGCCGACCCCGACGGGTACCAGATCACGCTGCACGATCGGGCCTGATCGCGAGAAACTAGAACCTGTTCCAGAAATTGGGTCTCCGGCGTAGGATGCGCCCATGAGCAGAATCGGAGACTTCGCCGACGACGACGCCGCCGCTTGGATCACGCGCTCACCCGACATCGGCGTGGCCATGGCCGGCTTCACCCACGCGGTCTACCAGAAGAACCGGTTGCCCATGCGCACCCGCGAACTGGCTCGCATGGTGCTCGCGCTGGACAACGAATGCGTGGTCTGCCAGAACACCCGCGACGCCGAGGGCGCGGCGGCGGGTGTGGACGAAGACCTCTACGACCACGCCGCGCAATGGCAGACCTGGCCCGGCTACTCCCCGCAGGAGCGCGTCGCCGCCGAGTTCGCCGCCCGTTTCGCCAAGGGACACACGGAGTTACGTGACGACGAGGACTTCTGGGAGCGCTGCAACGAGCAGTTCAGTCCCGAACTGCTGACCGACCTGGCTCTGTCGTGCGCGATGTGGCTGGGCATGGGCCGCATGCTGCGGACGCTGGACATCGGTCAAGCCTGCAAAGTCACGCTCTAACCTGCGCCGCCGCCCAGCCCGTGCAGAATGGGGCCATGGCAGCCACTCCGTTCACCGCCGCGGCCACGTCCACTCTCGAGTCGGCGGGCGTCGTCACCCTGGTCGGCACCGTCGTCAACGCCGCGGGTCTTTGTCACGCCAAGACCGTCCCGCTGAGCAGGATGAGCGCCTTCGCCAATCCCGGTCTCGGCGCCAGCCCGGTGTGGCACGTGTTCACCGTCGACCAGACGGGCATTGCCCTTGGCGGCGCGATCGGTGTCGTCGGCGACCAACGGATCCGCATCGACACCGACGCGCTGCGGATCCTCGGAGACGGTCTGGCGTGGGCGCCGGGATCGTTCTTCGGCCAAGACGGTGCCCCGGACCCGTTCTGCAGCCGAGGCGCCCTGGCGCGCATCGAAGACCGCCTCGCCGCAGCGGGTCTCACCGCACTGGTCGGCCACGAGATGGAATTCGTCCTGGTGGGACCCGACGGTTCTGCGTTGCCCTCGCACCTGTGGGCACAGTACGGATTGGCCGGCGTCCTGGAGTTCGAGGACTTCGTCCGCGACGTCACCGACGCGGCGGCCGTCGCCGGCGTGTCGATCGAGCAGTTCCACCCCGAGTACGGCGCGAACCAGTTCGAGATCTCCCTGGCACCCAAGACGCCGATCGCCGCCGCCGATCAACTGATCGCCGCGCGCATCGTGATCGGCAGGACCGCGAGGAAGCATGGTCTGCGGGTGAGCCTCTCGCCGGTGCCGTTCGCCGGTAGCGTCGGTTCCGGCGCGCATCAACACTTCTCGCTACGTCACGATGGCGTTCCGCTGTTCTCCGGCGGCCAGGGAGCCCAGGGGATGCGCCCCGCGGGTGAGGCCGCCGTCGCCGGGGTGCTGGCCGGTCTGTCCGAGGCGCAGGCCCTGTTGTGCGGCTCCATCCTCTCCGGCCTTCGGATGCAGCTGGGCAGCTGGTCGGGCGCCAGCATCTGCTGGGGCACCGAGAACCGGGAGGCAGCGGTCCGCTTCCTGCGCGGTGGCCCGGGCAACGCGCACGGGGCCAACGTCGAGGTGAAGGTCGTCGACCCCTCGGCCAACCCCTACCTCGCGTCTGCGGCGATCCTGGGCCTTGCCCTCGACGGCATCGAACGCGAACTCCCGTTGCCGGCGGAGGTGCCGATGGATCCCGGGACGCTCTCGGCCGACGAGCGCAGCGCCGCGGGGATCGGTCTGCTGTCCGACGACCAGGGGGTCGTCGTCGATGCCCTGGCCGAATCAGCCCTGCTGCGAGGTATTCTCGGCGATCCCGCGGTGGACTCGGTCGTGGCGGTGCGCCGCTACGAACACGAACACTTCGCTGATCTGGCGCCGGACGAACTGGCGGAGCGGTTCAGGCTGGCGTGGAGCGTCTAGGGGCGCAGGGGCTTTACCACCCACCTCCGACGATTCTGGGCGTCTAGGCGGGGTTGTCCACAGATCTGCCAGTTGTCCACAGAACGCTTGTAGCAGAACGAACACTTCGCTGATCTGGCGCCGGACGAACTGGCGGAGCGGTTCAGGCTGGCGTGGAGCGTCTAGGAGCGCAGGGGCTTTACCACCCACCTCCGACAATTCAGGGCGTCTAGGCGGGGTTGTCCACAGATCTGCCAGTTGTCCACAGAACGCTTGTAGCAGAACGATTTTCGTCAGTATTACGCCCTAGACTGAACTCATGTTCGATCAGTTGGTGGACGCGACGACCGGCACCCGCGGTGCCGGAGCGCTGTCGGCGTGGACGCGGACGGAATCGGCCGCTTGCGCCCGCAAGGTCGCGACGATGGCCGCCATGCTCGACGAGGCCTATGCGCTGTCCGGATCCGCCGATCGGGACCAATGGTGCCTGGACGATTTCGACGCCGTCGCCGCCCACATCGGCGCCGCCCAAAACATCACCCCCGGAGCGGCCGGCAATCAACTGCTGATTGCGGTCGCACTGCACGAACGGTTCCCGAAGGTGGCGGCGGT
>NZ_JBEXUA010000021.1:0-59860 GCF_040614235.1 Mycobacterium sp. NPDC006124 | reverse complement strand
TCATCAGCGCTCAACACGATCTCGACGGCATGCGGAGTAGGCATGACCCAGTCTAACAACTAGGCCGCAATTAACGACTCAGGACACTAGCTGGGAGTGTGTAGTGCCCGCCGGGCCGATGGACAGTGCCTCAAGGAAGCCGTGCGAATGTCGGCAGGTCATTGACAGCCAACGTGGGTAATGGCGCCGACCGTCCGAACCGCGAGTCGTCAGACGAGCACCTGGGCGATACGTTGCCGTCAACCCACCCATTCGACGCTCGCGTCAGCCACCAAACGCCCTGACCATCGGTTTCGGAATTGCCTACCGAGCCCGTCCCTGACATCATGGGCGTCACTGATTGGGGGGTCGGCAAACACAATGGGCAGGCATCGTCAGGCCGAGGACGCGGCCGATCGGGACGCACCCGCGCACAGCGCTCAGATGACCCGACTCCTCGAAGCCCAAGTCAAGCTGGAACGCGCCAGGCAGCGTCCTGAGAGTCGGTTCCGCCGGGCGCGCAAACGCGCCGAGGCCGATCTCCTGGAGGCCACGCTGGCCGTCCAGACCGCCGCCGAGGCCGCCCACGCCGCCGGCGCCACCTGGACCGAGATCGGCGACGTCCTCGGGATCAACCGGGCGACGCCTGTACCCCGACCACCGCACCGCGGGGGCCTGGTCATGTTGCGTCCCGAGTCGGACGACGACGACACCGCCGAGGCACGGGCGAACTAGGTACCCATGGCGCCGAGGCGCGCTACTCTGACAACACACGTAGTCAAAGAGCGAGGGGCCGCCATGTTCATGCCGCATCAGATCGTCGAGCAGCGCCTGCAGAAGAAGTTCGACGACGACGTGCGCAAGCACTACTTCCGTGGCATGGAGTTCGCCGGCCCGACGGGCGACCCGGGCTGGTTCGGTCCCGGCAGCCCGGTGTGGCACGTCCACTCGCACATGCCGACGCTGATCTTCGGGTTGCAGTGCGCGGCCTACCTGGAGCGGCTCGACCCGTCGATCTACTGGATGGGCGTGCACCACTCCCGTCTGGTCAAGCGCGACGAGTCGAGCACCGCTCCCCCACGCCTGGACCCCAAGGGGCTCTCGGTCCGCCTCGGACACTCCATCGCGTTCTTCATCGGCACCGCCTACGGGTCCACCGCCACCGCCGAACGTCTGGCGCAGACCGTCCGAGCCATGCACCACACCATCAAGGGCGTGCGGCCCGACGGTGCCGCCTATGACGCCGACGACCCCGACTGGTTGCGCTGGAACCACGCCACCGTCGTGTGGGGTCTGGCCACCGCCCATGAGATCTACCACCCAAACCCGTTGCGCGGCAAGAAACTCGACACGTACTACGGCGAGTTCGTCAGGGTCGGTCACGCGTTGGGCGGCAGTGACCTGCCGGCGACCAAGGCCGAGACGTTGGACTGCCTCGAGTCCCTATCTCCCACGGCTGGCGCTCACCCACGGCGCGGCGATGTCGACCGGGCCCAACCTGCCCATGCCGCAGAGCGCGCTGGACTGGGCGATCCGCGACACCATGCCCAAGTGGGCGCGGCAGCTGATCCAGCACCAGCCGCCCAACCCGGTCGAGCGCGCCGCCCGTCGCACCGCGGTGTGGTCGCTGCTCAACGGGCTCCACGCCGCGGCCGGACCGATACCCGAATTCGAACAGGCAAAGGCCAGGGTGGCCGGCGGGACGACGGTTCGCCACACTCTGCCCACGCACGTGCCCGGGACCGATCCCGTGCGCAGCCGTGAGGAGGTCGAGCACGCCTTCGCGTGACCGCGACTGTGACGGTCGCCACACGACATTTCCGCCCACCGGGGCACCTTTGAGACACTGCAAGGATGACTTCCACCAAGCACCGCGAGGTAGCCCGGCTTGATCGGGTGCCGTTGCCCGTCGAGGCCGCCCGCGTCGGAGTGACGGGATGGCAGCTTGCCCGCACCGGAGCGCGGGTCGTCAGCTCTCTCGCCGGCCGCGGCTCCCTCCAGCAGAAGATCGTCAAGCAGATCCCGCAGACCTTCGCCGACCTCGGGCCCACCTACGTCAAGTTCGGCCAAATCATCGCGTCGAGCCCCGGCGCCTTCGGCGAGCCGATGAGCCGCGAGTTCCGCACCCTGCTCGACCGGGTGCCCCCGGCCGACACCGCGAAGGTGCACGCACTGTTCAAGGCCGAACTCGGCGACGAGCCGGCCAACTTGTTCAAGAGCTTCGACGAGCAACCGTTCGCCTCGGCGTCGATCGCCCAGGTGCACTACGCCACGCTGCACTCCGGCGAGGAGGTCGTGGTCAAGATCCAGCGACCCGGCATTCGTCGGCGCGTGGCGGCCGACCTCCAGATCCTCAAGCGCGGCGCGCAATTGGTCGAGCTGGCCAAGCTGGGGCGGCGCCTCAGTGCGCAGGACGTCGTCGCCGACTTCGCCGACAACCTCGCCGAGGAGCTCGACTTCCGGCTCGAGGCGCAGTCGATGGACGCCTGGGTGGCGCACATGCACGCCTCCCCCTTGGGTGCCAACATCCGTGTGCCACAGGTGTATTGGGACCTCACCAGCGAGCGCGTGCTGACCATGGAGCGCGTCCAGGGCGTGCGCATCGACGACGTTGCGGCCATCCGCAAGGCAGGCTTCGACGGCACCGACCTGGTGAAGGCGTTGCTCTTCAGCGTCTTCGAGGGCGGGCTACGGCACGGGTTGTTCCACGGCGACCTGCACGCGGGCAACCTGTACGTCGACCCCGACGGCAAGATCGTGTTCTTCGACTTCGGCATCATGGGTCGCATCGACCCCCGGACCCGTTGGCTGCTGCGCGAATTGGTGTACGCGCTGCTGGTCAAGAAGGATCATGCCGCCGCAGGCAAGATCGTCGTGCTGATGGGCGCGGTGGGCAACGTCAAGCCCGAGGGTGACGCCGCCAAGGACCTCGAGGCCTTCGCCACCCCGCTGACGATGACGTCGCTGGGGGACCTGTCCTACGCCGAGATCGGCAAGCAACTCTCCACGCTCGCCGAGGCCTACGACGTGAAGCTGCCGCGCGAGCTCGTGCTGATCGGCAAGCAGTTCCTCTACGTCGAGCGGTACATGAAGCTGCTGGCACCAAAGTGGCAGATGATGAGCGACCCGCAGCTGACGGGCTACTTCGCCAACTTCATGGTCGAGGTGTCCCGCGAGCATTCCGACGAGCTGGACGCCTAGTGGACGTTCGCAGTGGGACGGCCCGGTCGGGCGAGCTCGACATCTACTACGAGGACATGGGCGACGCAGGAGATCCCGCCGTCCTGCTCATCATGGGGCTGGGCGCGCAAATGGTGTTCTGGCGCACGGGTTTCTGCGAGCGTCTGGTCGACCAGGGGTTGCGCGTCATCCGCTTCGACAACCGCGACGTCGGCCTGTCCAGCAAGCTCGACGGTGCCCACACCGGCGCCAAGCTGTTGCCGCGGCTCGCGCGCACGCAGCTGGGCCTGCGCAACGAGGCGGTCTACACCCTCGAGAACATGGCCGACGACGCCGCGGCGCTGCTGGATCACCTCCGGATCGAGAAGGCGCACGTCGTGGGCGCGTCGATGGGTGGGATGATCGCGCAGATCTTCGCGGCGCGCTACCAGCAGCGCACCAAGACGCTCGCGGTGATCTTCTCCAGCAACAACCAGGCGATGCTGCCCCCACCCGGTTTCAAGCAGCTGCAAGCGGTCACCACCCGGCCCAAGGACACCTCCCGCGACGGCGTCATCGCCAACACGGTGAAGGTCACCAAGATCATCGGCAGCCCGGGATATCCCGTGCCCGAGGACCAGATGCGGGCCGACGCGATCGAGGCCTACGACCGGTCGTACTACCCGGCGGGTGTCGCGCGGCAGTTCAGCGCCATCCTCGGCAGCGGCAGCCTGCTGCGCTACGACAAGCAGATCACCGCTCCGACGGTGGTGATCCACGGGCGGGCCGACAAGTTGATGCGGCCCTCCGGCGGCCGGGCGGTCGCCAAGGCGATCCGCCGGTCCCGGTTGGTGTTGTTCGACGGCATGGCCCACGACCTGCCCGAACCCCTGTGGGACGACATCGTCGGCGAATTGAAGACCACGTTCGCCGAGGTCCCCTGAGCCCAGCGCCGACGACGCTTCCCAGGCACTTCCTCGATTCGGTCGCCACTGAGTGGTCGGCGTAGAGTGCCCGTGGAGCGCATCGGCCGGCTCGGTGCGACATCGGCGACGTTCCCGAGTCACTGATCAGCCAAGAGAGGCATTTTTCACCATGTCGACTACCCGCAAGAAGGGTGGCCTCAAGCCGCACTTCGAGGACGTCCAGGCCCACTACGACCTGTCCGACGAATTCTTCAGTCTGTTCCTCGACCCCAGCCAGACCTACAGCTGCGCCTACTTCGAGCGCGATGACATGACGCTGGAGGAAGCTCAGCTCGCCAAGGTCGACCTGGCGCTGGGCAAGCTGGGCCTGCAGCCGGGCATGACGCTGCTCGACGTGGGCTGCGGGTGGGGTTCGACGATGCTGCGGGCCATCGAGAAGTACGACGTCAACGTAGTCGGGCTGACGCTCAGCGAGAACCAGAAGGCGCACGTCGAGGCCGAATTCGCCAAGAATGACAGCCCGCGCACCAAGCGCGTGCTGCTCAACGGCTGGGAGCAGTTCAACGAGCCCGTCGACCGCATCGTGTCCATCGGCGCCTTCGAGCACTTCGGCAAGGACCGCTGGGACGACTTCTTCGCGATGGCGCACAAGGCGTTGCCCGACGACGGCGTGATGCTGCTGCACACCATCACCGCGCTGACGTTGCCGCAGATGACCGCGGCCGGGTTGCCGCTGACGATCGGCATCGCCAAGTTCGTCAAGTTCATCCTCACCGAGATCTTCCCCGGCGGTTACCTGCCGACCACCGAGATGGCCCAGGAGTACGCCACCCGGGGCGGCTTCAACCTGACCCGGACGCAGTCGCTGCAAAAGCACTACGCCAGGACGCTGGACACCTGGTCGGCGGCCTTGGAGGCGCATAAGGACGAGGCCATCGCCATCCAGTCCCAAGAGGTCTACGACCGCTACATGCATTACCTCACCGGGTGCGCCAAGGGCTTCCACGAGGGGTACATCGACGTCTGCCAGTTCACGCTGGAGAAGTAGGCCGTCCGACGCCCGACGGAGCGGATTCGGCCGCCGGGCAACCGATACTCCGTTGCGCTCGACGGGGCGGGTTTGCACGTCCAGGCCTGCCCCCGCGGGTAGGGTCCGTCACAACGCGAAACCCGAGCACACTCTGCGCGCCCGCTGCAGTGAATAAGAAAGGCCCAGCAGAACACCATGGCTGACAACACCGGCATCAAGGACATGACGCCTCACTTCGAGGACATCCAGGCCCACTACGACTTGTCGGACGACTTCTTCGGGGTGTTCCAGGATCCGACGCGCAAGTACAGCTGTGCGTACTTCACCAGCCCCACCCAGACACTGTCTGAGGCGCAGATCGCCAACGTCGACCAGCACCTCGACAAGCTGGACCTCAAGCCCGGCATGACGCTGCTCGAGGTGGGCTGCGGCTGGGGTTTGACGTTGCTGCGCGCCATGCAGAAGTACGACGTCAACGTGATCGGCCTGACGCTGAGCAAGAACCAGCAGGCCTACTGCCAGCAACTGCTGAGCGGAGTCGACACCGAGCGCAAGTTCGACGTGCGGCTGGAGGGCTGGGAGCAGTTCGGCAGCTCGGTGGACCGGATCGTGTCGATCGAGGCCTTCGAGCACTTTGGCTTCGAGCGCTACGACGACTTCTTCAAGATGTGTTACGACGTGATGCCCGACGACGGCCGGATGACGATCCAGAGCAGCGTGGCCTACCACCCCGACAACCTGCAGGCCCGGGGCCGCAAGCTGACCTTCGAGATGGCGCGATTCATCAAGTTCATGATCACCGAGATCTTCCCGGGCGGGCGCCTGCCAAGCACGGACATGATGGTCGAGCGCGGCGAGAAGGCGGGCTTCACCGTTCCCGAGCCGCTGTCGCTGCGCAACCACTACATCAAGACCCTCGGCATTTGGGCCGCCGCCTTGGAGAACCACAAGGAGCAGGCCATCGCCGCAGCGGGCGTGGAGAACTACGACCGCTACATGAAGTACCTGACCGGCTGCCAGTACTACTTCGTCGACGAGTCCATCGACGTCAGCCTGGTCACCTACCTCAAGCCGGGCGCCGTCACCGCGAGTTGACGTCTGACTCGCCCGACGAAGAAGCCCGGCACTCCCCGCGAGTGCCGGGCTTCTCGTTGGATCAGGCTGCCGCCTTCTCCCCGCTCGGGGACGTGGTGTCGCCGGTCGCGGGAGCTGCCGTGTCCGCGCCGTTGGTCGTCCCGGTGCCGTTTGGCTCGCCGGCTCCCACCGCGCCGGCGGCTTTGGCATTCTCGGCGGCTTCCTTCGCCTTCGCCGCCGCGGCTCGTGCGGTGGCGTCCTGCTGCTCTTCGGCCTCCTTGGCTTCCTTTGCCTTCTGGGCGTCCGCGTCCGCCTTTAGCTTCGCCTCGGCAGCGGCTTGGGCTTCTGCCTCGGCCTTTGCCTTCGCCTCAGCCTGGGCTTGCGCCTCAGCCTCGGCCTTCGCCGCTGCCTCCGTTGCGGCCTGCGCGTCGGCAGCGGCCTTTGCGTCAGCAGCGGCCTCCAGAACGGCGGCGGCCTTCAGATCAGCTGCAGCCCTTGCGTCGGCCGCGGCCGCCGCGTTGGGGTCGACCGCGTTCCCGCTCGTCGACCCGTTCTGCTCGCTCGAGCCGAGAGGTTGAGTCTCGGTCGCGTCGACGCCAGTGTTCGATGCGGTGGGGTCGACTTTCTCGTCGCCGGTCGTAGCGATCTTCAGCTGAGCTACGTTGCGCGAGGCAAGTGTCGTCGACATGACCGGCGACGACGGGGTCACGGGCGCGAAGGCCGTCGACGGTCCACCGTTGACGGCGTCCCGCACGCCCTGGCCGATGGCTTGGACGAACTTGACCGCGAAGTCGACCGGGTTGAACGTGAGTGGGTTGAACGGGAGGATCGACAGCGGCGTGGGCTTGTCCGGATCTCCACTCCAGTCGTAGCCAAGATCGATGAGCAGCTTCGTCACCGGCGTCAGCAGATTCACCAGCGGTTGCACAAGGGGCTTGAGAGGTGCGGGCACTGCACCCATCACCAGATCGAAGATGGGCAACGACGTCGCCGGGATCATGATGTAGGTGGTCTCGCGGCTACTCCCGTAGCGGCAATTCTCGGGATGACCGGTTGCGCTGCAGTCGAGTTGCGGGAGGAGGGTCCCCTCGTCGGTCGCCGTCGGGGGCGTGTAGCCGTAGGGCAACGTGTCGGTGGGGCCGTTCCCGTTCGGCGACAAGTAGTAACCGTGGACGGTTTCCAGCGCGGCGACTGCGTTCAGCAGGGCAAGCGGATTGCCCCAGTACCTAGGCGCATACGTCACGGGATCGTATTGGAAACCGATTGCGGTGGTGTCGAATCCGTTGTCGGTCTTCATCGCGGGACCGAACGAGATGTCGAGGAAGGGAATGGTTGGCAGGAAGCCCAGTCGCTGCCACAGGCCGCCGTCCGGGTTCTCGATGCCACCGATAGTTACGACGTGTAGCCGGTCCAGAACCGTCTGATCGATCGCTCCTGCGGCCCGCATCGCGGCGATGCGTTGGAGTTCGTTGGACACCACGGCCCCGCCTTGGGAGTAGCCGAACAGCGTGACTTGCTCCGGGCTGTTCTTGTCGAGATAGCGGGTTAGGGCGAGATCCAACGCGTCGGTTCCCTTCCCGACGGAGTCGTTCCACTTGTCGCATCCGTCGGGACCCGAGCGGCACCAACCCGGAAAGATCACCAGAGGAAAGAACGACGCGGGATAGTCGATGCCAAGTGGCGTGCAATTCGCGACGGCGTTGCACGGGGTGTTCAGCGTGTAGCGATCGCGGGCGTTCGCAAGGTAGTCGGCGACGCCGTTCGCGTCCGGGGTGCCCGTCCCAGGAACGAACAGTCCGATTGCACCAAACGCGAACGCCGCGGTGAAGGCGGATGCGACCGCAAGTCCCACCGTGGCGATCAGCGTGACGACGGCAACCGCCATTGAACGAGCAATTCTTCGCATCTGTTGACCTCCACTCACCGCGCCTTCGAGTCGCGGGTGCCGACCCTCGAGAATGCTCGCACAGAGGCGGCGTGAAGATGGTTCATTCGACGTCCGCGTCAGCAATGCCCGGGTCGGACGTCGTGAGTGACGGCGACCGAGCGGTCTCCTCGCAGACAAACCTCGGCTGTCGGCCGTCGCTCGAGGGCCCATGGCGATACGAAGCGTCAAAAAGACAGCTGAGCTCAGTTCACCGGCACAACCAAGATCGGCCGCGGATCCTTTGCGCCCGGCCCGTCGAAGTGCCACCACTCCCCCGCGTACGGGGACAGTCCACCAGCCTGCATCGCCGCACGCAGTAGCGCCCGATTGGCCTGCTGCTCGGCGGTGAGCCCATCGGTGGCGTAGGCCATGCTCTTCGGCGTGAAGTCGTCGAACCCCGTGCCCATGTCCAGCAGCCACCCGTAGTGCCCGTCGGCGACGGTCACGTCGACGGACCGCCCCGCCTCGTGGCTGCGCGCATAGTCACTCGGGCGCGCCACCCAATTGGGGTTCGGCACCTCCTGGAACATCCGCACCTGCACGTCGTGCGGGCGGTAGCAGTCCCAGAACACCAACCGCTTGCCCTGTGCCCGAAGCTGATTCGCCGCCGTCGCCAAGCCGTCGGCCAACGACTGGTGCACCAGGCACCGCGCGTCCGGCGGGTAGAGCGCCACGCCGGTGAAGTTGTCGGCCGTCGCGTACCGCAGGTCGATCGTCGCGTCGGGCACCACCGTGCGCACGTCGACCAGGCCCGCCGCCTGCGCCTGCGGGGACACCGGCGGCGGTTCGGCGGCCGCGGGCTCGACGTTGATCATGGCGGCGCACATTACGCCGACGACGGCGGCTAGCCACCTCCTGGGCACGGTCACCGTACGAGTCTGCAGTGCCGGCCCACCCGGACGCAGGGATACTGGTTGGGACGCCGCGTCGCCGACGTGCGGCATGACGCCATCCGAGGGGGAAGCCTGAGCACCGCACGTCGCGTCGCTGCCACCTGCCTGGGCGTCGGTCTCCTCCTCGTGGCCGCGGCGTCCTTCGCGGTGCGCTTCACCCCGATCCCCAGCCATCCCGTCCTCTACCTGGTGATCGCCGCGCCATACCTGATGTTCGCCGCCCCCGTGGCCGTCGTGGTGCTGGCGTGGGGCCGGCGATGGGCGCTCACCGCCCTGGCCGCTCTGCTGACCGCCGCGCTGGTGGCGGTGCAGGTGCCCTGGTTCCTCGGCGCCGCCCCCGATCCGGCCTCGGTCGCCGTCCGGACCATGACGGTCAACCTGCTCTACGGTCTCGCCGATCCGGATGCCCTCGCCCGCGCCGCCGCCCGGGACGCCGACGTCCTGATGGTTCAGGAGCTGACGCCGGATGCGGCCCGCGGACTGGCCGATGCCGGCATTCGCGACACCTTCCCGTACCAGTCCCCCGACGCGCGACCGGGGGCGGCGGGCGTCGGCATCTACAGTCGGCATCCCATCACGCTCTCGACGCGCATCCCGGGCTACCAGCTCGCGATGGTCAGCGCGAAGATTCGGATCCCCCGCGTCTCCCGCGACGTCTCGCTGCTCACCGTCCATCTCGACGCCCCCTGGCCCCGGCCGATCAGCGGCTGGCAGGGCGACATCGCGAAGTTCCCGGGCACGCTGGCCCAGATGGCCGCCGAAGCCGGTGACGGCGCGGCGATCGTCGGAGGCGACTTCAACTCCACGATCGACATGCTGCCGTATCGCCGATTGCTCACCAACGGCTATCAGGACGCCACCGCGCAGTCCGGCTCGGGCCGCAACTTCACCTACCCCGCGAACAAGCCGTACCCGCCGGTGCTCGGCATCGACCACGTGTTGACTCGCAACGCCACCGCCGTCTCCACCGCGACGGAGAAGATTCCTGGCACCGACCACCGCGCGCTGCTGGTCACGGTGATGGTGCCAACCGGATAGCGCACTCGTTCAGAGGAAGCCCAGGTCGGTGCGCCCGGCGCCTACCGACGGCACGGGGTCGGCGCCCACGGCGTGCACCAGCAGCGTGTGGTAGACGTCGCGAAAGTCGTTGGTGGTCTTGAGGTCTCCGTCGTCGAGGTCGGTCAGGCTGGGCTCGTCACCGTAGAAGCCGCCCTTGACCGGGGCACCGGCGACGAAGACCGGGCCAGCCGTGCCGTGGTCGGTGCCCTGCGAGGCGTTGGCCGCCACCCGACGACCAAACTCCGAATACGCCATCACCACCACGTCCTTGCCGTGCGGGTCGGCGGCCATCTCGGCCAGGAACGGCGTCAGCGCTTCGTCGAGGGTCTGCAACTGCCGCTGCTGGGTGCCGCGCTCGTCGGCGTGGGTGTCGAACCCGCCGAGCTGCACCATGTAGACGCGCGTGGGCACGCCCGCCTTGACGCACTTGGCGACCATGCCGAGTTGCTCGGTCAGCGAGTTGCGCTGTGCGGCCTTCTCGGACTCGACCGCCCCGAACGTCTTGTCGGCCGTCTGCGTCGCCCGGTAGGCCGTCCGCACCATCGACATGGCCGGGGTGTCCTTCGGGTCGTCGAACCCCAGCGCCGTCATCGTCGCGTCGAACCGAGTCGGCGCCAGACCCGACGGTGACAGCGCCGCCGCGGTGGCCTTCGCACCCACGGCCATCGGGGGCAGCACTCCGCCGACGTTGACCGCACGCAACGGGTCGTCGCCGGTGGCGTCCAGCCACCGGCCGATCCAGCCCGTCGACACCGGCTCGGTCGGTGAGGCGGTCTGCCAGATGTCCATCGACCGGAAGTGGCTGTGGTCGGGCTTGGGGTAGCTCACGCCGCGCACGATCGCGAGCGTGCCGTCACCCCACGCCTTGGCCATGCCCGTCATGGCCGGGTTCAGGCCCAGGTGGTCGTCGAGATGCAGCACCTGTTCGGGCGCGTAGGCCAGCTCGGGACGCTTGTCGTGATAAGCGTTGTCCGCGTATGGAATCAGGGTGTTGAGCCCGTCATTGCCGCCGTAGAGCGTGACGAGGACGAGGATGCCACTTCCGTCGGCGAGCGGACGGTCGTGGGCCGCCCTCTGCAGTTCCGGCCACCCGATGGCGGCGGCGCCCGACAGCAGGCCGGCGGTGCCGATGCTGGCGATGAGGAAGGTGCGGCGGTTGAGTTCAGGCATCTCGAGTCTCGTCAGGAGGTCAGGTATTCGGGGGTGTTGACCGCCGCGGCGAGCAGGTGCGGCGGATTCTTCGCCAGCGGTGTCAGCGCCTTGGCGGACTGGTCGGTCCAGGAACCCACCCCGATGAGGTAGCCCGTAGCGTCGAGGCGGTCACCGAGCGGCGCCTGGTCGACGGTGGACAGGTCGGCCGACCTCGCGAGCTCGGCCGCGGTGCGCAGCCGTACTCCGGCGGTCGCCGTGGAAAGCCACGGCTGCCCGTGCGGCCAGCCGCCGACGTCGGGTGGGTAGAAGGGCTGCTGCCCCAAGCTCTTCAGTGCAGTGGCGACGGTCTTGGCATGCCGGCCGGAGTCGACGGGCACCGTCAGCGACCGCACGACCCCGACGAGCCACTCGACGGGCGTGTTGACCACCGTGTTGGTGCTGCCGAGGAATTCGGGGTCGGTGAGGATCGCCTTGGTCACCGCGCTCAGGTCGCGGCGCGAGCCGTACGCGGCGACCGCGCGGTCCAGCGCCGCCGGCGACGGCCCCGCGTCGGCGGCCAGCTGCTGCCACAGCCGCCCGACGACGTACTTCGCCGAATTGGGTTGCGCCAGAACGATGTCGCAGTAGTCGGCAGCGCCCAGGTCGCCCGTCACACCCAGCAGCGTCTTCTCCGCGCCGTCGTGGCGCTTGGCGACGAGTTGGGTGTCGCCACCGTGGATCACCCAGCCCGTCAACGCCCGGGCACCCTCGCGGACGTCGTCTTCGGTGTAACCATTTCCGTGACCGAGGGCGAAGAGCTCCATGAATTCCCGGGAGAGGTTCTCGTTGGCCGCCTTGGCCGTGTTGCTCTGCCCGTCGAGCCAGCGCAACATCGCCGCATCGGTCAGCATCGCGTAGGCCAAGGTGCGGAAGTCGCCTCGATTCAACGTGCGAAGCTTCTGGTTCTGCGCCGCCATGAACGACGCGATGCGCACCTTGGTCGCCGAGGTGGCGAAGTGGTTGTGCCACAACAGGGTCAGCTTCTCGTGCAGCGGCTCCCGGACCGCGACCATGCGGTTGACCCACCACGCCGCCAGGGCCGCCGAGTCCTCGCTGAGCTGACGGTTGTATGCCGTGCGCACGGTCTGGCTGGCGTTCTTGCCCGGCGGTGCCGGCGGCGAGAGCCGAGGCATCGGAGTGGCCAGGGCGCCGGGATCCTGATCCGGATCCGCCGCCAGGGCTGCGTCGAGATGAGCGGAGAGATCCTGGCCGGTCAGCGCGTCGATCTGCGGACCAGTGGCCCCGAATCCCGCGCGGCGCAGCACGCGGGCCGTGGTGATCCACTGCGGTGACTGCATGCCACCACTATCGGCACCTCAGCTGACAATTCGCCCCGCACAGCTGGGGAATGCACTGCAGACCGTGCAACGCAGAACTCCCCGGCACCGCAAGGGTGCCGGGGAGTTCGCGTGCGATTGCCTATGCCTCCGACCTGATGGTCGGCTGCGGCCTTGGGCCTACGCCTCCGCGAAGCCGCGGGTGATGGCCGGATCCACCTGGATGCCGGGGCCGGTCGTGGTCGAGACGGTGACCTTCTTCAGGTACCGGCCCTTCGACGACGACGGCTTGGCCCGCATGATCTCGTCGATCGCGGCGCCGTAGTTCTCGGCGAGGGACTTCTCGTCGAACGACGCCTTGCCGATGACGAAGTGCAGGTTGGCCTGCTTGTCGACGCGGAAGTTGATCTTGCCGCCCTTGATGTCCTGCACGGCCTTGGCCACGTCGGGGGTCACGGTGCCGGTCTTCGGGTTGGGCATCAGGCCACGCGGTCCGAGGACACGGGCGATCTTGCCAACCTTGGCCATCTGGTCGGGCGTCGCGATGGCGGCGTCGAAGTCCAGGAACCCGCCCTGGATGCGCTCGATCAGGTCGTCGCTGCCCACCTCGTCGGCACCGGCGGCCACGGCAGCCTCGGCCTTGTCGCCGACCGCGAACACGATGACGCGGGCGGTCTTGCCCGTGCCGTGCGGCAGGTTGACGGTGCCACGCACCATCTGGTCGGCCTTGCGGGGGTCGACGCCGAGGCGGATCGCGACCTCGACGGTGGCGTCCTGCTTCTTCGACGACGTCTCCTTGGCCAGCTTGGCGGCCTCCAGCGGCGTGTACAGATTGTCGCGGTCGACCTTCTCGGCGGCCTCGCGGTATGCCTTGCTCGTCTTGCTCATTCGTCTTCCAATCACATGCGTTGGGTCGTGGTTTCCACGGGCCGAAGCGGGCCCTCCCACGTCTAGCTGGGGTACTGCCTAGGAGACCGTGATGCCCATCGAACGGGCGGTGCCGGCGATGATCTTCGCCGCGGCGTCGATGTCGTTGGCGTTGAGGTCTTCCTTCTTCTGCTCCGCGATCTCGCGGATCTGATCCCAGGTCACCTTGGCGACCTTGGTCTTGTGCGGCTCGCCGGAGCCCTTCTGCACGCCGGCAGCCTTGAGCAGCAGTTTGGCGGCGGGCGGGGTCTTCAGCACGAACGTGAAGCTGCGGTCTTCGTAGACCGTGATCTCCACGGGGATGACGTTGCCACGCTGGGATTCCGTCGCGGCGTTGTACGCCTTGCAGAACTCCATGATGTTGACGCCGTGCTGACCGAGCGCGGGGCCGATGGGCGGGGCGGGGTTGGCCGCACCAGCCTGGACCTGCAGCTTGATCAGCCCGGTGACCTTCTTCTTCTTCGGGGGCATGACGTGTTCTTTCTGTTCTCGTTGTTCTTAGATCTTGGAGACCTGGGTGAAGGCCAACTCGACGGGCGTCTCGCGACCGAAGATCGACACCAGCACCTTGAGCTTCTGCTGCTCGGCGTTGACCTCGCTGATCGACGCGGGCAGCGTGGCGAACGGACCGTCCATGACGGTGACCGACTCGCCGACCTCGAAGTCGACCAGGATGGTCGGCCGCTCGAGACCACCGGACTCCGCGGCCGCCGTGGACCCGCCCGAGGTGGACTTGGCGGGCTTCTTCGCCGCGCCCTGCGGAAGCAGGAACTTGACCACGTCGTCGAGCGTCAGGGCCGACGGCTTGGACGTCGCACCGACGAAGCCGGTGACACCCGGGGTGTTGCGCACCGCGCTCCACGACTCGTCGGTCAGATCCATGCGCACCAGGATGTAACCGGGCAGCACCTTGCGGTTGACCTGCTTGCGCTGGCCGTTCTTGATCTCGGTGACCTCTTCGGTCGGCACTTCGACCTGGAAGATGTAGTCGCCGACGTCGAGGTTCTGCACGCGCGTCTCGAGGTTGGCCTTCACCTTGTTCTCGTAGCCCGCGTAGGAGTGGATGACGTACCAGTTGCCCGGCTTGGACCGCAGGTCCTTCTTCAGCGCCACGGCGGGGTCGACGTCCTCGTCGGGTTCCGCGTCCTCCGCCGGGGCCTCCTCGGCGGCAGGTGCGTCGTCGACCTCGTCCTCGACGTCCGGGATCTCGGCGACGGCCTCGGCGGTCGACGACTCCAACGACTCCGCCGTCCGGCTGGCGATCACCGTGGTGGGATCGGCGTCCTCGATGCGTGCGTCGGACACAGCCGATGCCGAAGGCGTGTCGCCCTCGAAGGAAGTCACGTGTCAGTCCTCTCTAAATTCTTTCGCTCGCGTACGTGGCGGCTTCGTCAGCCGAAGACCAACGTCACGAGTTTGGCCAGGCCCAGGTCGACGCCGCCGATCAGCGAGACCATGAACGCCAAGAACACCAGCACCACGGTCGTGTAGCTGATCATCTGCTTGCGGTTGGGCCAGATCACCTTGCGGAGCTCGGCCACGACCTGCTTCAGGAAGTTCAGGACGTAGAGGAACGGATTTCGCGACGGGCCCGACTGCTTCTTGTCCGTCTTCGGCTTCTTGGCGTCACCGTTCTTGGTGTCGTCCGAGTCCGTCTTCGTGGCCGGCGCGTCACCGGCGGCGGTCCCGGTGACCTCACGACGGGTGCGCTTGCCGGTCGGACGCTGCGGGCGAGTGGCCACGGCAGTCCGGCTGCGGGTGCCGGCCGTGCCGGAGTCGACGGCATCGTCGGTTGCGTCCACGGCGTCGACCCGAGAGTCGACGTCGGAATCGATGTCGTCGACTGGTGAGTCGGCACCGTTGCGATCGTCGCTCACCGCATGCCTTTCGTCGGTTTCCTCGGTGGTCACCTTCCAGTGTCCACACTCTTCAATTCAGTGGAGCAGGGGCGACAGGACTTGAACCTGCAACCTGCGGTTTTGGAGACCGCTGCTCTGCCAGTTGAGCTACGCCCCTTCATAGACGGAACTGTTGGCAGCACCATCTGCGTTTCGGGGTTTCACACAATTTACGCGCTCCCCGATCGGCCGATCAGTAACCGACGGACAGCGCGCAGAATTGGGAAGAACCCCGAGGACCGAGTGTACAACGGCCCTGTTGCGAGTTACTAATCCGCGTGGGCGGTCCGGACGACCTGGCCGCTCTCCGCGTCCCACTGGACCTGAATCGAATTGTCGCCCTCGTGGCCCATCAGCGTGGTGAACGCCTCCAGCACGACGTCGCCGTTCGCGTCGACGCACACGCTGCGGGTGACCACGATGTCGGCACCGAACCGCTCGACGACCGACTGGATCTCCAGCGACGCCGTCAGCGTCGTGCCGACCACCAGCGGCTTGTGGAAGACGAACTTCTGGTCGACCTGGACGATCTGCATGGTCGTCATCCCGACGTCGACCTTGCGGAAGAAGTCCTGCTGAACCAGCAGCGCCAGGATCGACGGAAAGGTCGGCGAGGCGACGATGTCGTCGTGGCCGAGTTCGGCGGCGGCGGCCTCGTCGAAGGACGCCGGGTCGTCTGCCTTGATGGCGCGGGCGAACTGACGCACTTGTTCGCGACCGATGGTGAAGCTCTCGGGATAGTGGTGCACCATCCCACGGACGTCGGCTTTGAGTGGCACCTCTACGCCAGCTTCGCGGTCGCGGTCGCGCGACCGAAGATCTTCTTGCCGCCCGTGGTGGCCGACAGGGCGATGACGACCGACTTGGCCTCCGGGTCGACCGACTTCACGCGTCCGTTGAAGACGATCTCGGCGCCGACGCCGTCGTTGGGCACGGGGACCACGGCGGTGAAGCGCACGTTGTACTCGGTCACCGCGGCCGGGTCGCCGATCCAGGAGGTGACGTAGCCGCCGCCGAGGCCCATGGTCAGCATGCCGTGCGCGATGGCGGTGTCGAGGCCGACCTGCTTGGCGATGTCGTCGTCCCAGTGGATCGGGTTGAGGTCACCGGACACACCGGCGTAGTTGACCAGGTCCATCCGCGTCAGGGGAATGACACGCTCCGGAAGCTCGTCACCAACCTTGACCGAGCTGAACTCACGTAGCGCCATTGGAAAAGCCCTCTCCACTCTCGTCTGCACGTCCCGCCAGGGTCGTGTAGGTCTCCTGCACGACCTCACCCGAGCCGTTGCTGATGATGGTCTTCAACACGATGATGTCGGTGCCGTGGGCCCGCCGATACGAATGTGCGTACACGTCGCTGTACAGCCGGTCGCCCACCTTGGTGGGCAGCAGGAACTTGAATTCCTGGTCGACCTGGACGATCTGCGCGTCGGTGATCCCGATGCCGGCATTCTCGAAGAAGGCCAGCTGAGCGGTGTATCCGAACACCGAGGTGAACGTCAGAGGTGCCAGCAGCGTGTCGTATCCGAGTTCCGACGCAACGGCCTCGTGGTGGTACACCGCGTCGTCGTTCTTGATCGCGCCGGCGTACTCACGGACCTTCTCGCGACCGACTTCGTAGAAATCGGGATGACGGTAGTGCTTCCCGACGATCTCTGGAGACAGCGGCACGTATTGATTTCCTTGTCGGTCAACCTCGGGCCAATGGCCCGGGAGTCGTCCTTAGCGCGATTCCTTGTGCGGACGGTGCGTGCCGCAGTTGGGGCAGAACTTCTTGATCTCGAGGCGATCGGGATCGTTGCGCCGGTTCTTCTTGGTGATGTAGTTGCGGTGCTTGCACACCTCGCACGCCAAGGTGATCTTGGGCCGTACGTCTGTACTCGAGGCCACGTCAGTCGTCCTTCTTCATTCACTTGCGTTGTCTTGTAGCGGTGGGGGGGCTCGATCCCCCGACCTCACGATTATGAGTCGTGCGCTCTAACCAGCTGAGCTACACCGCCATGGGCACCACCCGGGCCCCCTAACGGAATCGAACCGTTGACCTCTTCCTTACCATGGAAGCGCTCTACCGACTGAGCTAAGGGGGCAACTGCCCGCGGCGGTGAAGATTCCGCGCCGTCGGACTTAGAGAGGGTACAACCCGGGTGCTGGCGTGACCAAACCGCAGCTTGTCGGGGCCAATTCGGCCGGCGATTCGACATGACGAGCCGATGGGGAAATAGGCTGACCCGATGACCTCCCCCGGCGCCGATCGCCTCTACTTCAGGCAGCTGCTGTCCGGCACCGACTTCGCCGTCAACGACGCGATCGCCCAGCAGATGCGCAACTTCGCCTACCTCGTCGGCGACCGCGAGACCGGTGACTGCCTCGTCGTCGACCCGGCCTATGCGGCCAACGACCTGCTCGACACCCTCGAGTCCGACGGCATGCACCTGTCCGGCGTGCTCGTCACCCACCACCATCCCGATCACGTCGGCGGGTCGATGATGGGCTTCGAACTCAAGGGCCTGGCCGAACTCCTCGAGCGGGTGAGCGTCCCCGTCCACGTCAACACCCACGAGGCGGACTGGGTGTCGCGGATCACGGGCATCCCCCTGAGCGACCTGTCCGCCCACGACCACGGCGACAAGGTGGCGGCGGGAGCCGTCGAGATCGAGCTGCTGCACACCCCCGGCCACACCCCGGGCAGCCAGTGCTTCCTGCTCGACGGCCGACTCGTCGCCGGCGACACGCTGTTCCTGGAGGGATGCGGTCGCACCGACTTCCCGGGCGGCAACGTCGACGACATGTACCGCAGCCTGCAGGCGTTGTCACAGCTGCCCGGCGACCCGACCGTCTACCCGGGGCACTGGTACTCGACCAAACCGAGTGCCTCGCTGTCGGAGGTGCGCGACACCAACTACGTCTACCGGGCCGGCAGCCTGGACCAGTGGCGCACCGCGATGGGCGGCTGAGCCCCCCTTCGAAGTGGCGCGACGGCCCACCACCTGCGCTAGGTTCGGTGCGCAGCGCCACCGGGGCGCCGGATGGGGAGACGCCTGCGATGACGACACCACCGACACCGGCCAACTGGTATCCCGACCCCGACGACGCCACCCGCCTGCGGTACTGGGACGGCTGGACGTGGACCGAGCATCGGGCGCCGGCACCGGGGGCGGCAGACGTCCCGGCCGAGCCCGAGACCACCGCCGAGGACGTTCAGCAACAACCCGTCCAGCCCTACGACACGCACCCGCCGAGCGCCGTACCGCCCGCCATCGACGACGACGTGTCGTGGAACCCACCGCTGCCGTCGTGGGATTCGCTCTCGACCGAGCCGAAGACCGACGCCGAACCCGCCGAGGTCGAGGCGGCCCCGCCACCGGAGGACTCAACGCCGGCGGCCTTCGCGCCCCCACCGGCGGGACCGCCGCCCGGGTACTACCCGCCGCCTCCCCCGCCCAGCGGCGGAACGTCGAATCCGAAGCTCGTGATCGGCATCGTGGCCGGGGTCGCAGTGCTGCTCGTCGTGATCGCCGTCGTCGTCGCCCTCGTCGTGATGCGCACCGACAAGCCCACCGCAGCCTCGGGGCCGACGACGTCGTCCTCGACGTCCACCTCGACGTCGGCGTCGTCACCCTCCAGTTCGCCGAGCGCTGCCGCACCCACCGAATCCCTGACACCGCCGCCACCCGGCGCCGAGGGCAACGACGGCGACTACGCCTTCGCGATCGCGGGCACCGAGACCGGTGACACCATCACCTCGACGGTCAGCGACTCCGTGCAGTCCGCCGCCGACGGCATGTACTACGTCGTCTACCTCAACGTCACCAACACCGGCGCGGCGCCGCTGACCTTCGTGGCGACATTTCAGCAACTCAACGCCGCGGGCCAGACGTTTCCCCTCGACGACGAGGCGACCGCATTCCTCGGCGGCACCGTCGCCGAGATCGGTCCGGGCGAGCAAAAGCAGACCCCCTGGTCTACGACGTGCCCGTGGGCACCGAGCCCGGCACCATCGTGTTGCACGCCGATCCCTCGACTCCCGGCGTCGAGCTGCCCCTGAGTTAGTCCTCGAGGCGCAACGGCATCGAGCGGGCCAACAAGCCACACAATGAACTCGGCCTCGCCACCTTTGGGGGGGTGGTGGCGAGGCCGAATCATTCTGAGCCCGGGGGGCGGCTCGTCCTGAAATATAGGTCGCGGGTCTGTGCGCAGCCCATGGCGATGCTGTGCGAAGGCTAAGAGTTCCTAGGTGCGAGCGGAAATTGGCGGATAGTTCAGCAACGCGAATTCAGGCTCGGAGCACAGGGCACTCACACCGAGCCGGACATCTTCGGCGTCGCGGTCGTGACGGCAGGGGCAGCCGACCAGCGCATCCGACCGTGATGCACTCAGCAATGCCGTCCGCGCCGGGGGGCAATTCGCAGCCAGGGACTCGCAGCCGATGACACCTGACCGAGGGTAAGCGAATTCTACTGTGATGCTTTATTTTTCGACAACGTAGGCAGTGTGGCTCCACGGATCGTCCGGTTCCCCACGCACGGGCAAGGGATCACCAGCCCCTCGGGCAAAGGGCCTTTCCGGCCGTTCGCGACATGTGGCCAACCTGCCAATTGGCTAACAACCATGCCTGCTGAGGTTTACGCCATCGTCAAGGACGCACTAGGGTCTCTGGCAAATGCAGGTCGACGAGGCAGGCGCGTATGGACTGGATCAACGAACGGCTCGAGCATCTGAGCAACCTTGGATCCGGCGGTTGGCTGGCGATTGCCGCCTGGGCGGCGTTGGCCCTGGGGATCGTGGTGCTGTTTTGGGCAAACCGCCAGCTCAAGCGTAGCCGGGAGCTCAAGACCGAACAGGTGCGTCCGCAGGTCTCCATGTACATGGAACCGCACGCCTCGGACTGGCACGTCATCGAACTGGTGGTGCGCAACTTCGGCCAGACGGCCGCCCACGACATCCGGCTGGACTTCGTCCACCATCCGACCGTCGCCGCCTACGAGGACGCCCAGCTCGACGCCCCACCCGAGGTGGCCGAACTGGACCTGCCCGGCGAGTTGCCGTACCTCGCGCCTGGGCAAGAATGGCGCACGGTGTGGGATTCGGCGATCAGCCGCGCAGAACTCGGGGGGTCGATTCAGGACCGGTTCGACGGCTCGCTGACGTACTCCGACAAGCCCCGGGCCGCCGCCCGAACGAGGAAGTCCAAGGGCCAGCCCTATGAGACGAAGTTCCGCTTGGACTGGGGCACGCTGCAACCGGTGCAGCGCATCGAGTTGATGACCACCCACGATCTGGCCAAGCGCGAGAAGCAGAAGCTCGAACTGCTCCGCAGCGTGCTGTCCTACTTCCACTATGCGTCCAAGGAAACTCAGACCGACGTGTTCCGCGCAGAGATCGACCGGATGAACAAGGCGGTGGCCGAGGTTCAGGACCGCTGGCGGACGCGTCAGTTCGACGAGACCACCGAACTGGACTTCCCCTGGATCCAGAACGGGACGGCTGGGCGTCATTCCGCGCCGACCCGCTAAGTACCATCGGGCGCATGACAAGCACCGTTGCCTACGCGCAGGCCGAGTCCGTCGCCAGGATCACGCTCGACGACGGCAAGGTCAACGTGCTGTCCCCGACGATGCAGCAGAACCTGAACGAAGCACTCGACCGCGCTGAGGCGGCCGCCGCCGAGGGCGAGGTCAAGGCGTTGGTCCTCGCCGGCAACTCGCGGGTGTTCAGCGCGGGGTTCGACCTCAGCGTGTTCAACTCCGGGGACGCCGCCGCGGCACTAGGCATGCTCTCCGGCGGATTCGAGCTGTCGATCCGGTTGCTGAGCTTCCCGGTGCCGGTGATCATGGCCGCGACCGGTCCGGCCATCGCGATGGGGTCGTTCCTGATGCTCAGCGGCGATCACCGGGTTGGTTCGCCCAGCTCGCGATGCCAGGCCAACGAGGTCGCGATCGGCATGGTGCTGCCAATCTCGGCCATCGAGATCATGCGAAACCGGTTGACCCGCTCGGCATTTCAGCGCGCAGTCTCGATGGCAGCGGTGTTCGTCGGTGACGAGGCCGTCCGTGCCGGCTGGCTCGACGAGATGGTCGAGGACGGCAACGTGCTGGCGCGCGCCCACGACGTCGCCGCCGAGGCCGCCGCGGGGCTCAACGCCAAGGCGCACCGAGCCAGCAAGCTCAAGGCCCGCATGGACGCGATCACCGCGATCCGGGCGGGCATCGACGGACTGCCCGACGAATTCACCCGCAGCTAGCCTCCGGCGGCCAGCCACGTCTGCGCCCGGCGAGCAGTCACCAGCTCGGCCTCGGCAGCAAGACCGAGCGTCGCATAGGCCTGCCGGAGCCGAGGCAATGCCGCGGCCACCTGCTCGGCCTGGGCGACGTCGTCGTCGGCAGCCGCAGCGGTGAACCCCTGGTGGGCCGCGCGCGCCTCGGGGACCGCCGACAGTCCGGCGTCGTCATCCGGGGGCGCCTGCACCGTCCGAATCAGTGCGGTCAGCGCCTGGCGGGCTCGGTGCGCCGCCGACCGGGCGACCCGCAGTGCTGCGGCGGCGTCCTTCTCCGCGGCCAGCGCCGCCCGCGCCCGCACCACCCATTCGTCGTCCAGGGTGCTCGCGGCGCACACGGGGCAAGGTTGCGTTCCGTGCCGGTCGTGGAACTCCAGGCTGGTTTCGAGGAACTGGATGCGGTCGGCGGCGAGGCTGTCCGCGACGCGTTCCGCCTCGGCCTGTGCGGCGGCCGCCGAACGCAGTGCCGTGCAGGCAGTTTCGACGTCCTCGGTCCGGGGTGCGGACGCGGCGGCCACGCGGTGTCCGTCGAGCGCCTCCACCGCGCGGTCGACCTGACGAATCACCTCGGCTGACGGTGCGTCGGGCGGGAGGTCGCGGCACGCGGCGGCCATGGCCCGCCGCGCGGAGTCGTCGAGTTCGTCGTCGGCACGGCGCAGGATCTGGACCCACTGGTCTCGGCGCTGGTTGTCGGCCATCGTGTTGGACCCTAGTGACGATCTCGGCCCCGTCACCACAGGGGGGGAGGTGTGACGGGGCCGAGTCATCGGTGAAGCTTGGGGGGAAGCTTCGACGACAACGGTATGCGCCCTTCCTGGATGTTCCCTGAGAGCGAGCGGCCAGCACGGTAGGAATTCCGGACCTCCCTGTCGGCGGTGCCCCCTAGGCTGACGTCCAATGTCGCTTCACCTGCACCGTGCCGAGCGGACCGACCTCCTGGCCGACGGTCTGGGCGCTCTCCTGGGCCACCCGCTCGACGACCCGTTCAAGATGGAGTTGGTGCTGGTGCCCGCCCGCGGGGTCGAACGGTGGCTGAGCCAGCGCCTGTCCCACGTCCTCGGCCGCGCCGCGGGCACCGACGGCGTCTGCGCGGGGATCGAGTTCAGGAACCCGCATTCGCTGATCGCCGAGATCACCGGCACCGCCGAGCGGGATCCGTGGTCTCCGGACGCCATGGTCTGGCCGCTGCTCGAGGTGATCGACGAAAGCCTCGACGAGCCGTGGTGCCGGCCGCTGGCCGCCCACCTTGGCCACTTCGCCACCGGCGAGGAGCGGGAGCTGCGGCAGGGCCGGCGCTACTCGGTGGCCCGCCGGCTCGCGGGACTCTTCGCCTCCTACGCCAGGCAGCGGCCACGGCTTCTCGCCGAGTGGCGCGACGGCATCGTCGACCTCGACCCCGACCTCGAGTGGCAACCTCCGCTGTGGCAGGCCCTCGTCAGCCGCGTCGACGCCGACCCTCCCCACGTGCGCCACCGCGAAACCGTTGCGCGCCTGCGTGCCTCGCAGTCCGACCTGCCGCCGCGCCTGTCGCTGTTCGGCCACACCCGGCTGCCGGTCACCGAGATCGAACTCCTCGCCGCGTTGTCCACCCACCACGACGTACACCTGTGGTTGCCGCATCCCAGCGACCACCTGTGGCGCGCGCTGGCCGGTACCCGTGGCCCCGTGCCCCGCCGCGACGACACCAGCCACCGCGCCGTGCACCACCCTCTGCTCGCCACCCTCGGCAGGGATCTGCGTGAGCTGCAGCTCGTGCTGCCCGCCGAGTTGCCGACCGACGAGTATCTGCAAGGCCGGGACCACCCCGCGACGCTGCTGGGGTGGCTGCAGTCCGACATCGCCGCCAATGCCGTTCGACCGTCCGGCCGGACGGTCGCCGCCGACGACCGATCCGTGCAGGTGCACGCCTGCCACGGCCAGGCCCGTCAGGTCGACGTGCTGCGCGAGGTGCTGCTGGGTCTGCTCGTCGATGATCCGACCCTGGAGCCGCGCGACATCCTGGTGATGTGCCCCGACGTCGAGGCCTACGCCCCCTTGATCAACGCCGACTTCGGCCTCGGCGACGTCCTGCGCGGCGCGCACCCGGCCCATCAACTCCGGATGCGGCTCGCGGACCGCTCACTGGTGCAGACCAATCCGCTGCTGGGCGTGGCATCGCAACTGCTGGCGCTGGCCGGCAGTCGGGTCACCGCCAGCGAGGTGCTCGACCTGGCCCAGTCCGCGCCGGTGCGGGCACGTTTCGGCTTCACCGACGACGCTCTCGAGGACGTCACCCGCTGGGTCCGCCAGGCGAACGTCCGGTGGGGGTTCGACCAGGAGCACCGCCAGCCCTACGGCGTCGACTTCGTCCACAACACATGGCGTTTCGGCGTCGACAGGGTGCTCGCAGGGGTGGCCATGTCCGACGACGCCCATGCCTGGGTCGGCGCCACCCTGCCGCTGGACGACGTCGACGGCAACCGCGTGGAACTGGCCGGTCGACTCGCCGAGTTCGTCGACCGGTTGCAGCGCACCGTCGAGACGCTCACCGGCGACCATCCGCTGGAGCATTGGCTGGGGGCACTCGCCGCGGGCATCGAGATGATGACGCGGGTCGACGACGCCGACGCCTGGCAGGTCAGTCAGATGCAACGCGAATTCGGTGAGGTGCTACGCGATTCCGGCGCCCGCCGGACCACGGTGCTGCGCTTGCCCGACGTCAAGGCGCTGCTGGCGCGTCACCTCGCGGGACGTCCGACTCGCGCCAACTTCCGCACCGGCACCCTGACGGTGTGCACCATGGTGCCCATGCGGTCGGTGCCGCACCGGGTGGTCTGCCTGGTCGGCCTCGACGACGGCACGTTCCCTCGGCAGGGAATCGTCGACGGGGACGACGTGCTGGCCCGCAATCCGCTGACCGGTGAGCGCGACACCAGATCCGAGGACCGGCAGCTGTTGCTCGACGCGATCGGCGCGGCCACCGAGAAGTTGGTGGTCACCTACACCGGCGCCAACGCCAACTCCGGCCAACCTCGGCCGCCGGCGGTGCCGCTGGCCGAGCTGCTCGACGCCGTGGACGCGACCACGCCGCATCCCGTTCGCGAGCGGGTCGTGGTCCATCATCCGTTGCAGCCCTTCGATATTCGCAACGTCATGCCCGGCAGGTTGGTGCCCGACGTGCCGTTCACCTTCGACGCGACGGTGCTCAAGGCCGCCCGGGCGAGTACCGGCGAGCGGTCCGAGCAGCCGCCGTTCGTGTCCGGTCCGCTGCCCGCCCGGCCGCACGACGACGTCGCGCTGGCCGATCTGGTCACCTTCTTCAAGGATCCCGTGAAGGGGTTCTTCCGCGCCCTCGAATACACCCTGCCGTGGGACGTCGACGGCGTCTCCGACGAGATCTCGGTCGACATCGACGCCCTGGAGCAGTGGGCGGTCGGCGACCGCATGCTGACCGACATGATGCGCGGCATGAGCCCGGACGACGCGCGTCAGGCCGAGTGGCGCCGCGGCACCCTGCCGCCGGGGCAACTCGGGTGGCGCAAGGCCGGAGAACTGCGCGAGCAGGCGACCATGCTCGCGTCGACGGCCCTGGGGCATCGGAAGGCCGGCCTCGACACCGTCGGGGAGGCCTTCGACGTGGACGTCGACCTGGGCGCGGGACGACGGTTGACGGGCACGGTGTCGCCGGTGTTCGACGACCGTCTGGTCTCGGTCACCTACTCCAAGCTCGACGGCAAGCATCTGCTGGCCTCCTGGATTCCGTTGTTGGCGTTGTTCGCTGCGCATCCAGAGCGGGACTGGTCGGCGGTCTGCATCGGTCGGGCCCGCCGCTCGAGCCGACCGATTGAGCGTGCGCTCGCACGACCGGACCAGCCGGCGACCGACCTCCTCGGCGATCTCGTGGCGATCTACGACGCCGGGCGTCTCGAGCCGCTACCCCTGCCCGTCAAGACGTCCTATGCGTGGGCGGCCGCCCGGCACGAGGGCGGTGACCCCGAACGTGAGGCGTCCTTCCGGTGGCGGTCGGGCAACTACCCCGGCGAGGACCAGGACCCGGCACAGGTCCGGGCGTGGGGAGCCAACGCCTGGCTGTCCCGGCTCATGGCACCGCTGCGGCCGGGTGAGGAGGTCGACGGGGAGACCCATCGCCTCGGTGCCTACTCGGCGCGGCTGTGGCTGCCGATGCTTCGCGCCGAAGTTGGCATCTGATGGACCGCTTCGACCTCACCGGGCAGCTGCCCGCCACCGCCTCCACCACGGTGCTGGAGGCCAGCGCCGGCACCGGCAAGACGTTCGCCCTCGCCGGGTTGGTCACGCGCTACGTCGCCGAGGGCGTGGCCACGCTCGACCAGATGCTGCTGATCACCTTCGGCCGGGCCGCCAGCCAGGAGTTGCGCGACCGGGTTCGCCGTCAAATCACTGAGTCCGCAACGGCATTCGACGACCCGTCGACCGTCGGCGACAACGAACTGGTCGCCCATCTGCTGAGGGGCACCGACGCCGAGCGCGAGGACCGCAGGCAGCGGCTGCGGGACGCGCTGGCCGACTTCGACGCCGCAACGATCGCCACCACCCACCAGTTCTGCCAACTGGTACTCAAGTCGCTCGGTGTCGCCGGCGATTCGGACTCCCGGGTGACGCTGGTGGAGAGCCTGACCGATCTCGTCACCGAGGTCGTCGACGACCTCTACCTGGCGCACTTCGGTCAGCAGCGTGACGACCCCGCCCTGAGTTATCCCGATGCCCTCAAGCTGGCGCGCGAGGTCGTGAACAACCCGGCAACCGAGCTTCGCCCGCTCGACCCGGCACCGGAATCGCGGGCCGCGGTGTGCGTCACCTTCGCCACACACGTCGTGGCCGAACTGGAGACGCGCAAGCGCAGGCAGGGCATCCTCGGCTACGACGATCTGCTGACCCGGCTGGCAGCGGCTCTGGACGCGGAGGACTCCCCCGCGAGGATTCGCATGCACCGGCGGTGGCCCATCGTGATGGTCGACGAATTCCAGGACACCGACCCCGTGCAGTGGCAGGTGATCGACCGCGCGTTCAGCGGCCGGTCGACGGTCATCCTCATCGGCGACCCGAAGCAGGCCATCTACGCCTTCCGCGGTGGCGACATCGTCACCTATCTCAGCGCCGCCGAGACCGCGGGTGCCAAGAAGACCCTCGGCGTCAACTGGCGTAGCGACGGCGCCCTGGTCAAGAGGTTGCAGGCCGTGCTCGGAGGTGCCCAACTCGGGGACCCCGCGATCGTGGTCCACGACGTCGAGGCCGCCAACCGGGGGTGCCGGCTGCTCGGCGCACCGAACGACGAACCGTTCCGCCTCCGCGTCGTCAACCGAACGACGTTCGGGCGCCGCGGAACTCAGAACGTCTCGATCAACGACCTGCGCCAGCACATCGGCCGGGACCTCGCCAACGACGTCGGCGCCTTGCTTGCGAGCGGCGCGACGTTCGACGGCCGACCGGTGCAGGCCGGCGACGTCGCCGTCATCGTCGAGACCCACAAGGACGCCCGGGTGTGCCAGCAGGCCTTGGGCCGCGCCGGGATCCCGGCGGTCTACACCGGCGACTCGGACATCTTCGCCTCGCAGGCCGCCGACGACTGGCTGTCGCTGCTGGAGGCGTTCGACCAACCACACCGCGCCGGCCTGGTGCGCGCGGCCGCGGCGACGATGTTCTTCGGCAAGACCGCCGAGGATCTGGTGCGCGGCGGCGACGACCTGACAGACGAGATCGCGGAGACGCTGCGGGAGTGGGCCGGTCACGCCCGCGAACGCGGCGTCGCGGCGATCCTCGAGGCCGCCCAACTCAACGGCATGCTCGAGCGCGTGCTGGGGTGGCGCGACGGCGAGCGACACATGACCGACCTGGCACACATGACGCAACTGCTGCAGGACGTGGCGCATCGCGAGCACCACTCGCTGCCGGCCCTGCGGGACTGGTTGCGCACCGAGCGCGACGACCGCGGCGGGGCAGGCGAACGCAACCGTCGGCTCGACAGCGACGCGGCCGCCGTGCAGATCATGACGGTGTGGGTCAGCAAGGGGTTGCAGTACCCCATCGTGTACCTGCCGTTCGCGTTCAACCGCTGGGTGCCCGAGCGCGACCTGATCCTGTTCCACGACGGGCCCATTCGTTGCCTGCACGTCGGCGGCAAGGACAGCCCCGACTACCGCGAGGTGGAACGGCTCGGCCGCGAGGAGGCCGCCGGTGACGACAGCCGCCTGACCTACGTGGCGATGACACGGGCGCAGTCCCAGGTCGTCGCGTGGTGGGCGCCGGCCAACGACGAGCCCAACGGTGGATTGTCCCGACTGTTGCGCGGCCGCCAGCCCGGCCAGCCCGTGGTGCCCAACCGCTGCGTGCCCGGCAAGATCACCGACGACGCCGCACTCGCACTGCTGCGCGAGTGGGAGACCGTCGGCGGCCCGGTGCTGGAGGAATCGGTGCTCACCCCGGCGCCGCGGCCGCCCACCGATCCACCGCCGACGGGTTTGAACGCCAGGCACTTTCACCGTTCCATCGACACCACGTGGCGTCGCACGTCGTACTCGGGCTTGATCCGCGCAGCCGAGACATCGGGTGTCAGCAGCGAACCGGAGGTCGTCGCCCTCGACGACGAGGTGGGCGACCTTCCGCTGCTGAAGCCGCCGACGGGGCCTGCGGTGCCGTCACCGATGGCCGACCTGCCGAAGGGCGCGACGTTCGGCACCCTCGTGCACGCGGTCCTCGAGACCGCCGACCCGTTCGCCGCCGACCTGGCCACCGAACTCGAGGCGCGGATCGTGGAGCACTCGGTGTGGTGGCCGGTCGACGTTCCCCCGGCCGACCTCGCCGCTGCGTTGGTGCCCATGCACGACACACCGCTCGGTCCACTGGCCGGCGATCTCACCCTGCGCCAGATTGGTATGCCAGACCGCCTGCGAGAGTTGGACTTCGAGTTCCCACTGGCCGGTGGTGACCTGCGTGCCACGGCGCCGCGGATCACGCTTTGCGACGTCGGGCGGCTGGTCGCCGAGCACCTGCCCCCGGGAGATCCGCTGGCGAGTTACGCCGAGCGGCTGACCGGCGATGCTCTGGGCCGCCAGACGTTGCGCGGGTACCTCAACGGATCGGTGGACGCGGTGCTGCGCATCCCCTCGGGCAATGGTCACCGCTATGTGGTCGTCGACTACAAGTCGAACTGGCTGGGTGACGGGGACGGTGCGCTGACGTCGGCGGACTACGAGCGCGAACGCCTCGTCGAGGCGATGCTGCACTCGGACTATCCGCTGCAGGCGCTGCTGTACAGCGTGGTGCTGCACAGGTTCCTGCGGTGGCGGCTACCGGGATACGTGCCGGAGGAACACCTCGGCGGGGTGCTGTACCTGTTCGTCCGGGGCATGTGCGGCGCCGACACCCCGGTGCTCGACGGGCATCCGGCGGGGGTCTTCGACTGGCAGCCACCGGCGGCACTCGTGGTGGCCATGTCCGCGCTGCTCGACGCGGGGACGGTGAGCTCGTGACCGCGGCCGAGCAGACCGAGGACGCCGCGAGCTGGCGTCGAGCGGTCGGGGCTACCGGGCTGCTGGCGGTGTTCAACGACGCCGCGGTCCTCGACGCCGCGGACGTGCTGGTCGCTCGACGACTGTGCGCTCTGGCCAAGGAGGACGACGAGCGGGTGTCACTGGCGCTGGCGCTGGTGGTGCGCGGGTTGCGCGCCGGCTCGGTGTGTCTGGATCTGCGGTCGGTGCAGTCGCAGGTGGACGTCTCCGACCTGCCCTGGCCCGCGGTCGAGGACTGGCTCGCGGCGGTGTGGGCCAGCCCGCTGCTGGAGGCGCCCCATGTTCTGCGGCGCCAGGAGCACCTGCTCTACCTCGACCGGTACTGGCGCGAGGAGGTGCAGGTCGCCGAGGACCTGCGGGCGATGGTGTCGCGCGGCGCGGTCATGCCGACGGCCGACGTCGAACGACTCTTCCCCACGGGCTACGAGGAGCAGCGCGAAGCCGCCGAAATCGCCCTCGCGCAACGGGTCACCGTCCTCACCGGCGGCCCTGGCACCGGCAAGACGACTACTGTCGCACGATTGCTGGCGCTGTTCGCCGGGCAGGCCGCGTCAGGACGGCGGCTGCGCATCGCCCTGGCCGCACCCACCGGCAAGGCCGCCGCCAGGTTGCAGCAGGCGGTCGGCCAAGAGATCGAGAAGCTCGACCTGGTCGACCAGCGACGCCTGTCGGGGTTGCAGGCCACCACGTTGCACCGCCTTCTGGGCAGCCGACCCGACAGTTCGTCGCGCTTTCGCCATCACCGTGGCAACCGGTTGCCGCACGACGTGATCGTGGTCGACGAGACGTCGATGGTGTCGCTGACCATGATGGCGCGGTTGCTCGAGGCCGTGCGGCCTCAGTCGCGGCTGCTGCTGGTCGGCGACCCCGACCAGCTGGCCTCGGTCGACGCCGGGGCCGTGCTGGCCGATCTGGTCGACGGCCTCGGTCCGGACACCGGTTCACCGGTGGTCGCGCTCCGCACGTCGCACCGCTTCGGGGAGTCGATCGGCGCACTGGCCGCCGCGATCCGCGACGGTGACGCCGACGCGGCGATCGCGGTGCTCGAGGCAGGTGGTGACCACGTCGAGTGGATGGTCGACGACGACCCGTCCGCCGCGTTGCGCAACGTTCTTCTGCCACAGGCACTCTCACTCCGGCAGGCCGCGATCCTGGGTGACGCCCGGGCGGCGTTGCACACGCTCGACGAGCACCGCCTGCTGTGCGCCCACCGACGCGGGCCCCATGGCGTGCAGCACTGGAACCGGCAGGTGGAGCGTTGGCTGACCGAGGCGACGGGCGAGCCGATCTGGTCGGACTGGTACGTGGGGCGTCCGGTCTTGGTCACGGCCAACGACTATGGGCTGAGCCTGTACAACGGCGACACCGGGGTGACGGTCAACGGGCCGGACGGCCTGCGCGCCGCGATCGCCGGCGGCGGCGAACCGAAGGCCTTCGCCACCAGCCGGTTGCCCGATCTGGACACGATGTACGCCATGACGATCCACAAGAGCCAGGGCTCGCAGGCCGCGGAGGTGACGGTGTTGATGCCCCCGGTCGACTCACGCTTGCTGACCCGCGAGCTGTTCTACACCGCCGTCACACGGGCCAAGACCAAGGTGCGGGTCGTGGGGTCGGCCGACGAGGTGCGGGCTGCGATCGACAAGCGTGCGGTCAGGGCGACGGGACTGGCGTTGCGTCTACGCAATTCAAGCTAGAGTCCGGACGTCCCTTCGACGCGCGGGCCATCGGTGCCGTTGAGACGTCGTTCGGCTGCGATCCGCGCGGCGTGGTCTTGGGCGCGGGTGATTCTGCGCCGCGGCATGGATAGTCCGTCGGTGTGCGGCGTGGGTCTTCCCGTCGTCGCAATCGTCGCCGTAGGTGCGCTGAGTTCCGGGAAGAGCAGTCGGCTGCCGGGTGTGGTGATGAATTCCTGGCCATCCGGAGCAGTCCACAAAATCGTGCCGTCGTCGAGTTGCTTGTCGCGCCAACCATTCTCACCACCCCAGAAGGTTTTCAGCAGGTGGTGTCGACGGCATAGGCATTTGAGGTTGGATGCCGCGGTCGGTCCGTTCGGCCACGGGATCGTATGATCCACATCGCAATTCGTGGCGGGCGCACGGCAGCCGGGGAAGCGGCAGGTCATGTCGCGGCAGCGGACGAAGTCGGCCAGCTTCTTCGACGGTCGGTACCGGTTCTCCGGCGGCGCTTGGCCGGGGTGCACGATCGGGGTGATGGTGGCTCCGATGGTGGCGCGGCAGGCGATCGCCCCGGGCAGGAACTGTCCACCCATCAACGCCGCGGGGCGCAGGTTGGCCAGCTTCCCGGGGGTGGGGGTCATCGCTTCGGTCAGGGTGAGGTCGCGAAGCGGCTTGTCGAATAGCGGTGGGTGGTCGCCGTCGAGGGCGGCGCACTCGTTGGTGGGGGTAGTGGGCATGGTCGGCCGTGACTCGCGTTGCCGCGCAGCGGGGTCGGGCTCGAATGCGGCATCAGGTTCGGCCTCAGCCGCGGCGTCGGCGGCGTCGCGCTTGTCGGTGGAGACTGCCGGTGGCTGAGCGGGCGTCTCGGGCCTCGGCGCAGGCGACTCCGGTGGACTCTTCGGTCCATCTAGCGTCTCTTCACTGGCGATGATGTAGACCACCACTCCGGTGGCGGGTGGGTTTTGGGCGGCGGGGCAGTCGTCGGTGCCGCAGAGGCAGGCCATGCGGTCGTTCCCGCCAGCGCCGAAGGCGTCGGCGCGGAGTTGGTCGGCGGTTCGCGGGTCGGCTGGGCAGACGGTGTTGGCCAGGGCTCGCAGTCGGGTCTGCAGCGTCTTGGCGTCGTGGGCGAAGAGGGTGGCGTACAGGGTGGCCATACCGCTGCCGTCCTCGTCGATGGAGATCTCCACCGATCGACTCCGCGCCTTCGTCTCGGTCCGCCGCACGGCTTGCGGGTCGACTTGGGCGACATGGGCGTCGATGGTCTTCTCGGTCTTGTCCACCGACATCGGCTCCCAGTCGCCGAACGCCTCGGCCAGGAGTGCATCCAGGGTCCTCAGGGCGTTGGGGTCGATGACCAGGGCGGCCCGCGTCACCACGGTCTTCACCAATGCATAGGTGATGTGCCCCTCGGCGAACACCGCGGCCACGCGGGGGAAGCGTTCGTGCAGTGCGACCGCAATCAGCAATTGGTGGGAGGCCGCGCCGGGGGTGATGTTTTGCGCCGCGCCGATGTGGGCGGCGACGGCGTCGAAATTGTCCAGACACCACTGGTCCCGATCCGCCGATCCGGACAAGGCATGGGCCTCGTCGAGCATGGCGGCCATCGCAGCGACCCGACGGGCGCACGCGGCGTTCTCCACCCGGGCCCACGACCACAGCGCCCCGGCACCGCGGGTGCCGGTCGTCGCGTCCACCAACTGATCGAACATGAGTTCAGTCTACGGCGCAGGTGTGACGAAAAGCGTTCTGCTACAAGCGTTCTGTGGATAACTCTGAGCCTGTGGACAACCCCACCCAGGGCACCCGAAATGTCAGAGCAGCGTGCTAGCGGGGCAACCGATGGTCCAGCATCCAGCGCTGTTCGACGCGTTTGACGCGTTGATGCTCCAGGGTGATCAGGACGGCGCCCGCGGTGACGAGCGCTCCGGCGATGAAGCCAAGGGGCAGTTGCCATTCGGGGCGGTGATAGGCGGTCGCGGCCAAGAACCCGGCGATGGTGGCGGTACCGAGCATGATGAGTATGAGCCCGGGGAGCCACAGCGTGTCGATGAACGACTCACCGGCGTGCGGCTGGGTCGTGCGACAGTGGTCGACGGGATCTCGATGAGCACCCTTCACGAACATCTCCTTTCAGGAGAGATGCCGCCATCGTACGCCGATTGTGATCCATGTCACAGAGCTAGGGCCGCACCGGGTGCCGACTCAGAATCGACACTCGGTTGAAGGCGTTGATCGCCGTCGCCACCCAGATCACCGCCGACATCTCGTCGTCGGTGAGAACTGCTCGCGCACGGCCGTATTCACGCTCGGCGGTGTCGTGGTCGGGCAGGGTCGTGGTGATCTCGGCCAGCCGAAGGGCGGCCTGCTCGCGGTCGTCGAACAGCTCGGTGTCGCGCCACACCGACAGGCAGGCGAGTTGCCGGTCGGTGACTCCGGCCGCCGTGGCACGGGCGTGGTGCACCTCGAGACACGATGCGCAGCCGTTGATCTGCGAGACGCGGACGTTGACCAATTCGGTGAGGCTGCGGGACAGTCCGGCCTCCCGCGCCGACTTGGTCACCGCGGTCGCGACCGTCACCATCGCGCGGTAGGCGTCAGGCGTCTGCTTGTCGATGTGTACGTGCGGAGTGTCCATCGCGCGCCCTGTCCTCGGGAGTTAGTGTCGGATCGATCGTACGGAGCCAAGGGAGCGCGATGACCGAGCTGACGGACGACACCGGCGCACCGATCCAGGTGACCCGCGAGGGTGATGCGTTCACCGTGCAGGTCGAGGGTCAGACGGTGGGCTTGGCGCGTTTCGTCGACCGCGCCGACCATCGGGTGTTCGTGCACACCGAGGTCGAACCGGCCTTCGGCGGCAGAGGGCTTGCCACCGCTGTGATCGCCCACGCGCTCGCCACGACCCGGGCCGAGGGCCGGCGCATCGTCGCACTGTGTCCGATGGTCGCCGCCTACGTCAAGAAGCACCACGACTTCGACGACATCCTCGACCGCCCGACGCGCGAGATCATCGACTCGCTGCGCGGTTAGGCGCAGATGTTCACGAAGTACAGCCCGGGGGTGGCGCACATGCCGGACCCGCCGTAGGCGGCATACGGCGACGGCACGACCGCGTGGTCGTCGGTCTGGCTGCTGGTGCCCTGCACCGTCGGCGCGCTCGGGTCGGCGGGTGCGGCATTCGCCACGCCGGCACCGAGGGATCCGAGCGTCAGTGCACCGGAAATGGCGACACCAGCTGCGACGGCCTTGAGATCGATCATGTTGCACCCCGTTGCTCGAAGAACTAGTGAGCACAACTAAACGAGTGCGGGATTCATTCCGCGGATCGTCATACCCGGCCGCGGACGACCTCCTCGACGCGGCGCGCGGCCTCTGCGGCGTCCTCGTGCTCCCACACCCGCACGCTCACCCAGCCGGCGTCGGCCAGCTTGCCGTCGGTGTCGCGGTCGCGGTCGCGATTGGCCTCGACCTTGTCGGCCCAGAACTTGGCGTTGGCCGTGGCGACGGTGTGGTGCGCAGGGCAGCCATGCCAGAAGCACCCGTCGAGGAACACCGCGACCTTGGCCCGTGGGAACACCAGATCGGCCGTCCGCCGCACCCCGGCGAGGGGTTTCGCCGACACCCGGTAGCGCAGCCCCCGCGCGTGCACCGCCGAACGCAACGCGAGCTCCGGCTTGGTGTCGCGGCTCTTGTTGGACTGCATGCGCGTCCGCGCCTCGGGTGAGGACGCCCAGGACTCGGCCATGCCTCCACACTATTGGTGAACCTGCTGCATACCATCGGCAGGTGAGCACCATCGCCGACGTCGCCCGCGACGTCGCGCTCGAGCGCTTCCGCACCCGCACCGGCAGCTACGAACGAATCCTGTCTCGACGCGACGGCAAGCAGACCGCCAGCGCGATGGCCGGCTACCGCGGCACCGACGCCAGACCGACGTGCGCCGACGAAGCCGAACGCGCCTGGCTGCAGAGCCGGGTGGCTCCCCCGACCGGCGCCGCCGGCACGGCTCTGCGGGTGGTCGACCTGTTCAGCGGGTGCGGTGGGCTGTCCATCGGACTGGCGGAGGCGGCGCGCGCCCTGAACCGGTCGTTCGACCCGGTGCTCGCGGTCGACGTCGACGCGGTCGCCGCCAAGACCTACGCCGACAACTTCCCGTCCGCGCTCACCCTCACCCAGGACGTGGAGGACGTGTTCCCGGGACAGGTCGGCACCCGCCTGAACTCGAACGAGCGCCGACTCGCCAAGCAGCACGCCGACGTCGACGTGTTGGTCGGCGGTCCGCCCTGCCAAGGACACAGCGACTTCAACAACCGCACGCGACACCACGACGACAAGAACGAGCTGTACCGCACCATGGTCAGGGCCGCCGAAGTGCTTGCTCCCCAGCACATCCTGATCGAGAACGTGCCGGGAGCAGTCAACGACCGCAGGGCCGTCGTCCAACGCACCGCCGACGCGCTCGACGCACTCGGGTACCGGGTGTCCGTCGGGGTGGTCGACCTCAGCCAGATCGGCGTCCCGCAGCGCCGGCGACGTCTGGTCTTGATGGCGAGCCTGACGCACTCCGTCACCGTCACCGAGGTCACCGATCGGCACCGCCGCAACGGCCGCTCGGTGGCGTGGGCGTTCCAGGATCTGGAGTCGGCGCCGGACTCCGGCCGCCTGGTCGACGAACCCGCCCGCTCAGCACCGGCGACCCGGCAGCGCATCGACTACCTCTTCGACAACGGCGACTTCGACCTGCCGGACCGGCAGCGCCCGGCGTGCCACGCGTCCGGCGGTCACAGCTACAAGGCGATCTACGGCCGCCTGGCGTGGGAGCGGCCCTCGCAGACCGTCACCACCGGCTTCTACAGCATGTGCATGGGCCGCTACGTCCATCCGAGCCGCCGACGCACCATCACCGCCCATGAAGCCGCTCGGCTGCAATACATTCCGGATTGGTTCTCCTTCGACGGCGTGACCCGCCGCACGGCGCTGGCACGGATGATCGGCAACGCGGTGCCGTCGCGGCTGAGCTATGCCGTCGCGCTGGAATGGCTCCGGTGAGCCTGCGGGTTGCCGGTCTGTTCGCGGGCATCGGCGGCCTCGAGGTCGGCATGTCGGCCGCCGGGCACCACGCTCATCTGCTCGTCGAGAACTCCCCGCCCGCCATGCACGTGCTCCGCCGCCGGTTCCCCGACACCAAACTCGAGGGTGACGTCCGCGGCGTGACCGCGCTGCCGAGGGGCACCGACGTCGTCGTCGCGGGATTCCCGTGCCAAGACCTCAGCAGCGTCGGTCGCAAGGCCGGAATCGCGGGCGCCAGAAGCAGTCTGGTCGGTGAGGTGCTGCGCCTACTCGACGGTGCGGACGCGCCCTGGGTGGTGTTGGAGAACGTGCCGTTCCTCATATCGCTGAGCCGAGGCGCCGCGCTGCGGGTGGTGACGTCCGCGCTGACCGAACTGGGATACCGCTGGGCCTACCGGGTCGTCGACACCCAGGCCTTCGGCCTTCCCCAGCGCCGCAACCGCTGGTATCTGGTGGGCTCCCGGGTGGGCGACCCCCGTGAGGTCCTGCTGGCCGACGACTGCGCGAAACCGCCTGACGCGTGCGGGTATCCGGACGTTGCGTGCGGCTTCTACTGGACCGAGGGCATGCGCTCCTTCGGCTGGGCGGTCGACGCGGTACCGCCGATCAAGTGCGGGTCGTCGATCGGGGTGCCGTCTCCCCCGGCCATCCGGCTGCCGTCGGGCGCCTACGTCACCCCCGATCTCCGGGACACCGAACGGCTGCAAGGCTTTCCCGTCGACTGGACCGCACCTGCCGAGGAGGTCGCCCGCACCGGTGAGCGGTGGCGGATGGTCGGCAACTCGGTGAGCGTGCCCGTGGCGACATGGATCGGCGGCCGCCTCGCCGACCCCGGCCGCTACGACGCGTCGGCCGACCAGAGGTGGGAGGGCGCCACGTGGCCACGGCGGTCGGCCTGGGCTGACGTCGACGGCGTCGTGCACGTCTCCGACGCGGGTCCGTGGCCGGTGTGGCAGCCCCGATTGCCGTTGGCGGACTTCCTCCGGTTCCCCGGCAAGCCGTTGTCGGCAAGGGCGGCAACCGGATTCATCCGTCGAACGCAGAAGGGGTCACTGCGGTTCCCTGAGGGGTTAGTCGACGAGCTGCAGGCCTACGTGAGCTTGCTGCCCTTGAGCCACTGATCCCACGGCACCGTCCAGTCGCCGTTCTGCGAGATCTGCAGCGGCTTGCCGCCGGTGTTGCGGACCTCGACGACGTCGCCGGGCACCGAGAAGTCGAAGAACCATGCGGCGTTGTCGCCGTTGAGGTTCAGGCAACCGTGGGAGGTGTCGGTGTTGCCCTGGGCCCAAACCGTCGAGTTCAGCTGGTGCAGGTAGATGCCGTCGGTGCTGATCTTGGTGGCATACGAGATCGACTCCTTGTAGCCGAGCCGGGAATTGGTGGGCAGCCCGAACGTCGAGGAGTCCATGATCACCGGGTTGGCCTTGCTGAGCACCGTGTACACCCCGGGCGGGGTGAAGAACGAGAAGGTGGTGCCCGCGATGGTCTGAATGCCGCCCATCCCCATCGACGTGGGCATCGTGCGAACCAGCTTGCCGTTGTCGTACACGCTGACCATGTGGGTGTTGTCGTCGGCGATCGAGACGTGGGCGTCACCGATCTTGAACGAGACGTGCTCGTCCTCCTGGCCGTACAGACCGCTGCCGAGCGTGGTGCCGTAGACGTTGCCGGCCACCGTGACCGTCGTACCCGGTGCGTAGTACTTCGCGGGCCGCCAGTGGGCGGTCTGATCGTCGACCCAGTACCAGGAGCCGGCGACCGGCGGGTTGGTGGTCACGGCGAGATGCCGTTCGGCGTTGGCCTTGTCGGCGATCGACTCGTCGAAGTGTGCGACGACGACCTCGCCGATGCCGTACGTCGCACCGTCCTGCAGCAGCCCGCCGTCGGTGGTCTCGAAGTACACCTGCGTCTGATTGCTCGGGGACACCGTGCTGAAGGTCGACTCCTGCCGCGACGGCATCCCGTTCGGGCCGCGGGCCGACACCGTCATCGTGTACGCGCGGCCGTAACCGAGCTGGATCGTCGGCTTCCACGTGGTGTGGTCCGGAGTGAGGACGCCGGGGATGACCTTGCCGCTGTCGCTGGTCATCGTGACGTCGGTGATGGTGCCCGAGGTCGCGGTGACCATCACCGGGCTCGCGGGGTTGACCTTGTCGGCCGCCGGGGCGGGGACGACGGACAGCTCGGCGGGTGTCGAAGTGGGGACGGCGGCGGGCTGCGCCTCGGCCAGATCCTTCGGCGCGGCCAGCACCTGGCATCCGTGCACACACCGCTCGGACCCGCTGACCACGACACCACCGAGCACGGCCAGCACCGCGAACGATGCGGCCAGCCACGATCCACGGGCACGACGAATAGACGTCAACGAAACTCCATTGATTTTCAGCGCTGACTGGAAGACGAGACCCAATGGTAGGTGGTCGACAGCCAGTCTTCGCAACATGTGTGACGGCACGATCAGGTCACGTGTCAACGAGTAACGAACGGGGAAGACACGCCGAGTAAACAGGTGACGATGGCAACACGAGAACGGATGAGCATCAGATGAAGATGGTTCAGAGACTTCGCGGCTGGGGCCGACGCGCGGCGGTCGCCGCGGTCGTCGGCGCCTCCCTGCCCGGCCTGATCGGCCTCACCGGCGTTTCGGCGACCGCAAATGCGTACTCCCCCCCGGGACTGCCCGTCGAGGACCTGATGGTTCCGTCGGCCGCCATGGGGCGTGACGTGCTGGTGCGATTCCAGCCCGGCGGTTCGCACGCGGTGTACCTGCTCGACGGCCTTCGCGCCCGTGACGACAACAGCGGCTGGGACATCGAGACCAACGCCTTCGAGAAGTTCCACAACTCGGGCGTGTCGGTGGTCATGCCCGTCGGTGGCATGTCGAGCTTCTACACCAACTGGGAGCAGCCGGCCGTCGGCAACGGCCAGACCCAGAACTACCAGTGGGAGACCTTCCTGACCTCGGAGCTCCCCGCCTACCTGTCGGCCAACAAGAACATCTCGCCGAGCGGCAACGCCGTCGTCGGATTGTCCATGTCCGGCAGCGCCGCGCTCATCCTGGCGGCCTACCACCCCGGCACGTTCCGCTACGCCGGCTCCGAGTCGGGCTTCCTGAACCTGTCACAGGGCATCTGGCCGACCCTGGTCGGCTTCGCCATGCGAGATGCGGGTGGCTTCGACGCGGGCGCCATGTGGGGACCCGGCGGCGGTCCGGACTGGGTGCGCAACGACCCCACCCTGCAGGCCCAGCGCATCGCGGCCAACGGCACGCGCATCTACGTCTATACCGGCAACGGCACGCCCAACGAGCTGGGCGGCGCCGACCTGCCGGCCACCACGCTGGAGGGCCTGACCCGCGACAGCAACATCGCCTTCCAGAACGCCTACACCGGCGCCGGTGGCGGCAACGCGACGTTCAACTTCCCGCCCAACGGCAGCCACGCGTGGCCCTACTGGAGCCAGCAGCTCGACATCATGAAGCCCGACATCATCAAGACCATCGCCTGACCCTCTTCGCCTGATTCCCCTCCGCCGAGTGTGGGGTTGGGGTACGCGCCGGCCCGGTTCGGCGTGCACCAACTCCACACTCGGCGGCTAGGAGTCACTGTCGCGCAGCGTCACCATCCGCGTCGTGGAGCTCTCGTCGAGCTCCACGACGTCGGATCGTGAGCGCAGGAAGTCGCTGAAGGACCGAAAGCCCAGCGACTTCTCGCTGAACGACGGGTCCATCCGCTTCATCTGCGCCTTGACCGCGGAGTTGTGCAACCACTCGACGTCGTCCTTCTCCAGCCCGATCCGCAGGGCCCGCAGCAGCAGGCCCGTCGCGTCGGCCTGCGGGTCCGACGCCTCGGGCTCCTCCTCAACGGCCTGCGGCCGGGTGGCACGGCGTCGGGGCGCACGCTTCTTGGGTTCCGGTGCAGGCTCGCCCTCGTCGGCGGGCTCCTCCTTGGCCGGTATCGCGTCCGGTTCGAACACCGGCACGCCGGGCAGCGCGTCGTAGATGACGAAGTCGTCGCACGCCGCGGCAAGCGACCGGCTCGACGAACCCGCCACCCCGATGCCCACGACGTAACGGCCGAGTCGCTTGCACCGCTGGGCCAGCGCGATGTAGTCGGAGTCCCCCGCGACGATCACCACGTGGGTCAGGTCGGGCAGCCGGAACATGTCCTCCACCGCGTCGACCGCGAGCCGGATGTCGGCACCGTTCTTGCCGTACGCGGCGGCCGGGAAGAGCTGGACCAGGTCGACTGCGCGACCGACGAGCTGACCTCGGTATCCGGCGTTGACGTCGGCCGACCAATCGGCATACGCCCTGGTGAGCACCAGTGTGCCGAATGACGAGGCAAAGTCGATGATCGCGCCGACGTCGACGGTCGCACGGGCCAGCCGGTCGACCTCCAACCCCTTGGTCTTGTCGCGCTGAAACGAGTTGCGACCGTTCACCTGGTCGTATCGCGAGATCACGATGTTGTCGAAGTCCAGGTAGACCGCGACGCGGGTGTCCTCACGTTCTGTCATGGGCACAGTCTGAGCCGCACCGGCGAGACCTGTCACGCCGGGTCCGACGAACCCGATTCCAGCAACTCGCCAGCCGCGCGCCGGCAAACGACGACCCGAGCCGGGCCGTGGGAAACGTCACCCGCACCGCCGCGTCGGCGCCGAACTCACCGCTGAGCGGGGATAGAGTCGATGAGCCGGCAAGGTGAAGAAGACGCTCGGCGGCACGGCCGTGAAAGCCACAATCGATAGCCGACAGGTTGGTTCATGAATTCCTCGAGTGAGACACGAAGCCCGTCACCTGCACAGTCGAAGTGGCTGTCCAAGTCCGCGTCGCAGACGCGAGGGTCGGACAAGAAGGAAGTCCAGTTCCACTACGACATCAGCAACGAGTTCTTCAAGCTGTGGCAGGACCCCAATCAGGTCTACAGCTGCGCGTACTTCGAGAAGGACGACTACACCCTCGAGCAGGCGCAGCTGGCGAAGATCGACCTGTCTCTCGGCAAGCTCGGCCTCGAACCGGGCATGACGTTGCTCGACATTGGCTGCGGCTGGGGCGCCACGATCAACCGCGCGGTCGAGAAGTACGACGTCAACGTCATCGGTCTGACGCTCTCGGAGAACCAGAAGCAGCACATCGAGCAGCACTGGGTCGCCAATTACAAGGGCGACCGCACGATGGATGTGCGCCTGCAGCCGTGGGAGGACTTCAGCGGCAAGGTCGACCGGATCGTCTCGATCGGCGCCTTCGAGCACTTCGGCTTCAACAAGTACGACGACTACTTCAAGAAGACCTACGAATGGCTTCCCGACGACGGTGTGCAGATGCTGCACACGATCATCATCCCCGAGGATGAGGAGATCAAGGCCAAGGGTTTGCCGCTGACCATGTCGCGGGTGCGGTTCATCAAGTTCATCATGGATTACATCTATCCCGGTGGCCGCCTGCCGCTGGCGTCGATGGTCAGGCAGCACGCGGTCGACGCCGGCTACACCGTGACCCGCGAGCAGCACCTGCAGCCGCATTACGTCAAGACCCTCGACACGTGGGCCGACAACCTCAAGGCCAAGAAGGACGAGGCGGTCGAGATCGCAGGCGAGGAGATCTACGAGCGCTTCGTCAAGTATCTCGAGGGGTGCGCGGATCTGTTCCGGGAGGGCTACACCGACGTCGCACAGTTCACGCTCGAGAAGGCTTAAACCCTTCCGGGACAACAGGTTGCACGAAGACGCAGGAAACGAAGAGTCCGAATTGATCGGACGCGGAGGTTGGTCGGGGAAATGGTTGAGAGCACGGTGAAGCCGCCAGCGGCGCGCACGGAGATGGAGCCACACTTCGAGGAGGTGCAGGCGCACTACGACCTGTCCGACGACTTCTTCGGGCTGTTCCAGGATCCGTCGCGCACCTACAGCTGCGCCTACTTCGAGCGTGACGGCATGACGCTCGAAGAGGCGCAAATGGCCAAGATCGACCTCGCGCTGGGCAAGCTGCGACTCGAGCCGGGGATGACGTTGCTGGACATCGGCTGCGGCTGGGGTTCGGTGATGCGGCGCGCGATAGAGAAGTTCGACGTCAACGTCGTCGGGCTGACCTTGAGCAAGAACCAGCGGGCCTTTGGCCAGCAGCTGCTCGACGGCCTCGACACCGACCGCAGCCGCCGGGTGATGCTCCGCGGCTGGGAGCAGTTCGACGAGCCCGTCGACCGCATCATCAGCCTGGAGGCCATCGAGGCATTTCCGCCGGATCGGTACGCACCGTTCTTCGAGGCGTGCAGCGGGTTCCTCCCGTCGGACGGCCGAATGGTGTTGCAGGCGATCCTCGGTCACCCGCTCAAGCGATGGCCCGAGATGGGCATTCCCATCGTCATGACCGACCTTCGCTTCATGCGGTTCATCGCCAAGGAGATCTTCCCCGGCGGTTCGGTTCCGTGCGACGAGGACATCGTCAACCTGTCCCAGGCCGCCGGCTTCACCGTCGCGGACAAGCAGCTGCTCGACGAGCACTACGTCCGCACGCTGGATCTGTGGGCCACAGCGCTCGAGGCGCATCACGACGAAGCGGTCGCCGCCACCTCCGAGGAGGTCTACCAGCGGTACATGAAGTACCTGGTGGGCTGCAGCGACTTCTTCCAACGCGGCATCAGCGAGCTGGGCCAGTTCACCCTGGTGAAGGGCTGAGCCAGACCTTGACGGCGCCCGTCTCGACATGGGCGCCGCTGCGGTCACCGGTCTACCGCGCGCTGTGGATCGCCCAGTTGGTCTCCAACCTCGGCACGTGGATGCAGACCGTCGGGGCGCAGTGGATGCTAGTCGCCGACCCCCGCGCGGCGGTGCTGGTGCCCCTGGTGCAGACCGCGACCACGCTCCCAGTGGTGCTGCTGGCACTTCCATCCGGGGTGCTGGCCGATCTGGTCGACCGGCGCCGCCTGCTCATCGCGACGCAGGGGGCCATGGCCGCCGGGGTGGGTCTGCTCGCCACGCTGACCGGTGCGGGGTTGACCACGCCCGCAGTGCTGCTGACGCTGTTGTTCGTAATCGGCTGCGGACAGGCGCTGACCGCTCCGGCGTGGCAGGCCATTCAGCCCGATCTGGTTCCCGCCCAACAGATTCCGGCCGCGGCAGCACTAGGCAGCATGAGCCTCAACGGGGCGCGGGCGATCGGTCCGGCCATCGCCGGGGTGCTGGTCTCGGTCGCCGGGCCGACGTCGGTGTTCGCACTGAACGCGGTGTCCTTCGTCGGCATCGTCGTCGTGCTGGTGTGGTGGCGCCGACCGGCCGTCGAACGCGACTATCCGCCGGAACGCGCGCTGGCCGCGCTCAGCGCGGGCGGACGGTTCATCCGCAGTTCGCCGATCGTACGGCGAATTCTGTTGCGAGCGGGGTTGTTCATCGCTCCCGCCAGTGCGCTGTGGGGCCTGCTGCCGGTGGTGGCTGCCAACAATCTGGGGTTGTCGTCATCGGGCTACGGCCTGCTGCTGGGTGCGATCGGCCTCGGTGCCGTCATCGGTGCGTTCTTGCTGGGGCGGTTGCGGTCCCGCTTCGGGCAGAACGTGTTGCTGACGGTGGGGGCCGCGGGATTCGCGGTCGCCACCGCCGTGCTGGCGCTGGTGCCGGTGTTCGGAATCGTGTTGGCGGCGTTGATCGTCGGCGGCGCCTCGTGGTTGTTGTCGCTGTCGACGCTGAACGCCTCGATGCAGCTGAGCCTGCCCGCGTGGGTACGCGCCCGGGGGCTGTCGGTGTACCAGTTGATCTTCATGGGCGGCCAAGCGCTCGGTTCGGTGGTGTGGGGTCTGGTCGCCGGTGCCGCGTCGAGTTCGACCAGCCTGCTGGTGAGTTCGGGACTGCTGGTGGTGTGCGCGATGTCGTCGCTGTGGTGGCCGTTGCATGCCAAGACCAGCAGCCTCGACCTCACGCCGTCCTCCCACTGGCCCGAGCCGACGCTGATCTTCGAGCCCGAACCCCTCGACGGTCCGGTACTCGTCCTGACGTCCTACCGCGTCGCCGTGACCGACGAGGACGCGTTCCTGGCGGCGATGACGGTGCTCGGCCGCTCCCGCCAACGCACCGGAGCGTCCCAGTGGCGCGTCTTCCGCAGCGTCGAGCACGAGTCGACGTTCGTGGAGACCTTCCTGGTGCGCTCCTGGGGTGAGCACATGCACCAGCACTACACCCGGCTCACCGGGCAGGACCGGCTCATCGAGGAGGCCGTCGAGCGCTACACCGACGGCGTGCCCGTCTCGGAGCACTACCTGGCGGTGCGTGGCGGGCGGTGAAGACTATGACACTCGAATCGAACTCCCCTGCCGGCCCGCCGTCGGTGTTGATCTTCGACGTCAACGAAACCTTGCTCGACATCGAATCGTTGGGACCACACTTCGAGCGGATGTTCGGTGACGCGGACGTCCTTCGCACGTGGTTCGGACAGCTCGTCACCTACTCGATGACCCTGACGCTGGCCGGCTATTACGCCGACTTCTTCACCCTGGGCCGAGCGGTTCTTCAGATGGTCGCGACGATCCAGAACGTGACGCCAACCGAGGACGACCTTCGGGCTCTGGCCGAGGGGATGCGCAGGATGCCGGCGCACCCCGACGTCGACGCGGGTCTGGCACGGCTGCGGTCGAACGGCTATCGCCTGGTCACCCTGACCAACTCACCCCATCAGCCCGATGTCGCCTCACCGCTCGACGAAGCCGGTCTCGGCGGTTATTTCGAGCAGCAGTTCACCGTGGACACCCTGGGCGTGTTCAAACCGTCGATTCACCTCTACCGCAGGGTTGCTGCGCAGCTACGCGTCGACGTGTCGGAGTGCATGATGGTGGCTGCGCACACCTGGGACACGATTGGGGCGCAGGGCGCGGGGATGCGCAGCGCCTTGATCACCCGGCCCGGCAACGCGCCGTTGTTGGCCGAGGGAGTGCCTCAACCCTCCGTCATGGCAAGCGATCTCATCGAACTGGCAGATCGGCTGGCGCCGAATCCCGGTGGGCCTCCAGCGGCCGTAGCCACACCTCGCTGATCGTCGGAGAGACGAGCCGTCCACCTACTGGGTGACTGCCCGGCATTATGGTCACTTCACCCATTCTAGGATCTGCGGCGAGTGCGAAAGCTGGCCACGTAGTCGAGGGCGGCGGTCACGGCCGTGCGAAACGGTTCGACGCTGCCGGTGACGTGCGTCAGCAATGCCCCACCCTGGTGGGCGGCGACAAACGCGACAGCGAGGTGGCGAGGATCGGCGTCGGTTCCCACGTCGCCGCGCTCGGACATCGCCGTCAAGCCACCCTCGAAGATCCGCAACCACCGTTCGTAACCGTCGGCGAGATCGTCGAGCACGACGTCGTCGGCCTCGAGCAGTTCACCGGTCAGGGAACCGTAGACGCAGCCCCCGCGCAGGTATTGGCCAGCAGCCTGGGCGCAGCACAGGTCGGCCCAGGCCCTGATCGAGTCGAAGGTGTCCAGCCCGCCCAGCGCATCCTGGGTGTGGAACGCGACGACGACGTTGGTGCGCGCTTCGATCACGCGACGCACGAGATCCAGCTTGTCCGTGAAGTAGTGCGAGATCTGCGATCCACTGACACCGACGGCGCGACGCACGTCGTCCAGGCTGGTGCCGTTCACGCCGTGGTCGAACACGAGCTCGCCCGCTCCCTCGATGATGCGTTCGCGGGTGGCCATGCCCTTGGCGGTGAAGCGCGGCACCTCGCCCGGTTCGTCACGTCGAGGACGACGTCGGGGTCGGGACTTTCGCGGGGGCCGCGGCGAATGCTCACCGGGGTCCTTGGCCTGCAGGCGAACGTAATTCACGACGAACCGGGTTACGTCGGCCAGCGGCCACTCTTGGCGAAAGGTGAAGGCGAGCAGTCCCGCGCCCTGGTGCAGGCCGACGACCACGAGGGCCATCTGGCGGGGGTCAGCGGAGCGGGTGAGCAGCCCGTGGCTCTTCATGCGGGCGAAGGAGTCCTCGAGCAGAGTGACCCAGCGCCAGTAGCCGTCTGCGAACGTCTCCCGGGTGGCGGCGTCCGACTTCGCCAGCTGCGCGGCCAGCGCGTGATAGGTCGCGTTGCCGCGATAGCCGACCCTGCGCAGATAGCGCAGGTTGAGTGCCGCCCACTGCTCCCAGTCCTCGAACGTGTCGAGTCCACCCAGCCGTGGTTGCCGGTGAAACTGCAGGACGATCTCGACCTGGCGCGCGACGACGGCACGAACGAGGTCCTGCCGGTCGACGAAGTAGTGGTTGAGCTGCGATCCGCTGACCGACGCCGCCTGCCGCACCTTGTCGAGGTTGAATGCCGTCAGTCCCTCGGCGAGCAGAACTTCGGCAGCCGCGCGCAGAATCCGTTCACGCGTCGCGAGGCCCTTCGCGGTGAAGCTCCGGTTCTCCGACGCATCTGCGGTGGTCATCGTGCACCTGAAGATACTCGTCGGTCTCGTAGGCGTCGCAGGTCCGGAGTAGGCATGCGCCCGGGATCGTCATCATTCGTTGACGATCGTCAACTTTCGTTGACGCCGCTCAGGCTCTCGTGTCCCCGCCCCGACCGCACCGAGTGGACAGCGATCTCCAAGGCGGAAATCCTTCGACGCGCCGGTGACCGCGACTATGGTTTGGGGGAACGGCCCCATTCGCGAGCGGAGCGCGGGCCGGCGTCGCATGAAGGAGACCGCAAGTGAATGGCAGCCGTATCGCCGACCCGTGGACCGACGAGCATTCTGGAACTCGGACCCTCGACCTGGCCCTTGGCGTGCTGGTCGGTCTGCGGCGCTGCGGCGCGGGAGCTGCGTTCGCGGAACTGGTGCAGGTGAGCACCGACCGGGGCCTGTCGCCGTTTGCCCTCGGTCGGGCGCTGGTGGCGATCGCGAGCCGCACCCCCGCGGCCGACACCGCCGCGGCGGCCGTGGTGGCTGAGGAGTGGGGTGAGTTGCTCGACGCCACCACCGTGTCGCCGTGACAGCCCCCGCGGTGGACGTGCACATGCAGGTGGGCATGCTCTACCGCTACCCGGTGAAGTCGATGCTCGGCGAAACCGTCGACGCGCTCTACGTCGACGAGGGAGGCGTCGAGAACGACCGGAGCCTGGCCCTGATCGACACGGCGACCGGCCGCGTCGCCAGTGCCAAACAGGCGCGACTGTGGCGTGACCTCCTAACATGCAGCGCAACAGTTGAATCCGGCCAGGTGAGCATTCAGCTGCCCGACGGAGCACGACTGTCGGCCGACGCCGACGAGGTCGAAGCACGGCTCTCCGAGCTACTCGACCGACCCGTTCGGCTGGCGCACAGTCGAACGGCAGGCGCCTCGCTCGAGCGGGCCGACCCCGAGCAAGTTCTCGAATTCGGCCTGGACGCCGACGTCGACGCACCCCTACTGGAACTGGCGGAGGCCACCCCGGGAACCTCGTTCGTCGACTACGCCCCGGTGCACGTCATCACCACCGCCACCCTGGAGCACATCGGCACCGAGGCCGATCGCTACCGGCCCAACCTCGTCCTTCAGACCCCACCGGGCTATCCGGCGTACGCCGAAAACGACTGGACCGGACGCATTATCTCCGTCGGAGAGGTACGACTCCGCGTCATGGGCCCGACGCCGCGATGCGTCGTCCCCACCCTGGAACACGGCGCTCTGCCAAGGGATCCCGCGGCGCTTCGTACCCCCGCGGCCGAAAACCGGGTCGCCGCATTGGACATGGGCGAATTGCCCTGCGCAGGTGCGTATTTGGAGGTCGTCGCCGCGGGCACGATGCGCAGCGGTGATCGCGTCGAGTTCGAGCCACGGTAGGCCGCGTCGGCCACCGAGGACATCACGGACATCACGGACATCACGAGCGACTGCCCAGGTGCCGGGCGAGGAACCCCGCGACGGCATGCCACATCTGAAACACGTTCTCCGAGTTGACCGCCCCGTGTCCCTCGTCGGCTTGGACGAGGTAGTCCACCTCGACGCCGCGCGCCCGCAGCGCGGTGACCAGGTTGTCGGACTCGGCCTGCACCACGCGGACGTCGTTGGCCCCCTGGATTACCAGAAGCGGGGTACGAATCTGGTCCACCTTGGTGATCGGTGAACGGGCCATCATGTCCGCCAACTGCCGGGGATCCTCGGGATCGCCGACGTACCTGTGCCAGTTGTTCGCCAGGTGCGGCCGCGCGATCGGCGGCAGCGTCCGCATGAAGTTCGCCAGATCCGATATCCCGACGTAGTCGACGGCGGCGGCGAAGACGTCGGGAGTGAAGGTGACGCCGACCAGCGCGGCGTATCCGCCGTAGGAGCCGCCGAAGATCGCCACGCGGTCGGGGTCGGCGTAACCCTGCTCCACTGCCCAGTTCACGCCGTCGATCAGGTCGTCATGCATCTTGCCGGCGAACTCGCCGATCGCCGCCTTGAGGAAGGCCTTGCCGTAGCCCAGTGATCCGCGAAAGTTGACCTGCAGCACCGCATGTCCGCGATTGGCCAGCAGCTGCACGCCGGCGTCGAAACCCCAGCCGTCGCGGTACCACGGCCCGCCGTGGACGACGAGCACCAACGGCAGATTCCGCGGCTCGACCCCGACCGGCAGCGTGAGATAGGAATGCAGCTTCAACCCGTCGCGCGAGGTGATGGTCACCGGCCGCATGGGCGCCAACGTCTCGGGGTCGAGATGCGGTAGGGGCCGGTACAGCAGTCGGCTCTCCCCGGTCTGGTGGTCGTAGAGGTAGGTGGCGCCGGGATCGCGGTCGTGGTTGAACCCGACGACCCACCGTCGACCTGACTCGTCCGAGGAGAGGCGACCGATGTCGCCGTCGGACAGCCCCTCCAGGTTGGCCAGTACGTCGCCGAATTCGGGGTCGAGGGCCCGAATGACCTGACGCTCGCCGAAATAGCGCACGCCGAGCAACTTTCCGGTGCGGCGGTCCTGAATGAGTGGGGCCGGTAGCATGGGGCTGACGACCGCACGCGGGTCGACGTCGAGCTCCGGGTGGGCATCGACGTCGGTCTCTTCGCCGGTGGTCACGTCGACGCGCACGATGCGGGTGCGGTCGGTGCCACGGTTGGACCCCATCCACACTCCGGTGCCGTCGGGTGTGACGACCAATGGGTGAATGCCCACCGGGTAGTCGCTGCCGTCGAACGTCGCGATGAGCTGCAGGGTGCCGGTGACGTCGTCCCAGCGCGACAGCTCGAGGTTCCCGTTCGGGGTGAGCGAAGTGGCGAACAGGTCTCCACCCTCGCCGCACAACCAGCCGTTGACGTGTCCGGGATTGACGGCTCGCAGGGTGAGATCGCCCGTGGCGACGTCGAGTTGATGCACGTCGAGCAGGGTGGCCTCCCGGTTGTTCAGCATCACGTTCGTCGTGCCGTTCCTGACCTCGCGCAACGGTAAGGCCATCGCCCCGGGGAACGGTGTGAGGTCGACGGCGGGGGCGTCGGGGTCGTCGAGGTCGACGCGGTGGACGTGCCAGTTCTCGTCGCCGTTGGTGTCTTGGAGGTAGATCAGCCATCGTGGGTCGTCGGTCCACTCGAAGTGCAGGACACTGCGGTTCTCGTCGGCGGTCACGCACCGGGCGTCCTCGGCGTCGGGTTCGAGACCCTGAACCCAGACGTTGAGGCGTTCCTTCCAGGGTGCGAGGAAGGCGATCTTGGTGCCGTCCGGCGAGATCGTCGCGGCGGCACGGGTCGGCGGGCGGAAGAAGTCCTCGACGGAGATCGGATCGGGCAGTGCCATGACGGTCCTTTCGAAGGGTTGAGAGGGCAGGGTTGAGAGGGCAGGGTTGAACGCGCCGCCAGGTGTCGATCTCCTGGCGATGGCGGTGATAGTGCTATCTGGTTGTGGGCAGGGCCAATTCGGTTACGTCACGGCTCCACCGGCCCACCCAGTCGGCCGTTGGTGGCGTCGCGGATGGCCCGGTCGACCAAGGCCAGGGCCTCCTGCTGGCTGACCCGTTCCTTCTCGACGATGGCGCGGCGCCCCACGTCCTCGTCGACCACGCGGAACGCCGCCGTGACGGCCGCCGCGAACAGGCGTGCGGTGAGGTCGCCCTCTGGAAGCCGCAACCGCCTGGCGATCACGGGGGCGAAACCGCGCTCCATCTCGTCGTGCACCATCAGGTACGCGGTGCGCAGGGCCGGTTCCGTCGCCGACATGGTGGCGATCCGCAGTGACGCGATCTCGTCGGCGAGTTCCTGCTCGGTCAGGGGGTTGTCGACCATGTCCGCTGCCATGTGGTCGGCCAGGGACAGGTCGTCGGGCCAGCGACTCGCCAACGCGATGAAGCGCTTCGCCGACAGGGCGAGCACCGGCTCGACGCAACTTTCCTTGCTGCGGAAGTAGCGCCAGATCGTTCGGGTGGAAAGCCCTGCCGCAGCGGCGATGTCGTCACCGGTGGTGGCGGCGACGCCCCGCTCCCAGAACAGCTCGCAGGCATGTCGAGACACGCGCAGGCGCGCCTGGGACTGCTTGTCCTCGGCCGTGCTCGGTGCCGCGGCGGTGTCGATGTCCAAACCTCCTGTCACTTAATGACAGCATCCACTGTGTCACTAAGTGACATTGCGGTCAAGCGGACGTCAGACCGGTGGCGTCGCTCTGGCACGAAGAGCGTTGCGCATCAACGGTTAGCTCGTGCCGCCGAGCACCTCGATACGGCACGTGGGTCCGTGGGCGCGAGCCAGCCTGCCGTCCAACGTCACCAACGTGGCGTCGAGTGCCTCGGCGAGTGTGACGTAGAAGGCGTCCCAGCCTCGGACCGAGTCCCGCAACTGCCACACACGGTCAAGCATCCACCGATGCGAATGCCGCTCGCCCGGCCACTCGCGTAGATCGGCCACTGCCTGTGCGGCTGCGGTCCCGTCGAGACCGCCACGCATGTACTGGGCTCGAATTAATCCGAGGACTTCGACATCGACGACCTCGGGCGCCGCTTGATCGGGTTCGGCCGCAAGCCGAGCTGCAATCTCGGATGCCCGTGGGGTGTCAGCCACCACCTCGAAGAGACACGACGCATCAACGACGAGCATCGGGCCACTCGCCGCGCCAATCGTCCAGATCAGCCAAGACATCCGCGGTGGTGACCTGCGATGGCCGACGTCCCGTACGACGAAGCCACTCGCCAATGGACGGCCGAGAGGCAAGGCGTGTGGCTTCGCGGCGTAGCAACTCCGGGACCGTGATCCCGTCCTCAGCAGCACGTCGCACCAAGCCGGCGTAGACATCATCATCGATGTCACGAATCTGCACGGTCTTGGGCATATATGCACGATAACATGCAAGTTTGCATGACGCGATGCGATCGAGTGGCACTTGCCTACTACCCCAGCACCCGGTAGCGCAGGTGTGCCACCCCGGGCGCCTCGAGGACGCGTTCGAGTTCCAACTGCGGGCTGCCCGCGTCGAAGTCGTCGAACAGCCGCTCCCCGCCTCCGAGGATCACGGGGCTGACCTGAAGGTCGATCTCGGTGACGATGCCCGCGCGGATCGCCTGTCGGGCACACGACGCGCCGCCCGCGATGCTGATGGGCCGGTCCCCCGCCACCTCGAGCGCCTGCTCGTAGGCCGACTCGACGCCGTCGGTGACGAAGTGGAACGTCGTCCCCGTCAGTGCGATCGGGTCGTGGGCGTGGTGGGTCAGCACGAACACCGGGCAGTGATAGGGCGGCTCGTCACCCCACCAGCCGGTCCAGTCCGAGTCACCCCACGCACCGCGCACCGGCCCGAACATGTTGCGGCCCATGATGGTCGCGCCCATGCCGTCGAGCATCTCCGAGACCACCTGCCGGTTGACGGGGTGATCTGCCTCGGGCCCCATGTGCCAGCCGTGCAGCAGCTGGCCACCGACACCGAGCGGATGCTCCTGGCTCTGGGCGGGGCCTGCGACGTACCCGTCGGCCGAGATCGACATCGAGAGATTGGTGCGCGGCATGAGTCCTCCGGTGGCGAGCGTAAGGGGTGACGTGGAGCAGACTCGCGCGGTCGCCGAAACTCATCGTCGGTCGCGTGCCACCATCGAGATCATGAGCGAGGATTGGTTCGCGGCCCTCACCGGCTTCCCCGAGGGCGCCTACGACACGACCCGCACGTCGTTGACGGTCGAGGGCGACTTCTTGACGTCGACGGTCAACGGATCGCGTTACGGCATCGGAACCCTGGAGCTGCCGACACTGGCCCAGCTACGCGCTGACACCAATCTCCCTGCGGCACAAAGGTCTACGGTGCGTAGCATGGTGGGTGAGGCCCGCGCGATGCACGCCGATCCCGAATTCGAGGGCGCGTTGTTCCAGGTGGCGTCACAATTCAACCTGCTGGAGATGACGAGCCCGAGCGTCACCCCCGAGGACGGCGTCACCCGCTACGTCACCGACCGCACGCAGGGACCGGCCTGCGCCGTCGCCGCGGGTGCCGCCACCATCTACCGCAACTACTTCGTACCGGTCGGCGATCAGCACGGCCAGACCCGTGATCGTCAGCTCGACGCGCTGGCCGGCGTGGGTGAGGCCCTCTCGGCGGCGCTGGGCCGGCCGGTGTCGGAGCTGTGGACGATGCGCAACGGATACGCGCTGTGCACCCGCGACGGACTGCGGGCGATCACCCGGCTTCTCCAGGAGTGCACCGAGGCGGACCGCGACGACCTCCGCGGTCGTCTGGCGATCGGTCTGCACCGTCACGTCCAGGTGACCGACGTGGCCGAACCTCGTCTCGTGTCGCAGGCCTTCTGCTCTGCCCTGCCGGTCGCCTACGGCGACGGACGGCCGGGCGAGTGGGAGGCGTTCGCCCGCCTCGTGCTGGAGGCGGCCTACGAGGCGACGCTGTTGGCCGCCGTCGGCGCCGAGTCGAACGTCGTGCTGCTGACGCGGATCGGCGGCGGGGTGTTCGGCAACGCCGACTCCTGGATCGACGACGCGATCATGCGGGCCCTGGAGATCGTCGCCAACGCCGGGTTGGACGTTCGGCTGGTCAGTCACGGCCGCGTGCACGACTCGTTCCGGGCGATCGAGGAGCAATTCACCTGAGGAACAGGTCTTCTCGCAGCCGTCGAGATCCCAACTGCATCCGATACTGTCGCGGCGTCATCGCGAACCACCGTCGACAGGAGCGGTTCAGCGCGCTCTGCTCGGTGTAGCCAAGCAGGCCGGCGACCTGTCCCAGCGCAAGGTCGGGTTCGGCGAGATACCGGCCCGCATTGGCGCGGCGCTCCCGGTCGATCACCTCTTGGCACGACGTGCCCTCCTCGGCGAGGCGACGCTGCAGTGTCCGCGGGTGCATCGCCAGCTCGCCGGCGATCACATCGACGTTGCACTGCCCCGTCGGAAGTAGGTTGCCGGCGAGATCCGCCACTCGCTGGGACAACGGCGCCGTCGGCGGCAGGTAACGAGAGTCGAGGTACTTCCTGGCGATGCGCCGGGTCGCCGCGTCCGCACCCTCGATCTTCGTTGCGGCCAGCTCGGCGGAAAGCTCCAGACCACACCGGGTTTGACCAAATCGCACCGGACACCCCAGCGCTTCCCGATACGCCGCGTCGGAACCCATCTGCTCGTGCAGGAAGGACACCGCGGCGGGCACGGCACCCGGGCCGCCCAGCGTCTCGATGATGCGTACGGCGACGGCCATGCCCACCTCATAGCCCTGCGCCAACTCCGGCAGCCTGCATTCGGTCGCCTCGAGGGTAAAGGCGACACCGGCCTCCGTGGACCACGGCGCCCTCGCCAACCGGAGCGCAGGTGAGTGCACGTAGAGGTAGTGCGCAATCGCATCCGCGCCGTCGAGCACGGTGCGCGCGTTGCGGGCGATCACGGTAATCGGGCCGAGGACGTCCAACCCGCGCCACTTCGACAGGCGCAAACCGAAATCCGGGCACTGCAGTTCGTCGGCACTGGCCGCCAGCATGTGGATGTAGGCGTCGAAGCCGATGAATGCGCCCTCCTCCGCGTCGGCACCGCGCGGAATGCCAAATCTCGACAGGAACTGGTTGGCGTCGCCCCCGAGTTGGTGGACCAGCTCGCGATATCCCCACAGCGCGGTCGCCCGGATGAGACTGCCCATGCCCGTCGCTCCTTGTCGGGAAATGGTAAAAGTGTGTCGCAGAACGTCAAGACGCGCCAGTGCCCGACAGACCATCCTTGAGGTAGAACTCCTGCTGCACGGCAGGGTTGATCCAAGGAAGGCCATGACCGCACTCCGTCCCGATGCACGTGCCACCGCTCGTCCGGTGACCCTCGAGACGCAGGCGAATCGCATCGGCCGCCGCTTCTGGCCCTACATCCAGGACCCTCCGGCGCTCACCCGGCCGGTCGTCTAACCCCTTCCACGCGTACACCGCCGTCGGCGGAACTCGCTCACGCTCAGTCGACTTCGTCCTGAGCGGCGCCCACTCACCACTCGCGGACACCGTCAACGCGGTGTGCCCACGTCATCCCTGGCACGTGCCTGGGACCTTGCAGGAGCAGACATGACTACCCCACGCCGAAAGAACACGTCGCGCAGCGGATGGACCGCCGAGCACGACACCGCCCTGAGCCGACTGGCAGACGCCGTACGCGAGGTCGAACGGGCCGACACCGCCGCCTCCCAGCAGCACCTCAGATCAGCGGTCGACGACGCCCGAGACGTCGGGGTCGGCTGGACGAAGATCGGTGACACCCTCGGAATCGCGAGCGGCAACGCCTATCAGCGTTACCGCAAGCGCACGGCCGCCGGGGAGGACCGGCAACCGTGCGACGCGAGTGGGGCCCACGACTGAGGGGTGTCAGACCGCTGCGTTACATTCGAGGTGAAGGGTTGGCCACCGCGGCATTCGAGATTCGTCTCTGCCCCTCGGGATCTCCTGATCCCGTTGCCACCCTTGCCAATCGACCGCTCCGAGAACGGAGACGCAGACCCCTAGAGAAGGAGACGCCATGCCCGCGTCCACGAAGTCAACCGCCGACACTGACGAGAGAGGCTATGACGTCATCGGCGACGTCCACGGCTGCGCGGCCGAGCTGACGGAGCTGCTGGATCGGCTGCGCTATCGGGTGAACCCGTCGAGCGGTGCGTACGAGCATCCGACCCGGCAAGCGATCTTCGTCGGCGACCTCGTCGACCGAGGACCGGGCCAGCTGGAAGTCCTGCGGATCGTCAAGGGCATGGTCGACGCCGGCACCGCCCGGATCGTGATGGGCAATCACGAGTTCAACGCGATTGCGTTCGACACCCCGTCGACTGACGGCAGGCACCTGCGCCAGCACACGGACAAGAACGTGGGTCAGCACGAGGCGTTCCTCGAGCAGGTCGAGGGCGCCGACCGCGCCGAGTACCTCGATTGGTTCCTCACGCTGCCGCTGTGGCTTGATCTGGGCGGTCTGCGGGTGGTGCATGCCTGCTGGCATGAACCGTCCATGCGCGTCGTCGAGGGCGTGCTGGGGTCGAACCGCTTCTCCTCCCGCGAGCAGTTCGTCGACGCAACGACGAAGGGCGACCCCCTCTACGAGGCCATCGAGGTGCTGCTGAAGGGACCGGAGATCGACCTCGTCGGCCACGGGCAGCCGCCCTATTACGACAAGGACGGCAACGGTCGACGGAAGGCGCGGGTGGCGTGGTGGGACGACGACGCCACGACACTGCGTGCGTTGGCCGTCATGGGCACGAACTTCACGACCGATGACGGACAACCATATCCGCCACTTCCGGACGACGTGGTGAAGGCTGGCGAGCAGTCCTTCGCCTACGCCGGGGACGTGCCGGTGTTCTACGGCCACTACTGGCGCGAGGGTCGACCGCGGCGCGGATTCGACTTCACCGACCGCACCGCCTGCGTCGGCTTCAGCGCGGTCAAGTCCGGTGCGTTGGTCGCCTACCGCTGGAGCGGCGAGGACGAGATTCGGGAGGATCATTACGTCAACGTGTCGGGGTGACCGCAGAGCGGGCGCACTCCCGGCGGGACGTGACGCTGACTGTGATCACACGGTCGGACAGCATGGCGAACTGATCATCGCCGTCAGCCGGGAGAGGGAGCATGAGTCGACGGGTCATCGTATTCGCTGTCGTCGGATTGTCGGTGGCAGCGGTGATCGTCGTCGTGAGCGGCAGCATGACGTACTGGTTCGGCCTCACCCGTCCGGTGACGAATGCCGCTGCAGCACAATCCATCTGTGAAGATGCCGTGAAGCACGACCTGTTGGCTCCGTCGAACGTATCCTTCCGAGACGTCGACACCAAGCAAGATCGCATGTCGGAGGGCGACAACGTCGGTCTCGGCGCAGACGCCAAGCGCGTCAAGGAGGTGTGGGCGGTCGGCGGTGAGGTCGAATCGCCGGGAGCGTCTGGTTCGTCGTCGACGGCGCACTTCCTCTGTCGGACATACTCGTTCGACGGCCAGCCAACCCGCGGCACGGTCCACTTCCCCGATACCGACTACGCGGGGCAGCTCCTCGTAAAGCCCTAGGACGGACCAGGTTGATTCACGTCGAGGGAGACTCGCACCGGCGAGGCATTCGAACGCGAAACGGCCGCCTCGCGGAGTCGCGAGGCGGCCGTCCCTTCAATCACGTCGATTTACAGCGGGATCCAGATTCCGAAGAAGTAGAAGCCCCACGCGTTGAAGTTCGGCTCCCAGATCGGAGTCTCGTTGTAACCCCAGTAGTTGATGGGACCGTAGTTCCAGAACCCACCGGGAGGCGGCAGCGGCCGGTCCCAGCCGGCCCGCGGCGGTGCGCCCCATCCCCACGGCGCCGGTCCGCCGCCCCACGGCGCGTCGCGCCAACCGCGGAACGCGTCCGGCGGCGGTGGCCCCCAGTCATGACCGTCGGGCCCGCGGAAATCACCGGGGCCACGGTTGTCACCTGGACCGCCAGGCCCGCCTGGACCACCGGGGCCACGATCGTCACCGGGACCGCCAGGCCCACCCGGTCCACGGTCGCCACCGGGGCCACGGAAGTCGCCGGGACCGCCAGGCCCGCCGGGCCCACCGGGGCCGCGATCGCCGCCTGGGCCACCCGGCCCGCGGAAGTCAGCTGGTCCGCCGGGTCCGCCCGGTCCACCGGGTCCACGGCCCTGCGGTCCACCCGGTCCGCCTGGCCCACCCGGGCCTGGTCCACCCGCGCAGAACGGCGGCTGGCAAGCGCCGCCACCGCCACCTGGAGCCGCGAGTGCGACCCCTGAACTGCCGGCGATGAGGCTCAGCCCGATCCCGCCTGCGAAGGCCGCTCCCGCGACCGCTTTCTTGAGGTTCATCGTCATGTGCTCCTTCGTCCGGAGTGGTTGCTCCGAGTCACCCCGACCCAAATAGACACTACATAGTCAATCTATGATTTATTCCTGTGCCAGCTGTGGGTCGACTCGGGGCGCCGACGCGGCCCTGGGAGGGCACGCACCACATGAATAGGCATCGGCCTTGGGGCGAGTTTCGTTACACGCCGTCGCTCCGCCCGACCGGGGCGCGGGGGCCGCTATCCCTCGATCACACCGCTCACGAACGCCTGGCACGTCTCACGCATCTGCCCCAGGGTCATGCTCGACGACCCCAGCAGCACCTGCACCGCCAACCCGTCGAGCATGCCAATCAGCATGTTGGCCAACAACACTGGATCGCCGTCGCCGACGGTGCCCTCGGCTTGCGCGGCAGCGATCACCCCGGCTACGACGTCGCGCCACTGGCCGTAGAGCCGGTCGTTGATCTCCTGCAGAACGGGATCGCGACTGCCCTCCGCCCAAAGTGCGAGCCACACCTTCCACGCGCGCACCGAGAGGTCGTTGCTGGGCAGGTACGAGTCCACGAGATCGTGTCGTGCGGACGCTGGCTCGCGATACTCAGAAAGACCCCAAACACGCCCCTCCTTGATCAGTTCCTCGAACGTCTCCAGTCGGTAGTCTCGCCACGCCTCGGTCTCACGAGACGACTCGGTTGACAGGATGTTGTGGGCCTCGTCAATGATGAGGTTGAGAAACTTCGCGTTCTCCGGGTCCGTCTGCTTCCTAAGGTCATAGAGATGTTTGCAAAGCAGCAAAGGGATGACTTTGCGCATCGCGAGGTTCACGTCTCGGAGTGAAACGACCACCAGTGGCTCGCCGAAGTAATCGTCGTCCGCGGCGACGATGAGCTTCTTGATGTCGGGCACGCGTGACTCAAGTCGCTTGATCAGAGGGCCGAGGTGCTCCTTGTTCGAAAACCCGCTGATGATGTCGCTGTAGTACTGCAGAACGGTTCTGAAGCGGACCAGATCGATGCCGGGTTCGATCGTTGTGAAGTCGATCGGGAGTGCCATGACCTTGTTTTTGGTCAGCGACTCCCACGTCGAGTGATCCGGATCGACGTAGTTTGTCCACTCGCCCCAGTAGTTCTCCGAGTAGTTCAGCCCTGTGCGGTCTCGCCCGATCCTTTGGTTTGTGAGGTGATACCCCTTCAGGCCCGAGAGCTGTAATGCGGTTGCCAAGACGTCTTGGTTTCGATGTAGCGCCGCCCTTTTACTCATCGCCCTGAGCCGCCGTCAGCGATGAGGGACAAGTACTTCAAAACATCGACCGGATCAGGGGTATTCGCATTGACTACCCAGGTTCTGGAACTGCCCTCTTGGACCCCCTCGATCATCGAGAAGCGTCAGCAGGAGCTCACCGCCATGCTGGCCAAGGAATGGGAGCTGACCTAAGACAAGCGGTGCACCGGATCGGTGGCACGGCACAACTCACCTAGTGGTGCGGAAGACTGCTCCTCCAGCAAGCCGGCAAGTGTTTCGTAGCGGCGCACGTCGCTGCCCAGGCTGCGGAGGATGTATTCGCCTTCCTCGGCCGGGATGGAGAACGTCAGAGGAACCATGCCGGCAGGACCGAAATCACGAATGCGGCGAGGTCCCCACTTTCGTGCAGACCGATCGGTGGGATCTCTGTGCATGCGAACGATCGGGCGAAGTCCAGACATGATTGGACCTAGGCGGAACGAATCGTCTGCGTAGACCAGTTCACTTGCGGCGATTTCCTCGAGCCACTCAGCGCTCGTTGCATCGGCGAACTCGGGTGGCGGGGCGACGGATCCGTGGCCGAAGAGGCATGCGTTGAGAACGTCGATGCCGAATGCTCCCTGGGATCGTGCGCACCCCACGCGGGCAAGCAGGTCACCTTCCTCGAGGATTGCGGAAACCTGCGACGCAATCATTTCGGCTCTTCCGCGCGCCTCGTTCCGAGCGTTGCTCCGGTGCCGCTCGACCAGTGCCAGCTCTCGCCCGCCCACCTGGCGGACACGGTGGGAGCCGACCGGTGGTTCCGCCGCCAATTCGTGACAGACATCGTCGCTGCCCCCACGCTGAGTCACCTCACGCAAGAGGTCCAGTCGGGTCAGAACAGTCTCGTCGAGGCGTTCCCGTAGCTCTTCTACCCGCCCCGATGGGACGTTTGGTCGTGCCAGGTACGACGCGACATACTCGGCCAGCCGCTCCGACGATGCATTGCTCGTCCAGTAGCCTTGCGAGCCCACGGGCACCTTCTCGGCGGACTTCTCCAGCTTCCCGTCCCGCCACAGCATCGTCCATGCCTGCTCGTCGGTCACATCCAACCGGCCCAGAAGCTGTGTCCACGATCGGAACATCGGAGTGGCGGTACCGAGGCACCACCGCAGGATGTCGGGCGGAACTTCGATGCGCGCGCGGGCGATCACCAGCAGGAGGTATTCCATTCGCTAAGAATGGCAGGACGCGGCTCTCATGCACGGGTAGGGGCCAGAAGGCTCCGAGCGGCGCGCTGCTGGCCTCACCACGTTGTCATGAGAACCTTCTTCTCACGCATGAGGACTCGCCCACGTCTTGTGTCTCATCCGCCGTCAGGCACACGCGTCTACGGCACCTGAATTGCCCCCTTCCGTTATGCCATTCCTTAGTGGGTTTTCACGTGCCGTCTACGACACTCGCGGGCATTCCTCACCCTGTCTATCGATGATGCGTTATTCAGTTGAACCGCCCCGGGTTCGATGCACTCCTGGTTACTGGTGTGCAGCCTCTGACTGGGCTGGTTTCCTAGCGTAGTAGATGGCCTCGTATTCGATCG
>NZ_JBEXUA010000020.1:59016-65613 GCF_040614235.1 Mycobacterium sp. NPDC006124 | reverse complement strand
CGATCGAATACGAGGCCATCTACTACGCTAGGAAACCAGCCCAGTCAGAGGCTGCACACCAGTAACCAGGAGTGCATCGAACCCGGGGCGGTTCATACCCGACAGCATAAAGAACGGTCAGCGTGCCCAGCGTCATGATCGACACCATTGCGAACTGCAAGAACTGCTTTCGCGCAAAAGCGAAATCCGTGCGGCCGTCGCGGCGAACGACAACCCCTCCTCAAGGTACCGACCGATCAGCTCCCGATACACCGACAACGCGAGGACCCCGTCGCCAGCCCCAACCGCAACGCACCCGACCGCACGGACCGGTCGAAGACGGCCGCGACCCTCCGGCCGCACGCCGCCTCGTCCCGCTCGACCGAGACGTCCACTACCGCCCCAACACCCTTCGCTCGAACACCAAGTCCCACGCCGTGTCCATCGCCGTCGCGATCGCACCGACCAGAACCGCGTCGTCCCCCAGCTCTCCCCCGAGGATGTCGGGCACCAACGGAATCGTCTCGGCCAGCTCGCGGCGCATCGGGTCGGCCAGCAGGTCGACGTTGCGGCCGATGCCGCCTGCCAACACGATCAAGCCCGGGTCCAGCACCGCGGTCACCACCAAGACCACTCGCGCCAGCTTGGACGCCTCGTCGGCCACCACCTGTAAAGCAAGCTCGTCGCCGGCGCGGGCCGCCTCGAACACCGCCTTCGCCGTCGACAGCGAAAGCCCCGCCTCTCGCGCCGCCGACACCACCGCGTCACCAGCCGCCACCACCTCCACGGGCCCGGGCCGGTGCGACGTCACCCCCGCCGGGACCCGGCCGTAGGGCAGGTCGGCGATCTCCCCCGCCGCCCCACGCGCACCCCGGAACAGGTTGCCGCCGAGCAGGATTCCCAGCCCGATGCCGGTCCCGACGGTCAGGCACGCCACCACGTCGACGCCCTGCGCCGCCCCGCGCGCGTGCTCGCCGACGGCGCACAGGTTCGCGTCGTTCTCCACCAGCACCGTCGACCCGTTGGCGCCCAACATAGCCATCAGCTCGCCCAGCAGCCCGCGCCGCTCCCAGCCGGGCAGGTTGGGCGAGCGGTGCACCGTGCCGGCAGCGGTGTCGGGGATGCCCGGCGTGCCGACCACGGTGACCACGATGTCGTCGTCGGCCAGCCCCGCCTCGGCGACGGCGCGCGCGACCGAGTCGCCGACGGTACGCACCAGCGTGGCGCCCGAGCGGCTGCGGTTGGGCTGCTCGACGCGGGCCACGACCTCGCCGTCCAGGTTGGCGACCGCGACGTGCACCACCCGCCGTCCGACGTCGACCCCGACGATGTACCCCGCGTCCGGCGCGGTGCGGTAGACCACCGCCGCCCGGCCCGGACGGTCCAGCCTCCGACCGATCGGGCGCACCAGACCGTGCTGCTCGAGATCCAGCAGTGCTTGTCCGACAGTGGGTTTCGACAGCCCGGTCGCGGCCGCGATCTCGGGGCGGGTGGCCTCGCCGTGCTCCCGCAGCCGGTCCAGCACCAACCGCTGGTTGAGCGCGCGCATGTTCGCCGGGGTGCCCGCCTGCGGTGCCGTACGGCCGTCCACCGCCACCTCCCATCCCCATCGACTTCGGAAATTTACACGCGAACTGTCGCACACTCGCGCCACATATGTTAAGAAACTTTACTAACAAACTACGACGAAGGAGGTGCGTGATGAGCTCACCGTCCACCGGCGCCACGACGCCCCAGCAGCCGGCGCTGGAACGCCAGATCGGGCCATTGCAGGCCACCGCGATCAACATGACCCAGATGTGCGGCATCGGCCCCTTCGTGACGATCCCCGCGATGGTCGCCACCTTCGGTGGCCCGGAGGCCATGTTCGGCTGGATCGTCGGCGCCCTCCTCGCCCTCGCCGACGGCCTCATCTGGGCCGAACTCGGCGCCGCCATGCCCGGCGCGGGCGGCACCTACATCTACCTTCGCGAGGCCTTCCAGTACCGCACCGGCCGGCTCATGCCGTTCCTGTTCGTCTGGAGCGCGGTGCTGTTCATCCCGCTGATCATGTCCACCGGCATCATCGGCCTGGTCCAGTACCTCGGCTACCTAATCCCCGGCGTCACCGACGACGGCGGAAACACCCTGCTGGGCAAGGCCATCGGCGTCGGCATCACGCTGATCATCATGGCCGCGCTGTTCCGCAAGATCGGCCAGATCGGCAAGCTGACCACGGTGCTGTTCGTCGTCATGCTCGTCGCGGTGTTCAGCACCATCATCGCCGCCTACAGCCACTTCAGCGGAGCACAGGCCTTCGCCTTCACCCCCGGCGCCTTCGGGTCGCACGGCACCTTCTGGGCGGGCCTCGGTGCCGGCCTCATCATCGCCGTCTACGACTACCTCGGTTACAACACCACCGCCTACCTCGGCGCCGAGATGCGCGACCCCGGCCGCACCATCCCGCGGTCCATCGTCTACTCCATCCTCGGCATCATGAGCATCTACTTCCTGCTGCAGATCGGCGTGCTCGGCTCGCTGCCGCTCGAGGAGATCAAGGCCTCCACCTCCGTCGCCTCCTCGGTGCTCGAACAGGCCTTTGGTTCGACTGCCGCGCAAATCATCACGGTGCTCATCGTGGTGGCCGCCATCGGCTCGGTGTTCGCCGGTTTGCTCGGCGGTTCTCGGGTGCCGTTCGAAGCGGCGCGCGACAAGGTCTTCCTACCGGTGTTCGCCAAGCTGCACCCCAAGCTCAATCTGCCGACCGCGGGCGTGATCGCCATGGGTGTCATCACCATCATCGGATCGCTGTTCACCCTGACCACGATCATCAACGCCGCCGTCGCGACGCTGGTGATCATCCAGTCGCTGGCGCAGGTGGCCGCCATCGTGGTGCTACGCCGACGGCAGCCCAATCTCCAACGGCCCTACCGACAGTGGCTCTACCCGGTGCCGACGATCATCGCCCTGATCGGCTGGGTGTACGTCTACTACTCGGCGACCTGGCTGTCGATCGCACTGTCGCTGGGCTGGATCGTCATCGGCTGCGTCGCCTTCCTGATCTACGCCAAGGCCGAGACCACCTGGCCCTTCGGACCCAAGGAGATCCGGGAGACCTACGTCGAGGAGCCCGCCCAGATCTAAGCCTCGGCGTCGGCCCGCTCGTCCTTCAAGCGGTCCTTGCTGCGGATCAGCCGCAACAGCGTCACCAACGCCAGGCCGCCGAGCACGTTGAGCGGTGCGACGTAGCCGAACCATGCCAGCCAGTCGAGGTACCCGAACGGCGTGTTGCCGGAGACGAGGGCGCCGAAGATCAACAGCGAGTCCAGGATCGAGTGGAACATCTGCAAGCCGGCCAACAGGAAGGCACCGGCGACCGCCGCGGCGATCTTGGCCGGCATCGAGTCGGTGCCGTGCTGCATCCGCGTCATCAAGGTGATGGCCATGCCGCCGAGGACCGCCAGCGCGATCGACTCCGGGCCGATCGGCGCGTCGATGTAGTGGCTCGCCGACTCGACGGTCTGCGCCCGCAGCTTCGGAAAGCCCGTCATGATGAGCCACATCACCAGCCAGCCGCCGACCAGGTTGGCCAACAACGTCCCGCTCCACAGCTTCAGCAGCTGGGGCACGCTCGCGCGCTTGGCGACCACCGTCGTCACCGGCACCAGGAAGCCCTCGGTGAACAATTCGCTGCGGCCGAGCAGCAACGCCAGGAACCCGATCGAGAAGGCCAGGCCCGCCAGCAGGGGGTTGTGCGTCTGGTACATCACCGACAGGTAGGCCAGTACGCCGAGCGCCACCTCGGTGCCGCCGAAGAAGCCGGTGGTGAGCACTTCACGCCACGGGCGGTGCAGCCGCTGGGTGCCCTCCCCGATCATCCGCTGGAACGCGTCCTCCAGTTCGTCTTCGATCGGACTGTCGGAGTCGCCGAGGTCGCGCTGATCGGTCTCGGTCACGCTCTTGGCACGTTTGCACTGGTCATCAGAGCCACATACCCCGTTTTCGCGCGCGTCAACGTGTGCCTGGTGGTTTGGTTGGCAAACCCCGGGGTACCTCCGCCCCATGACTACCCGACACTTGCCACGCCTGCTGGGCGCCGCAATCCTCTCCGCCGGCGCACTCCTCGCCACCACCTCGGCCCCGGCCGCATCGGCAGAACCCTGCCCGGACGTGGAGCTCGTCTTCGCCCGCGGTTCCGGCGAAGCCCCCGGTGTGGGCGGTGTCGGCCAGTCCTACGTCGACGCGTTGCGCGGTCAACTGGGCGGGCGCTCGTTGGACGTCTACCCGGTGAACTACGCCGCCAGCACCGACTTCAACAACCGAGAAGTGTTCGCGGGCAGCGTGATCGACGGAGTGAGGGACGCCGGCGATCACGTACGGGCGACGGCGGCGAACTGCCCGGGCACAAAGATCGTGCTGGGCGGCTACAGCCAGGGCGCCATCGTCGCCGGATTCGCCACCGCCGACCGGGCGCCAGCCGGCATCCCCACCGCGGTCGTGCCGCAGCCCCTCCCGGCCGAGGTCGCCAATCACGTCGCCGCCGTCACGCTGTTCGGCAACCCGTCGCCGGAGTTCCTGCAGCAGTACGACGCACCCCAGCTGACCATTGGGGCGAACTACGCCGGAAAGACCCTTCAGCTCTGCGCCCAGGGCGACACCATCTGCGACGGCACGCCGGGCGGGCAGCCGACCTTCGCGCACGCCTCCTACGGCTTCAACGGCATGACCAACGAAGCGGCGACCTACGCCGTCGACCGCATCGCGCCGGCTCCCGCGCCGGTCGGTTAACGCCGCCGTGCTGCTGCCCGCCGCGGCGGGCAGCAGACAGTGGTCGATCACTTGCGAAACTCCCGTCACGTGCGCGTTCGTTCCCCTGTCTAGAGCCTGAGCTGGTGCTACGTTCGGCCACGAAGGTACGTCGTGGGGACGTGCCTGGGAGCGAGCCGACAGGCTCGTCGGGCCTGGGGGGGCTTGGATGGCGCATTCCGTTCATCGGCATGTCGAGCAAGGCGTGAGAATCACACCCGGTAGCTACATCGGGCGTGTCGGGGCGCTGGCAGTGGCGCTGGGAATCGGTGCGGCCGTCGTCACCGGGCAGGGGCTCGGGCTGGGGGTCGCCCATGCCGACGAGCCGTCCTCTGCGGACTCGCCGACCAGTGACACCGGGAGCACGGGTTCGGCGACGGACTCCGAAACGCCAGCCGATGCCGGCGCCGCCGACCATTCGGCCGAGCCGACCACCGGATCCTCGCCCGCCGGCGCTGACGGGTCCGGCTCCTCACCCACCGGCACGGTGCCATCCGTGCCAACGATGAACTACGAGAGTTCGGGTGGCGCGCTCACGTCGGGTTCCGACGACAGCTCTGGAACGTCGGCTAGCCCAGAGCCAACGCCCACGCCTAGCCCCGAGCCGACGTCGACTCAGGCAGCGCCCTTGAGCCACAGCCCGAAACCACCGGTCGCACCCGAGCGCCACGACGCCTCCCCGGGCCCCGTCGACGAAAACCCGGACACATCACCAGGCAATGGCCCCACGACCACGACCAAGCACGACGACATCGATTCCCGCACAGCCACTCTCGGGACGGACGAACCCAAGGGGACAGCGGTCACCGCGGCATCGAGGACCGCGCTCGTACAGACTGACGAGCCTCCGTCGGTGTCGCTTGCAGCAGCCACCCCGCCGACGACGCCGACCCCCGTCCTGCAGGAAGGCCCGATTGCCGCGATCCTGGCCATCCCCGCCGTGGCCGTCCGCATCATCAGCACGGTGGCCGCGACCCTTCTCGCGCCGTTCCTCGGCACGACTCCTCCGATCCCGGCGCAGACACCGATCCTCTGGGCGGTGCTGGCCTGGGTGCAGCGTGAGTTGGAACGAACCTTCGACAACCATGCGCCGACCGCCGACGTCGACGTGGTGACCACCGGCGAGGACACGCCCGTGACCATCGACGTGACGCGCGGCGGCCACGTCGACCCCGACGCCGGTGACGTCGTCACCGTCTCGTCCTTCACTCAGCCTGCCCACGGCACTGTCGCGCTCGTCGGCGGCAAGCTGGTCTACACCCCGGTCGCGGATTACAACGGTCCAGACTCCTTCTCCTACACCGTGTCCGACGCGACCAGCCCGTTTCACGTTCACGGTCTCGGCGGGCTGATCTTCGGCGGCGGTCACTCCGACACGTCGATGATCGCCGTGACGGTCACAGCCGTGAACGACGTTCCGATTGCCAGGAACGACACGCTCGCCGCCCTTCAGGGATCCGGCCCCACCTCGGTCGACGTGTTACGCAACGACACCGACGTGGACACCGGCCAAACGCTCACGGTCACCGGCACCTCGACGGCTGCGCACGGAACGGTTGTCTTCACTGGAACCAACGTCGTCTACACCCCCACTGCGAACTACGCCGGAACCGATTCGTTCACCTACACGGTCGGCGACGGCCAGGGTGGCACCGCCGTCGGCACCGTCGCAGTGACGGTCGTCCTGGTCAACCGTGAGGTCGCCTTCGACGGGCCGGCGATTGGCCCTCTCGTCGTCACCCCGGACGGCAGCCGCGCCCTGCAACTGGTCTCACTACCCGACGCATTCGCCTTCGGCGGCACCAAGGTCTACGTCATCGACACCACCACCGG
>NZ_JBEXUA010000020.1:0-58920 GCF_040614235.1 Mycobacterium sp. NPDC006124 | reverse complement strand
AGCCGGCGACGACGGCACCACCACCGTCCCCGCCAAACTCGTCACCATCGACACCACCACCGGAAACGTCATCAGCACAACACCATTCGACGGCCCAACCATCGGCCCACTCGTCCTCACCCCGGACGGCAGCCGCGCCCTGCAACTGGTCTCACTACCCGACGCATTCGCCTTCGGCGGCACCAAGGTCTACGTCATCGACACCACCACCGGCACCGTCATCGCCGCACCCCTGATCGGCGACCCACCCAACGCCAACCTGCCCATCCTGCTCAACGACGACGGCACCACCGCCTACGTCATCCGCGACCTCAGCAAGACCATCTCCCCCCAAATCACCACCATCGACACCACCACCGGCACCGTCCTGACCAACACCGGCATCGACCGCGGCGGCAACATCACCGGCTACACCCTCACCGCCCACGGAACCCGACTACTCATCAACAAATCCGCCGGCGACGACGGCACCATCACCGTCCCCGCCAAACTCTTTGTGGTGAATACGAGCCTCGGTCAGACGATTCCGGTCTGACGAGGCTCGTGGCGCGGACCATTTCTGCCGGCTCCCGCGCCGGTCGGTTAACGCTGCGGGGGCCGCGGCCCACGCGGCGGCGGGCCCGGCGGCGGCCGGAACCGAGTGGTCGGCGGTTCACTCGGCGGTCGCTGGGGCCGTTGGTTCGGCCTTGGCGGCTGAGCCCGCGGGGGCATGGGCGTCGGGGGACGACGCGGTGGGTGCGGCGTCCGGCGCGGCGGCCGCAACCGCATCGCCTGCGTCGCGTCCTCGGAGTAATCCCGTTGCACCAGAACGTCTTGCGAGATGCGGTCCAACGCCTCCCTGACCTGGGTGCGGTCGGGCTGGATCTGCAGCCCCGCGGACTGGGTGAGCCCGGTGGTGAGCCACTCCAACGTGTGCGCGCGCACCAGCTCGACCTCGCGGGCCCCGGCCGGCGTCAGCCAGAACTGATCTTGCGTACGTTGCGCGAACCCGGTGAGGGCCAGCCGGTCGAAGGCCGGTTCGAGGATCTCCCGCGGCACGCGCACGTGTTCGGCGATGTCGCTGAGCCGGGCCTGCCCCGCGGCCTGCCCGAACCGGTACACCTGCAGCAGCGCCCACAACCGGCTGATGTCGAGCTTGCTGCCGCCCGGCCGCTCCACGATGGACCGCAACTGCGCGCCGGAACCGTGGCGGATCAACCGGCCGACGGCGTTCTCCAGAAGTTGGTCCGGCGAATCGGTGGTCGGCATCGCGAAGCCCTCGCCCATGTCGGCGGCGATGCTGACGTCGTTGCTGCGCAACGGAACCTGCTTGAGCATCAATGCCAGCAGGAAACCGACCACCGCCACCGGCGCGGCATACAGGAACACCTGATCGAGGGCGTCGGCGTAGGCCGACGCGATCGGTGCGGCCATCTCCGGGGACAGTGCGTGCAGCGCGTCCGGTGACTGCGCGGCCGCGGCCGGCGCGCCGCTCTTGGCGACGGCGTCGGCGAGCGGGTCCTTCAGGAAGTTGTTGAACAGCGACCCGAACACCGCCGCGCCGAACGAACTGCCGATGGTCCGGAAGAACGTGACGCCGGAGGTCGCGACACCGAGGTCGGCGAAGTCGACGGTGTTCTGCACGATCAGGACGAGCACCTGCATGCACATGCCGATGCCCGCGCCGAGGATCACCAGATACAGCGACTGCACCAGGGTGGAGGTGTCCGGTCCCATCCGCGACAGGAGCACGAAGCCGACGGCCATCACCGCCGTCCCGGCGACCGGGAAGATCTTGTACTTTCCGGTGCGGCCGACGATCACGCCGCTGCTCATCGACATGGTCAGCAGGCCCAGCACCATCGGCAGGGTGTGCAGCCCGGACGTGGTCGCCGAGACACCGTCGACGAACTGCATGAAGGTGGGCAGGAACGTCAGCGCGCCCAGCATCGCGAAGCCGACCACGAACGACAGCGCGCAACACACCGCGAAGACCGGTTCGCGGAACAGCCGCATCGGCAGGATGGGTTCCTTCGCCCGCAGCTCGACGGCGATGAACGCGGCGATGGCCACCACCGACCCGACGAACAGGCCGATGATCATCATCGACCCCCAGGCGTACTCGCTGCCGCCCCAGCTGGTGGCCAGCGTCAACCCGGTGGCGCCGAGGCCGACCAGCACGATGCCGGCGTAGTCGATGACCGGCCGCGCCTTGCGGCCCAGGTTCGGGATGGCGATGACGGCGACGATCAGCACGACGACGGCGACGGGCACGTTGATCCAGAACGCCCAGCGCCAGCTCAGGTGGTCGGTGAAGAACCCGCCCAGCAGTGGGCCGATGACCGTCGTGACGCCGAACACCGCGCCGAGGGCGCCCTGGTACTTGCCGCGTTCGCGCAGCGGGATGACCTCGCCGATGACCGCGGTGGCGGTGACCATGATGGCGCCGCCGCCGATGCCCTGCAGGGCCCGCGCCGCGACCAGCATCGGCAGCGAGCCGGCCAGGCCACACAGCACCGACCCGGCCATGAAGAACAGCACTGCCGCGATGAAGACGGGCTTGCGGCCGAACAGGTCGCCCAGCTTGCCGACGATCGCCGTCACCACCGTCGAGGCCAGCAGGTAACTGGTCACCACCCAGGCCTGATGGCCGGCGCCGCCAAGGTCGGCCACCACGGTCGGCAGCGCAGTGGCCACGATCGTCTGGTCGAGCGCCGCCAGCAGCATGCCCAGCAGCACGGCCGTGAAGATCAGATTGCGTCGCGACGGGTCGATCTGAACCTCGTTCGACCGCGGCGGTTCGGTCACCGTGTCCGTCATGCATTGCCTCGCTCGGGTGTCTGTGAAGGTCGACGTTAGTTACGCGACCTAACAATGTACCCGCGGAGGCCCCGAAATAATCCCGTCAGCTGGCCGAGCCGTACTCCAGCGCCGACTCCGACGAGTCCACGTGGCCGTTGCTGATGATGGTCAGCCCGTCGGAGCGCACCTGGTAGCGGGCACCGTCGGCGGGGTTCACCGCGTCGAATCCGCCGTCGGTCGGGACCGCGTCGGCGATGCGCACGTTGGCGCCGTCGCGCAGGCGTTCGCCGTGGTAGTAGTAGCTGCCGGGCGACTCCTGGCAGATCACCGCCAGGGACGACGCCGTGCGGATGGCGGAGACCAGCGTGCCCGCGTCGCAGCGGGCGGCCTGACCGACGAAGCCCTTCGCGTCGACGTTGGACACCCCGGAGAGGCGCGCGGCGGTGGACGTCGTGGTGGTGGTCGTCGGCGTACCGGTCTCCGTCGTTGCGCCCGGCGCGGCGGCCAGCGGGCTCTGAGCCTGCGATCCGGTGTCACCCCCGGTGAAGACGATCGCCGCGGCCAGGCCCGCCGCCAGGCACAGCGTGGCCACCGCACCCGCCAGCAACAGTTTCTGGGTGCGTCCGAACCGCGACCGCGCCACCGGCGCCTGCACGGCCGCGGCCGGGTGCGGAACGTAGGCCGGAGGTCGCTCGGCGGTGAACTGCCGGGTGCTCGGGGGCGGGGAGAATCGGGGCACCGCAGCGTGCACCGCGGCGGCCGCCGCCCGGGCCAACTCGCCCGCGGTGGCGAACCGCTCACCGGGACTCTTGGCCATGCCCTTGGCGATGACGGCGTCGAATGCCGGGTTGACGCCCGGTCGCACCTCGCTGGGTCGCGGCGGCGGGGCGAACATGTGGGCGCTCATCACCTGCCGGATGTCGGCGGCGTCGAACGGTGCCCGACCCGTCAGGCACTCGAACAGCAGGCACGTCAGCGAGTACACGTCCGACGGGGGCCCGCCGGGCTTGCCGCTGAGCCGCTCGCTGGCCATGTAGGCACACGACCCGATGATGAGGCCCGTCCTGGTGACGGTGGCCTCGCCGCCGCCGTTGGCGATCCCGAAGTCGACCAGATAGGCGAAGTCGTCGGGCGTCAGCAGGACGTTCTCCGGCTTGATGTCGCGGTGCACCAGGCCGTTGGCGTGGGCGGCGTCCAAGGCGGCGGCCACCTGCGTGACGATCGCGACCGCACGCGCCGGCGGCAGCACTCCGTTGACCCGCAACTCGTCCTTGACGCTGCCGCCCTCTACCAGGCGCATGTCGATGTAGAGCACCCCGTCGATCTCACCGAAGTCGTGCACGGGGATGACGTGGGGTTCCTGCAGTCGGGCCGCGATGCGCGACTCCCGGCGAAACCGGTCCCGGTAGCTCGAATCCGCGGCGACGTCGGCCCGCAGGATCTTCAGGGCCACCATCCGCTCACGCACGGTGTCATAGGCGCGGTAGACCTCGCCCATGCCGCCCATGCCGATGAGCTCCCGCAGCTCGTAGGGGCCGAACCGCGTGCTCGGACGTGGTCCAGCACCCGGGGACACCATGACGATCCTTCCCTCACTGCACCTCGGGGCCTGCCTCGCACCCGCTCGTGGCGGTTGACCTGGCACGATGCCGAAGCGCAAGCAGCACAAGCCAATTGATTCGTGCCCAGGGTACAGGGTTCAACGGGCCGTCGGGATGGGGCGAGTGATGTGACGTACGCCCCCCTGCGCTGCTCGCCACCGGGCGGGAACCCCTCGACGTCGCCGGCCGGGACGCGCCGCTAATCGAGTGCTGCCCAGGCACTTCGAACATCAGCCCGACGGGGGGCCGCGGCACGGGTTACGCTGACGCGCACGGTTGAGCCCCGCAGCCAGACACCATGGTCCGTCCCCTGTCGATCGGCTCTTCTACGTGTTCACCAACGACGTCGTCACACCACTCGCTGCCCGTAGCCCCGTCACGGAGTGCCACGGCGTCCAGCTGCGCGCACAGCTGCGCAGCGTCGCCATCCTCGTCGAGGTGACGGGTCAGCTCAGCCCCGCCAATCGCCACCAGGTGTCGACCCACCTGCGCCGGTTCGCCCTGGTCGGCGATCCGCTGGTGGTGGACCTGCTGAACACCGGCGGCGTGGACGACGAGCTGGTCGGCGATCTGCGCGGCGTCGCCGACGTGACCCTCGTCGTCGACCCGGCGCGACGACACCGCCTCGCACGCCACGACTCCGTGCCGATCGTCGGCTCGGTCGGCGACGCGATGCGCATCATCGCCGGGCGACTCGCCGCCCGCCGCACACTCCCGGTGCGGTCGACGGCACCGTCGGCCCGCCCGTGCTAGAGGTGGCGGGGACGCGAACTGCGGGTTGACTCCTCATGACCGCCCCGTCGGGTGCTCACGCCAGCCGTACGATGGCGTGGGTCACGACAACGGAATGGACGTCTCGATGAGCACGGTGACCACAGCCTGGAACTCCGCCGACGTAAAACCGTTGAGCGACAGCGCGTTATCCCAACTCGACGGCTGGTGGCGGGCGGCGAACTACCTGTCGGTCGGCCAGATCTACCTCCTGGACAACCCCCTGCTGCGGACGGCCCTGACCCGCGACGACGTCAAACCCCGGTTGCTCGGCCACTGGGGCACCACGCCGGGTCTGAACTTCCTCTACGCCCACCTGAACCGGGCCATCAAGGAGCGTTCCCAGTCCACGATCTACGTCACCGGCCCCGGCCACGGCGGCCCCGGCCTGGTGGCCAACGCCTACCTCGACGGCACCTATTCGGAGACCTACTCCGACATCACCGCCGACGCGGAGGGTTTGCGGAGACTGTTCCGCCAGTTCTCCTTCCCCGGCGGCATCCCGTCCCACGTCGCCCCCGAGACGCCCGGCTCCATTCACGAGGGCGGCGAGCTTGGCTACGCGCTCTCGCACGCCTACGGCGCCGCGTTCGACAATCCCGACCTGCTGGTGGCCGCGGTGGTCGGTGACGGTGAGGCGGAGACCGGCCCGCTGGCGACGAGTTGGCACTCCAACAAGTTCGTCAACCGCACCCAGGACGGCGTGGTGCTGCCCATCTTGCACCTCAACGGCTACAAGATCGCCAATCCGACTGTGCTGGATCGTATTCCGCACGACGAGCTGCGCAGTCTGATGATCGGGTACGGCCACGAGCCGTACTTCTTCGAGGCGACCGAGGACACCGACCTGGCCCAGGCCCACCGGGACTTCGCCGAGCTGCTCGACACGGTGCTCAACCGGATCGCCGAACTCAAGGCACTCCCCGACGACGACGTCGAGCGGGTCCGCTGGCCGATGATCGTCTTCCGCACCCCCAAGGGCTGGACCGGGCCGGCCTACATCGACGGCAAGAAGACCACCGGATCGTGGCGGGCACACCAGGTTCCGCTGGCCAACGCCCGCGACACCCCCGAGCATCTCAAGGTGCTCGCCGACTGGCTGGCGTCCTACCGGGCCGACGAACTGTTCGACGCCGACGGCACACTCGATCCGACGATCGCCGAACTCGCCCCGACGGGTGAGTTGCGGATGAGCGCCAACCCGCACACCAACGGCGGTCTGCTGATGAGGGATCTGCGCCTGCCCGACTTTCGGGACTACGCCGTGGACGTGCCCGCCCCGGGGGCGACGATCGCCGAATCCACCCGGGTGCTGGGCGGCTGGCTGACCGACGTGGTGCGGCTCAACCCCGACAACTTCCGTATCTTCGGCCCCGACGAGACGGCGTCGAATCGCCTGCAGGGCGTCTACGACGCGACCGCCAAGCAGTGGAACGCCGAGTACGTCGGCCCCGAGGTCGACGAACACCTCGCCCGCGCCGGGCGGGTCATGGAGATGCTCTCGGAGCACCAGTGCCAGGGCTGGCTGGAGGGGTATCTGCTGACCGGGCGCCACGGCCTGTTCAACTGCTACGAGGCGTTCATCCACATCGTCGACTCGATGTTCAACCAGCACGCCAAGTGGCTCAAGGTGACCAACCACATTGCGTGGCGCCGGCCGATCGCCAGCCTGAACTACCTACTGTCCAGCCATGTGTGGCGCCAGGACCACAACGGCTTCAGTCACCAGGACCCCGGGTTCATCGACCACGTGGTCAACAAGCGCGCCGAGGTGGTCCGGGTGTACCTGCCGCCGGACGCCAACACGCTGCTGTCGACCTACGACCACTGCCTGCGGTCGCGCCAGTACGTCAACGTCGTCGTCGCCGGCAAGCAGCCGAGCCCGAACTTCCTCACCATGGAGGAGGCGGTCGCGCACTGCACCCGCGGCCTGGGCATCTGGGACTGGGCGGGCAACGAAACCCCCGGGGAGGAGCCGGACGTCGTCGTGGCCACCTGCGGTGACGTCCCGACACTCGAAGGACTGGCGGCCGTCGACCTGCTGCGAAAGAACATCCCCGACTTGACGATCCGCTTCGTCAACGTGGTGGACCTGATGCGGCTGCAGGACGAGAAGGAGCATCCGCACGGGTTGTCCAACCACGAATTTGACATGCTGTTCACCCGCGACAAGCCGGTGATCTTCGCCTATCACGGCTACCCGTGGCTGATCCACCGCCTGACCTACCGTCGCGCCAACAACGAGAACCTGCACGTGCGCGGTTACAAGGAGGAGGGCACCACCACCACGCCGTTCGACATGGTGATGCTCAACGACCTCGACCGCTACCACCTGGTGATCGACGTCATCGACCGCGTTCCGTCGCTGCAGTCCTCATACGCCACGCTGCGCCAGCAGATGGTGGACAAACGGCTCGCCGCCCGGGAGTACACCCGCACCCACGGCGACGACATCCCGGAGGTGCGGGACTGGGTGTGGCCGGCCGCGCACGGCGCGACGTTCGGCGCCGTGGGCGCCACCGAGTCGACCGGTGGCGACAACGAGTAGCCGGTCCTAGCGCATCGCGCGGCTGGCCGATCCCAACGTCTGGGCGGCCTCGACCACCCGTGCGGCCATGGCATTCTCGGCCGGCTTGCCCCACGACCTCGGGTCGTAGGCCTTCTTGTCGCCGTAGGCCCCGTCGACCTTGAGCACCTGGTCGTACTTGCCGATCATGTGGCCGGCGATGGATCGGGTGAACGCGTACTGGGTGTCGGTGTCGACGTTCATCTTGACCACGCCGCTGGCGACGGCGGACCTCACGTCCTCGGCGCTCGAGCCGGATCCGCCGTGGAAGACGAGGTCGAAGGGCTTGTCCCGCCCGGTCTCCCGACCGATCACGGCCTGGATCTCGGCCAGGATCTCCGGACGCAGGTGAACCGAGTCGGGGTGGTAGACGCCGTGGACGTTGCCGAAGGTCAACGCGGTCAGATAGCGGCCGCGCTCCCCCACGCCCAGCGCCGCCACGGTGGCGCGCGCGTCGTCCACCGTGGTGTAGAGCTTCTCGTTGATCTCGTGGGAGATGCCGTCCTCCTCACCGCCGATCACCCCGACCTCGATCTCGAGGATGGTATTGGCGGCCACCGACGCCTCCAGCAATTCGGTGGCGATGCGCAGATTATCGGCCAGCGGAACCGCCGATCCGTCCCACATGTGCGACTGGTAGAGCGGGTCGAGCCCGCGGCCCCGGCGCTCGGTCGAATCGGCGATCAGCGGCCGGACCCAGTCGTCGAGGTTCTCGGCCGGGCAGTGGTCGGTGTGCAGCGCCACCGTGACCGGATAGTGCCGCGCGACCTCGTGGGCGTAGAGGGCCAGTGCCTTCGACCCGGTGAACCGGTTCTGAACGGCGTTGCCGGACAGGTAGAGAGCCGTTCCCAGGGACACCTGAATGATGCCGTCGCTCTCGGCGTCGGCGAAACCCTGCAGTGCCGCGTTGAGCGTCTGGGAGCTGGTGACGTTGATCGCCGGATAGGCGAACCCGCCCTCCTTGGCCCGGTCGAGCATGGCGACGTACTGGTCGGGGCTGGCTATCGGCATGTCGTGACGTCCTGTCGACTGGGGGCTGGGTGCCTAGGTGTCTAGCTGTCTAGGTGCAACCGCACGAGTTGCGGTGGTGGAAGGTGGTCGGCACCCGAATGCGTTGCGGCGCATCGTCGCTGCCCCGAATGCGACGCAACAGCAGTTCGACCGCGGTGGCCCCGATCGCGTCGACGTCCTGGGCCGCCGCGGTGAGCCTGGGTTCGAAGAGGTCCGACCACTCGAAGTCGTCGAAGCAGACGAACGCCACGTCGGCCGGGATCGACAGACCCAGACTGCGGATCGCCTTCAGGGCGCCGATGGTCATCGAGTTGTTCAGCGACACCAGGGCGGTGGGCCGGTGGGCATCGGCGAGGAGTGCGTGCACCCTGGTCTCGGCGACGTCGGTGCTGGACTCGCCGTCGAGCACCAGATCGGGGTCGAGGTTGACGTCGTGGTCGGCCAACGCGGCGCGGTATCCGTCGAATCTCTCGACGGTGGAGGATATTCCGGTCAGCCCCCGGATCACGCCGATCCGCCGGTGCCCCAGGTCGAGCAGATGCCGGGTCAGGGACCGGGCCGATTCGAAGTTCTCCGGACCCACCTGGTCGCTGCCGACGTCGACCCCGCGGTCGATCAACACCATCGGCGTTCGCGTGCGGGCGATCATGGGAAGGGTCACGCGCTCCGACCCGGCCGCGGGCGCCACGATCATCCCGTCGACCTTGCGGTCCAACAACGAGTCGGTCAACCGCTTCTCGGAGTCGACGTCGTCGTGGGAGTCCCCGACGATCAGGACGTAGCCGGCATCGGAGAGCGCGCGCTCCACGGCGTGCACCAGGCTGCCGAAGTACGGGTTGGTCAACGCCGAGATGGACAGCCCGACGGTGTGCGTGCGACCGGCGGCCAAGGACCGTGCGACCACGTTGCGGCGGTACCCCGTCTTCTCGATGGCGGCCTCGACCCGCAACCGGGTGGCGCGGTCGACGTTGCGCGTTCCGTTGAGCACGTGGGAGACCGTCGACGCCGAGACGCCTGCGAGTCGGGCGACGTCGCCCATCGTGGTCACCGGAGACGCACGATCCGGTCGGCGCGACCAGCGGTCGACTCGATCAGCTGGGCGTTGCGCTCGTCGGGCCCCAACGCCCAGAACTCCGCGTCCTCGGGGGACTTTCCGTACGCTTCGTGCCTGCGGAGCAGCCGGGTGTGGCGAATCTCGGTGTCGGGGGCCAGGAACCAGACCTCGTCGATGTGCGCGCGCGCCTGCGGCCAGGCGTCGGCCTCCAACAGCAGGTAGTTGCCCTCGGTGACCACCAGGGGCACCGCGGCGGGAACCGGAATCGACGATCCGATCGACTCCTCGATCTCGCGCCGGAAGCGCGGCGCGTACACGACGGGGTCGCCGGCCCCCTGGGCGCGCAACGCGGTGATCAGCCGTGCGTAACCCCCGTCGTCGAACGTGTCGTGGGCGCCCTTGCGATCGCGCCGGCCGAGGTCGAGCAGCACCTCGTTGGCGAGGTGGAAACCGTCCATGGGGACCAGCACGGCCACCTCGGGACCCAGCGCGGTGACGAGTTGCTCGGCGACGGTCGACTTTCCGGCGCCGGGCGCCCCGGTGAGACCGAGGATGCGGCGCTCGCCGCCGACGACGAGCGCCTTGGCCCACGCGACCAGTTGGTCGAGGGTGGTGTCGTGGACGTCGTGCTCGATGGTCACCGTTCCGGCCTTCCAGGTCGTTCGCCGTCAATGTGGCCGGGGAGTTCGGACAGCCAGGCCCGCGGCCCGACCACCGAGCACCGCAGCGCCGCCACGCGGGCGGAGAGCGCGATGCGTTCGGCGAGTTCGTCTGCCGGCCGTGCCGAGAAGTAGGCGTACGCACCGTGAAACGCGTCTCCGGCCCCCGCCGTGTCGACGACCACGACCGGTTCCACCGGCACGGTCCCCGAATCGCCGTTCGACCACCACCGCACCGGGTCGCCGCCGTGAGTGGTGACCACCGCACGGCAACCGCACTCGACCAACGCGGCCGCGGTGGCCTCGGTGGTGTCCGTACCCGGCACTCGGAAGTCGTTGGAGCACACCATGTCCGTGGCGGGGGTGACGAGGTCGGCCATGACGGGCTTCCACCGGCCGGCGTCGACGACGACGGTAGTCGACCGCGCCTGGGCGTGCCGAACCGCGGCGCGGGCGATGAGCGGGTGATGGCCGTCGACGAGCACCACGTCGGCACCGGCCACCAGGCCGTCCAGCCCAGCCGGCGGCGGCGCCTCGGAGTCCACAGCGTCGAGCGAGACGATCGACCGGTCTCCGGTCGCCTCGACGACCGACACCGCGGACACGGGGACCGCCGGGGAGTCGCCCCGCGCCGAGTCGACGACCTCGACACCGTGGGCCGCGAGGTCGGCGCGAATGAGGTCGGCGACCGGATCGTCACCCAGAGCGGTGACCAACACGGCGTCGCCGCCGAGCCCGGCGAACGTGACGGCGGCATTGGCCGCGGGGCCACCGGCCGCAACGAACTGCGCTGCCGCGGTGACCTTCTCGTTCACCGCGGGAGGCGCAGCGATGCGGTGGATGACGTCGAGGGTCGCCAGACCCACGAAGATTCCCCGCGGGGCCGCCTCAGAGGCCGGCGCGTTCCTCATCGCTCGGCTCCTCTGCACCCGTCATGAGCGCGACCACCTCGGACATCGAGCGGCTCTTCGGGTCGACGACCCCGGCACGCTGCCCGAGGCGGTGGATGTGGATGCGGTCGGCGACCTCGAACACGTGCGGCATGTCGTGGCTGATCAGCACCACCGGAATCCCGCGATCGCGGATCGACCGGATCAGATCGATGACCTGCCCCGACTCCCGCACGCCGAGCGCCGCGGTCGGCTCGTCCATGATGATCACGCCACGGCCGAAGGCCGCGGCCCGCGCCACGGCGACACCTTGGCGTTGGCCACCGGACAACGTCTCCACGGCCTGGTTGACCGACTTGATGCCGATCTTCAAGTCGGCGAGGTGCTGGGAGGCGTCCTCGCGCATCTTGGGCATGTCGAGCCGTCGAAAGACGCTGCCGAACAGCCCCTTTCGCCGCACCTCGCGGCCAAGGTAGAGATTGGAGGCGATATCCAGGGCCGGCACCACCGCGAGATCCTGGTACACCGTCTCGATGCCGGCCGCCCTGGCGTCGCGCGTGCTCTTGAACGACACCGGCGTGCCGTTCATCAGGATCTCACCGGAGTCCGGCACCACGGCACCGGCGAGTGCCTTGATGAGGCTGGTCTTTCCGGCGCCGTTGTCGCCGATGACGGCGAGGACTTCGCCGGCGCGCAGCTCGAAGTCGGCACCGTTGATGGCCGTCACGTTGCCGTACTTCTTGACCAGGCCGCGGGCTTCCAGGGCCGGTGCGCCAGTCACTGAGATCTCCGGCGTGCGAATTGATCCACTGCCACTGCCACGATCACGAGGACTCCCGTCGCGATGTTCTGGTACAGGTTGTCGACGCCGGCCTGCGTGAGGCCGTTGCGGAGCACGCCGACGATCAGCGTGCCGACCAGGGTGCCGCCCACCCCGCCGCGCCCGCCGAAGAGGCTGGTGCCGCCGATGACCACCGCGGTGATCGTCTCGAGGTTGGCGTTCTGGTAGGCGTTCGGGTCGGCGTTGGGGATGCGGCCCAGCGCCGCCCACGCGGCGATGGCCGCGATCACGCCGGTGGTGACGTAGACCGAGAACAGCACCCGGCCGGACTTGATGCCCGAGAGGTTGGAGGCCTGCGAGTTGCCTCCGACGGCGTATACGTGCTTGCCCCAGGCGGTTTGGGACAACGCGTACCACATCACCAGGTAGACCAGCAGCATCGCGACCACGCCGTAGGTGGTCGAGAAGGTCCCGAGGCGAAAGGACGTGCCCAGGAATGTCAGCGGGCCTGGTTCAACCCGATAGGTCTCCGAGCCCGCGAGCAGGCGGGTGGCCGCCTGGATCGCGGTGAACGTGCCCAGCGTGACGATGAACGGAGGCAGTCGCAACGCCGTGACGAGCCCGCCGTTGACCGCTCCGAACACCACGCACACCAGAAGGGTCGACCCCAGCGCGACCACGGGACCGTTGGCGCCGGCGCTTTGGGCCATCACGATGGTGCCGAAGACGGCGACCGCTCCGATGGAGAGGTCGATGCCGGAGGTCAGGATGATGAGCGTCTGGCCGACGGCGAGAATGCCGACGACGACCGACTGTTGCAGGATCAGCGACACGTTCTGCGGGTTGAGGAACGAGTCGGAGACGGCGCTGAAGATGACGATGGCGATGACCAGGGCCACCAGCGGTCCGAGAAGCGGTTCACGCAGGAGGTGTCCGGCGCTGAACCGGCTCGCCACCGATGGCTTGGCCGTCGCGGGAGCGGCGGTGGTCATGAGCCGGCTTTGCCCCAGCAGTTCTGCTCGCCCCAGGCGGTGTCCTTGGATTCCAGACCGGCGACGGGCTTGTCGGTGATGAGCTGCGAGCCGGTGTCGTTGAACCCGCTGGGCTTGGTGCCGTCCTTGGCGAACTTCACCACGGCCTGGACGCCGAGCTCGGCCATCTTGGCCGGGAACTGCATGACGGTGGCGCCGATCTTGCCGGCCTTGACGTCTGCGACGCCGGTGCAGCTGCCGTCGATGGAGCCGATGGTGATCTGGCTGGTTCGGTTCGCAGCCTGAATCGCCTGGTAGGCACCGGCGGCCGCGGGTTCGTTGATGGTGTAGAGCGCGTTGATGCCCGGGGCGCGCTGCAGGATGTTCTCCATGGCGGTCTGCGCCTTGGTCTGATCGCCGTTGGTGTTCTCCTGGCCGACGATCTCCGGCGAGCCGTTCGCGATGCCGAAGCCCTCGAGGAAGCCGTCGTGACGGAAGGTGTCCACGGTGCCGCCGGGGGTGCCGTCGAGCATGACGACCTGAGGCGGCGCATTCCCGATCGCGGCCTTGACCCACTTGCCCTGGCTGACGCCGGCGGCCTTGTTGTCGGTCGCGAACGTCGCGTCGACGGCGTCCTCGGGATCGGTGGCGGTGTCGAGCGCGATCACCACGACGCCGGCGTCGCGGGCCTTCTTGATCGCGTCGAGCACCCCGGTCGAGGAGTTCGGGGTGATGAGGATGCCCTTGACGCCCTGGCCGACCATGTTCTCGATGGCGGCGACCTGACCTTCGTTGTCGCCGTCGAACGCACCCGCCAGCGCGATCAACTTGGCGCCGTCCTTGTCGGCCTGGGCTTGGGCGGCCTCGCGCAGTTTGACGAAGTAGGGGTTGGAGTCGGTCTTGGTGATCAGGCCGACCTTCACGCCGTCGGAGCCAGATCCGCCGCAGCCGCTCAGGCCGAGGATCATCGTGCCGGCGACGAGTGCCGCCCCGACCGTGTTGAGGCTGCGCTTTCCGAACATATGGACTCCCTTGTCCCCGATGCGACGGCCGGTCCCGCCACGCGTTGCCCGGGAGCCTATGCCGTAGGCAAGCGCTTGCGCACGCGCTTTCGCGAAATGGTCGTCGGCTACTGCCCGGGCTGGTGAAAGCGACCGATGATCGGGATGCGGTCGATGATGCGGTCGCGCAGTCGGGGCTGCTGCGGCGGTGGCGGAACGTAGACCGGGGCCGGGGGCACGTACGCGGGCGGCGGCGCGACCGGCGGCGGCACGTACTCCGGGACCGGCGCCGGCGGCAGGGCGACGACCATCGTCCTGGCGACCGAGTTCGCCATCTCGGCCAATCCGACCCGCGCGCGAACCGGCGGTGGCGGTGCGGTGACGGTCTCGGGTCGTTCTGCGGCACTTGACGTTTGGGCTGCCTGAGCCGGATCGTCGCGACTCAGGTTCAGCCCGATCGCCAGCGACGACGACACGACCAAGGTCACCACTGCGGCGGCGAGCACGGCGGCCAGCACGCCCGTTCGCGACCTGAGCCACGACCACGCTCCACCGACCCGGGGTTCCGACATGTCCAGGGTTCGGCCGGCCACCAGGGCCGCGCCCCGGGCCAGGGCGAGGTCGGCTTCGGTGGCGCTGAAGACGGGCGCGTCGGTGACGGCCTCGACGGCGGAGACGATCACCTCCACGTCGTCGGAGCCGATGACGAAGACCGCCTGTAACTCCCGGTCGAGGGCGGCGACGACGCTGCTCGTGAGCTCGATGGCGTCGGCCCGGTCCGCGGGGCGTCGCACGTGCTCGACGGTGATCTCTCCCGCGTCGACCACGGCCACGAAGGCCGAATCCGGTTCGACGATGCACACCGCCACGTCGTCGTAGTCGGCGAGATCTGCCACGCCGGCGGCCAGAGCGGCGACCGCCGCGGCGTCCGAGACGCGGACGACGTCGAGGTGGTCCCGCGCCGCCAAGGCGTCGACGACGGCGACCGCGGCGCCCTCGGCACCGGCGGTGGAGGTGACTCCGACGACCCGGATCCGGTGCCCGGCCACCACGGCGGGGTTCAAGACCGCCCGTGCCATCAACTCCGCGTCGACGTCGTCGACTGCGGCGATGTCGACCTCGCCACGGTCCACCGGGTCGCCCTCGCCCGTCGTCCCCTCGACCAGCACCCAACGCAGCGCCGTCGTGGTGAGCGACAGGCCGAGTACGAGGTCCACGGTGTCACGGTACCGCCGCGGGCACCCATCCCGGCGAAGGCGACACCGTCGTGAGGTCAAGTGTCAGAACTGAACTGGGCTCGGCCCCATCGCGGCCCTATCGCGCCCCGTTGACGACCGGTGCGTCGATCATCCCCTTCTCGACCCCCCACTGCGTCGCGATGGTGCGGTACTCGCCGGTCGTCATCAGCTGCTCCAGCCCCAGCTTCAGCGACTCGGCCAATCCGGAACCCTTGGCCACCGGCCAGCCGTAGGGCGCGGGGTCGGTCACCTCCCCCGTCGTCTCCAGGACCCCGGCACTGAGCTTCACCGCGAATCCCGTCACCGGAGAATCCGCCGACATCGCGTCGACCTCGCCGGCCACCAACGCCTTCGTCAGATCGTCCTGCCGGGTGAACACCACCATGTCGATCGGCGACAACCCCGCCGCCGCGCATTCGTCACTCTTGGCCGGAATTTCCTTCAGCTCCTGTAAACCGCCCTGTGCGACACCGACTTTCAGACCGCACGCCGCCGAGGGTTCCACCGTCGTCCCCGTGCGACGAGCCCACAGGTTGCCCACCCTGAAGTACGTCACGAAGTCGACGTCGCGCTCCCGGTCGGCGGTGTCGGTGAACGACGACGCCCCCACGTCGAAGTTGCCGGCCTGCACCGACGGAATGATGCTGGAGAACGCCGTCTCCCGGTAGTCGGCCTCCAAGCCCAACGTCCGGGCGATCGCATTCATCACGTCGATGTCGAAACCGACGATCTGGCCGTGGGAATCCTTGAACTCGTTGGGCGCGTAGGGCACGTTGATCCCGATCACCAACCGGCCGGACTGCCGGACGTCGGCGGGCACGGTGGCCGCGATCGACGGCACGGCGCCCGCCCGCAGATTCGGGTCCGGGGGCGCGGTGCTGTTCTCGACGGCGGCCTGTCGGGTGTCCTCCTCATCGGGTCCGCTGCGCCACTGCACCACCCCGAAGGTGCCGAACGCCGCAACCAGCACGACCGCCGAGACCACCGTGACGATCGTGCGAGACGGACGCCACGCGCCGTGCGTCGGCACCCGGCGGGCCGAGTGCCGACCCGAACGGTGGCCACCGCGTACGGGCGCATGCAGTGCGCTGCGGGCGGCCGCGGCCAGTTCGGCACCGCTCTGATATCGCTGGGCCGGCTTCTTGGCCATCCCCTTGGCGATCACCCCGTCGAAGGCGGCCAACCGGGGGTCGAACGCCGACGGACGTGGCGGGGCCTGCACCATGTGCCCGGCGATCTGCTGTTCGAGGCTCTCGGCGGGAAAGGGACGCGAACCCGTCAGGCACTCGTAGAGCACGCACGCCAGCGCGTAGACGTCCGAGCGCGGGTCGCTCTGGCCTGCGTCGAATCGCTCCGGCGCCATGTAGGCCAGCGTGCCGAGCGTGTTGCCGGCGGTCGTCATGCCCTTCTCCCCCGCGGTGCGGGCCAGCCCGAAGTCGATGAGGTAGGCGAATTCCTGCTTGGTGAGCAGGATGTTGGACGGCTTGACGTCGCGGTGGATCAGATTCGCCTCGTGCGCGGCGTCCAGGGCCGAGGCCACCTGCTCGACGACCGCGACCGCCAACGAGGAGTCGACCGGCCCCTGCCCCTCGGCGAGGATGTCGCCGAGGGTCTTGCCGTCGATCAGCCGCATGTCCAGGTACAGCCGGCCGTCGATCTCGCCGTAACCGTGGATCGGCACGACGTGGGGGTCGCTCAAACTGGCGGCCGCTAGGGATTCCTTGCGGAAGCGTTGCTGAAAGACCGCGTCCTCGGCGAGGTGGGGAGGGAGCACCTTGAGCGCGACGACACGGTCGGTCCTGGTGTCGTAGGCGCGGTAGACCTCGCCCATTCCACCCCGGCCCAACAGCTCCTGCAGCTGGTAGTGCCCGAATGGCGTAACGCTCACCCTGTGCTCCTCGGCGACGGCCACCCCCGTGGCCGTCGATAGAAGCTACCGCACGTGCGGATACTCCGGCGAACGGTCCTGAAATGCGAGGATGTCGGGATTGACGATGGTGCCGTCGCGGATCTCGATGGCGCGGCGCACCGTCTCGTCGTCATCCCACTCCGTGGGCCCGGCCAGAACCGTTGGCAGGTAGGGAATCAATGCCTCGCTGATTTCCCAGGTGGCGGCGTTCCACAGGTAGGACGGGCTGTGGTCGACCGCGTAGTAGGTGATGTTGTTGCCGACGATGAACGTCGGATCGTCGAACGAGGTCGGAAGAGCCCAGCTGAAACCCATTCCAGCGTCGCAGGATACGTCGATGAACAGGCTCCCGGACCGGAAGGCCTCGAGGTCGGCCTCGTGCAGGAAGACCAGCGGCGCGTTGGGATCCTGCAACACGCAGTTCACGACGACGTCGTGCTCGGCCAGGTATTGGGCCAGCCGCACCCGGCCCTCGTCGACGAGCGCGAAACTCGAGCCCTCCTCGTCGGACTCGAACTGCACGATCTCCGCCGAGTGGATCGGCGACGCCACTTCGGAGACGTTGCGGTTGGTGAGGATGTCGATGTCGTGCACGCCGATGGCGTTCAGCGCCGTCACCGCCCCGCGGGCCGTCGCACCGAAGCCGATCACCGCGGCACGCAACCGCCGCCCGTAGGTACCGGTCGAGCCGATGATCTCCAGTGCGTGCAGGACCGAGCAGTACCCGGCCATCTCGTTGTTCTTGTGGAACACGTGCAGCTTGAAGGAGCCGTCCTTGCGCCAGAGGTTCATGGCCTCGAAGGCGATCAACGTCAGTTGGCGGTCGATCGCCTGCTGCGTCAACTCCGCGTCCTGCACGCAGTGCGGCCAGCCCCAGAGGATCTGACCGTCGCGAAGTTCGGCGAGGTCGTCGGCGTCGGGCTTGGCCAACAGGATCACGTCGCATTCGGCGATCAGTTCCTCGCGCGACCGCAGACCGGCCACCGAACGCGACAGCGTCTCGTCGGAGATCCCGAAGTGCTCGCCGTAGCCGCGCTCGAGATAGATCTGCCCGATGACGCCGTCGTCGATGCGGTCGAGGTGCTCGGGATGGATCGGCAGCCGGTGCTCGTTCTCCTTGTGCGTCCGTGCGATGACGCCGAGCTTGAGTCCGCTCACTGGCCCTCCCGAAGCATGATCACCGCCGACGCCGGGGTACCGGCTCGGTAGCTAGACCGTACTCGACCGGCCGTCGTCGATTCGATTTCGCCCGAGTGTCAACGAAATTGACACCTCGACGAAATCCGGATGTACTGGCAGTCCCCGCGAGAATCAGAGGCGCCGTCGTGACCACCAACTCGATCGTCCTGATCGTCGTCGCCGTCTTGGTCGCGCTCGCCCTGGCGGGCATGGTCGCGATCTTCTCCCGCAAGTTCCGCGGTGACCGACGACTTCTCGGCCGGGCCAGCGTCGTGGACGAGTTGGCCGCAGACGCCCGGGCAGTCCAGCAGCGCGACGAGGGTCGCTTCGACACCGAGGGCTGACCGCCCGTCAGCGGATCGACACCAGCTGGTCGATCGAGTCCCGCGGCAACTGCCCGTCGACGATCGCGGTGACGTACATCGAGTTCAGCGTGATCGCACCCTTGTGGTTGACCAGGAAGGCCGTATCGGCGGCGTCGCCGCCGGTGGCGATCCGCACCAAACTCTGCCGCGGCGCGAGCAACGTGGCGTCGACGACGCGCCACACACCCTCGACGAAGGCCTCGGCCACCGCGTGGAAGTCCATCGGGTAGAGCCCTGGTGCGTACACGGCGACGACGCGCGCCGGCACGTTGACGGCCCGCAGCAGCGCCACCACGAGGTGGGCGAAGTCGCGGCACACACCGGCACCGGCGAGCAGCGTGTCCACCGCCCCGTCGATCGGATCACTGGAACCCGGCACGTAGTTCAGCCGGCTGCCCACCCACGACGACACCTTCTCGAGCAAGGTGGTCGAATCGAGGTAGCCCCCGAATTCGGTTGCGGCGAAACCGTAGAACTTGTCGGCCTCGGCGTACCGCGTCGGACGGAGGTACCGCGACAGGTCGTAGTCGGTCACCGGTGCGGGATCGGTCTGGCCGATGACGGTGGCCGAGTAGGTCGCCTGCAGATTTCCCCCGGACACCGCAAGCTGGTGGATCCGGTTGCCGTGCTCGCCGCTGATCTCCTTGGCCGCCACGTCGACGCCGTCGAGGGTGAACGTCAGGGCCTCCCACACCTCGGCGTCGGGATGCGGGGCGACGGCGATCTGAAACTCCAGCGTGGTCGGCGCCGTGACGTCCACGTCGAGCCCGCATGCGACCTGTCGCCGCAGTGCGGGAGTCGTCATTCGGCGTCGGCCGAGAAGCGCTGGGCGTTCTGCATCGTCGACGCCACGGCCAGAGTGGACATCGCACCCTGGTTGCGGTCCACGCCGTCGGCGTCGAGACCGTCGAAGCCGCCACCGGTCTGCGGATCCCACATCGGTTGCCCGGATTCGTTGGCCCCCTCGAACCATGCGACGGCCGCGCGGACGGCGTCCGGCCACCGCGGGCTGGCGTCGACGCCCGCCGCGCGAGCGCAGGCGTCGGACATCTCGGCGACCGCCGCGGGCTGGCGGTGCCCTGCCACGTCGTCGAGCAAGCGGTTCAACAGGTCCAATCCCCGTTGGCACAGCTCCGGCCGGTCCAGCGTCGTCCCGGCCGCGATCATCGCCTCGGCGGCGACCGCCGCACCGAAGGTCGGCGACGACGACTCCGCGTCGGCGTAGGCCTCGAGGAGGGCACGGGCGATTGCGTGGTCGGGTTGCACCGAGAGGATCTCGGAGGCGCCAAGCGCGGCGTAGGCCATCGCCAACGGATGGGGCGACCGCACCTTGGCAGCGCGCTCGAACTGGATGACGGCGATCCGACGGACCAGTCCCACACTGCTGTGCGCGGCGGCGGTGCCGAGCGCCCACAGGCAGCGACCCCACCAGACGTCCAGCGACGGTTGGTCGACCCAGTTGCCCTTGACGTCCATGTGGTTGTGGCACGGGCCCGCAAAGGATTGCGCCTCGTTGAGATACCGCACGGCGAGACCGGCGAGTCCGTTGACCGGGCCGGCCGGGTCTGGCTGACGGGTGGCGACGACGAGCAACCGGGCCATGTCGTCGGTGCGGTAGCCGCCGCTGCGCTCGGGTTCGGCCAGCACGGCGTGTTCGAAGATGCCTCGGCGGTCCGAGAGGTGCAGCAGGTGGTCGAAGACGGGTGACGGGGTGCTCATACCATCGCCGCACGATCGGCGACGACGCGCCGGGCGAGGGCGAGATATTCGGCCGACGCCACCGGCCAGCCCATCGTCGGGGCCAAACGCCGTGCCTCAGCGGCCATGTCGCCGGTCATGCGCGGGTCGGTCAGCATGCGGCGCAACGCCAGCGCCAGCGCGTCGGGATCGTCGTGGTCGACGACGACACCGGCTCCGCTGCCGAGCAGTTCGACGGCGTGTGGGAAGGCGGTCGCGACGACGGGCCGACCTGCGGCCAGCGCGTCGACCAACACCCCGGAGTTCGCCTGGTCGGTGGAGTCGTAGGGCAGCACCACCGCGGCGGAGGTCTGAATCAGCGCCGACAACGAGGCCGTGCTGCGGTAGATGGAGTCGAAGCTCACCGCGCTCGCGACGCCGGCGCTCCTGGCCCGCTCGATGCAGGATTCGCGGTAGGCCTCCCCCTCGGCGGCCAGCACCCGTGGGTGCGTGGCGCCGGCGACGAGGTAACGCGGTTGTCCCCGCAGGTCCTTGAGGCCACTCATCGCGTCGATGACCCGCTCGACGCCCTTGCCCGGACCCATCAGTCCCCACGTCAACAGCGTCGGCCGGCCCGAACGCTTCAGCGGGGCCACCGTCGGCAGCGTCGCACCGCGCTGAATCGTGACGACCCGCCCGGCGTCGACGGTGTACTCGGCGCAGAGGCGGTCATTGGCGGCCCGGGACATGACGACGATCCGGTCGGCCTTGGCGGCCATCGTCTCCATCAACGAACGCTGTTGCAGCGTCGGATGTTTGAGGATCTCGTGGGCCACGACGATGGTCGGGACCCGCAGCGCTTCGACGACGTCGAGGATCTCGGAGCCGAAGAGGTCGTAGTCGTGCTGGATGACGGCGACGTCCCGCTGGTTGAGCAGGTCGACGCATTCGACGAGCGAGGCGGACGAGCCGGTGACGAACTCCCCGACGACCGCCGTGCTCGAGGACTGCGCACCGTCGGCTACGCGAATCACGCCCACGTCGGAGCCCTTGCCGGACAGACCGTCGGCCAGCCCCGCGCTGAAGGTGGCGAGCCCGCACGGCGTCGGCGGAAAGCTCGTCAGCATGCCGATCGCCGGGTTCGCGCGGCGTTCCTGTGCCATGTGGCCCATGAAGGAGGGAAAACGGATTGGGACGTTCAAGGTGCTCCCGGCAGGCGGATGTCACCGAAGTGCCCGGCGTGAGCGGTTGCTCGGTGAGGACAGCGGCGGACAGCTGTCTCGATCCCGGACCGGTTGGGTCCCAACGAGCCCGACTTTACCACCCCAGACGTGCTCCGACCGGCCTCGCGTGAACCATTCGCACTGCTAGAGGGGCTGCGCAGCGATGTCAGGGCGTCTTGTTCCGCGCCTGCGCACGCCGTACCGCCTCGTCGACGACGAGCGTGGCGACGTCGGCGAGCTTGCGGTGTTCGCTCTGGCTCATCGACTGCAACTGGACGAACGCGTCCTCGGCGGTGCGGCCGGTGCGCGCGCGGATGATGCCGATGGCTTGGTCGATGACCGGGCGGGAGGACAGCGCCCGCTGCAGCTGGGCGTTGAGCACGAGCGCGTCGGCCAGCACCTGGGCGTTGTGGACCGCCGCCGCCGCCGGGAGTGCGAACAGCTCGCCCAGCTCCTCGGCGTGGTCGTCGAAGACGTCCTTGGCGTAGGCGTAGACGGTGATCGCCCCGACCACGCGGTCCGGCAGGAGAAGCGGCAACGCCAGCACGCTGTGCACACCCATCCGGCCGACGCGCGGTCCGAACCGTGGCCACTTCTTCTCCCCACCGAGGGAGCCCGACCGCACCGGTCGCCGCTCGCGCGCCGCGCTGATGCCGGGACCCTCGTCGAGCGTGACGTACTGGATCTCGTCGATCGCGGCGACGAACGGCGCACTCGCCGCCAGCGCGGCCACCGTGGTGTCGGTCGCGTCCACCTGCAGCAGCGTCACCGCGGCCCCCACCGCCCCGGGTATCGCCCGGCACGTGAAGGCCGCCACCTGCGCCAGCAGGTCGGGCAGGGCCAGGCTGCCCGCCAGCAGCCCGGCCAACGCGGCGATCCCGGCCCGAAGGTCGGCATCCGTCGACGCCGCGTCAGCCATGCCTGCAGCCTATGCCCGCGCGGCATCCACCGACCGACGACCGGCGACACCGCTGAAACAGCCTGCTGCGCAACGATTCACGGTGCGGACGTCAGGTGTCGATCAGCTGCGCGCGTATGGTCGTGGAATCGGGACCAACCAGGCCCCCAACGCAAGGGGCCACGAATGTCCGACAAGTCTCCCAGGTCGACGATGTCCAAGAAGGCCGGCAAGTCGTTGAAGGAGAAGCGTGCCGACAAGCGCACCAAGGCCGACACCACCTCCGCGACCGAAGACGCCATTCGCAAGAAGCGGTGACACATGCATCGAATTGGATGTTTAGAACTCGTCGATTGGTGATTGACCTTGTCGTAGCTGGCAGCTAAGTTTGTCCCATATCTGGGACGGTTTTGCTATCGGGGGAGTACGCATGGGGCGCTGGATCGTCGAGATTTTCACAGCACGCCGGAGCGTCGAGACCGACCTGGACGAGGGTTGTCCGGTGTGTGACCATCCGTTCGGAAACCTGACGCACGCGTGCATCAGTTCCATCTCGCCGGTGTTGGTCGAGGTGCCGATCCTGCTGCCCGAGGCCGTCGTCGCCTAGCTCGAGCCGCTCGAAACTCGTTCAGCGGTAATAGATCTCGTCGCCGGTCGGGTATCCCCCGCCGAACGTCGTGAGGTGGACGTGGTCGAAGTGCCCGGCACCGGAATTCTGCGGACCGCTCGGCGTGTAGTAGACACCGCGCCAGATCGCATCCTGCAGCCCGAATCGCGCCGCGTTCTCCAGCGCATAGGCCACGATCTTGTTGCCCAGCGCGATGCCCTCGGGTGAACTCGCGTTCGGGATCATCACGTCGAGGGCCAGGCCGTCCGGATGCCACCGAAGGGCGTCGGCACGCATGCCGCCGATGCTGTGAATCTCGGGGAACACCACGCCGATGCTGCGCGCCAGGAAGATCGTCTTGACCTGCAGACCGGCCTCCGGGGCCACGCTCTTGGGCAGGATCCGATGGAGGTCGAGCACCCGCCAACGCGAGGCCGCCGCGGGAACGGCCACGGTGCGACCGGGCGAGGCCGAGGAGAACAACGCCATGCCGGCGGGAGCCGCCGGACGAACGGCCTCCGAAGCAGCCACGACCTGTAGACAACATGGTGTGGCAGGCAGCGGAGCCGACTGTGCGACCTGCTCGACGGCCAGGGGTCGAGGACTGCCCCCGGCGGTCGCCAGCACGGCGAACGAGGCCACGACCCCGGCGAGCAACAACGGCGGCCTACGCCGCCGCCTCACCAGCTGATGCCTGCCCACGGAGTGCACTTTACGAGGTGTCACACCCCAATCGGTAATCTTTCCGAGATTCAATCGTGATCTACCGGCCACGACGGCCCGGTGACGGCGGGTCCAAGCGCACCGTCGAAAGGTATTCGTTGCGGTGTACGGTCCCGTATCGTACTGTCCACCTAGCTAATCTAACGACCACTCACCGACGTCTCCTACTACCGTCCGCCTGTCCCAGCTCGCCGAAAGGGCCACGCTTGCACGGGATTTCGATTGGGAGGCGCCTTGGTCGACGCTGGATGCCGCTGGTCGCCATCCTGGTCGTCGCCGTCGCCGGCTTCGCCGTGTACCGGCTGCAAGCCATCTTCGCCTCCCAGGACGTGGTCTCGACGCCGAGCGCAGGGGCCAACGAGATCGTGCCCTTCAACCCGAAGCACGTGGTCCTCGAGGTCTTCGGCCCACCCGGCACGGTCGCGACCATCACCTACCTCGACGTCAACGCCCAACCACAGGTCGTCAACGACGCAGCCCTGCCATGGGCCTACGACGCCACCACTACCCAACCGTCGGTGTTCGTCAACGTCGCAGCTCAGGGGGACAGCAGCACACTCGGCTGCCGCATCAAGATCGACGACGTGGTGAAGGACGAGAGAACGGTGAACACACTGAACGCCTACACCTACTGCCTGGACAAGTCCGGATGAGCACCCACCAGGCCGAGAGTCCGACGCGGACCGACCGGGTGGGGCGCGGAATCCGCCGGTACGCCGCGCTGGTCGTGCTGTTCTGGCTGGCGCTCGCCGTGGTGACCAACGTCTTCGTACCGCAGCTGGAGAAGGTCGCCGAGGCGCACAACGTCTCGCTGAGCCCGCAGGATGCGCCGTCACTGCAGGCGAGCAAGGAGATCGGCAAGAAGTTTCAGCAGTACGACTCCGACAGCGCCGCGATGATCGTCCTGGAGGGCCAGCAGCCACTGGGCGCCGATGCGCACCACTACTACGACGACCTGGTGAAGAAGCTGACCCAGGACACCACCCACGTCGAGCACGTCCAGGACTTCTGGGGCGACCCCCTGACCGCTGCCGGCTCGCAGAGCTCCGACGGCAAGGCGGCACTGCTGCAGGTCAACCTCGCAGGCAACCAGGGCGAATCGCTGTCCAACCAGTCCGTGGACTCCATCCGCGACATCGTGAACCGCTCGTCGCCGCCACCCGGGGTGACGGTCTACGTCACCGGCGCCGCACCCCTGGTCACCGATCAGTTCGAGGTCGGCAGGCAAGGCACCCTCAAGACCACGCTGATCACCCTCGGCGTCATCGCGCTGATGCTCTTCTTCATCTACCGCCGCCTCACGACCGTATTCGTCGTGATCTTCACCGTGATGATCGAGCTGACCGCGTCCCGCGGCGTCGTGGCCGTCCTGGCGAACGCGGGCATCATCCAACTGTCCACGTACTCGACGAATCTGCTGACGCTGTTGGTCATCGCCGCCGGCACGGACTACGCGATCTTCATCCTCGGCCGCTACCACGAAGCACGTCTCACCGGCGAGGACCGCGTGAGCGCCTACGCGACGATGTACCGCGGCACCTCCCACATCATCCTGGGATCGGGTCTGACCATCGCCGGCGCGGTGTTCTGTCTGACCTTCACCCGGCTGCCCTACTTCCAGAGCCTCGGCGTTCCCGCCGCCACGGGCGTGCTCGTCGCGGTCATCGCCGCCCTCACGCTCGCGCCGGCCCTGCTGTCGATCGGGCGTCACTTCGGCCTGTTCGAACCCGCCCGGCCACTCAACACCCGGGGCTGGCGGCGCATCGGGACAGCCATCGTGCGTTGGCCGGGACCGATCCTGGTGGCGACGGTCGCCATCGCACTCATCGGCCTCCTCGCGCTGCCCGCCTACAAGACGAGCTACGACGCGCGGCCCTACATCCCCGCCACCGCCCCGGCCAACGTGGGCTACGCGGCGGCCGAGCGGCACTTCTCCCAAGCCCGCCTAAACCCCGAGCTGCTGATGGTCGAGGCCGACCACGACCTGCGCAATCCGACGGACATGATCCTGCTGGAGCGCGTCGCCAAGGCCGTCTTCCACACCGACGGCATCGCGCAGGTGCAGTCGATCACCCGCCCGCTGGGCACGCCGCTGGACCACACGTCGATACCGTTTCAGATCAGCGCGGGCAGTTCGGCCCAGATCCAGAACCTGCCGTTCCAGCAGGCCCGCGCCGCCGACCTGCTCAAGCAGGTCGCCACCATCGACGACGGCGTCAAGGTGCTGCGCGAGCAGTACGCCCTGCAGCAGCAATCCGCCGAGGTCACCGACGAGCAGGCCAAGGCCTTCCAACAGACGGTCGCCACGGCCCAGGACCTGCGCGACAAGATCGCCAACTTCGACGACTTCTTCCGGCCGCTGCGCAGCTACTTCTATTGGGAGCCACACTGTTTCGACATCCCCGTCTGTGCGGCGCTGAGGTCGATCTTCGACGCGCTGGACGGCATCGACGCACTGACCGATCAGCTGGGTGACGTCGCGGGCAGCATCGCCAAGCTCGACGCACTGCAGCCGAAGTTGTTGGCGCTCTTCCCCCCTCAGCTGGCGAACCAGCAGACCAACCGCGACCTGACGATGACCAACTACGCCACCAACTCGGGCATCAACGGCCAGTCCGCGGCGAACCTGCAGAACTCCACGGCCCTCGGTCAGGCTTACGACGCCTCCAAGACCGACGACTCCTTCTACCTGCCGCCGGAGGCCTTCACCAACCCCGAATTCCTGCGCGGGTTGAAGCTGTTCCTCTCACCGGACGGCAAGGCCGCCCAGATGATCATCACCCACGAGGGCGATCCGGCGACGCCGGAGGGCATCTCGCACATCGACGGCATCAGACACGCGGCACAGGAGGCGGTCAAGGGCACGCCGCTGGCGGGATCGAAGCTCTACCTCGCAGGTACCGCGGCCACCTACAAGGACATTCAGGACGGCGCGAAGTACGACCTGATGATCGCCGCGATCGCCGCCATGAGCCTGATCCTGCTCATCATGATGTTCATCACCCGCTCCATCGTGGCGGCGTTCGTCATCGTGGGCACGGTCGCGCTGTCGCTGGGTGCGTCGTTCGGGCTGTCGGTGCTGATCTGGCAGGACCTGCTCGGCATCGACCTGTACTGGATCGTGTTGGCGCTGGCCATCATTCTACTGCTGGCGGTCGGATCGGACTACAACCTGCTGTTGATCTCCCGGTTCAAGGAGGAAATCGGCGCCGGATTGAACACCGGCATCATCCGCGCCATGGCCGGCTCGGGTTCGGTGGTGACCGCCGCCGGTTTGGTGTTCGCGGCGACGATGGCGTCCTTCGTCTTCGCCGACCTGCGAATCCTCGGACAGATCGGTACGACGATCGCGCTGGGCCTGCTCTTCGACACCCTGATCGTGCGATCGTTCATGACGCCGTCGATCGCGGCGCTACTCGGACGGTGGTTCTGGTGGCCGCAGGTGGTACGCCCCCGGCCCGCCCGGCACTGGCCCGGAGCCGACGATTCCGCGAACCGTCAACTGCCCCTGTGGGAGGACGGCGACCCCGCGGTGACCTCGGTCAAGCGCTGACGGGCTCGGGCGCGGACGTGGTCTCGACGTCGGCCAGCTTGCGCTTCAACCGAGCGACCTTGCGCAGCTGGACTGCGATGTTGATCGACGACAGCATGGGAATGCCGCCGACGAAGGTGCGAAACGACGGGTTGCCGCCGTAGACGTGAAGTTCGTAGAGGCAACCCACCACGTAGAAGAACCCGCAGCAGAACAGGGTGGCGGGGATGGCCAAGGCCAGCGGTGAGCGGGCGTCGTCGACGAGTTCGGTCGCGTATTCGAATTCCGTGCGCGACATCGGCTCGCCGTTGCGCAGCTTCGCCAGAATCGCCTTGTGGGCGCCCACCTCTTCACCCAGCGGCGCCGGTGTCCGGCCGTCCAACCTGCGCAAATAGACGAAGACGCACGCGGCGAACGTCAGCCCGGCCACGCCGGCCAGGATCGTCAGAAATCCCCACACGCCCAGATCCATGCCGGCCCCTTCCGTCGTCCGTGACTAGGTAGTACCTCTAATAACGCTACCTCAACCGCGAACCGTCCCGAATTCCTCGCGGCGATCTCGACGCGAGGTGCGCACGCCGCTGACAGATTCTTACGACTTTGGTCTCCGCGTTTGCCACCAATGCCCACGGGTAACTCACGGCCGACTAGCAACTACGCGCACACTCAGGCGCCGGAGGGAAACACATGAAGGCCAAGAACATTCAGCGGATCGCGGGCGTCGTGGTCGGTGCCACAGCACTCTTTGCGACGTGTGCTGTCGCGCCCGCGTCGGCGATCAACAACATCAAGGGATTCGGTGTCCAAGAGACGCTGAAGGACTACTACAGCCTGGGCGACTTCAGCAGTGAGATCGGCTACACCATCAAGAACCTCAAGCCCAGCCGCGACGTCGTGCCGTATCCCGTCGCCGGGCGACTCTACGAGGCGAACGCCACCACCACCGCCGTGGTCGGCACGGTCACCCCGCAGATCGTCAACTTCATCGCGCGCAGCCCGGGTGGCACCGACTACCGGGTGCTGCCGACGGTGTCGACGCTGAGCGGGGCCCCGTTGGGCCAGGGCGCCAGCGCATCCGGCAAGTTGTACTTCGACGTGGTGGGCGAGAACCCCGACAGCGTCGTCTACAACGCCGACTTCCAGGACCAACTGGGCTGGGTGGGCCTGCAGCCCATCGAACCCGCCGAGGTCGTGCCCGGCACCGACAGCAGTGGCGGCACGTCGTCGGGCGGTGGTTCGTCCGACTCGACGACCGGCGGTGGCAGCACCGGCGTGCAGGGATCGACCGGCCCGATGCAGGCAACACCGCCGCAGATCAGTGACGGCGCCCAGAACGGACCCTACGGACCCGCGGGCGACACCCCACCGGTGGGCAACAACTAAGTCGGATCACGCTGGGTCGAGGAGCGGCGGGATGCGGGTTCCGCATCCCGTCGCCTCCTCGAAGGCAGCCGCGATACTCAGCAGTCGGGTTTCACTGCCGGCCCTGGTGATCACCTGCAAACCCACCGGCAGGCCTCCGGGAGTGAAGCCCGCCGGCACCGACATCGCCGGAACACCCAGCGGGGTGATGAGGTAGCAGGCCGCCATCCAGTCCAGATAGTTGGTCATCGTGGTGCCGGCGACCTCGGTGGGCCAATCCAGCGTCGCGTCGAACGGCGGGACCTGGGCAGCCGGCGCCAACAGGACGTCGTAGTCGTCGAAGAAGGCGTGCGCCGCACGTTGGAGCCGCGTCAGTTCGGCCACGGCTCGGGTGACCTCGCGCCCGCTCAGCGCTCGGCCACGCTCGACGTTCCAGGCGATGTCCGCCTTCACCGCATCGGGTTGCCGTTCGACCACGTCGCCCCAGGCGAAGTCGAACTCGGCCGCACGCAACGTCCGGAAGACGAAGTCGGAGCCGTCCAGATCGGGACAAGCCTGCTCGACGTGGGCGCCCCGCGCCTCGAACACCGACACGGCATCGTCCAGCACCGCCCGGACCTCGGGTTCGACCGGAATCCGACCGCCGAGGGTGGGCGCCCAGGCCACCCGAAGGCCCCGCAGATCGGCGGGTTCGACGTTGGCGAAGTCACGCGGATCCTCGTTCAGCGCAAGGGGATCCGCGGCGTGTGGGCCCGCGATCACCGACAACATCAGGCCCACGTCGCCGACGGTGCGCGCCATCGGGCCCGACACCGACAACGGAAAGTGCGGCAACGCATCGGTGGGGTCGGGCACCCGGCCCGGCGTCGGCCGCAACCCGACGACGTTGCAGAACGACGCCGGATTGCGCAGCGAGCCACCCATGTCGCTGCCGTCGGCCAGCGGCTGGAATCCGACGGCCAGCGCGGCGGCGGCACCCCCGCTGCTTCCGCCCGCCGAGCGCCCGAGGTCATAGGGGTTCAGGGTCGTGCCGAAGACGGGGTTGTGGGTGTGCGACCCTGCCGCGAACTCGGGCACGTTCGTCTTCCCCACGATGACGACTCCGGCCGCGCGCAACCGCCGGACGATCTCGTCGTCGGCGGGAGGAACGTTGTCGGCGAACAGCTTCGAGCCGTAGGTCGTCAGCAACCCGGCAGTGGCATGAGTGTCCTTGATCGACATGGGCAGGCCCGCCAGGGGGCCAAGCGTCGACCCGGCCGCGCGGGCGGCGTCCACTTTCGAGGCCGTCGCGGCGGCCGCGTCCGGATCCATCGAGACGACGGCGTTGACCGTCGCGTTGAACCGCTCGAGTTGCTCTAGGTGAGCGTCGAGCAGCTCGCGGGCGGAGAACTCCCCCGTCTGGAGGCCTCGCAACTGCTCACGGGCACTGCGCATCACCAACGCGCCGGTCATCGGCAGGTCACCTCCTTCGTCACGACGCGCACGGCACCCGGGTTCCCGCCACGTAGGTCGAGATGACGTTGGTCCTCAACAGCTCGGCCTCTTCGCCGGTGAACGGATCTCGGTCGAGCACGATGAAGTCGGCCGCCTTCCCGGCCACCAGTTGACCGGTCAACTCGTCCCAGCGACAGGCGAAGGCGGCGTCCTTGGTGCCGTGGGCGAGCGCTTCGGCCATCGGCAGCGCGAACTCCCCGATGTTGGGCCCGAGTCCGGGTACGAGTGCCGAGTACCGGGTGGTGGCCACGTACATGTTCGGCAGCGGAGCGTGGGGAGCCGTCGGCGCGTCCGTGCCGAACGCGAGAACCCCACCCGCGGAGGTGATCTCGGGCCACGGCATGCCGCGGTCGGCACGGTCGTCGCCGAGCATGTCGCGCCAGTTGTCGATGATCGCCGGATCGGCGTGCACGGGTTGCATGGACGCCACGACGCCGAGGCTCGCCAGGCGCCGAACGTTCTCCGGCGTCACGGTTTCCAGGTGCTCGATGCGGTGACGGCGATCGATGGGACCGTTGGCCGACTGCGCGTACTCGATCGCCGACAGGGCGATGTCCGACGCGTCGTCGCCGATGGCGTGCATGGCGACCTGCAGGCCGGCGGCGTCGGCCGCGGCGACGACGGGCCCGAGCGCCTCCAGACTCCAGATCGGTCCGCAATGGCTTCCGTCGGCGTAGGGCAATTTCATTGCCGCGGTGCAACTGTCGATGACGCCGTCGACCATGATCTTGATTCCCGCGACCCGGAACCATGGCCCGTCGTGACGTTTGGCGAGATCCGCGGCGTGCCGCACCTGGGCGACGTTCTCGGCCTCGGTGGCGCACAGGTCGACGAGCCAGTGCGCCGCGACGCGGATCGGCAGGGTGCCGTTGCCTTGATCCAGCTGCCGCTCAAGGCATTCCAGATCAGCCTGCCGCAGGCCCATGTCGACCGCGGCGGTCACCCCGGCCGCCAGGTACCGCGAGAAGGCCAGTCGTAGCGCACGATCGCGATCGTCGTCGGTGACCGTCGAGGTCAAGAAGTGCGTCGCGAGGTTCAGGGACGCGGTTTCGTAGAGCATGCCGGTGGCGGCACCGGTCTCGGGAGCGCGGGCGATCCGCCCACCGATGGGGTCGGGGGTGTCGTCGTCGACCCCCAGCTCGCGCAGCGCCGCGGTGTTGACCCACATCGAGTGAGAGTCGAACGCGTCCAGGTACACCGGCCGGTCCGCTTCCATCTCGTCGATCATGTGACGGTCGGGGATGCGCCCCGGTATCGACGTCGCCAGCCAGTTGCGCCCCACGATGCGCGAAGCACCGGGATCCGCGGCGACCGCCGCCCGGACGCGCGCACCGATCTCGTCGAGGTTCTGGGTGCCCATGAGGTCGACGTGACCAAGGGATTCGCCGAACGGCACCAGATGGGTGTGCGCGTCGATGAATCCCGGCAACACGAAGGCGCCGCCGAGGTCGACCACGTCGGCCTCGGGAGCGTACGCGGCGGCCGTGGCGTCGTCCCCGACGAACTGCAAGCGGCCGTCGTCGACCACCATCGACTCGGCCCAGCCGGGTTCGGCTGCGGTAAAGATGCGTGCGTTGCGGTAGTGGATCATCCGATTCGCTCCAAGTGGTCCCGAGGGTGATGCGTCACGGTACCCCTGCCGCTGGCGGCAATGCCCCGTTTGCGCGTTCGATTCCGTCGAAATCGTTCACGGCGAGAATCGTCAACGGCGCAATTCACTGCTTTCGGTGACGGTGACACCGCTGCGCTTGTAGGTGGCCAGCACGGGTGAGGACCGGATGGCCGCCACCCTTGACGTCCACGGCTGCGTGGTGATGAATCCGCGAAAGTCCTCGAGCGTCTCGACGGCGACGTCGACCAACAGCTGGTGTTCGCCCATCGTCATCGCCGCGTACCGCACGTAGTCGGACGCGACGATCTCCGCCGCGACGGACGGCACCTCCGCCGGCGCCATGCGGATCGACAGGAACACCGAGACGTCCAAACCCAGAAGCGCCGGCGCCACGACGGCGCGCACGTCGATCCTCGTGCCGATCAGGGCCGACAGTCGTCGGCGAATGCTCGTCTCGGACTGCCCCACGGCCGTCGCGATGTCGGTGGCGGCCGCGCGGCCGTCGGCTTCGAGGATGTCCTGGATCTGTTGATCCGCCCCACCGAGCTGGGGCATCGCGGCCGGCGGCAACCGCCCGAACGCGTCGTTGAGCGCGGCGGTCTCCGACTCGGAGAGTTGCCCGGGCATCCAGGAGCTCAGGGTCCGGTAGTAGTCGAGGATGGGGCTGGCCGACACCGAGGTGACGCCGTCGAGAGCGGGAATCTCGTCGATCACCCTGCGGGCCAACGCATCACCCGTCGAATGGTGTTCCTCGACGAGGATGCGCGTGGGCGCACCGACCACGTACACGAAGATGGTGTCGCCACGCTCGGCCAGTGCACGGGCGACGGCGTCGACCCGCTGCGCCGTGGCGGTCACCTCGAGGATCGCGGTGCTGGTCGTCGTCGGCAACGCCACGACGCGGACGGCGCCGGAGTTCAGCAGCGCCATCCCGCGGCGCGTGACCGTGCTGACCGACACGTCGAGCACTTCGGCGATGCGCCGCCACGACGCGCGGCCGTCCACCTGCAGGGCACCCACGATCCTGCGGTCGAGTTGGTCGAGGTGCACTGCGACAGTATGCCGATCGGGTGTGCCGGCAGGCCTACCGCTCAGGAATCGGTCAGCGCTGCGTCGAATCGCTTGAGTGTCTCGTCGACGTCGGCTCCGGTGTGTGCCGCCGAGACGTACCAGATTCCGCGGTAGGCAACCCAGATGCCGGCGTCGATCAGCTTGGTCGCAAACCGTCCGTAGCGCTCGCCATCCAAGGCCTGTACCTGAGCGAAGCTGGTAAGCGGTTCGGTGCCCGTGTCGAAACGGGCGTGGAAGGCCATCGGCAAGCCTTGGAGTTTGACGGGTACGTCGTGATGGGCGAGCAGCGCGGTGAGGCCGTTGATCAGGGCGGTGCCCACCGATTCGACATGGCGGTAGACGCTGCGGTCCTCGAGTTCGTCGAGCGAGGCCAACACGGCGGCGGTCGCGATGGTGTTGCCGTTGAAGGTGCCGGCGTGGGTGAGCGCGCCGGTGGCGACGTCGGAGAAGAGCTCACCCCGGCCTACCAACGCCGCACACGGCCACCCGGCGGCCATGGCCTTGCCGTAGACCGCCAGATCCGGCGCCACGTCGAAGCGCTCGGCCGCACCACCGAGGGCCACCCGGAAGCCGGAGATCGTCTCGTCGAAGATCAGGACGATGCCCAATCGGGTGCACGCCTCGCGCACGTGCTGCAAGTAACCGTCGACCGGCACGATGGCCCCGGCGTTGAGCATCATGGGTTCCATCACCACGGCGGCGATCGTGTCGCCGTGGTCCCTCAACGCCGCGGTGAACGCCTCGGCATCGTTCCACTCGACGGTCAGCATGGGATCGAGGGCATCGGGGAGTTGCCCGAGGCTGCCCGGCACGACCCGGTCGCCCTCCGAGCGGATCTGGATGTTGTCGAACCAACCGTGATAGTGCCCGTGAAAGCGAAGGACGTTGCGCCGACCCGTGGCGTTGCGAGCGATGCGCACGGCGGCCTGAACCATCTCGCTGCTCGAGCTGCCAAAGCGCAGCTGATCGGCCCATGGCAGGACACCCAGAACCCGCTCGGCGGCCTCGATTTCGCGTCGATGAGTGGCCGCGTAGATGATGCCGTCGCGCTGGGCGGCGACGATCTTCTCCACCACGCGGGGCGGCCCGTATCCCAGAAAGTTGGGCCCCTGCCCCAGCAGATAGTCGAGGTATTCGGTGCCGTCGACGTCCCACAGCCGACAGCCGCTGGCCCGTTCGACGATGAGGTGCGGGTTCAGCAGCCGGGTGTTGCTGCTGACGCCGCCCGGCAACACGCGCTTCGCGCGTTCCCGAAGGTCGTGCTGAATCGTGGTGACGCCGTTCATGAGCGTTCCTCTCCCGGGTCGATGGCTGATGTCGAATAGACGTTCAAGGCGTTGTCGCGCATGACTTTTCGCAAGTCGTCGGCGTCAAGATCCGCAAGAGTGGCCATGGCGGCCGCCAGTACCTCGTCGTAGCGAGCGGCCAGTTCGCACACGGGCCAGTCGGACCCGAACATCAGCCGCGACACCCCGAACGTGTCGAGCAGATGGTCGACGTAGGGTTGCAGATCGTCGACCCGCCATTGGTTCCATGACGCCTCGGTGACCAGGCCCGAGAGCTTGCACCACACGTTCGGGTTCTCGGCCAGGGCCGAGACGCCGTCGGCCCAGCGCTGGGACCAGCCCAGGGCAATGGGCGGTTTGGCGCCGTGGTCGAGCACGAAGCGAAGATCCGGGTGACGGCGCACCAACGTCCCGGCGGCGGGCAGTTCGCGAGTGGTGATCTCGAGGTCGTACGTCAAACCCCGTTCGGCGAGCACCCGCATCGCGGCATGGACGCCGGCGCGGAGCAGCCAGCCGGGATCGGCTTCGTCGGCCACGGCGTGCCGGACGCCGACGAGGTACTCCCCGCCGACACCCCCACGAAGATCGTCGAGCCGACCGGGCACGTCCCCCGACTCGAGGTCGACCCAGCCGACCACACCAACCACTTCGTCAGTGCACGAGGCTAATTCGAGGAGATTGACGGTCTCTGTCAGGTCGGCACGGACCTGCACCACGATGGTCGCCACGACGCCGTTGGCGTTCAGGTGGGGTCGGAGGTCATCGACGTCATAGCGCCGCCGCAGCGGTTCGTACGGTCCGGTAATCCACGGATACTCCCCTACGTCGGGATCCCACAGATGGTGGTGGGCGTCGACCGTCTTCAAAATCGTGCACCCACGGGTGCGCGCTCGTCGAGCAGTCCCTCCGACACCAGGTCACTCCACAGTTCGTCGGGGACGTGCCGGTCGAACAGGTCGACGTTTTCGAGGATCTCGGCACGGCTGCGGGCTCCGGTCAGGACCGCCACGACCGCGGGATGTGCGATGGGGAATTGGAGGGCAGCCGCCTTGAGGGGCACGTCGTGTCGCCGGCACACCTCGGCAAGACGGTGGGCCCGGGCGACCACGTCGGCCGGGGCCGGGTCGTAGTCATACCGGGCGCCCGGTCCGGCATCGGCCAACAGGCCGCTGTTGAACACGCCGCCCGCCACGACCGCAATCCCGCGTTCGACGCACAGCGGCAGGAACGACTGCAGCGCAGTCTGTTCCAACAGTGTGTAGCGGCCAGCCAGGAGGAACATGTCCGGATCGCTCTCCCGGGCGAAGCGCTCCAGTGCCGCAGTCTGGTTCATGCCGGCCCCGATCGCCGAGACCACCTTCTGCTCACGCAGCTCGATCAAGGTGGGGAACGCCGTCGCGAGTGCCTCGTCGACGTAGTCGTCAGGGTCGTGGACCAGGGCAACGTCGAGGCGGTCGGCGCCCAGCCGGGTGAGGCTCTCCTCGATCGAGCGTAGAACGCCGTCGCGCGAGTAGTCGTACACCGTGGCGACATTCGGCGCCCCGGCGTCATAGGGCTGGCCCGTCGAGTCGAAGTCGTCGGGGTGCGGATCGGCGTCGGCCCGCAGCAGGCGACCGACCTTGCTGGACAGCACGTAGTCGTCACGCCGATAGGGCGCCAGCCCGCGGCCAAGCCGAGTCTCCCCGTTGCCGCGCCCGTACTGTGGGGCGACGTCGAAGTAGCGCAACCCGGCCGCCCAAGCGGCGGCCACGGTGTCGGTCGCGTCGTCGGCGTCGACTTCGGTGTACATGCCGGCGATGGCCGTGGCACCGAAGCCAAGGGCCGTCACCGTGAGCGGGGTACGGCCGAGTCTCACCGCCGTGTCGTGGAATACGCGGGAGCTGCTGTCCGCGTCCTTCGCCACCATCAGCGCGCCGTCCCGTCCGGCTGCAGGTCGACGACCTCGTCGACGCCGTCGTAGACGACGGCGACCACCTCGGTCGACTCGCTCTCCTCAGGGCCCAGCAGGCGGGCGCGTCCGGCGGCGACGGCCTCGTCGAGGGGGCTCGGGTACCCGGTCCACGGTTCGACGAGGGCCTGCTGATAGCCGCGCCAGCCACCGTAGACCAGGCAGAACCACACCACGGGGAACAATTCGTGGTCGAAGCACAGTCCGAAACCACGCCGGTCGGCGACGTCGGTGGCGGCCACCCACCCCGCACTCAAGCCGGTCAGGTAGTGCAGGGCGAAGGCACCGACGTCGACGTCGTCGGCGCGGCGCAGGTCGTGCCCGCGGAGCATCGGCCAGTCGTACTCGTCGCCCGGCAGGCCGAGCACCTCGCCGCCGGCCTCGTCGACCAGTCCCCTGGTCGCCGGGATGTCGAATCGCATACCCGATCTCAACGACAGACTCGGATGCACGCCCCAGTTGTAGTCGAACGGCATCGTACCGATGTTGCGCAACGTGTACCCGAGGGTGAAGCGTTGCTCGTCAGCGCGCAGGGTGATGGTGCGCGTCAGTTCGGCTGGCGTTATCGGCGTGCGCACCGTGGTGGTGAGCACGACTTCGTCTGCGCTGGAATGGATCTGATGGCTTGACCGCGCCGTCCACACCTCACCCATGTAGGGCAGCAGGTCGCCGTATCGGTTGCGGCACGCCCGGCCGCCCGGGAAGGCGTCGTCCCAGCCGCCGGCCCAATGGTCGTCGAAGTCGGCGTGTACCGCCGCCACGTGGGGAGCCACGCGCGGGGACTTCCACAGCAGGTCGAGGTCACGCCTCTTGTCCACCACCCGAAAGATGTTGGCCCCGCGTTCGGGCAGGACGTCGATGGCAAGGTGCTGGTTCTGCATCCGGACGACGCGCAGGCCGTGGTAGGTCCAGTCGTCGTCGATGCTCAGGTGCGTCGTACCGCGGCTCACGACTTGGCGGCTTCTGGGCTCTCGCCGTGGAAGCCGCCGGTGACCCGGGGTGCCGCCGCGGACGCCGAGCGGTGCAGCTGCTCGTCGACCTCCTCCACCGCGACGGCCAGGTATCCCGCCTCCGCGGTGAGACCTTCGTCGCGGCTGAGCGATTCGGCAATCCGCCGGGTGGTCTTGGGGGCGGCGAAGATGACCACGACGATCGCGATCACCCACGCCGCTGCGATGACGATGTTGGCGCGTCCAGCGCCCGTCGCAGGCCATGGCGAGACGTTGCGGAACATGGTGTAGCCGATAACGGCGATCGCCAGCAGCGGCACTACGTAGTCCAGGGGTGCCGCCCGGTGACCCAGCCGCGGCGCCCGGATGCAGAGGTAGTACCACGCGCCGACGGAGAACAATGCATACGCCACGAGGAGCACCAGCGTGCCAACGGTTCCCGACCATGCGAACAGGTCGAAGGCGGCGTCGGTGACCAACAACCGCATCAGCACGATGATCGCCGCGGCGAGCCCGCAGACGAACAACGTCGCGCTGATCGGGGTGCCGGACTTGGCCGAGACCTTGGTGAAGCCACGGCGTTCGAAAGCCCCTCGGTTGAGCGCGAACAGCAGCCGTGACGCGGCGACCGCGGTGGCCAATGCGCAACCCATCGCGGAGATCGCGGTGCCCAAGGTCACCAGATCGCCGACGACGGGACTGACGTACTGCTCACCCAACGTGCCGAACAGCGACGCCGACTTCGAAAATGCCTCCACGCCAGCGGCATCGGTGCCGAAGCCAAGCATCTCGACGGTGGTTCCCACGATGTAGAACAGACCGCCGAACAAGGCCACGCCGAAGATGGCAATCGGGATGGCCCGCTTGGGATTGGTCGTCTCCTCGCCCAGGCTGGCAGCCGCTTCGAAGCCGGCGAACGACAGGAAGCCGAACACGATGCCCAGGAACAGCGTGCTGGTCGAGATGCCGGGCGGCACGCTGAACATGTCGAGGGTGAATCGCTGCCCACCGGGAGCGCTGCCACCGACCACACGGGCGACGACCACGACGGCGATGACCACGATGACCGCGGTCGTACAGATCTCCACCCAGAGCAGGGTGGCCATCGACTTCTTGACCGGCGAGATGGCCAGCAGCGTGGCGATACCCACTGCGACCAGGGCGATGATCCAGGGCACGATGTCGGGGGTGGTCTCGTAAAGGCCAAGGCCACGGAGGAATTCGGCGCCGAAGATGCCCGCCGTCATCGACGTGGTCAGCATGAAGCTCAGGTAGGCGCCCAGGAGCGACCAGCCGGCGACCACGCCGGCTCGCGGGCCGAGGGTCACGCCAGTCAATCCGAAGACCGAGCCGGCGTGGCTGAGTCGGCTGCAAATCCTGGCGAATCCGTAGGCGACCAACAGCACTCCGACGGTGGCGAGGATGAAGGTCAGTGGGACCGCTCGGCCCACGGTCGCTCCTGCGCCCTGGGGGTTGATGTTGACCGCCAGGCTGGCGCCCATGGCCGCCACGGACAGCGAGATCGCCGCCCACGTCGCCAAGGATCGCCGCAGCTTGGGTTGTGTTCCCGGTGAACTTACTGGTGAGGTCATGCTTCCCATTTCTCGTGCGGCGGCCCTCGGGCCGGAGTGCCGCTGCATTTAGCAGCGGCTGGGGATCTGCTGACGCCTACTCGGTGACCGTCGCGTCAGCGAAGCGCTGCAACGACACCACCGATCGGAGTGGATCGACCGTATGACCGCGGTCGTCCCAACACAATGACGAAGCTGACGGCCCATTGTTCGGCTTCTCCGAATGATGGTCACGGGATCTCAAGGCGGTTGGCCGCTCTGAGCTGTTCTGCGACGGCACTGAACCCGGTCGCGATGGCGACGAGATCGGCGACCTTGGCGGTGTGTTCCGGCCACCACGCCAGCGCGACCACGCATGGGGGAATGTCACGAATGCGGCGGAAGGCCACACCCGGTCGTGAGTAGAAACGTTGCGCACCAGCCGAAGTCACGCTGATGCCGACGCCACGGGCGACGAGGTGCAATTCGGCGTCGCGAGTACTGGCCTCGTCGACGACCATGGCGGGGGTGGTGCGGTACTCGCTGAGGAGCCAGTAGTCCCGCCACGGACCGGGCGCCTTCGGCGCGGCGATGATGGGTTCCTTGAGCAGATCGGCCACGCTCACGCTGTCCTGGCTCGCCAGGGGGTGCCCGTCAGGGAGGCACACCACCCGGTCCTCGCTGACCAATTCCAAGGTGGTGAGTCCGGCCAGCCCGGTCGGCGGCCGGATGATCGCGGCGTGGACCGAGGAGTCCCGCAGTCCGGCGGTGGGATCGGCGAAGTCGTACTCCACCGACCGCAGCAGGCGCTGCGGATACTCGGCGGCGAAGGTCCTAAGCAACCACGGGATGACCTCGAGGCCCGCCCCGATGGTGTAGCCCAGAGTCAACGCCGAACCATCCCGGTCGGCGGTCCGCTGAGCGGACTTGATGGCGGCATCGAGGTCGTCGAGGATCTGGGCGACCAAATGGGAGAACACAGCCCCGGCGTCGGTCAGCTCGACCGACCGGGTGGTGCGGACGAAGAGCTGCACCTTGAGCTGGCGTTCCAGGTCCTTGATGGTCTCGCTCAACCAGGGGTTGGACACCAACAGCTGCTCAGCCGCGCGGGAGAAGCTGCGGTGCTCGGCGACCGTCAGAAACGCGCGCAACTGGCGAAGGCTGACATTGGGCTGCGTCATGCGGCGCAAGCCTACTCGGCCGGCGGCCCGACTGTTCGGCATCGACGAATAATCGCGGCGGGTGTTCGTCATTGTCCCGGGGTGGTCTGAAACCTAGTGTCAGTGACGCTGCACGACCCTGCAGCCCAACGGTTTTGGAAAGAGGACGTGGTGACTTCCGCAATGTGGGCACGGTCGCAGGCGAACATCTCCCTGCTGTTCGCCGAGGTGCCCTTCGAACGTCGGGCCGCGGCCGCGGCAGCGGCCGGCTTCGAGGCGATCGAGTGTTGGTGGCCCTTCGCCAGCGCGTCGCCGTCATCCACCGAGGTCGACGCCTTCGTCGCATCCGTCGCCGACGCCGGGGTGGTGCTGCGCGGGCTGAACTTCTTCGCCGGCGACATGCCCGGTGGTGATAGAGGCGTCGTCTCGAACCCCTCCCGCAGAGGCGAATTCGACGACAGCGTGGCCGTCGCGGTGGACATCGGCGCCCGCCTGGGCGTCACGGCCTTCAACGCGCTCTACGGCAACCGGATCCCCGGCTTGAGCACCGACGAACAGGACGAGGCGGCCCTCGACGCCCTCACCGCCGCCACGGAGCACAGCGACTCCATTGGCGCAACCGTCCTCGTCGAACCAGTCAGCGGGGTGCAGGCCTACCCCCTCAAGCTGGCCGGGGACGCGTTCGCCGTGATCACCCGGGTCCGCGAGCGGACGCAGGTCGGCAGGATCGCGCTGTTGGCCGACCTGTATCACCTGACCGTCAACGGCGACGACGTGCGCCGCGTGGTGACCGACCACGTCGACCGCATCGGGCACGTGCAGATCGCGGATGCACCCGGTCGCCACGAACCCGGCACCGGGGCCGCCGACATCATCGGATTGGTCGACCTCCTCGAGCAGTCCGGTTACGCCGGAGGCCTCGGGCTGGAGTACGTGCCCACCGGTGACACGGTGGCCGGGCTCGCCTGGCTGTACCAGTTGGCGCCAGGCTTGAAAGCCGATTCGACTGCCGCCGAGGTGGTTCGATGAGCGCGCCCACGGGAAATCCGACCGTCGCCTTCATCGGGCTCGGCATCATGGGCTCGCCGATGGCGGCGAACCTGTGCGCCGCCGGCCTGAACGTCGTCGGCTTCAGCCGCACCAGGGCGAAGGTCGACGCGCTGGTCGCGAAGGGCATGCGGCCCGCCGACGACGTCGCGGGCGCCGTCCGTGACGCGGACGTGGTCGTCACGATGCTCCCCGACTCCCCCGACGTCGAGGCCGTGGCGCTCGGCACCGACGGCATCCTCGAATCGGCCGCACCCGGAGCATTGTTCGTCGACATGAGCACCATCCGCCCCGACACCGCCCGCGCCGTCGGCGACGCAGCGGCGAAGCGCGGGCTGCGCTTCCTCGACGCACCGGTCAGCGGTGGCGAACAGGCCGCCATCGATGGCACGCTGTCCATCATGGTCGGCGGCTCCGCGGCGTCGGTCACCGATGCCACCCCGGTGCTTCGACACCTCGGCAAGACCATCGTCCACGTCGGCCCCATCGGCGCGGGCCAAACCGTCAAGGCCGCCAACCAGCTGATCGTGGCGGGCAATATCGAACTCCTGGCCGAGGCCCTGGTGTTCCTCGAAGCGCAGCAGGTCGACACCGAGAAGGCGATCTCGGTCCTCGAGGCCGGGCTGGCGGGCAGCACCGTGATGGCCCGCAAGGCGCGGTCCATGGTCGCCCGCGAGTTCGCCCCTGGATTTCGAATCACGCTGCACGACAAGGACTTGGGTATCTTCACCGCTGCGGCCAGGACGTCACGGACTGCCGCCCCGCTCGGTGCCGTCGTCGCCCAGCTGATGTCGAGCGCTGACGCCCAGGGTGATGGCGATCTCGACCACTCCGCCCTGTTTCGGCTCGTTGAGCGGCTCTCCGGCCGCCCGACACCGTAACGACCGTCGTCGCCGCCCCGGCCGCCGGAATACGGCGGCGACGCGACGACGTCTCCTGACTACCAGAGGAATCGACATGACAGAGCTCGCCACCACCGTCGACACCGTCGATGCCGACGCCGACACCGTCGCCGTCAACACGATCAGAACGCTGGTGATCGACGCCATCGCGCGGGCCAAGTCGGGGCATCCCGGGGCCGCCATGGCGATGGCGCCGGTCGGGTACACCCTGTGGAATCAGACGCTGAGCTACGACGTGAACGATCCGCGCTGGATCAACCGCGACCGATTCGTCCTGTCGGCGGGACACGCCTCCATGCTGCTCTACGCCCTGCTGCACCTGGCCGGCGTCCGCAGCGCCGAACAGGACCGCCTGGCAATCGAATTGGACGACATCCGTCGATTCCGTCAACTCGGGAGCCCCTGCGCCGGACACCCGGAGTACGAACTCGCCGACGGGATCGAGTGCACGACGGGCCCGTTGGGCACGGGGGTCGCCACCAGCGTTGGCATGGCCATGGCCGGTAAGTGGCAGGCCGCACGATTCAACCGGCCGGGGTTCGACGTGTTCGACTACCGGGTCTACGCCCTCGCCGGCGACGGCGACATGATGGAGGGCATCGGCCAGGAGGCCGCGTCGCTGGCCGGTCACCTCGAACTGGACAACCTCTGCTGGATCTACGACAGCAACGCGATCACCATCGAGGGCGAGACGTCCCTGGCGTTCACCGAAGACGTGGCGACGCGATTCCGCGCGTACGGATGGACCGTCACCTACGTCGCAGACGCCAACGACCTCACCGCGTTACAACGGGCCTTCACCCAGTTCACCTCGCACACCGGGTCGCCGATGCTCGTCATCGTCCGCAGCATCATCGGCTACGGCGCTCCGACCAAGCAGGGCACCGCCTCCGCCCACAGCGAGCCACTTGGCGAGGACGAGGCGCGCGCGGCGAAACGCTTCTACCGGTGGCCGGAAGAGGCAAGGTTCCACGTGCCCGACGTGGCCTACGAGCGGTTCGCCCTCGGCGTCGGAGCCAGGGGCACCCGGCGACACAAGGACTGGGACGGCGTAATGGCCCGGTACGAGAGCGCACATCCTGAACTGGCCGAGGAGCTTTCGTCGATGGTCACCCGGACGCCGCCCGACGGATGGGACGCCGACCTACCCGAATTCAGCCCCGCCGACGGGCCGGTGGCGGGACGGATTGCCAACCACCGGGTCCTCAACGCGGTCGCGGCGGCGGTGCCGTGGCTGATGGGCGGCGCATCCGACCTGGCGCCGTCGACCAAGACGGCTCTCGGCGGTGCCAGCGGGCACTTCGGGCCCGCGGACTACGGCGGTCGGAATCTGCACTTCGGCGTCCGAGAGGCCGCGGCCGCCGCGGTCGCCAACGGCCTTGCACTGTGCGGACTTCGGCCGTTTCAGGCCGGTTTCCTGGTGTTCTCGGACTTCCAGCGAGGACCGTTGCGCCTCGGTGCGCTGATGGGCCAACCGGTGATACACGTCTTCACCCACGACTCCATCGGCATGGGTGAGGACGGTCCCACCCATCAGCCCGTCGAGCAGCTCGCCTCGCTGAGGGCGATGCCGAACCTGGTCGACCTTCGTCCCGCCGACGCCAACGAGGTCCGCGAAGCCTGGCGGGTGATCATGTCCGTCGACGACCGACCCGTCGCCTTGGTGCTGTCCAAGCAGGACGTGCCCGTCTTCGACAGGGTGACGCTGGCACCGGCAACCGGGGTGGCGCGGGGGGCCTACGTCCTGGCCGATCCGACCGACGGTACCGACCCGGTCGCGCTGATCATCGCCACGGGCAGTGAGGTCGCGCTGGCGTTGCAGGCACGCGAGCGCCTGGCCGAGTCCGGCGTTCCGGTCCGGGTAGTCAGCATGCCGTCGTGGGCCCTGTTCGAGGACCAGGACGAGGACTACCGCGACTCGGTCCTCCCGCCAGCCCTGACCGCGCGGGTGTCCGTCGAAGCCGCGTCCGGGTTCGGTTGGGAACGCCACGTCGGTCCCCTCGGGCGAATCATCGCGGTCACCCGATTCGGCGCCTCCGGCCCAGCCGCAGACCTCCACCGCCATTTCGGATTCACCGTCGACGACGTCACTCGAACGGTCCTGGAAGTCGTCGGTCGAACCAATGGCCAGCACGGCCTGGACGGTGACTAGGGTCTCGGCCCGCCCCGGTCGGCATAGCGACCGCCGGCCACCATGTCGCTGAGGGGTTGCAATTTGGCCAGCGCGGCGTCGTCGAGTTCGACGTCGACAGCCGCGACGTTCTGGTCGAGCCGGTCCGCGTGGCGGGTGCCGGGGATCGGGACCACCGAGACTCCCAGCCGTTGCGCCTGGGCGTACACCCACGCCAGCGCGACCTGGGCGGGCTGGACGCCAAGCCGGTCGCCGATCGCGCGGACGGTCTCGGCGATGACCTGGTTGCGCTGACCCGCCTCGCCGGTGAACCGAGGATTGCGTGCGCGAAAGTCGTTGGTCTCCAACGTCGATGCCTGCACCGACCCGGTGAGGAAACCCCGGCCCAGCGGCGCGTAGGGCACCAGGCCGATGCCGAGTTCGGCCATCACCGGCGCGATTTGCTCGACATCCCGTGTCCACAGCGAGTATTCGCTCTGCACGGCAGCGATCGGGTGCACCGCGTGGGCGCGGCGCAGCAGGTCGGCGTCGACTTCACTGAGACCCAGGTACCGAACCTTGCCGGCCTCGACCAACTCGGCCATCGCGCCGACCGTGTCCTCGATCTCGGCGTTGTCCGGGGGCCGGTGCAGGTAGTAGAGGTCCACGTGGTCGACGCCCAAACGCAGCAGCGAGGCCTCGCAGGACCGCTTGACGTACGGCGGGTCGCCACGGTGCACCCGCTTGTCGTCGCCGCTGCTGCGGTCGATGCCGAACTTCGTGGCGATCTGCACCTCGTCGCGCCGCCCGGCGATTCCGCGGCCCAGCAGCACCTCGTTGTGCCCGGCGCCGTACTGGTCGGCGGTGTCGAACAAGGTGACGCCGACGTCGACGGCGTGGCCGATCGTGGCGATGCTGGTGTCCCAGTCGGAGGACCCGTAGTACTCGCTCATCCCCATGCAGCCCAGCCCCTGAACCGACACGTCGAGACCGCCGAGACTCGTTCGCTTCATTGCACTCCCTTCACGTGGTCGCCCTCGAGCATCGCTCGGCCGTGGTGCGGACACAATGGGTGCGTTGCTCCTAGGATTCGTGCGCTCCGGGTGCCTCCGCGCGGCCCTCAGCGTTGGTCGAAGCCCTCCTCCAATCGGCGGGCTGCCGCCGCACTGACGGCGATCGCCTCGTGGGCGGCGGGGCTGAGACGTCGCTCGGCGAGGTGGGCGATGAGGATGCGGCGCTGCGGTGGCCGAGTCGCCAGCTTGATCGACCGCACGTCTGGTCGCGGGTTCATCACCGCCAGCCGCGGTGCGATCGCGACGCCGAGTTCGACTGCGACCATTGCCTGCACTTCGCCGTAGTCGTGGGCGAACACACTGGTGCGTGGGGTGAAGCCGCCTTGTTGGCAGAGCTTTTCGAGTGTTTGTGCCACCGGGTGGTCGTCGGCCCGCACCACCCACGCCTCGTCTCGCAGCTCGCCGATGCTGATGGAGTCCCGATCGGCGAGCCGGTGGTGCTCGGACACCAGCAGCATCGTCGGGTCGTTCATCAGGTGGTGGTAGGTCAACGTCGGATCGTCGATCCTGTTCCATTCGTAGTCCCACAGCAGGGATAGTTCGGTCTCACGCCGGCGCAACGAGTCGACCAGCCGAGAGAACCGGCCGCTGAGCACCGTCAGGTCCACCCCGGGGTGGCGGGTCTTGAACTCCTTGATCACCAGCGGCAAAAGCGACGAGCCGGCCGTCGGGAAGGTGCCGATCGCCAGGACTCCTGCACGCAACCCGCGAATCTCGGCCAGTTCGGCGTCCGCGGCCTGTAATTCGACCAGGATTCGCTCGGTGTGGCGGACCACCGCGCGTCCCGCCTCGGTGAGTACTACGCCCCGGGCATGGCGCTCGAGGAGCGGCTGCGCAGCCTCCTTCTCCAGCTTGGCAATCTGCTGCGATATCGCCGAGGTGGTGTAGCCGAGGGCGTCGGCGGCTGCGGTGATGGATCCATGGGCGGCGACCTCGCGGAGCGTGAACATGCGGTTGGTGTCCATAACGACCGTCCTCGCAGGGGTTAAGCAAGATTTAAGTGCACTGTACCAATTCGACATTTTCGTTAAGTCATGCCGTTTCTACTGTGATCTAGGAAATCATCAATGCAGCGTGTGACACCGAGCACCATGCCGTTTGCGCCCTCGCGGGATGGCAGCTCGCCTGTATGCGCCTCCGTCTTAGAACTGAGAGCACCGCATGACCTCTGTTGAAGTACTACCCCTGATCGCGTTGGTGGCGATGTTCGTCATCGCCACCTTCTTTCCAATCAACGTCGGGATCCTCGGCTTCATCGGCGCGTTCGCCGTCGGCGCCTTCATGCTTGGATACGACGACAAGGAGATCCTTTCCGCATTTCCCAGCTCGATCGTGCTGACCATCATCGGCGTCACGTACTTCTTCGGCATGGCCAAGAAGAACGGCACGATCGACCTGCTGGTCAACGCGTGCATCCGGGCGGTCCGCGGTCGCGTCACCCTGGTTCCGTGGGTGTTCTTCTTCTGCGGCTCGGCACTGACTGCGCTCGGAACCTTCAGCCCCGCCGCGGTGGCCCTGATCTCCCCGGCGGCCATGTCGTTCGCCGCACGAACCAAGATGAGCCCATTGGTCATGGGCATCATGACGATCAACGGCGCGCACGCCGGCGCGTTCTCCCCCATCTCGGTATCCGGCGTGCTGGTGTGCGACATCGTCGAATCCAATGGACTCGGCATCAGCCCGTGGACGCTCTTCTTCGCCAGCTACGGCGTCAACCTGCTGCTGTCGGTGCTCACCGTCATCGGGTACGCCGCCCTGGCGCGCACCCGCAACCTCGAGTTCAGCGCCACCGGTTCGGCCGTCACCGAGGAGCCGAACGCGACCGGCGGCGCGGGTTCCCAGGACCACGCGCCCACCGGCGGCGGCAGTGGCGCGGGCGGGACCGGGCTGCTGACCCGGCCCGTGCAGACCGAGGTCCTCCTCGACGCAGCGCCGACCCCGGTGACCCGCGTGCAAAAGCTGACCCTGGCCCTCATCGGAATCGTGCTGGTGCTGGTGCTGGTCTTCCACCTGCCGATCAGCTTCATCGCGATCGCCGCCGGTGCGGTCCTGGCCTTCACCGACCTGTCCAAGCAGAACGAGGCCATCGCCGGCATCAGTTGGTCCACGGTGCTGCTCGTCTCCGGCATGATCACCTACATCTCCGTGCTGCAGGAAGTCGGCACGATCGACCACCTCGCCGGTATGGCCATCACGCTCGGCGCGCCGCTGCTGGTCGCCGTGGTGCTCTGCTACGTCATCGGCGTCACCTCCGCGTTCGCCTCCTCCACCGCACTGATGGCCGCCGTGATCCCGATGGCCCTGCCCCTCTTGCACACCGGTGCCCTGCCGATCGTCGGAGTCGTTGCCGCACTTGCCATCTCGGCCACCGTGGTCGACGTCTCGCCGTTCTCGACCAACGGTGCACTGGTGCTGGCCAACGCCCAGGGCATCGCCCGGCCGCGGTTCTACCGACAGCTGCTGCTGAACTCCGGCATCGTCGTCGCGGTCGCGCCGGCCCTGTGCTGGGCGCTGCTGGTCGTCGTTCCCACGGTGCTCTGACCTTCCCGACTTAAGCAGCACTTAACCCCGGTCGCAGAATCTGCGATTGTCCTTCATCCCCTCCGCGGCCAAAGTGGACACACGCCACCATCCGCCGTGCAGAAAGGTCTCCCCTGACATGCTCACACTTCGCGCAACGTGGATGCGGGGCGGCACCAGCAAGTGCTGGCTGTTCAACGCCGTCGACGTCGACCCGCTCGTCGAACAGGCCGGCGGCATGGACCCGCTGCTCATCTCCGCCTTCGGCTCCGGGGATCCCCGGCAGCTCGACGGGGTCGGCGGTGGCAGTTCGACCACCTCCAAGGCCGCCGTCGTACGGCGCGCTTCCGCACCCGACGTCGACGTCGACTACTTGTTCGCCCAGGTCGCGATCGGTGACCGCCGCGTGGAGTGGGGCAGCAACTGCGGCAACTGCGCCACGGCGATCGGCCTCTACGCCCTGCAAACGGGACTCGTCGCCGTCGACGACGCGGTCACCACGGTGCGGATGCGAAACCAGAACACCGGCGCCGTCCTCACCGCCGAGATCGCCACACCCGGCGGCGCCATCCCCACCGAGGGCAACGCGCCCGTGCCGGGCACCACGGCCCTTGGGGTGCCCGTGGGACTCACCTTCACCGAGCTGTCCAGCGGTGTCGTGCTGCCGACCGGCAATCACGTCGACCGAGTGCGCGCCGCGGGTCGGTCGCACGCCGCCACGATGGTGACCACCGGCGCCCCCGCCGCGCTGTTCGACGCCGCCGATCTCGGCCTGACCGGAGCGGAGGACAACTCCGTCATCGCCGAGCAGGTCCCGCTCCTGATGTCCCTGCGGCGAGAGGCCTCGCTGCGGATGGGCTTGTCGAAGCCGGGCGACCCCATCAGCCATGCCATCCCCAAGGTCGGCATCGTCGGTGCGCCGCGCGACTACCTCACCACCGCCGGGGAGACCGTGCGTGCCGACGACTACGACGTGTCCGTGCGGATGCTGTCCATGCTGGCGCCGCATCCGGCCATCGGGCTGACCTCGGCGGTCGCCGTGGCGGCGGCGTCGACGGTCGCCGAGGGGACGGTCGCCCGGGCGCTACGCGGGGTGACGCCGGCGCTGTTGCGGCTGGGCACGCCGGCCGGGGTCCTCCAGGTCGACGTGAAGCGTGCGGCCGACGGCACGCTCGAATCAGCGACCTTGCACCGGGCCGCCCGACGGATCGCCATCGCCGAATTGTTCGTCGCCACCACGGCAGTGGCCGCCGCGCGTTCCTGACGCCGCGCCCTCCCCGCTACTACACGCGGTCCAGCGCACTCGCCTGCAATTGATGCCGCCGGCCGGGGGACCAGGCGTCGAAACACGAAGGGCCAGTGGCCTGTCGCCGAAGCGGGTGGGCGGTCTAGAAGAGGTCGACTTCCTCGGCGACGGTCGTCACCTGCTTGATGGGTCCGGTGAACCACTTCTTCACCGACACGTGCCAGCAGATGAACAGCAGGATCAGCACACCGCCGACGAGCAGCGGGGTGTAGTTGACGAACTTCCACTCGGTCGGAGGCCGCCGGGTCCGCGGTGCACCACCGTCGTGCCGCGGCGGTTTCCAGCACCAGACGCGTGTTGTAGAGGTCGCGGATGTCGGCGACGGCGAAATCGGCCACCTGGGTGCCCTTGTGCCGCTGATGTCGGACCAGTCCGAATCCCTCCAGGATTCGCAGGGCATCCCGCACGGTCCGGCGGGATACTTCGAACTGCGCCGCGATCGCCTCTTCGCGCAGGGGGGGCGCTACGTCCGATCGCACCCGTGATGATGGCCTGCCGAATCAGTTCGGCAACCTGCTCTCCGGTGGTCGACCTGCTGGGCAACCCATTCCGAACAGGTGGGTAGTCGGCTGCGACCCGGTCCTGAGCTGACCTCCTTCGCGGTGCGGTGCTCCTGTGGCAGCAACGCGATTCGCGCAGTACTGTAACCCAGATCAACGTCGTTGGTTAATTGGTCACCAATCTCTGACCTCGGCCGCACCGCAGGCGAATTCGCCTTGCTGCCACAGATCACCCTTCGCCTCCTGGCGTCGAATAGCTCGACGAAAATGGATGTAGAGGTCGTTCCGTCACCACTACCGCACCTCGTGAACCTGTGCCAGTGCAGCTTCTTGGGGTATCGACGCTTGTGGCGTAAGCATGAAATTGACTGTGGGACAGTTCTATTGGCGGCACCGACGCCGAGCGTCGGCCGCTCGTCGAGTTCGACGCACCCATGTTCTCTCTGGAAAACAACAGCTCGAGATCACCGACACCCGATCGAGCGGCGCTGCATGCTTCACCGTCTCCCACAGCGGGATACGTCGAACCAGGCCGTGAGCACCTTGGTCGAACCAACACCGCACGGAGCTCTCCCGGCACCCATCCTCGATGGCTACGCCCTTGCCTCGTAGACCTCGTTGCACCGGACGCTTCGGCTGACCTACGACGACGTGCGCCCGACTCGTGACGATTCCTGGCAGCTCCAGGCCGTTCGAACAAATCAGCCCCCCTCGAAAGGGGGGCTGAGCTGTGTGGCAGGTACAGGATTCGAACCTGTGTAGGCGTTAGCCGACGGATTTACAGTCCGTAGAACGCCTGGTCCGCGGGTGTCCCGCAGTCTCCTGGGTGTCGCCGACCTGCTGCAACGATGTCAGAACATGCCCTCCCATAGCGGTGCGTTTCGTGCGTGCTGTGACAACCTCGTGACAACTGAGCCGAGCGTCCAAGCGCCCTCTGGAACGCTTTCCAGGCTCGGAGCCGACCCACCCGCTACGAACCGCGGACCGTAGATTCCCCAAGTCTCGTTTCGCAGCGCTCAGTTTCGGACATGACACGGGCCAAAGCAACGCAAGGTCGTAGCCCTTGGCAGTGGTCCCCGGAGGACAAGGTCTTCGAGAGCCGTCCCCGTTCGACCTCCCAGCACCCTGGCAACACGATGACATTGGCCCCGGCGATCATCGGGATGATCACGAACAGTCCCGAGGCGATGTCATGGACGACCTTTGACACTCAGGTAGGCACGCACGGCGTAACCGGCGGCCGCCGCGCGCGGCGCGACCAGGAACAGCACGCCGAGGAAAATGATGGCGGCGATGAGGCCGGCGAGCATGTGTCCGACGGTGGTGGCGATGGACACATTTAAGAATCCTTATCTGATTGCTGCAGTGATGAATACGGGGTGGGGTCCAGTAGCAGCGACTGCACGTCGACGACGTCGCCGAGATCGAAGCCGTCCACGCGAGATCGCCCGTGAGCGCGTTCCGCAGGGCGTAGCACTCCAGTAACGCCCGGAGACTGAAGACCTCGCTGACTCGTTGTTGTCCGTTGCTCTGCACGACGGCGCCCCGATGCGGGTGAATCTCGACTAAGCCACGGTCACATGATGCTCGAAGCGCTCCTCGGGCTGTACCTCGTGAGATGTCGAACTCGGCGGCGAGCGTCTGCTCGGGCAAGGGTGTCCTCGGCGGGTGTTCGCCCCGTATCACTGCTACCGAAATGTGTTCGACTACGGGACTGGTCAATGATTGCGGTCTAGCCAGGCGCCGCCCGCGCGGCCGCGGACCCTCAACTGCAGCGGCGTCACGGCCAACGGAATCCGAGCTCCACCCGACGCAAGCTCCAGACTGGGCATGAATCCCAGCGACCTTCACTGGCACTCCATCCGCAGTGGTGAACGCCCGCGACGATTGAAGTGAATCTCCCAAAGCTACGCGTGATGACCCCGCGTTCCCGCCCACCAAGCGGAAGCGCGGCGACTCCAGTGAGCATTTTGTGCGCGTCGTAGACAATCGTTCGTCAACCGATTGTCCATCAATCTGTTGCGGGAACCATCCACATCGGTTACTTTCACTGAGTGACTGTGGTCGCCGACACAGAAGGGCCACTGTTCATCGGGCAATTGACCGTACGTCCCCGAAACCACCCGGCCCGGGAACGCGCGGTCGGATGCGGCACGTGCCGAACCGGGTCTAGGAGTACTCCCCTGGCGAGAGGAAGGGGACGTTGAGGTCACCCAGGCAGAACTGGCACAGGGATTTGCGCGCTCCTCGCCAACGCTGATCGCTCCCAACGCCGCGCGCACGACGGTCAAAGCACTCGCTACAAGTGCAGTTGAGTCAGACGGCAGCCGGAGTTCTGCTGTCTGACTTGGGGATCCGCTTCGAAGCCGAAGCGAGACAGAGAATTTCGTACCCGCATACGGGGATGAGACCGCTACTCGATGTTCAACTATTTTCTGCACAGATTGGGGCTACGCACATGTCACGTCAACACGCCTTCAGCCGCAAGGACTTTCTTCGGGGAAGTGTACTAACAGCTGGATTGTTGGCCGTCGGGGGCCCAATCCTGGCTGCCTGTGGTTCGAGCACATCAAACTCCACGCCGTCTCCGATGGGTTCTGCGGCCGACGAGCCAGGTGACCTCGGCGTCTACACCTATCGTGGCTTCGAGGCACCGGAGCTATGGGGTGAATATGCCGCGGCGTACCCGGGCAAGACGCCGACGTTCCAGTTCCTCGACTCCGATGCACAGGCATTTGCGAAGGTCCAGTCAGGCCTCAGGACCGATATCGTGCAGGCCTCGGTGGGTTATGCACTCGATTTCGAAAACGCAAAGTTGGTGCAGCCGTGGGACACTTCCGCGATCGCGAACTTCTCGCAACTCGATCCGGAGCTTCTGAAGTACGGCCAGATTGACGGCGCACAGGTCTCTATCCCTACCGACTTCGGCTTCAACGCACCGCTTTATCGCAACGACCGGGTCGAACCCACAGAGAATTCGTGGAGCCTGATCTTCGACGATCGATACAAGGGCCAGATAACTTGGTACGACGGTCCCGTTGACATGATGACGATTACCGGCATTTACCAGCGTGTGTCGGACCCGCTAAACATGAGCGCGGCTGAACTCGATGCAGCAAAGAAATTCTTGATCGAAAAGAAGAAGCTTGTCCGCAACATCACCTCGTCGCCGACAGACGTTCAGACCGATCTACAGCAGGGCAACATCGCCGTCGCTGCGGGAAATTCGTATGTGTACACCGCGCTCGCGGCCGCTGGTGCCAACGTCACATACATGCAGCCCAAGGAAGGCAGGCTCGCGTGGAGCGACGGATTCATGCTGACCTCGGGCTCGAGCAATCCGCGCCACGCCCACGACTTTGCAAGCGCATGGCTTAGCGCCCCTTCCGGCCAATACGAGCTTGATGTTCTCGGAATGGTCTCCCCAAATCGCAAGGTGAACTACGGCACGATGAGGCCTGACGTGCGGTCGCAGCTCGGGTTGGACAAGCCGGGTCCCTTCAGCCCGCCGGCGGCCTTCTTCATGGGGCACTGCCCCAAGCGCACGGAATACGGCCGGGCCTGGGATGAAGTCAAGGCGTCGTGATCAACCACCGGAAAGACGCCGCGGTCCGCGCCGGTCTCCTAATTACCCCCGCGAGTTGGCTAATCCTGCTCTTTGTCACTCCAATCATCCTTCTGGCCCTCTACAGCGTCGGTCTGATCCGCGTCTTCCCGGACGACCCCACCTTCAACGTCGAAGGATGGAGCGCCTTCTTCAACAGCTCCATCTACTTCCCGTTGCTGTGGAAGTCGATACGCACGGCGTTGATCGTCGGGGTAGTTGCCGTTTTGCTTGCCTACCCAGTCGCGTATGCACTTGCGATGCTGGCGGGGCGGCGGCGCTTCACGCTACTGCTGGTGGTGATGGTGCCCTTTTGGACCAGCTTCCTCCTTCGAGTGCTGGCATGGAAGGTCGTCCTGAGCGAAAACGGAGTCTTCAACTCATTTCTGGCCTATACCGGGATAAACGCGGACGGTCGGCCCATCCAGTTCATCTACAGTACGACGGCGGTCACAGTCGTATTGATCTATGTTTGGCTGCCATTCGTAGTCCTACCGATCTTCGTTTCGCTTACCTCGCTCGACCAACGCCTATTCGAGGCTGCAGCCGATCTGGGGGCGCGGCGACTGGTCACGTTTCGGACGATCACGCTGCCGCTGACGCTCCCCGGCGTAGTGGCAGGGTTCGCCTTCGCCTTCATCCCCGTCATCGGCGAGTACGTCACCCCCACGCTGGTGGGCGGGACGGGCGGATTCCTGTACGGCAACTCGGTTGCCGATGCGTTCGGCGCCGGGTTCGACTGGCAGACAGGGTCTGTTCTCGCAATAGCCCTCTTTGTCGCGGTCGCCTTGACGACCATGTTGTTCGTCCGTTCGCTCCGCTCAGGCGGCGCTTCGGTTGGGATGGTGCGATGAGTGACGTCACCTGCAGCCGCGGCGGCCGCAGAACCTTGTGGTCCTGGTTCTGGGTCGTGGTGTTCCTCTTGTACGCCCCGATCGCGGTTTTGGTGGTGTTCAGCTTCAACGACAATGCTGTGCCTGCCCTTCCGCTGACAGACGCCACGACCCGGTGGTACGCGGACGCGTTTTCCAATGGGCCGCTTCTGGACTCAATCTGGGCCAGCGTCATCACCGCCACGTGGACCGCAGTATTGAGTGTCGTCATCGGACTTAGCGCGGTGCTCGGTCTCCAACGGTGGGGCGGAAGTCGCGGAAAGGGCGCTTTGGCAACGCTATTCATGAGTCCTCTGGTCATGCCGTATGTGGTGCTGGGCGTCTCGCTGCTGATGCTGCTACGACTTCTCGGAGTGGAACGCTCTCTGGCCACGGTGATCCTCGGGCACGTTGTCCTGACGTTGCCATTCGTCGTGCTCATCCTGCAACCGCGTTTGGCACAGATCCCGGCCGCACTGCACGAGGCCTCGCGTGATTTGGGGGCCAGCGAGTTCATCACCTTCTGGAAAGTCACCGCGCCTCTCATGGCACCCGCGACGTTCTCCGCGCTGCTGGTTGCCTTCACTGTTTCGTTCGACGAATACGCCGTAGCGTCCTTCGTCGTTGGGGAACGGCCAACCTTTCCCGTCTACCTTTTCAGTCAGCTCAGGTTTCCTCAGCAGTTGCCGGAAGTGATGGCTGTCGCCGTGGCAGCCCTGGGCGCATCACTAGTAATCCTCGTCGTGGCCGAAACCGGCCGACGAATCGCCGAAAATAAAATTAGCCCGGAGTTGTCAGAGAAATGATCGAGTCGCAACCACACGCTAGCCAGGTGCAACTTCGCGGCGTTCAGATGCGCTACGGAGATGACGTCGTCGTGCAGAATCTCGACCTCACCATCGACGGCGGCGAGTTCTTCACCTTGCTTGGCCCTTCGGGATGTGGCAAAACCACGACACTGCGGATGGTGGCCGGCTTCGAATCCCCCTCTGCAGGAGAGATTCTCATTGGCGGGAACAACGTCGTTGGTGTGCCTCCCGAGCGTCGTCCCACGAACACGGTGTTCCAGCACTACGCGTTGTTCCCCCACCTCAGTGTGCTCGACAACGTTGCCTATGGTCTCCGTCGGAAGGGTATTAAGCCTCGCGAAGCTCGCAAGCAGGCGGGTACCGAGCTCGAGAGGGTGGGCTTGACATCACACATGTCGCGCAAACCTGGCCAACTGTCCGGCGGCCAGCAGCAGCGCGTGGCACTGGCACGAGCGCTGGTCAATTTGCCCAAGGTGTTGTTGCTCGACGAACCGCTCGGCGCACTCGATCTAAAGATGCGAAAGGCACTGCAATGGGAGCTGCGGAGCATTCAGCGCGACGTGGGGATCACGTTCGTCTACGTGACGCATGACCAAGAAGAGGCATTGACGATGTCTGACCGAATCGCAGTTATGCGCGACGGTCACTTCGAGCAGATCGGGACGCCACAGGATGTGTACGCGCGGCCTGAATCCTCCTTCGTCGCAAGTTTCGTCGGGGTCGCGAACCAACTGGACGCCGCCGTTGTGAAGCAGACCGGCAGCATCACCACGGTGCGCCTCGACATCGGAGCCGAGTTCGAGGTCGACACCAGGTTGCAGGTTCCCAGTAGCCGCTGCCGGGCTGTGCTCCGGCCAGAGGCCTTACACGTGCGGCCAGTCGGCACGCCAGTACCGAATGGATGGCTCGCGGTCGACGGAATCGCCAAGCAGGCTGCGTATTTGGGGACCGGTTCGAGCTTGGCGTTCGACGTGGACAACGGGCGCACCCAAATGACCGCACTGGTGGCCGGTGACACGGCACTGGTTCCCGCACCTGGAGATGCGCTCCAAGTTCAGTGGTGCGCCAAGGACGTCCACTTGGTTCCCAGCGTGGAGCCCACGCAGTGAGGGATGGGATCACCTGCATCTCCACGGCAGTCGTCGTGAATGCAACCGGTGCCATCGGCGACCGGACGCGAGTGGTCTCCCGCGGTTGCGTCATCACGCCGGAATCCTTGCCAAATGTCCGTGTATCGACAGACGCTTCATTGCCAATGGTTGCCTGAATAGTGCGTAATCACGCACTGCCTTCGATGATCGGTCGCACAGGCGACTGAACGAGCGTGTCTGACAGGACGTTTCGTCCATGGCGCACCCTCTACCAGAAGGCCACCGAAAGTCTCGCCGCCAACCACATGTGCACGTAAATCGGTCTGAACCGCCCACGACAAGACAGAAAGGCTCACATGAGTCGAACATCGACGGACAGACTCGCTGAGATTCGGCGGGTCTTCGAACGGCGCTACGAACAGCGTATTTTCGCCGAGCTCACTGACCAGGTCGTCCAGCACCACGACGAGAGACCCTCCGACATCATCGACGACGTCACCAATCGAGTGCTGCGCTTCCTGCGCAATGATGCGGTCGTCGGCAAGCACCTAATCTTCTCGTACGGTCCCGATGGCCCCTGGGCGATCGGCCGAGTGACGCTTGGCGCGCCCGGGAACTTCGCAATCGAGGACGCCAGATACGACTCCGTGGACGACGCGGCGAGAGCAGTGTTCCACGCACGCCGTCGGGACTTTCTCGAACGTGTCCACACGCGCAAGACGTCTTCATCCAAGACCGAAAATGAGGGACGATGAACGGTAAGAGCAGCCTTCAGCAGAAGATCTACGGCTACACGGATCGCTTCTCGGCACGCGTGGGAGAGTCCCTGTCCCTGCACGTCAGCTGCCGTGACAGCGATGTCTACGATGTCGCCGTGGTTCGCCTGCACCACGGGTGGGAAGGCTCGAAGGGCCCAGGCTTCATCGAGACGTTGGTGCCGAGCGACATCGACGGGCAGTACCCCGGCACCCACTACCGATGCGTTCCGGGTTCCTTCGTCGAGATCCCTGACCGTGGTGAACTTCTGGCCAGTCCACTGGGCCTGGAGATCTCTGTTGCCGTCTACCCCACGTTGCGAGGAGGTGACCAAGAGAGCTCGGTGGGTGCCTACAACATCAGCAATGCGTCGAATACGCTGACTGAAGCTTCGCAGGCGATCATGGGCAACCTAGATACCGAGAATTTGCGAGGATGGGCACTTAGCCTGGACGACGGTCGGCCAACCTTTACCTACGCCGCAGGCGGGGCTCTTCAGACCGTCGCGATGAACCGACAGCTCCAGAATCACCACTGGTATCAGCTGGTCTTGAAAGTGCCCACGCAGGCCGGGGAGATATCCTTCGAGTGCACTCCCCTCAAAAGCCCTACAGATCTGCACGTCGCCGCGGCCTCCGGCGCCGAACCGGAGTCCGTACGCGCACATACGGATGCAAGCTTCTCACCAAGCAGCTCGGCGTTCCGGATCGGCGCTCTGGCGGCGCCTGCCGAAGGTCGATGGGTCGCGACGGCGAGTTTCAACGGCAAGATCGGAGCGCTCTCGGTAGATCGCGCTACCTCCGAAGGCCACGAGCAGGTTGCGCGTTGGCACTTTGGCCGCAGTGACAGGCCCGATGGTCTACTGCTGACCCACGTTGTTGACGAATCCGTCAACGAGCTTCACGGCACATGTGTGAACAGCCCCGTGCGTGCTGTCACCGGTCCTGGGCACAACGGCATCGTTCGCGATTTCAGGCAGTCGCCGGACGAGTACGACGCCATCATGTTTCATGACGACGACATCACCGACGCCGACTGGCCAGCTGCGCTGATCTTCAGTGTGCCCGAGACGATGGACAGTGGCGTCTACGCATTCCGACTCACCGTCGATGGCGTGGACCACCACGTCCCCTTCTTCGTGGGCCCGAACCCGTCTCGTCGGCGCGACGTGGCGGTATTGTTCCCGACCGGAACCTACCTCGCCTACGCGAACGACAGTGTCTCCTTCCAAGCGGACGCGATGGAGAACCTGCTCGGCCACACTCCGGTTGTGCACATTGAAGACCTTTCGCTGCAAGAAACCCCGGAGTTTGGCCGCTCCTTGTACGAGGCCCACAACGACGGATACGGCGTTGTGCTGTCCAGCAGTCGCCGGCCGATCGTCACGATGCAGCCGCGCTACTGCTACCCGTTTTCCATCGACGCACCGTGGACGCTCGCGTCAGACCTCTTCCTCGTCCACTGGTTGGAAACGATCGGTTGCGAGTTCGATGCCATCACTGACGAAGTGCTCGACCGCGAAGGCTCCGAGTTGCTCGACCAGTACAGCGTGGTAATCACCGGCAGCCATCCCGAATACGTCAGTCGCAAGGAGCTGGACGCGCTGGAGGCCTTCACGGCCGGCGGCGGTCGTCTGATGTACCTGGGAGGCAACGGATTCTTCGCCACCGCATCCTTCGACCCCGAGAGCTCGCACGTCGTTGAGGTGCGTCGTGCGTCCGGCGGCACCCGACCGCACCAGACACCCTTCGCCGAACAACATCACGCGAATTCCGGAGAAGCAGCGGGGCTATGGCGGGATAAGGGCAAGGCTCCCGACCGATTGGTCGGCGTAGGCATGTCTTCGCAAGGTTTCGACCATTCGACCTACTACGAGCGGTTGGAGGACAGCTTCGATCCGCGCGCTGAGTTCATCTTCGAGGGCATCGGCGAATCTGAGCGGATCGGCGATTTCGGCATTGCCGGCGGCGGCGCCGCCGGATGCGAAGTCGACTTCTACAACCCGGCTTTGGGATCTCCCCCTGACACGCTCCTGCTGGCCACCTCGGGAGGATTCACCGATGCCTATCAATTGGTCGTCGAGGAGATCTTCGAAATGGTTGCGGGGATCGGCGGCAGCGAGCATCCGTCCGTGCGGTCAGACATCGTCTACGGCGCTCTCCGAGGAGGGGGTGGCTTCTTCGCCGTGGGGTCGATTGCTTGGTCTGCGGCCCTTTCGCACAACAAGTACGAAAACAATGTCGCCAGATTGACGGAGAACGTGCTGCGACGGTTCCGGGACTCCGAGCCACTGAAGTAGTCAAGGTTGTCGATCAACACACCAAGCAGGTGACGGGGAGGGCTATGACAATCGGTCATAGCCCTCGGTTGCGTCCAGCAGAGTGGTGTACGAGCCGGGCCGAATCTCGAGCCCCGGCGTGTCGTAGCCGATCGAATGAAGGTCATCGCGTGATTCTTCGA
>NZ_JBEXUA010000019.1:0-76069 GCF_040614235.1 Mycobacterium sp. NPDC006124 | reverse complement strand
ACAAGGCGCTGCACCGGGAAACCCGCATGCGTACGCGGGTTTCCGCGACATCGCGTGCAATCAATTCTTCAGCGTGCTGATCTCCGGCGACATGGTGCTGCCGCGCATCTCGACGAACGTGTCGGTGTTCGACCTCGAACCGGAAGCGAACCCGCTCGCGCTGTACCTGCAGTCGCTCGGCCGCTACGAGACGATGGCGCCCGATACGCTGGTGCTGCCGTCGCACGGCAAGCCGTTCCGCGGCGTGCGTACGCGCATCACGCAACTGCGCGAGCACCATGACGCGCGCCTGGCCGAAGTGCGCGTCGCGTGCGCGGAAAAGCCGATGAGCGCAGCCGACGTCGTGCCGATCATGTTCCGCCGGCGCGAGCTCGACATCCACCAGATGACGTTCGCGCTCGGCGAGGCGCTCGCGCACCTGAACCTGCTGTGGCTCGCGGGCGAACTCGTGCGCGAGCAGGGCGACGACGGCGTGCTGCGGTTCCGCACCGCCGGCTGATACCGCTGCGTTCTCCTCAGGCGACGGGTTCGTAGCGCCACCCGTCGCGATGCCATTGCATCGTGTGCGTCGGGTCGAGCGCCGCGAGAAACGCGGTGTCGTGCGACGCGACCACGATCGCGCCGGGAAAGCCCGCCAGTGCGGCTTCGATCGCCCGCACCGATTCGAGATCGAGGTGATTGGTCGGCTCGTCGAGCAGCAGCAGCTGCGCGGGCACGCCGCGCCACAGCGCGCAGGCGAGCGCGGCCTTCAGCCGTTCGCCGCCGCTCAGCTGCCGCGCGGGCTGCGTCGCGCGCACCGCGTCGAGCTGCAGCAGCGCCAGACGGCTGCGCAGGTCGCCTTCGGCGAGCGGCGTATCGAGCAGCCCCAGTTGCTCGACGATCGAACGATCGGGATCGAGCAGCGCGAGCCGCTGGTCGAGATACGCGGCGCTCACGTGCGTCGTGCATGCACCTGAACGCGGCGAAAGCTCGCCCGCGAGCATGCGCAGCAACGTCGATTTGCCGCAGCCGTTCGGGCCGGTCAATGCGATGCGTAGCGGGCCGCTGGCCGACCATGTGATCGCGTCGGCATCGCCGGCGATGCGCCACGGCAGTTGCGCGCGGTCGAGCGTGAACAACTGGCGGCGTGCACTGACCGCAGTGCCCGGCAGCGACACGAGCACGGGCGCATCGGCTTCGACGCGAGCGGCCGCTTCCTGGCCGGCATGCTGCTCACCCCCTCGCAGGGGTACCGCTCCAGGGTCTCGGTGATCAGCATGGTCGGACTCCAAAACGACCAGCAGCGTGAAGGTTTCGTCAACCAGCTGCAGATGGCGCTGTTCGCCTGGATCAAGCGCAACCCGGCCGGTGACCGGCCGTTGGGCGGTCTGCTGGTGATGGACGAGGCGCAGAACTTCGCGCCGTCGGGACGCTCGACGGCGTGCCTGCAGAGCACGCTGGCGTTGTCGTCGCAGGCCCGCAAGTACGGCCTAGGGTTGGTCTTCGCCACCCAGGCTCCTCGCGGCCTGAACCCCAACATCCCCGGCAACGCCGCGACGCAGTTCTTCGGATTGCTGAACGCGCCCGTGCAGATCGCCGTAGCCAAGGAGATGGCGCGGGTCAAGGGTGGGCTGGTGCCCGACATCGGCCGCCTGCGGGCCGGCAACTTCTACGCCGCGCTCGAAGGCACTGCGTTCCACAAGATCTCGACACCGTGGTGTCTGTCGCAGCACCCGCACAGTCCGCTCACCACCGAAGAGGTGCTGGACTTGGCGCGTCATCCTTTGGAGCCAAAGCCCTAGCGGCCGGCCGCCGCCACTGCGTGGCGGGCGATGCTGTGCGCGCACAACGTCTGATCCGTGCGGTCAGTAGTCGACGCGGAAGTTGCCGATCAGTCGAATCAGGTTGCCGTCGTGGTCTTCCAGCGTCGAGAGTTCGACGCCCTTGGTCGCGACCTCCACCGCCCCGGGTGCAAGCCCGCGGTCCCTGGCGTCGGCCACGTGTGCCGCCAAATCGTCCACGGCGAAGTTCACCAGTCCGGAGCCCGCGCGTTCGGAATCCACGAACACCTGCACCCAGCCGCCGGGCACCACCTGCCACTCCACCAACGACGGCATCGGCTCGTTGTCGGGCCCGCGACCGAACAGCTTCTCGTAGAACGCGCGCGAGGTCTTCAGATCGGTGACGGGTACGACGGCCAAGACGTGTTGAAAGGTCATGTCAGTACCGACCAATCGGGCCCGGGTAACTCATCGCCTACGACGAACGGGGCCGGCCACGTGTGTGGCCGGCCCCGTGTCGTCGCATGCGTTCTAGGGCTTCTTCTGCCCCGGAATGCCCTCGTAGGCGATGTCACCGGTCTTGAGGTTCTGGGCCGTCAACTCGGTCAGACCGTCGAGGAACTTCTGGCGCTCGGTGACGACGTGCTGGATCGCGACGTCGACGTTGTCCTTGGTGATGGCGGGCATCACGTAGACGGGCGCCTTGTTGACCTCTTCGTTCTTCACCAGTGCGTTGGCCACTGCCAGCCCGGCGGAGAGCTCCACGGTGCCGTTCTGCAGTGAGGTGCCGATGAACTCACCGCTCTTGACGGCGTTGAGGCCGTCCTCGATGCCGTCGATGCCGACGATCGGCACGTCGGTGCGGTTGGCTTCCTTCAGCGCCTGCAGCGCCCCGAGCCCCATGTCGTCGTTCTGGGACACGACGCCGTTGATCTGCGGTCCGAAGCTGGAGATCCAGTTCTTCATCTTGTTGACCGCTTCGTCGCGCTTCCAGTTGGCGGTGTCCTTGGCCAGCACCTTGATGTCGGGGTACTTGGCCAGCACCTGGTCGATGCCCTTGCCGCGGTTGATCTCACCGGAACCGCCCAGCGGACCCTGAAGGACCACGATGTTGCCCTTGCCGCCGAGGCGGTCAGCCATCATCTGCATCTCCTGGGCACCGGCCGCCACGTCGTCGGGCTGCACGTTGCCAGCGAGATCGGGGCTGTCGAGTGCGGCGTTGACTGCCAACAGCGGAATGTTCTTCGCCTTCGCCGAAGCGATCTGCGGCCCCAGCGAATCCGCCTGCACCGGAACCACGATGATGGCCTTGACACCCTGGTTGATCAGCGAGTCGACCTGGCTGGCCTGGGTGGACACGTCGTTGTTGGCCGAGTTCCACACCAATTCGATGTCGTTGGCCTTGGCATAGGTGTCCATGCCCTCCTTGCCCGCGGTGATGAACGAGCTCATGTCGTACACCGTGACACCAATCTTCGTGGTGCCACTGTTGGCCTCGGTGTCACCCGCGCCGCACGCGGTCATGCCCAGTGCCAGCAGGCCCGCCGAGGCGACGGCGCCCAGCTTGGTCGTCAGTCTCATCTATTCGCTTTCTCTTCTGGTGGTGGTGTGGTGATGCTCAGGGCTGCTTCTGGCCGGGGATGCCCTCGTAGGCGATGTCACCGGTCTTGAGGTTCTGGGCGGTCAGTGCGCTGAGTCCCTCGAGGAACTTCTGCCGGTCGGTCACCACGTGCTGGATCGCGACGTCGACGTTGTCCTTCGTGATCGCCGGCATGATGTAGACCGGGTTGGTGTTGACCTGCTCCTTCTTGGCCAACGCGTTGGCGACGGCCAAGCCCGCGGACAACTCGACGGTGCCGTTCTGCAGTGAGGTGCCGATGAACTCACCGCTCTTGACGGCGTTCAAACCGTCCTCGATGCCGTCGATGCCCACGATCGGCACGTCGTTGCGACCGGACTCCTTGAGCGCCTGCAGCGCACCGAGTCCCATGTCGTCGTTCTCCGAGACGACGGCGTTGATCTGCGGTCCGAACCCCGAGATCCAGTTCTTCGTCTTGTTGACCGCCTCGTCGCGCTTCCAGTTGGCGGTGTCCATCGCCAGCACCTTGATGTCGGGGTACTTGGCGAGCACGTTCTTGATGCCCTTGGTGCGGTCGAGTTCGCCGGACTGGCCGAGCGGCCCCTGCAGCACGACGATGTTGCCCTTGCCACCGAGGTGGTCGGCCATCATCTGCATCTCCTGCTCACCGGCCTTGACGTCGTCGGGCTGTACGTTGCCCGCGATGTCCTTGCTGTTGAGCGCGGCGTTCACCGGCACCAGCGGGATGCCCTTGGCCTTCGCCGAGGCCACCTGCGGTGCCAGCGAATCCGCTTGCACGGGCACGACGATGATCGCGTTGACGCCCTGGTTGATCATCGAGTCGACCTGGTTGGCCTGGGTGGACACGTCGAGGTTCGCCGAGTTCCACACCAGCTCGATGTCGTTGTCCTTGGCGTACTGGTCCATCCCCTCCTTGCCCGCGGTGATGAACGAGCTCATGTCGTACACCGACACGCCGATCTTGGTCTTGCCGCTCTTGGCGTCGGTGTCACCGGCGCCGCAGGCGGTCAGGCCCAGCCCCAGCAGCCCCGCCGAGGCGATGGCGACGAACTTCGTTGTCAGTCTCATCTGGTGTCTCACTTCCGTTGGGTCGATCGGTTGACGAGCTTGGGTCATGTTCGGCGCCGGGTGGACCAGACGTCCACGGCGACGGCCGCCACGATGAGGACGCCCTTGATGACGTCCTGCCAGTAGGCGGGCACCACCAGGATGTCGAGGCCGTTGTTGAGCGTCTGAATGATGAACAGGCCCAACACGGTTCCCCAGATGGTGCCGCGGCCGCCCATCAGGCTGGCGCCGCCGATGACGACGGCGGCGATGGCGTCGAGCTCGTAACCCTGTCCGAGGTTCGGCGGGCCCGAGATGACGCGCGAGGCCAACATGACCCCGGAGATGCCCGCCAGCAGACCGGACAACGCGTACACGCTGAACAAGACGTTCTTGGCGTTGATGCCGGCGATCTCGGCGGCGTTGCGGTTGCCGCCGACGGCGTACACGCGCATGCCGTAGGTGGTCCGCTTCATCACGATCGCCAGCACGATGATGCCGATGATCATGACGAGGACGGGGATGGTCAGACCGAGGATCTTGGTGTTGGCGATGGAGCCGAACTCGGCGGGCAACCCGTTGATCGGCGCACCGCCGCCGATCACGTAGGCAAGACCCGAGCCAGCGGTCAACGTGCCCAACGTCGCGATGAACGGCGGCACGTTGATGCGCGAGACCATGATTCCGTTGAGCGAGCCGACCGCCAGGCCGACGATCATCGCCACTCCGACGGTCATCCAGACCTGCCCCGGGTTGGCCTTGGCGGTCGCCGCACCCGCCATGGCGGACACCGCGATCACCGAACCGACCGACAGGTCGATGCCGCCGGTGAGGACCACCAGCGTCTGCCCCAGCGCGATCAGCGCGAACGGGGCCGCGGCGACCAGGATGGTCAGCAGGTTGTCCACGGTGCCGAAACGCGCACTGCGGTAGCTGAAGTAGGCGATCACCAGCAGCATGATGATGACCATCGAGTAGCGCAGCGCGATGCCGCCGATCCACTCGCGGGAGAACAACCGAACGGGCTCCCCCGTGATCGGCGACGTGACGACCGGTGTGCTGCCGGACGGCTCCGGGGTCGTGTCGGTGTCGACTGGGGTGGTCACGATTGTTCCTCCGGGTCGGGATGTGGGACGTGTATGGGTCCGTCGAGTGCAGTCGCCATCCGGAACACGGATTCCTGCACCGCCGGATGGTCGAGGGCGTCGCGGTCGAGCTCGCCGACGAACCGACCCTCGCGCATGACGAACGCGCGGTGGGACAGCCCGATGATCTCCGGCATGTCCGACGACGCCATCAGCACCGCCATGCCGGCTTCGGCGAATTCGGTGATGATGCGGTAGATCTCGCTGCGCGCTCCGACGTCCACGCCGCGGGTCGGCTCGTCGAGCAGCAGCACGTTGACGTCGCCGGTCAGCCAGCGGGCCAACACGACCTTCTGCTGGTTGCCGCCCGAGAGCGTGCCGACGAGTTGACCGAGACCGCTGCTGCGCAACCGCACCGACTTCATCACGTCCGATACGGCCGTGGTCCGGGACTTGCCCTTCAGCCACCCGGCGACGCTGAACGAGGACAGCCGCGGCAGTGATCCGTTGTCGAGCACGCTCATCGACAGCACGACCCCGGAGATCTTGCGATCCTCGGGCACCATCGCCATGCCGGAGGTGATTGCCGCCGCAGGCGAGTTGCGCTTGACCTTCTTGCCGCGCACGACGATCTCGCCGGCATTGGTGTGCCGGGCGCCGAAGATGGCCTCCAGCAACTCGGTTCGCCCCGCACCGACCAGGCCGGCCAGACCGACGATCTCACCGGAGCCGACCGAGAACGACACCGGCTCGGAGGCCCCGTCGACGTGCAGGTCGCGAATCTCGAGCACGGCATCGGACTTCGGCGCGACGCGATTGGGGAACAGACCGTTGAGCTCGCGGCCGATCATCGCGGTGACGATGTCGTCGTCCGAGACGTCGGTGATGGACTGGTCGAGGATCAACCCGCCGTCCCGGAGGACGACGACGCGGTCGGCGATGGCGCGGATCTCGGCCATCTTGTGCGTGGTGTAGACCATCGCGACGCCGTGTTCGCGCAACCGCCGGACGATGCCGTAGAGCCCCTCGACCTCGCGTTCGGAGATGGCCGAGGTCGGCTCGTCGAGCATCACGACCTGGGCGCCGGTGCGGGCGGCCTTGACGATCTCCACGATCTGCCGCAGACCGACGGGGAGGCTGCCCATCCGGGCCGTCGGCGAGATGTCCACGCCGAAGACGGCCAGCGCCTCCTTGGCCTCGCCAATCATCGCCTTGCGATTCAGGAACGGTCCGGCCTTAATCTCGCGTCCGACGAACAGGTTCTCGTAGACCGTCATGTCCTCGATGGAGGCGAGTTCCTGTGGCACGATCGCCACGCCGTGGCGAACGGCGTCGCGCGGGTTACCGGGAGTCAGCGCGGTGCCCGACACGGTGACCGAACCACCGTCGGCGCTGTACTGGCCGCTGACGATCTTCATCAGCGTCGACTTCCCCGCGCCATTCTCACCGGCCAGCGCGGTGACCGTCCCCGGTTCCAGATCCAGGGTGATGCCCTTGAGTACCGGGACGCCACCGAAACTCTTGGTGATGTCGGCACATTCGAGAATCGCTGAACTCATGACATGCTCCCCATCTCAGACCCCGTCGCTCCGCTCGCCCCGACGTCGACCACGACCTTCACGTTCTCCGGATCCATCGAGGCGGTGAACGCCTCGGCCGAGTGTTCGAAGTCGTAACGCGCCGTGATGATCTCGTCGACGGGCACGACACCGGAGGTCAGCATGTCGATCGCGGCGAGGTAGTCCTCGCGCACGTACATCAAACTGCCGATCAGCGCGATCTCGCGATCCTGGATCAGGTCCAGGCGGACGGGCACGGCACCGGCCGCGACGCCCACGACCATGACGGCCCCACCCTTGTCGACCAGCTCGATCGCCTGGGCCACCGAGCTCTCCCGCGCCACGCAATCCACGACGACGGCCGCGGGGCCGCCGAGCAGTGCCAGTGCCGACTCGACCGCATCGGGTGCAGTCGGGTCGAACGTGCCTGCCGCGCCGAGCCGTTCGGCACGGTCGCGCTTGGAATCCAGAAGATCGGCGACCACCACCTTGGCGCCGGCGTTTCGCAGCGCCAGCAGGACGAACAGCCCGATCGGACCGGCTCCGATCACCACGACCGGACGGTCCCGTAGATCGCCCACCGTCTCGCCGGCCCGGCGCACGGCGTGCACCGGCGTCGCCAGCGGCTCGATGAGGATCGCGTGGTCGTCGTCGAGATCGGGATCCAGCGCGATCACCCGGTCCACGGCCACGGTGAAGCTGTCGGCCAGCCCGCCGGGGGTCTGGCAGCCGAGCACCAGCAGTTCCCGGCAGATGTTGTACCGGCCGGCCTGACACTGCGTGCAGTGCCCGCAGGCCAGGTTGGGCTCCACGACCACGCGGGTGCCCACCCACGAGTCCTCGACCCCGTCGCCCACCGCGTCGACGACGCCGATCACCTCGTGGCCGGGCCGGTACGGCAGGTCGATGAACGGGTGGTGCCCGCACGCGGCGTGGGTGTCCGACCCGCAGATGCCGACGACGGTGCCGCGGATGCGCACCTCGCCCGCCTCGGGAGCGGCCTCGGGCACCGTCTCGAAGACGACGTCGTCGATGGCGTTGACGACGACGCGGCGGTTCACCTCGGGGGCGGCCGGGCTCACCACGCGGTGTACCCGCCGTCGGCGACCAGCACCGACCCCGTGATGAACGACGCGGCGTCGCTGGCGAGGAACACCACGCTGGGGGCGATCTCCTCGGGCATCGCATACCTCTGCTGGGGCGCGTCGTCGATCCAGTACCGCTTCAGATCTGGTCGATCCACCGGAGCCATCTCGGTCTTGCAGTACCCGGGGGCCACGGCGTTGACCCGAATGCCCAGCGGACCCCATTCGGCTGCAAGCGATTTGGTGAGATGGTGCACGGCCGCCTTGGACGCGTTGTACGCCGGCTGCATCTGCGGCCGATTCACGATCAGCCCCGACATCGACCCGATGTTGACCACCGAACCGGATCCACGCTCGCGCATGTGGGCGCCGACGGCGAGCGAGCAGGCCCACAGCGCCTTGACGTTCAGGTCGAACACGTCGTCCCAGTGCTGCTCGGTGACGTCCCAGGAGTCGGCGTGGTAGCAGGTGCCGGCGTTGTTGATTAGGACGTCGACGTGTCCGAGCGCCTCGACGGCCTCGGCCGTCATCCGTGCCACGTCCTCGGACTTGGTGATGTCGGCGGTGATCGGGTGCATCTGGTGTCCCTCGGCAGCCGCCTCGGCGACCACCGTGTCGTTGCGCTCGGCACTGCGGCCCGCGATCGCGACGGTGGCGCCCGCCTCGGCGAGACCGAACGCGAAGGCCCGACCGAGGCCCTGATTGCCGCCGGTGACCAGCGCGGTGCGGCCGGTCAGGTCGAAGGGAGAACGCTTGGTCACGAGGGCACCACGATCGACTTGAGGCTGGCCGGGTCGGTGTCGCTGTCGAGCGCGTCGCCGACGTGCTCGAGGTCATAGCGCCCGGTCACCATGCCGTCGAGGTCGACGGCTCCAGAGTTCACCAAATGGATTGCCGCAGGCCAGGTGTCGGTATAGCGGAACACACCGGTCACGTTGATCTCCATGTTCTGGATGTGCCCGATCGGCAATGGGTAGTCACCGTTGCCCATGCCGACCAGCACGACGTAACCAGCCGGGCCGACGGCCTTGATGCCGCTGACGACCGCCGGAGCGGCCCCGCTGGCGTCGATGAACGCGTCGACCTGAGGGTCGAGAGCGGCGACGTCGTCGACCATGGGATCGAGCACCTCGGTGGCGCCGAAGCGCAGCACCGCCTCCCGGCGCGATTCGAGTGGGTCGGAGACGACGATGCGGGCGGCACCGAACGCACGTGCGGCCTGCGCGCAGATCACGCCAATCGGTCCAGCACCGGCGATGAGGACCGAAGTGCCGGGAGCGACGTGCGCCTTGCGCATCGTCGTGACGGCGACCGACAGCGGCTCCAGCAGCGCGGCGGCCTCATCCGACATGGAATCCGGTACCGGATGGGCGAATTCGGCGTCGATGACGACGTAGCGGCAGAACGCGCCGTCGATCGGCGGGGTGGCGTAGAACTCCATGTACGGGCACAGGTTGTACCGGCCTGCGGTGCACTGCTTGCAGCGCCGGCACGGGTGCTGCGGTTCGACGGCGACGCGCTGGCCGACGCGGGTCGGGTAGACCCCGTCGCCGACGGCGGTGATGCGGCCCGACAGCTCGTGCCCGAGGATCATCGGTTCCTCGACGACGAAGTCGCCGATGCGCCCGTGGCGGTAGTAGTGCACGTCGGAGCCGCACACGCCGACGGCGGCGACCTCGACGAGGACCTCGTGGGCCCCTGGCGTCGGAACCGGTCGGTCCTCGATCTTCAGCGTGCCGACGCCTGTCATCACACTGGCGCGCATCGTGCTGGTCACATTGCTTCCCTTCGTTCGGAGGTCAGGAGGGCCCGGCCGACGACCATCTGGCGGACACCGGCGGCGGCGCACAGGGGTGCGATGTCCTCGGTGACCCCGCCGTCGACGGCTACGGGCAGTTCGGAGAATCTGGTGGCGCAGGCGGTGACGAGGCTCAGCCGGTCGAGCCGGCACTGATCCCGGGTACCGGGCTCGATGAGCATCACCAGTGCGCCGTCGGGTTCGGCGGGCCATTGGGGATCGGCGAGGCCGTCCCATTCCCGCCACACCGCGATCCACGCCGCGCCGCCGGCATGCCGGATGGCGCCGGCCCGCTCGGCGGTGAAGGCGTGCCACGGCAGGAAGACCACACCCGGGTGCAACGCCAAGATCTTCGGCAACACGGCATCGACGAAGTCGGCGGAGCCGATCAGGTGTACGCCAATCCTCGCCCGGTCGACGGTGTTCGAGATCATCTGCAGCTCGGCCAGACTCACGCCCGCGGGCAGGCCCTCCGACACGGCCATGACGTCGACGTGCACGTCGAGACCGGTGTCGGCCAGGGTCTGTGCGGCCGCGACCCGGGAGTCGGCCGAGGAGTACACCGAGCCGGCCAGGAGACCCGGAAAGTCCCGGTGCCAGGGAGCGAGTGCGATCATCGGCCGCCGCCGTCGAGGATCGGCGAGGCCGCCAGGTTTGCCCATCGGGTGCGCAGGCCGCCGAGGTCTCGGCCGTGCTGCCGAGGCTGGACGCGGACCCTGGCCCCGGGCTGCCACCGCTTGGCGAGGTCGACGAGCCCGGACCGGTCGGCACGGGTGGCCACGGCGGCGGCCTGAATGCAGGCGCCCCGAGCGGTGGCCTCGTCCACGTCGGGCAGGGTCACCTCGTCGTCGAGCAGGTCGGCAAGCAGTTGCAACGTCGCCGACGAACGGGCTCCGCCGCCGACAGCGGTTGCCGCGCCGCCCAATTCGACTCCGCAGGCCAGGAGGCTGTCTCGCCCGGAGAGCAACGAGAGCAGCGGGCCCTCCACGAAGGCACGCGCGAGTTCCTCACGCGTCGTCGACGAGGTGAGGTCGGCGAAGGCGCCGCGGGCGTTGGGCCGGTCGGGGGTGCGTTCCCCGTCGAGGAAGGGCACCAGCACCGGACCACGGGTGGGACCGGCCGCGAGCGCCAACTCCGAGACCCCCGCCAGATCGGTGCCCAGCAGCACCGCCGCCCGGTCGACGACCCGGGCGGCGTTGAGGGTGCTCATCAGGGGCAGATACCCGCCCGTCATGTCCGCTACTCCGTCCACGGCGCCCGTCGTGTCGAAGACCGGTCCGCGGGACGACGTCGCCACCACGCCGGAGGTTCCGATGCTGAAGTACTGGTCGCCATCGGTCAGGCCGAGGCCGAGGTACGCCGCATGCTGGTCCCCACCACCGGCGCCGACCAGGACGTCGTCACCGATGCCGAGTTCGGCCGCCCGCCCCGGCAGCACCCGGCCCGCGGTGTCGGCGGGCCCGAGGACGGTGGGAAGCTTGGCGGCCCAGTCCCTGGGACCGCCCGCCACCTCGAGGTAGGACGGAATCCATTGGCCCTCAACGGCGTCGAAGTATCCCGTGCCGGACGCGTCGGACCGGTCGGTGACCTTCTCGCCGGTCAGCCAGTAGGTCAGGTAGTCGTGCGGCAGCAGGATCGTCGCCACCCGGTCGAGCAGGCCCGGCTCGTGCTCGGCTACCCACGCAAGCTTTGCGATCGTGAAGGCGGCCGTCGGCAACGTGCCGATCCGCATGACCCACCGACGGGCGCCGATGCGGTCGACGAGGCGAGCGAGATTGGGCGCCCCGGTGGTGTCGTTCCAGAGCTTCGCCGCGCGCAGTACCTCACCGCGGTCGTCGAGTAGCACCAGGCCGTGGCATTGCGCGGCAACGGAGATCGCGCGAATGTCCGGCGTCACCTCGCAGGAGGCCATCGCCGCGCGCGCGGCGGCGACGAAGGCACGGACCCAGTCGCCGGGATGCTGTTCGCTCGACGGCGGAAACGCCGGCGGGTGCGGGGCGGCACCGGATCCGAGGATAGTCCCGGAGTCCAGATCGCGGATCTCCACCTTGCACGATTGAGTCGAGGAGTCGACGCCCATGACGGCCCGTGTGGTCATGCGCCGCGCACCACCGGTGCGGACTCGTCGTCGGGAACGCGCCGGCCGACGCCGCCGGCGGGATGGCCGTCGACGACGTCGCCAAGGGTGTGGCCACGCAGCGCCATCGTCACCACCGCCACGGCGTCGCTCCAGGCGCCGACGGCGAGGGTGCTCGCCATGGCGATCATGTCGCCGGGATCGGCGTCGGCGGGCGTCGGCGGCAGCGCCGCAACGCTGCTCGCCGCTGCCGCGAAGGGCGAGCCGGGGCTCTCGGTCACCGCGACGACGTGCACGCCCCGGCGTTCGAGGCGCTCGACGAGCGTGGTGAGTTCTGCGCTCTGGCCGGTCTTCGAGATCGCGACGACCAGGTCCGAGGTCGTGATGGCGCCCATGCCCCCGTGCAGCGCGTCCATCGACGGGAGGTACACCGCCGGGGTGCCGCAGACCGACAGGAGATGAGCCAGCCGTTCGGCCATGATGCCGGAGGTACCCGAGCCGGTCGTGACGACTTTGCCTGGGACGGCGATCATCTGGCGGGCCACGGTGACGACGGTCGACTCGACGGACCCGATCAGCGCGGCCAGTGCCGCGGACTCCCGGGACAACACCTCACCGGCGAGGTCTTCGAGACCGTGGGCGTCGCTGCTCAACTGTCAACCTTGCTGCTCGTGAGTTTTCTTTGTGATGTGGATCATGCAATGGCTATGCTCACATGTCAACGTCTCTGCACATATGTGCAGACGCGGTGTGAGCCTAGCGGCTCAGGAATCACGGGAGGCGACCCATGGGGCCCGATGAGCTGTTTCAGCGCGCGGTGATCGCCCGTCGGTACTACCTCGAGGGACGAACGCGAATCCAGATCGCCGAGGAGTTCGGACTGTCCCGCTTCAAGGTCGCCCGGATGCTCGACGAGGCACTCGAATCGGGCATGGTGGAGATCAAGATTCACAATCCGGGCGCCGTCGACGTCGAACTGTCGACGGCCTTGCAGCGTCGGTACGGTCTCGAACACGCGTATGCAGTCTCGGCCGACTCCACCAACACCGCCGACCACGTCGACGCCGTGGCCAAGGCGATGGCCGAACTGCTGCAGTCGATCCTGCGTGACGGAGACGTCGTGGGCGTCGACTGCGGCCGCACCCTGACCCACATCGCGCCCTATCTGACGTCGTTACCCCGTTGCGACGTCGTACAACTCACGGGCATGGCCGGTGCCATCGCCTCCAATGGCACTGACCTGGTCCGACGCATCAGCGAGGTCAGCGGTGGCGACTCCTGGCCGCTGTACGCACCGCTGGTCGTCACCGACGCCCGTACCGCCCGAAGCCTCGGCGACACCCCCCAGATCCGGGAGACCACCGCGCGCCACTCCTCGGTCAGCTGCGCCATCGTCTCGGTCGGCGCGTGGACCGCGGGGGCGTCGCAGGTCTACGAGGCGCTGACCGCCGAGGAGACCCGTGCCCTCGACGCCGCCGGAGTGTGCGCCGAGACCTGCGCCCTGCTGCTGGACGTGGACGGTCAGCGGGTGCCCGGACTCGACCAACGCCGCATGGGCATCGACGAATCGGTGCTACGGGCGATTCCCACCAGGATCGCCATTGCGGCCGGCAAGGAGAAGGCCGCCGCCACCCAGGCCGTCCTCAACTCCGGCCTGGTGTCCTCGTTGGTCACCGACATCGACATCGCCACCGCAGTGCTCGCCTGATCATGCCCACCACCGACGAGGAGAGATGAGAACATGCCCGACGCAACCGAACCCACGGTCGACTTCGACTTCGGCCTCGACGGCAAGGTCGCCCTGGTGACCGGCGGCGCCTCAGGAATCGGGGCGGCCATCGCGGCCGCCTTCGCGGCCAAGGGCGCCACCGTCGCCGTCGCAGACCTCGCCACCGAGGACGGCTACACCTGTGACGTGTCGGACCCCGCGTCCGTCGAGTCGACGGTGGCCGCGGTGATCGCCGCCCACGGCAGGGTCGACGTCCTGGTCAACAGCGCCGGCATCGCGAGACTGGCCCCCGCGGAGACTCTTTCGCTGTCGGACTGGGACTCGACGATGGCCGTCAACCTCAAGGGCACGTTCCTGATGTGCCAGGCCGTCGGCAGACACATGCTCGAGGCCGGGCGCGGCGCCATCGTCAACATGGCCTCCCAGGCCGCCAGCGTCGCCATCGACGAGCACGTCGCCTACTGTGCCTCCAAGTTCGGCGTCCTCGGCATCACCAAGGTGCTCGCCACCGAATGGGCCCGGCGGGGCGTGCGGGTCAACAGCATCTCCCCCACCGTCGTGCTGACCGATCTGGGCATCAAGGCATGGGACAACCCCAAGGGCGAGGCACTCAAGAAGCTGATCCCCACCGGACGCTTCGCCTATCCGAACGAGATCGCCGCAGCGGCAATCTATCTCGCCTCGGACGCCGCTGCGATGGTCAACGGGGCCGATTTGGTGATCGACGGCGGCTATACGATCAAGTAGACCTCACACCGCAGTGGACGCGCGCGCGACGAGCTCCGGCCGGAACACCACGTGGCGGGGTTCGCCGGCCGGGGACTCCGCCGAGGCGACCAGCAGGTCGAGTGCGGTGGTGCCGATGTCCGCACTGGGCTGGCGGATCGACGACAGTGCGACGGCCGCCGACCGGGCGAAGTCGATGTCGTCGTACCCGATCAGCGCCACGTCACCGGGAACGCTCACCCCGGCGTCGGCCAAGCCCTGCAGCATGCCGATCGCCAGGAGGTCGTTGGCGCAGAAGACCGCGTCGGGTCGCCGGTCGGCCGGACGGGCGCACAACGCCTCGCCCGCCGCGCGGCCCGCCAAGACGCTGGGTTCGTCGGTCGCGACGACTTCGACCGTGGCCCCGGGGAATTGGTCGACCGCCGCGCGCGCGCCGGCCAACCGGTCGGACATCTGACGCAAGCCGAGTGGACCACCGACGTAGGCGATGCGTCGGCGTCCACGCTCGCACAGGTGCTCGGCCGCCAACCGACCGCCCGCGACGTCGTCGACCGACACCGAGGAGAACGGCGTGCCCGTGCCGTCGCGGTCCACCAGCACCACCGGCACGCCGCGCCTGTGCAGTGCCATCAACCGGTCGAGATCCTCGCGCACCGGCGAGATCAGCAGCCCGTAGACGCGTTGTTCCTCGAAGGTGTCGAGGTAGGTGCGCTCACGCGTGGGGTCGTCGTCGGAGGTGCCGAGCAACACGATCAGATTGTGCTCCGCGGCGCGAACTTCCGCCGACCGCGCGATGTCGGTGAAGAAGGGGTTCCCGACGTCGAGGACCAGCAGGCCCACGCAACGCGAACGGCCCACCCGAAGCTGGCGCGCGGCGTCGTTGCGCACGAAGCCCAACTCCTCGATCGCCGCCTGCACCCGGGCGACCGTCGCCGGCGCTACCCGCTCCGGGGCGTTGAGCACGTTGGACACGGTGCCGACCGACACCGACGCCGCCGCGGCGACGTCGCGGATCCCGGCGGCCATCGGGGTTAGGTCCCCGATCCGGAGGTCACCTGGCGCGGAGCCAGCCGGACCAGTTGCGTGACGTGGTCGGGGGTGAGCTCCTCGAGTGCGGTCACGCCCAGCAGGCGCATCGTCCGCTCCACCTGCCCGGAGATGATCTCCACGGCCCGCGCGACGCCGGCCTCCCCGCCGGCCATCAAACCGTACAGATAGGCCCGGCCGATCAACGTGAACCGCGCGCCCATCGCGATCGCGGCCACCACGTCGGCGCCGGACATGATGCCGGTGTCCAGATGTACCTCGACGTCCTTGCCGACCTCGCGGACCACCTCGGGCAGCAGGTGGAACGGGATGGGCGCCCGGTCCAGTTGGCGCCCACCGTGATTGGACAGAAGCACGGCGTCGGCGCCGAGATCGGCGACCGCCCGGGCGTCGGCGACGGTTTGCACGCCCTTCACCACGAACTTGCCCGGCCACTGCGACTTGATCCAGGCCAGGTCGTCGAAGGTGACCGTGGGGTCGAACATGGTGTCCAGCAGCTCGGCCACGGTGCCCGACCACCGGTCCAGCGACGCGAACGCCAGCGGCTCGGTGGTCAGGAAGTCGATCCACCACTGCGGGCGCGGCAGCGCGTTGGCGATGGTGCGCAGCGTCAGTGCCGGCGGGATGGACATGCCGTTGCGCTTGTCGCGCAGACGGGCACCTGCGACGGGCACGTCGACGGTGACCAGAAGCGTGTCGAAACCGGCGGCCACCGCCCGCTCCACCAGCGCCATCGACCGGTCACGATCCTTCCACATGTACAACTGGAACCAGTTGCGCCCCAGCGGGTTCGCGGCCTTGACGTCCTCGATCGCGGTGGTGCCCATGGTCGACAGCGAGAACGGGATGCCCGCCCGGGCGGCGACGTGTGCACCGGCGATCTCGCCTTCGGTGTGCATCATCCGCGTGAACCCGGTGGGCGCGATCCCGAAGGGCATCGCCACCGGCGCACCGAGCACGTCCCAGCCCGTGCTGACCTTCGACACGTCCCGCAGGATGGCCGGGTGAAACTCGACGTCGGAGAACGCCTGTCGGGCCCGGGCGATGGACAATTCGGCCTCCGCCGAACCGTCGGTGTAGTCGAAGGCGGCCCGCGGCGTCCGGCGCTTGGCGATGCGGCGCAGATCCTCGATGGTCAGCGCCTTGTCCAGGCGGCGCTTGGTCGCATCCAGTTCGGGTTTCTTGAACTGCATCAGCGGCGCCAGATCACGGCGACTGGGCAACCGTCGCCTGGTCATGGGGTTCGTCGCGTCGTTCATCGTCATACCCTTCCTGCCGGAGCTCGTTGCGGCTCGAAGCGGTCCGTGGGCAACGTGCTGGCCATCGTCGCACGGAGGTCGTCGAGATCGCCATGCACCAGCCCTCGTGCGCGCGCCTGCACCAGCACGTTGCCGATCGCAGTGGCCTCCACCGGGCCCGCGACCACGGGTCTCTGGACCCGGTTGGCGACCAGCTGACACAGCAGGCGGTTCCTCGCCCCGCCACCGACCAGATGGACCGTCTCGACGGGAACCCCGGTCAGGGCGGCCGCCTGCTCGACGCCGGTGGCGAAGCCGGCGGCGAGACTCTCGACGATCGCGCGAGTCATCTCGTGCCGGCTCTGCGGTGCGCGGAGGCCGCGCTCGCCGTACCAGGCGGTGATCCGTCCCGGCATGTCCCCGGGTTCGACGAAGCGAGGGTCGTCGGCGTCGAACACCTCAGACGGTGGCGGGCAGGCGGCCGCCTGCTCGAGCAGCAGCGGCAGGTCGACGCGAGCACCGTCGCGCTCCCAGTGGCGCACCGACTCACTGAGCAACCACAGTCCCATCACGTTGCGCAGGAACCGGATTCGTCCGTCGGCGCCAACCTCGTTGGTGAAGTTGGCACGGCGCGCCGCGGCATCCATCACGGGCCCGTCCAACTCGACCCCCACCAGCGCCCAGGTGCCACAGGAGACGTACGCCGCCGACGCCGCGGTCATCGGAATCGCGACGACGGCCGACGCGGTGTCGTGGGACGCCACCGTCGTCACCCGAAGACCGGCGCCAAAACCCGCCCGGTCGGCGAGATCAGGAAGGACCGCACCCAGATCGTCGCCCGGCTCGGCGAGGTCGGGGAACAGGCCCTGCGGCAGACCTAGGATGGCCTCCAGCTCGGTGTCCCACGTCCCGTCGACGCCGAGCAGCCCGGTGGTCGAGGCGTTGGTCCGCTCCGTCGACGCGCGCCCGGTCAGCCAGTAGCCGATCAGGTCGGGCACCAGGAGGGCGGTGTCGGCGACGTCGAGCAGACCCTCGAGCCTGTCGGCGGCGAGCTGGAACATCGTGTTGAACGCCAGGAACTGAAGTCCGTTGCGGGCGTGGATGCCATCCTGCGACAGCGTCTCGTGGACCGCGTCGGCGCCGACGGCGCAGCGGGCGTCACGGTAGTTGTACGGCAGCCCCAGCAGTGCGCCGTTGCGCAGCAGCCCGTAGTCCACGGCCCACGAGTCGACGCCGACGCTGGTGACCTCCGGCGCGAGGCGCCGCGCCTCGGCCAGCCCCGTGCACACATGGGCGAACAGCCCCGGCAGGTCCCAGTGCATCGCCGTGCGCCGACCGTTCCAGAGGTAGACCGGGTCGTTGGCGAACCGGTTCACCTGACGCATCTGCAAGTGGCCGGGTCCGACGTCGGCCAGCATCACCCGGCCGCTGGTGGCGCCGAGGTCGACCGCGACGAACCGGCCGGTGCTCATCGGGGGCCGTCGCTCTTCGCGCAAGCGCTCATCGGAGGAAAGCCGCCGCCACGCCCGCGTCGACCGGCACGTGCAACCCCGTCGTATGCGAGAAGTCCGACGTGCACAGCGCGAACGCCGCATTGGCGATGTTCTCCGGCAGCACTTCGCGTTTCAGCAGGGTGCGCTGCGCGTAGTAGGCGCCCAGCTCCTCTTCGGGCACGCCGTAGACCGCAGCCCGCTTCGCCCCCCAGCCCCCGGCAAAGATGCCCGACCCGCGCACCACGCCGTCGGGGTTGATGCCGTTGACCTTGATGCCGTGCTCACCGAGCTCGGCGGCCAGCAGACGCACCTGATGGGCCTGGTCGGCCTTGGTGGCCGAGTACGCGATGTTGTTGGGACCGGCGAACACCGAGTTCTTCGACGAGATGTAGATGATGTCGCCACCGAGCTTCTGATCGATCAAGGCTCGCGCCGCCGCCTTGGACACCAGGAACGAGCCGCGCGCCATCACGTCGTGCTGCAGGTCCCAGTCCGCGGCGGTGGTCTCCAACAACGACTTCGACAACGACAGGCCGGCGTTGTTGACCACCAGGTCGATGCCGCCGAACGCGAGCACGCAGGCGTCGACCGCCGCCTGGACGGCGGCCTCGTCGGTGACGTCGGCGGCGATCCCCACCGCCACGTCGGAGCCGCCAATCTCCGACGCGGCCGCCCGTGCCTTCTCGGCGTCGAGGTCGGCGATGACGACGCACGCTCCCTCGGCGGCCAAGCGCTGGGCGATGGCCTTGCCGATGCCCGACGCCGCACCGGTCACCAGCGCGATGCGGGTGGCCAGTGGTCTTGGCTTGGGCATGCGCGCGAGCTTCGCCTCCTCCAGGGCCCAGTATTCGATGCGGAATTTCTCCGCCTCGTCGATGGGGGCGTAGGTGGAGATGGCCTCCGCGCCGCGCATCACGTTGACGGCGTTGAGGTAGAACTCCCCCGCCACGCGTGCGGTCTGCTTGTCCTTGCCGTAGCTGAACATGCCGACGCCGGGAATCAGCACGATGGCCGGGTCGGCACCCCGCATCGCAGGTGAGTCCGCGTCGGCGTAACGCTCGTAGTAGGCGGCGTAGTCGGCGCGGTACTGCTCGTGCAGTTCGGTCAGCCTGGCCTTGGCGTCGTCGACGGACGCGTCCGCAGGCAGGTCGAGCACCATCGGCTTGACCTTGGTCCGCAGGAAGTGGTCGGGGCAGCTGGTGCCCAGCGCGGCCAACCTGGGATGCTCTGCACTGCCGAGGAATTCGAGCACCCGCGGGTCGTCGGTGAAATGACCGACCTGGGGCTTGTCGGTCGACGCCAGACCGCGGATGAACGGTGCCAACGCCGCGGCCTTCGCACGCCGCCCGTCGTCCGGCAGCGCACCGTAGCCGTCCAACGGTGCGCCGAACGGCTGCGGCCGCCCGTTGGCGTCGACGTACCTCTGCACCGTGTCGATGATCTCCAGCGACCTCGCCTCGGCCTCGGCCGACGTGTCACCCCAGGCGGTGATGCCGTGCCCGCCGAGGATGGTCCCGATCGCCTGCGGATTGCGCGCCTTGACCTCGGCGATGTCGAGGCCGAGTTGAAAACCGGGCCTGCGCCAGGGGATCCACGACACACGGTCGCCGAAGATCTGCTTGGTCAGGGCCTCGCCGTCGGCGGCGGTCGCCAGTGCGATGCCGGAATCGGGGTGCAGGTGGTCGACGTGGGCCGCGTCGACCAGTCCGTGCATGGCGGTGTCGATCGAGGGCGCGGCCCCGCCGCGGCCGTGCAGGCAGTAGTCGAAGGCGGCGACCATCTCGTCCTCGCGCTCGACTCCGGGGTAGACGTCGACCAGTGCGCGCATGCGGTCCAGGCGCAGCACGGCCAGTCCGTTCTCGGTCAGCGTGCCGAGGTCTCCCCCGGAACCCTTGACCCACAACAGGTCTACGGGCGCACCGGTGACGGGGTCGAGGTCGGTACCCTTCGCCGAGGTGTTGCCCCCGGCGTAGTTGGTGTTCTTCGGGTCGGCGCCGAGCCGGTTGGACCGGGCGATCAAGTCGGCAACGGTGGAATTGGTCATGCTGGTCATGCTCCCCACGAGGATTGGGTGCCGCCGACGCGCTCGGCGACGACGGTGTCCTGGTAACCGGATTCGGCGAAGGCACGCATCGGGTGCTCGGGCAGGCCGCGGTCGGCACGCCACTGGGCCATCGCCGGTCGGACGTCGGTGTAGAACGCGTCCATGAAGATCTCGTTGGCGCCCAGCACGTCGCCGGACTCCTGCGCGACGGTCAGGGCGTCGACGTCGACGAGTTGCGCGCGGGCGGTCATCTCGGCGACGTTGAGCACCGAGCGGATCTGGCCGGGGATCTTGGCCTCCACGTTGTGACACTGGTCGAGCATCAGAGCCAGGTCCGAGTCGGCTTCCAGCCCGCCACCACGGATCACCTCGAACATGATGCGGAACAACTGGAACGGGTCGGCCGCGCCGACGATGAGGTCGTCGTCGGCGTAGAACCGGGAGTTGAAGTCGAAGGACCCCAGCCGTCCGAGGCGCAGCAGCTGCGCGACGATGAACTCGATGTTGGTGCCGGGCGCGTGGTGTCCGGTGTCCAGACACACCATGGCACGCTCACCGAGGGCGCTGACCTGCGCGTAGGACGTGCCCCAGTCGGGAACGTCGGTCATGTACATGGCGGGCTCGAAGAACTTGTACTCCAACACCATTCGCTGGCCCTCGCCGATGTGCTGGTAGATCGCGGCGAGCGATTCGGCCAGCCGGTCCTGCCTGCCGCGGATGTCGCCCTGGCCGGGGTAGTTCGTACCGTCGGCCAGCCAGATCTTCAGGTCCCGCGACGCGGTCTGGTTCATGATCTCGATGCACGCCAGGTGGTGGTCGATCGCCTTCTGCCGCACCGACTTGTCGGTGTGGGTCAGGCTGCCGAACTTGTAGTCGTCGTCCTGGAAGGTGTTGGAGTTGATCGTGCCCAGCGCGACGCCGTGCTCGGCGGCGTGCGCAGCCAGAGCCGTGTAGTCGTCGACCCGGTCCCACGGGATATGCAGGGCGACGGTCGGCGCCATCCCGGTGAAGCGGTGCACCGTCGCCGCGTCGGCGATCTTCTCCTCGACGGTCCGCGGCGTGCCGGGCGTACTGAACACCTTGAACCGCGTACCGGAGTTTCCGAACGCCCACGAGGGCAGTTCGATGGCCACGTTGTCGAGCAGGTTCACTTGGCTGCCACCTCTGTCGCGGTTGGGCTCTTGCTGCCATCATCGTCGGTCGTGGTGCTCCCCTGACACCCGTATCGCTCGAGTTCAATCTGACGTAATGACTTACCCCGAGTCTGCGGGGCCCACACGGCGCCGATGACCAGTGCCACCAGCAACAGTCCGATGAGCAGCAGACCCACGCCCGTCAACCCGGTCAGGGCCAGCAGCGTCGGGAAGAAGTAGCTCAGCAGCCCGGTGAAGCTGCGCACCACGCAGAACATCACGCCCTGGGCGCTGGCTCGATACGGGGTGGCGAACAGCTCGCTGGCCCAGAGTCCGTAGAACGCCTGCGCCCCGATGCCCGCCGAGAGGCCCCACAGCACGGCGAAGGCCAGCATGGTCGGCACGCCGCCGTCGGTGAACGCCACCAGCACGACCCAGCCGGCGACGCCGAGTGCGGCGCCGATGACGTAGAGCAACCGCTGCGACATGCGGTCGGCGTAACGCATGAAGCCGAAGTAGGTCGCCGCGACCGTGCACCCCCACACCAGGACCTGCAGCATGTTCTGCGCCATCGCACTGTGCAGTCCTGCGGCGTCGTAGACGCGAGGCATGAAGATGCCGGCCTGCCCGGCGACGGTGTTCCAGAACAGGTAGATGCCGCCGAGGAACAACAGGGCGGTGACGTTGACCTTGCGGGAGAACAGACCGCGCAGGCCGCGCACTCCGACCCCGTTGGTGGGCACCGATTCCTCGCGGCCCTCCTCCGCCCAGATCGTCGATTCGGCCAGACCTTGGCGCACCCACCAGACCACTGCGGCGACGACGAAGAGGTGCAGGAAGATGATGCGCGAGCCGAGCAGTCCCAGCGGCGCCAGGGCGGCGGCCAGAGCGAACCCGATCAGCGGGCCGACCGACCAGGCCAACTGGGCGGTGCCGACGTGCTTGGCCCGTCCCTCGGTGGGCGCCTGCTCGGCGATGTAGGTCCACGACGCCGGGACGCCCGCACCGACGGCCACCCCGGTCACGACGAAGGCCGCCAGCAGCATGGCGTAGTTCACCGCGAACGCGGCGAGTAGGACACCGGCCATGTAGACCAGCAGATCGTAGGTGTAGATCGCCTTGCGGCCGTACCGGTCGCACAGCGGGCCACCGAGGATGGCACCAAAGGCCGCACCAAAGGCGTTGGCGCTCAACGCCGCCAGCAGTCCGACCGCGAAGTTGCCGAGGTGGAATTCGGACTGCCAGAAGGCCAGGCTGGTGGCGATCGCGATGATCGACCCGGCCTCGATGTAGTTGGACATGGCGACCGCGATGGTCGCCCGCCAGCCAGTGGTGCTGCCTGCTCCGATTCTCATGGGTTCCTTCAGTCGAGGTGGAAGTACTCGGTGAGCGGGGTCATCGCCTCGTCCGGCGCGACGCCGGCGGGGTGGTCGAAGAACTTGGACATCGCGGCCTGCCAGCGGGCGTTGACCTCGGTGGCGGCCATGCGGGCCTGCGCGGCGGCGAAGTCGTCGGTCTCGAGGTACCCGACGACCAGTCCGTCCTCCGGTCGGACGAACAGTGAATAGTCATGCCAGCCTGCGTCTTTCAGGGCGTCGAGCATGTCGGGCCACACGTGCTCGTGCGCGGCGACGTACTCGTCGAGGCGTTCAGGCCTCAGATGAAGGACGAAGCACACCCGTCGACTCATTGGCGCTCCCGGTAATTGAAACGTTTCAATTGGTGACCGCAGTCACGATAGGGAGCGGTCACGAGGAAGTCAACCCCCGCGATGTCGGCGGCGGCCTCAGAGGAGAGTGGCGGTCCCGTCGGCCTCGACCCGGACCTTCCCACCCGCGATGTCCTCGCGGGTGCTGGCCTCGGCCTGCGACTCATCGGTGATGACGGCGAGCGCCCGACTGTCCGACGGTGTGCGCACCGCGAGGAACACCTTCTCCGCGGCACCGTCGCGACTGACCGGGGTCGTCCACGATTCGACGGTCCCGACGCCTTCCCAATGATCCTCGGCAACCCGGGTCGGCTCGGCGTCGACCGCCGATTGCACGTCCTCCCAACGGAATTCACCCGACGGCGGCTCCGTGCCGTATACCCCGAAGCTGTGCTTGGTCAAATAGCCGCCGTTGGCCGTGATCAGCCCGAGCGCGCCGGGCGAGGCCACCAGGTGCTCGGCCATCGTCGCGATCGAGTGCGTGACGTAGTTGTTCCACGGTCCGCCCGCGAAGGTCAGGCCACCGGTGACGGTCAACGGACGGTCACCGTCGAGCGGCAGTCCGAGTTCGCGTGCCGCCACCTGCACCGCGGAGGGGAAGCACGAGTACAGGTCGACGAAGTCCATGTCGTCGACGCCCTTGCCGGCCAACTCGAGCGCGCGCCCACCCGCGATGCGGATGGCGGGTGAGCGGTCCAGGTCGGCCCGCTCGGCGATCAGGTAGGTGTCATGCGCGTCGGTCCCGGCATACGGGAACACCCAGCGGTCGGTTGGAATCTGGAGCTCCTGGGCCTTCTGCACCGACGTCAGGATCAGCACGGCGCCCTGGTCGACCATGTTGTTGGAGTTCATCAGCTTGGTGTACGGCCAGCTGATCATCCGGTTGCTCGCGCTGGGTTCGGCGATCTCCTCGGCGCCGACGACGGTGCGGTTCCACGCGTGCGGGTTGCCCTGGGCGACGGTGCTGAAGCCGGCCCACAGTTCACCGATCCGGCGACGGTGCGCCTCGGGTGACTCCCCCGCCGAGATGCGCAGCGCCTGCTCGAACATCGGGTACACGTACGACGGCCGGTCGAGGTGGATGCGCAGTTCGACCGGGCCGGCGAGCACGAACTCCTCGTCGCCGCCCTGGGGCACGGGCACCGAGTCGTCCTGCTTGGTGTAGTCGAGCTTTCCGCCTGCGGCCCGCACCTTCGTGCGGGTGCGCCACGTCTCGGCCCCGGCGATCAGCACGGTGTCCACGTCACCGGAGGTGATGTCCAGGCACGCCTGGTTGACCAGTGACTGCGGGACGTTGCCGCCGATGGCGGTGTAGCGCCCGTCAGCCCGGGTCGCCCCGATCCGTCGGGCCAGCAGCAGTCCGGGGTTGCGGTAGCGCCACGACAGCAGGTTGACGATGCGGACCGAGTCGACGGCCTCGAGCAGACGGGGGGCGGCGGCGGCCCGCGCCGCGCGCTCCATCAGGTCGACGGGCTCCACGGAGGGGTCGCTGTCGTGCTGGTTGACCTGACCGTAGGCGACGAGCACGGGCGTTCGGGGATCGAGCGGCATGAGATGAGCCTCTTCTGGCAGGCGCGTCAGGCGGGGCCGACGCGGTAGATGGACTTGAGGGTTTGGTACGCGGCGAGGCCCTCGGGGCCAAGTTCGCGGCCCAGGCCGCTGGCCTTGACGCCGCCGAAGGGTGCGTGCATGTCCAGCTGGTAGTCGTTGACGCCGATGCTTCCCGTCCGGACCGCCCGGGCGACGTCGGTGGCGCGCTCGACGTCCGACGACCACACGGTGCCGCCGAGGCCGAACTCACTGTCGTTGGCGATGGCGACGGCGTCTGCGTCGGTGTCGTACGGGATCACCGCGACCACGGGGCCGAAGATCTCCTCCTGGGCGATCCGGGCGGAGTTGTCGACGTCGGCGAAGACGGTCGGCGAGACGAACCAGCCGCGAGGCTGGTCGGCCGGAATCGACCCGCCGGCAACGACTTTGCCGCCCTCGGACTTGCCGATGCCGATGTAGTCCATGACCCGTTCGCGTTGCCGCGCGCTGACGAGCGGTCCGATCTGCGTGGACTTCTGCAGCGGATCGCCGATCTCGAGGCCCTCGGCCAGGGCCGCGACGGCGTCGACGACCTCGCGGTAGCGCGAGCGCGGCGCCAGGATCCGTGAACTGAGGTAGCAGGTCTGCCCGTTGTTGACGAACGACGCCGATCGCAGACCCGTGACCGTGGCGTCGAGGTCGGCGTCGTCGAGGATGATGGCCGCAGACTTGCCACCCAGTTCCAGGGTGACCGGACGCATCAGCCGCCCGCACGTCTCGGCGATGACGCGACCCGCGGCGGTAGACCCGGTGAAGGCCACCTTGTCGACCCCCGGGTGACCCACCAGGTGCGCCCCCGCGGCCGGACCGCCGGCGAGGACGTTGAGCACCCCCGGCGGGAGACCGGCCTCCTGGGCCGCCTCACCGAAGATCACGGCGTCCAGTGCGGTTTCGGGTGCGGCCTTGAGGACCATCGTGCACCCGGCCGCCAGCGCCGGAGCGATCTTCATGGCGGCCAGAGCCTGTGGGTAGTTCCACGGGGTGATCGCCCCGACGACGCCGACGGCTTCGCGGCGGACGATCGTGTGCCCGATCATCGCCGGGCGGATCTCCTCCTCGGCGGCGCCGACGATCAGACCCGCGTAATAGCGCAGGAGCGCGGCGGGGAACGCACCGTTGGACCCCCTCGACAGCCGGATCGGCATGCCGTTCTCGCGGGTGCACAGTTCGTTGGTGACAGTTGCGCGGGCGGCCAGGGCGTCGGCGAACCGGAGCAGGACGGCGGCGCGCTCGGCGGCCGGGGTGCGTCGCCACCCGTCGAGCGCCGTGGCCGCCGCGGCGACCGCGCCGTCGATCTCGGCCTCGGTGGCCGAGGAACCCTCGCCAAGGTGTTCACCAGTCGCGGCCTCGATGACCGGTTCGACCCGGTCCGCCCTGCGGAATCCGCCGTCGACGAAGAGGCGTCCGCCGTCGAAGCCCTCGATGGTCGTCATCTCGCGCTCCCCGCCGTCGCCTCGTCATAGGTGAACAGCACGCCCGCGGTGATCAGCCGGTCGGTCTCCTCGGCGTCGAGACCCAGGACCTCGCCCACGATCTGGCGGGTGTGCTCGCCGGGCATCGGCGCGGGCCGCAACGGCGCGTCGGCGATGCGCCGGAAGTGCGCCGGACGAGTCTCGGTCGGCATGGGTGCCGCGAACAGCGGATGGACCATGTCGGCGTAGAGCTTGCGAGATCTGAGCTGCGGGTCGCCGAGCACGTCGACCGCGCGGTTCATCGGTCCGGCGGGCACGCCCGCCCGCTGCAGCGCATCGACGACCTCCTCCTTGCCCCGCGCCGCGGTCCACTCGGCGACTCGACCTTCGAGAGTGCTTGAGTCGTCGACGTTCTCGGAGTGCCCGAGCACCGCGGCCAGCGCGGCACGGTCCTCCGCGGAGCGTACCGAGACGACGCACCACTCGTCCTCGCCCGCGCACGGGTAGACGCCGTGCACCGCGTCGTCGTCCACCACGTCCAGTCCGGCGGCCCTCGCGGCGTCGACGACGTAGGACGTGGCCAACTGATTGACGGCGGCCTCGGCCTGCGACACGTGCACGTGGGCTCCGGTGTCGGCGCGAGCGATCAGCGCCGCGAGTGCGGCGATGGCGGTGATCCGGGCGACGACGTGGTCGGGAAAGATCGTCGTGGCGTCGTAGAACCCGGAGTCGTCGGGGTCCGGGGACGCCCACAGTCGGCTGATGCCGGTGGTGGCTCGGACCAGCGGGCCGTAGCCCATCCGCTCGCTCCACGGCCCGGTGGAGCCGAAGGCGCTGCTCTCGGCCAGCACGATCCGCGGGTTGACCTTGGCCAGCTCACCATAGGAGAAGCCAAGCGCAGCAAGGGTTCCCGGTTTGAAGTTGGCGAACACCGCGTCGGATTGCGCCACCAGGCGCCGAAACAGCGCGGCGCCCTCGGGTGAGCGCAGATCCAGGCCGAGGCTGACCTCGTTGCGGTGGGTCAGCGCCCACGATCTGCTCATGGGCTGCCCCGGCGGACTCTGCCGAAGCCCGTCGGGATAGGCCGCGCTCTCGACCTTGATCACCTCGGCACCCATGTCGGCGAACAGGCGGCCCAGCTCACCGCCGGCGACGATCACGCCGAGATCCAGGACGCGCAGGCCGCTCAGCGGAGGCCGCTCGGCTCCGTCGGCCGGGGTCACCGGCGCGCGTCCGGCGTCGAGCCAGCCGGCCTCGGCGTCCCCGGGTTCCGGGCGGGCCCGCATGATGCCGGCCCGACGACCGTCGACGACGAATGGACCCGCGGGTACGGGAAGCGTTGCACCGGAACCGATCTGGACCTCGGTCAGGGCACCGACGGATCGGAAGTGCTCCGAGCCCAGCGCCTCGGCGGGGGTGAACACCGCGGCGATGGGGACACCCCGGCGCTGACCCTCGGTCACCAGTGCGTCCATCGTCTGGGGCGCGAACAAGTCACCGATCGCGGCGTTGAGCTCCTCGGAGGCCAGGAAGCGGGCGACGATCGTCTCGAACTTCGGATCGGCGAATTGCTCGGGTTCGCCGAGCCAGGAATGCATGCCGTGCCACTGCCGGGGCGAGAGCAGGCAGATCCGGACGAATCCGTCGCGGCACGGGAACGTCGGGTAGATCTGCTGATTTCGCGGCCGCCCCCGCCACAGGTCACGGGATTGCTTCTGCCCCGCCGCCGCCTGTCCCTCCGAGCCGAACGGCGGGTCGAGGCACTGGACGACGGCCTCGAAGCGGGAGAAGTCGACGTACTCGCCCTGACCGTGCCGCAATCGGTCGTAGTAGGCGACGAGGACGACCCATGCGGCCTGGACGGCGGCAGTCGAGGTGGCCAACCCGGATGGCGGCAATACCGGACGGCCCGCCGTGGGCCCGGATCGCGACAACGCCGTCGACATCGCGTACAGCACGGAATCCGTCGCCCGCCAGTTCGCACGCGGACCCGTCGTCCCGAAGTCGGTCATCTCCAGTGCGACGAGGTGTCCGTGTCGTCGCGCCAACTCGGCCGCCACCGGGCCGTAGGCCGCAGCGCCACGGCCGCCGCCGCCGTCGACCAGGACGTCGGCGTCGGCGACGAGGTCCGCGAAGCGGTCGCGGTCGCCCGCGTCGGCGGGGTCGAGCACGACGCTTCGCTTGTTGGCGTTGTCGAGGGTGAAGGCGACCGACGATCCGGCCACGGTCGGCGTCGCGGTGCGATGCGTCGCTCCGCCTGGACCCTCGACCTTGAGCACGTCGGCACCCAGGTCGGCGAGGATCCTGCTGACACCGTCGGACTGCGGACCACCGACGTCCAGCACCCGCATCGCCGAGAGAAACTGACAGGTGTCAAGCATGCGGCTCAGTATCGTGCAGCGGTCCGTGATGGTGTGGGCCGGGTCTCCATCAGCGGCGTGTCCCAGGGCGATCCGATTCGCGTCGACCGACGACGACCTGGGTGAACAGCCTGCTCACGTATGCTGGCGCGGTCATGATCGATACCGCCACGGCCGACGCGCCGCCCCATCCGCTGATCGGTCAGCTGGCGGCACTGCACCACTTTCGCACCTACGTCGACGTCGGCGTCGTCGTGGTCCTGTTGGTGACCACGAATCTGCTCGCGCACTTCACCACACCGTGGGCCAACGTCGTCGTGGTGCCGGCGGCCGCCGTCGGCCTGGTGCTGCTGGTGCGCTCCCGCGGGCTGGGATGGAACGAACTGGGTCTCTGTCGCGAGACGTGGCGCTCCGGCGTGTGGTACGCGGCCCTGGCCGTCGGGCTGGTCGGGACCGTCATCGCCGTCGGCGCGCTGCTGCCGTGGACGCGTCCGATGTTCATGAACGACCACTACGCCACCATCTCCGGTGCGCTGGTGGCCTCGTTGGTCATCATCCCGCTGCAGACGGTGATTCCGGAGGAACTGGCGTTCCGCGGCGTCCTGCACGGAGCACTGGACCGGGCGTGGGGGTTCCGCGGGGTCGCTGCGGCGGGCTCGCTGCTGTTCGGCATGTGGCACATCGCCACGTCCTTCGGGTTGACGAGCAGCAACGTCGGGTTCACCCACCTCTTCGGCGCCGGCGCCCTCGGCGTGATCGCAGGCATCGTGATGGCCGTGATCGCCACCGGCGCCGCCGGATTCGTCTTCACCTGGCTGCGTCGACGCAGCGGCAGCCTCATCGCCCCGATCGCGCTGCACTGGTCGCTCAACGGTCTCGGCGCGCTCGCCGCCGCGATGGTCTGGCACCTGTCCACCTAGGGGTGGCGCTCGGGGTGCCGAGCGCGATGCCGGCGGCGCCGAGAGCGCCGGGCACTACCTCTTCCGAACCGCGCCGACGATCCACAGCAGGATCACCGAACCGAGGATCGCGGTGAACAGGGTGAACCACCACCCGCCGGCCGCGGTGTCGAGGAAGAAGCTCAGCAGGAAACCACCGATGAGGGCGCCGACGATGCCGATGACGATGTTGAGCAGGATGCCCGAGCCGCCGCCCTTGACGATCTTGCCGGCGATCCAGCCCGCCAGCGCACCGATGATGATGTACCCGATCCATCCCACGCTGGTGAGCGTGCTGGATCGCTCGGCCAGAAATTCCGTAGCCGCGAGCATGTTCATGATCAACTCCTGCCAGTAGCCGTGCCAGCCCGGCGACGCCGCCGGGTGTGCTCCGGTCTACCCCCGATGGGTAACGATTAGGCCCACGAAACGTGCACGGTAATCAGTCGAAGCCGATCAGCCGGCGGGCATCATCCCGGGGGGCGCGTCCGTCACCGGAACCGGGACGCCGACGCCCGGCCGTGCCGGCGGCGCGTTCGGATCAGGCGCGGGCGCGTTGGGGTCCGGCGCGGGCGGCGGCGGTGGTGGCGGCGGAGTGAACGACCGGATCGACTGCGCGAGTGTCGCCGCGGCGGCCTTGTCGACCGGGTGATTGGCCGAGCCCAGCCAGACGACGAACCAGCGTTCCGGCGTCCGGGAACCCCGTGGCGCCCCTGGCGGCGGCACGTCGCCGACGACGCCAGCCCAGATCTGGCCGTTGGGCTTCGTGGTGTCGGTGAACTTGACCTCGTAGGACGAGAATGCGCCCGGCAGACCGCCAGCGTTGAGCGGACCGGCTTCCTGGCCCTGCCGCGTGCCGGCGAAGGGCATGAAGAACTCACCCATGTCCGAGGCCAGCCGGGTGGCGGCCTTCGCGTTGTCGGTCTCGGCACCGGCGAAGAGCTTCAGGTCGAGGCGACCGAGCAGGACGCTGGTGTCCGACGGCGCTTCGGCCCCGGCTTCGGGCACCTTGGTCAGCAGCGCTTGGCCGTAGGAGAGCTGGGTGTTGTCCGACACCTTCCAGCCCGCCGGCACGACGTAGCTGAACCCGCCTGCGGCGTTGTCGACGCGACCGGGCTCGGGGGGCGGCGCCGGCGGCGCGGCGGGATCCGCCGGCGGCGGGGCGTTGGGATCGGCGGGCGGGGGCGGCGCGTTCGGATCCACCGGGGCGGGCGCGGGGGCTGGCACGGGCGCCGGGGCCGGGGCGGGCGCGGGAGCCGGCTCCGGGGCAGGCACGGGGTCGGCGTTGGCGGGAAGCGCGACTGTCACTGCAGTGACGCCCGCGAGGATGGCCGAGGCCAATGCCCGAGGGACGCGCCTGCGTCGAAGAGGGTGCAGCATGGGGAAGAAACTACCGTGTTACGGCCGTGACGCAAGTGTGAGTTGCTCTTAGAGTGTCAATCTTTGAGATTGCTGTACGTTCCAACGTGCCAGGCAAAGGCAAATTCGACGATTGCTGTCGACATGGCGGCACGGCAGAGCGCCCGCGCGGTGCGCGGGAGCCTGCACACTGTTGGTCGCACTGGCGGCAGCCGCCGTTACCGCGCCCGGTGAATCGACACTTCTCGGGCCTTGACGGTGAAGAAGACCCGCTCTCCGGGTGCCAGCCGCAGTGCTGCCGCCGACTCGGCGGTGATGTCGGCCGACAGCCCGGGTGACCCGTCGGACTGCGGCTCGGCACGCACCCGGATGGCGGGCCCGCGGCCGTCGAGCTCGGCGAGCACGACCTCGACCGTGTTGCGCGGACTGCCGTGCGGCTCCTCCCGGTAGACCGCCACCGCCGACGGATGAAACGTGGCCACGACCGGCCCGTCGGCCGCATCCCGGACCTCGTCGTCGAGGATGCCGTGCCACACCCGGCCCGAATCCGTCACCAGCGTCGACCCTCCGCCGACCCGACCCCTGACCAGGTTGATCCCGGCGAAGCGCGCACCGAAGCCGCTGCGAGGGGTGGCCAGGACGGTGGCCGTCGGCCCTGCCTCGACGACGCGGCCCGACTCCACGACCACGACCTCGTCGGCCAGCGTGACCACGTCGAGCAGATCGTGGGTGACCAACACCGACGATCGGCCGTCGCGTACCAGGAATCGCCTCAGCACCGCTCGCATCGCCGCCGCGACGTCGACGTCGAGGCCGGCCAGCGGTTCGTCGAGTAGCAGCACCTCCGGGTCGGCGGCAAGCGCCCTCGCCAGCGCAACCCGCTGGGCCTGCCCGCCCGAGAGCTGCCGCGGCGTGCGGTCGGCGAGATCGGCGGCTCCCACCTCCGCGAGCCATCGGGTGGCAACGTCACGAGACGCCCTGCGGTGCAATCGCTTTCCGTGGCGCGCCCCGAACGCCACGTTGGCGGCGACGGACTGGTGCGGAAACAGCAGAGCGTCCTGCATCAGCAGACCGACCCTGCGCTGGTGTGTGTCGACCTGTACCCCGCCCGGCGACTCCGTCAGGGTCCGGTCGCCGATGCGCACCAACCCCGAGTCGGGCCGGACGAGACCGGCGACCACGTGCAACGCGGTGGACTTTCCCGCCCCATTCGGGCCGAGGATCGCCAACACCCGACCGGGGGGCACCGAGAAGGCGACGTCCACGCCGCGCGCGTCGACCACGGCTCGCAGTTCGACGCCGCTCATCGCCTACTGCCAGCCACTCGCGCCACCCGCCTTGATCCGGCGGCTGCCCAGTCCGACCACGACGACCGCGGCCACCGCCACGAGCAGCACCGACAGTGCCACCGCCGCGTCGGCGTCGACCTCGCGTTGCAGGTAGATCTCCAGCGGCAGCGTGCGCGTCACACCCTCTCGGGAACCCGCGAAGGTCAGTGTCGCCCCGAATTCGCCCAGCGCGCGTGCGAAGGCCAGCACTGCGCCGGAGGCCAGGCCGGGCGCCAGCAACGGCAGCGTCACCCGCCACCACACGGCCGACGGCCGCGCCCCGAGGGTGGCGGCCACCACCTCGAATTCCGACCCGACGGTGCGTGCGGCCCCCTCGAGCGCGATGACCAGGAACGGCAGTGACACGAACGTCTGGGCCAACACCACGGCGGTGGTGGTGAACGCGATGTGCACGCCCGCCGCCTCGAGATACCGCCCGATCAGACCCAGCCGACCGAACGCGTACAGCAGCGCGATGCCACCCACCACCGGCGGCAGCACCAGCGGCAGCAGGATCAACGGCCGCACCCAGCGCACCACGCGAGAACCGCTGCGGGCCAACACCATTGCCATGGGGACGCCGAGCAGGACGCACAGCGCGGTGCTGGCCGCGGCGGTCCTGAAGCTCAGGCCCAGCGCCGTCAACGACGAAGGGCTGGTGATCAGCGACCAGAACTGCGACCAGTCGACCCGCGCGGCGATGGCGACCAATGGGAGCACCACGAAGACGGCGCCGGCGACGGCGGGCACGTAGATCCACCGCGGCAGGCCGCCCGAACCGGTCAAGGCTTGGCGAATCCCGCCTGCGACAAGACCTTCTGGCCCGCCTCGCTCGTCACGAGGTCGACGAACTGCTTGGCCGCCGCAGCGTCGGCCGCCGACTTCAGCACGGCGATCGGATAGACGTTGACCGCCGCCGAGGACTCCGCGAAGTCGACCCGGGCCACCTCGTCCCCCACCCCGAGCGCATCGGTGAGGTAGACGACCCCGGCATCCGCCTGCCCGCTGGTCACCTTCGTCAGCACGTCGGTCACCGAGGACTCCTCGCTGACGGGATTCAACGCGACCTTGGAGGTGTCCTCGACCTTCTTGGTGGCCGAACCGCACGGCACCTGCGGGGCGCAGACCACGACGGACAGGTCGGGCTTGGCCAGGTCGGCGAACGAGGCGACCTTCTTCGGGTTGCCCGGCGCGGTCACGATGACCAAGGTGTTCGACGCGAAGTTCACCGGTTCGCCGGCGAGCAGACCCGCCGTGGCCACCTTGTCCATGTTCTTGGTGTCGGCCGAGGCGAAGACGTCGGCCGTGGCGCCCTGGGTCAGCTGTGTGACCAGATCCGACGAGCCGGCGAAGGTGAAGTCCACCGACCACCCCGGGTGGGCCGCCTTGAACTGGTCGCCGATCTCGGTGAACGTCTTCTTCAGCGACGCGGCGGCGTAGACGGTCAGCGAACCCCCGGCGGGGGCGCCACCGCCGGAGTCGGACCCACAGGCGGTCGTGACCACGGCTAGCAGGACGGACAGGGCGGCAACGGCGCTTCGGCAACCAGCCATGCTTCGGGTCACCCAGGGAACCCTAGGCGAGCCGGGTCGCGGAGTCAGCCGTCGAGCGCGTGGCGTGTGCGTTCGGATAGCTACCGTCCAGTAACATCGACGACGGCTCGCTGGGTTCAGCGTCGAACACGAGGAGGTCGCAACGATGGACGTGCTGCTCACAGGCGGTGACACCGAACTGGGACGCATCATCGCCGAAGGGTTCCGCGACGCAGGGCACCAGGTGGTCATCGCCGGTTCCCGTCGCGACGAGCTCGAGGTGGCCGCGAAGGAACTCGAGGTCGACTCGATCGTCTTCGACAACACCGACCCCGCCAGTCTCGAAGCGGCCCGCGGCCAGTTTCCGCACCACCTCGACGCCATCGTCAACGTGCCCGCACACCGCTGGGACGGCGGCGACCCGCGCACCTACACGTTGACCGAACGCGCCGCGGCGTGGCGCACCGCGATGGACGCCACCGTGCTCTCGGCGGTGCTGACCGTTCAGATCCTGGGCGACCACCTGCGCTCGGGCGGCACGATCGTCAACGTCGTCGGCGACAACGCCGACGAAGGCAGTGCCGAGGCCGCGATCAAGGCCGCCTTGTCGAATTGGACGGCGGGCCAGGCGACTCACTTCGGGATCCGTGGCATCACGCTCAACGCGGTCGCGTCCGGCCGCGGGGCCGAGCCGGGCTACGACGGCGTCGCCAGCACCTCGCCTTCGGTTGCCGCGGAGCTCACCCGGCTTGCGCTGTTCCTGACCACCCCGGCCGCCCGGCACATCACCGGGCAGACGTTGCACGTCAGCCACGGGGCGCTCGCCACCTTCGCCCGCTAGGGGTTTTATTCCGCCGTCCGCCAGGAGCGAAACGGGGTGCCGGTTCCGCTTAGGCGTGGTTAGGGTCACACCGTGACCATTCGACTCGGACTTCAGATCCCCAACTTCACCTACGGCACCGGCATCGAGCAGCTCTTTCCCACCGTCATCGCCCAGGCCCAGGAGGCCGAGGCCGCTGGCTACGACTCCGTCTTCCTGATGGACCACTTCTATCAGCTGCCCGGCCTGGGCACCCCCGACCAGCCGATGCTGGAGGCCTACACCGCGCTCGGGGCATTGGCCGCGGCCACCCAGAAGGTGCAACTCGGCACCCTCGTCACCGGCAACACCTACCGCAACCCGACCCTGCTGGCGAAGGCAATCACGACCCTCGACGTGATCAGCCAGGGCCGGGCGATCCTCGGCATCGGCACCGGCTGGTACGAGCTGGAGCACGACTCGCTGGGCTACGACTTCGGCACGTTCACCGACCGGTTCAACCGCCTCGGGGAGGCGCTGCAGATCATCCTGCCCATGCTCGAAGGCGAGCGCCCGACGTTCTCCGGCACGTACTACCGCACGCAGGAGGCCATGGCCGAGCCCCGCTACCGCGATCACATTCCGCTGATGATCGGCGGCAGCGGCGAGAAGAAGACGATTCCGTTGGCCGCCAAGCACTTCGACCACCTCAACATCATCGCCGGGTTCGACGAGCTGCCGCGCAAGCTCGCGGTGCTCAAGGAGAACTGCGAGAAGATCGACCGGGATCCGTCGACGCTGGAGACCAGCATGCTCGTCGTCGCCATCATCGGCGAGGGCATTACCGCCGACTTCATCCCCGAGGACTTCCGGCAGCAGGCGGTGTTCGGCAGCCCGGAGCAGGTCGCCGACCAGATCAAGACCAAGGTGCTCGACGCCGGCGTCGACGGTGTCATCATCAGCCCGGTCACCAGCATCGACGGCTACCATCCCGGCCCGGCGGCCGAGGTCGCGGAGAAGCTCAAGCCGCTGCTGAACGGGTAAACGGCAGGGGGCTGGAACGGAAACCGGAGGCGTCGGTGCGGGTGGTGGGTCATCTCACCGCACTTGCGGGAACGGGTCCGACTAACCTAGAGGTCGTACTGGACAGGTTTTCGCACGCGAGGAGCAGCAATGAGCCACCCCGGAGCTACGGCAACGGATCGGCATAGGGTCGTCATCATCGGTTCCGGGTTCGGCGGTCTCAACACCGCCCAGAAGCTCAAGAGGGCCGACGTCGACGTCAAGCTGATCGCTCGTACGACGCACCACCTGTTCCAGCCCCTGCTCTACCAGGTGGCGACCGGCATCATCTCCGAGGGCGAGATCGCCCCGCCCACCCGGCTCATCCTGCGCAAGCAGGAGAACGCCCAGGTGCTGCTCGGCGACGTCACCCACGTCGACCTCGCGAACAAGACCGTGACCTCCGAACTCCTGGGTCACGACTACATCACCCCCTACGACAGCCTCGTCATCGCGGCCGGCGCAGGACAGTCCTACTTCGGCAACGACCACTTCGCCGAGTTCGCACCGGGCATGAAGTCGATCGACGACGCGCTCGAACTACGAGGACGCATTCTCGGCGCCTTCGAGCAGGCCGAACGCTCCAGCGATCCCGAGCGCCGCAAGAAGCTGCTGACCTTCGTCGTCGTAGGCGCCGGCCCGACCGGCGTGGAGATGGCCGGACAGATTCAGGAACTCGCCGACCAGACGCTCAAGGGCAGCTTCCGGCACATCGACCCCACCGAAGCGCATGTGATCCTGCTCGACGCAGCGCCGGCGGTGCTGCCTCCGATGGGCAAGAAGCTCGGCCTCAAGGCCCAGGCGCGGCTGGAGAAGATGGGCGTCGAGGTTCAGCTCAACGCGATGGTCACCGACGTCGACCGCAACGGCATCACCGTCAAGGACGCCGACGGCTCCATCCGGCGCATCGAGGCGGCCTGCAAGGTGTGGTCGGCAGGCGTGCAGGCCAGCCCCCTGGGCCGCGACCTCGCCGAGCAGTCCGACACCGAGATCGACCGCGCCGGCCGCGTGAAGGTGCTTCCCGATCTGTCGATTCCGGGCCACCCCGACGTCTTCGTGATCGGCGACATGGCCTACGTCGAGGGCGTGCCGGGCATGGCCCAAGGCGCCATCCAGGGCGCCAAGTACGTCTCCAACATCATCAAGAACGAGGCCAAGGCGCGCGAGCACGGCACCATCCCCAAGCCGCGTGAGCCGTTCAGCTACTTCGACAAGGGCTCGATGGCCACGGTCTCGAAGTACAACGCGGTCGCCCAGGTCGGCAAGCTCGAATTCGGCGGCTTCATCGCCTGGGTCGCATGGCTGGGTCTGCACCTGATCTATCTGGTCGGCTTCAAGACGAAGGTCGCCACGCTGATGTCGTGGGCGGTCACCTTCCTCAGCCGCGAGCGTGGACAGCTGACCATCACCGAGCAGCAGGCCTACGCGAGAACGCGCATCGAACAGCTCGAGGACATGGCGGCGACGCTACGCGAGACGGAGAAGGCCGCCAGCTAGAGACGCTCGCCCTGCCAGGTCGCCAGGCAGCCACCCGCGGCGAGCGTCAGCATGGTACCCGCGCCGTCGAAATCGGCCTGCGGGTAACGCAATTCGCTGACGCACGCCCGCGGTGCACCGAGCTCGTCGTCGGCCACCGCTGCAGCGCCGAGCTCGACGCGGTGCCGCAGCACGGGGGTCGTGTCGGCGTCGGCGCGCATCGAGCCCGACCAAAACCCGTGACGCTCCTGCGATCTGCCGATCTGCACACGCTCACGCAGCCGCACCGTGCCCCCCTGGCCGACCGTCAACCGGGTCGACGTGACGTGTCGCGCCGCACCCGCCACGATGGTGGGCTGGGGGTCGACGTCGAGGTGGCCGTACACCTCGAGATCCCACGTAGCCCGTGACTCCATGGTGACCGTGCCCGGCATCGCCATCGTGGCAGCCGCGCTACGCACCCGCAGGACCGCACCGGCCTCCACCACCACGCGGATCGAGATGGTGTCCCCGCCCAACGGCGTCGCCGCGGCCGAGACGAGGTGCACGGTGTCGGCGTCGGTACGCCGGCCCGCGACACCGCCCACGCATTCGATGCGGGGAGCGCGGCCGGGCGACGCGACGATCAGGACCTCCGAGAGCATGCCCTAGACCGGTACGCGCAGTTGTCGGTACACCCAGTCCGTCACCAGCGTCGCCGCCGGATCCTCGGTGAGCGAGATCAGCACGAACGGGCGCTCGCCGCGCACGGCCGCGGCGTCGCGGCGCATCACGTCGAGGTCGGCCCCGACCATGGGTGCGAGGTCGGTCTTGTTGATCACCAACAGATCCGAGAAGGTGACGCCCGGTCCGCCCTTGCGGGGCACCTTGTCGCCACCGGCCACGTCGACGACGAAGATCTGCACGTCGACCAGTCCCGAGGAGAACGTCGCGGTCAGGTTGTCCCCACCGGACTCGACGAGGATGAGGTCGAGCGTGGGGTTGCCGGCGATCAGGTCGTCGATCGCGTCGAGGTTGGCGGTGATGTCGTCGCGGATCGCGGTGTGGGGGCACCCGCCGGTCTGCACTGCGGCGATCCGCTCGTCGGGGAGCACGGCGTGGCGACGGAGGAAGTCGGCGTCCTCGGTGGTGTAGATGTCGTTGGTGAGCACCGCGAGGGACAGCTCGCCGCGCAACCGTCGACACAGTGCCGCCACCAGGGCGGTCTTGCCGGAGCCCACCGGGCCGCCGATACCGATGCGCAGCGGCTCGCCGGCCTGGCGGACGCGGCGGGGCCTGTCGTGGTGGCCGTGGGGTTCGCCGTCGAGCAGATGTGGTGGCATGGCGGGCCTTTCAGGATGCAAACAGCGGACGGTCGCGCTCGGCGTGCCGCTGGGCGAGCACGTCGAGCAGGGGGTCGGACAGGTCGGCGAGCTCCTTGGCGGCCTCGGCCGCGGTCTGGTCGCACAGGGCGGCGAGCTCGAAGGTCAGGGCGGCGACGTCGCCGGGGTCCAGAGCCAGCAGACGCTGCGCGGCGGTCGCCGAGCCCGTCATGGTCGTATAGACCACCGAGGCGGCGGTCTGCTCGGGCAGCAGCCCGCTGACCGAGCCGACGGCACCCGCGGCTACGCCCAGATGAGGTTTGGGGCCGACGGCGTCCCACTCCCCCTCGGGCCACACCTTGCGCGCCAGCCGCATCAGACCCCGGCCCTGCGCGCGCGACGCAATGCGGGCCGCGGGAGACGGTGTGCGGGCGTCGGTTTCGAGATCGGCGGCGACCAGGTCGAGCGTGCCGGCGTGCACGGCCGCCGCGACCGAGGCGGTGACCAGTCCGGTAGTGCGGATGCGGCGGCGCAGGAACGCCCTCAGCGTCGCGACGTCCCTGACCAGACCGCTGGTGACGGCCTCCTCCACGCTTCCGGAGTGGACGTGACCACCGGTGGGCAGCCGGGAGTCGGCGAGGACGAGCAGGGTCGAGAGGTTCGACATCTCAGAACAGGAAGTATCTCTGCGCCATCGGCAGCTCGACGGCAGGTTGTTCCGCCCAGACGTCGCCGTCGATGGTCACGGTGAACGTGTCGGGGTCGACCTCGATGCGCGGCAGGGCGTCGTTGAGCGGCATGTCGGCCTTTCCGACCTTGCGCACGTCGCGGACCGGGACGAGTCGGCGGTTGACGGCCAACCGGTCGGCCAGGCCGTCGTCGACGGCCTGGGGCGCGACGAAGTGCACCGAGGTCGCTGCCGCCGCTGCCGGCGAGGCGCCGAACATCGGTCGCGGCAACACCGGTTGCGGGGTCGGGATCGACCCGTTGGCGTCACCCATCGCCGCCCACGCGATCATGCCGCCCTTGATGACCGCATGCGGCCGCACCCCGAAGAACGCCGGTTCCCACAGCACCAGATCGGCGAGCTTGCCGACCTCGACCGATCCGATCTCGTGGTCGACACCGTGGGCGACGGCCGGGCAGATCGTGTACTTCGCGACGTAGCGGCGGACTCGATTGTTGTCGGCTCCCCCGTCACCCTCGAGTGCGCCGCGGCGCTTCTTCATCACGTGCGCGGTCTGCCACGTGCGCAGGACCACCTCGCCGATGCGGCCCATCGCCTGGGCGTCGCTGCCGATCATCGAGATGGCGCCGATGTCGTGCAGCAGGTCCTCCGCGGCGATCGTCGACGGCCGGATCCGGCTTTCGGCGAACGCGAGATCCTCTGGCACGCTGGGGTTGAGGTGGTGGCACACCATCAGCATGTCGAGGTGCTCGTCGAGAGTGTTGACGGTGTGCGGCCGCGTCGGATTGGTCGAACTGGGCAGCACGTTGGCGTGGGAGACGACCGTGATGATGTCCGGTGCGTGCCCGCCTCCGGCGCCCTCGGTGTGGTACGCGTGGATGGCGCGACCGTTGATCGCCGCGAGGGTGTCCTCGACGAAGCCCGCCTCGTTCAGGGTGTCGGAGTGCAGGTTGACCTGGACACCGGCCGCATCGGCCACGGTCAGACAGGCGTCGATGGCGGCGGGCGTCGTGCCCCAGTCCTCGTGCAACTTGAATCCCGCAGCGCCGCCGCGCAATTGCTCCCACATCGCGTCGGCACTGACGGTGTTGCCCTTGCCAAGCAGCAGCACGTTGAGCGGCCAATGGTCGAGCGCCTCGAGCATGCGGGCCAGGTGCCAGGAGCCCGGCGTGACGGTGGTGGCCTTGCTGCCCTCCGCCGGGCCGGTGCCGCCGGCGACGATCGTGGTGATGCCGCCGCCGAGCGCCTCCTCCATGATCTGCGGGCAGATCAGGTGGACGTGACAGTCGATGGCACCGGCGGTGAGGATGCGGCCGTTGCCCGCGATGATCTCCGTGGACGGTCCCACCACCAGGTCGGGGTGGACGCCGGACATGACGTCCGGGTTGCCGGCCTTGCCGATGGCGACGATGCGGCCATCGCGAATACCGATGTCTGCCTTGATGATTCCCCAGTAGTCGACGATCACCGCACCGGTGATGACGGTGTCGGGGGCACCGTCGGCCCTCGTCGCGCGGGACTGGCCCATCGACTCGCGCAACACCTTGCCGCCGCCGAAGACGGCTTCGTCACCGGCGCGTCCGGGGCCACCGCTGCGGTCCTCGGTGATCTCGATGAACAGGTCGGTGTCGGCGAGCCGGATGCGGTCTCCCGTGGTGGGGCCGAAGAGCGCCGCGTAGCGGCTCCGTGACAGTTCGCTCACGAGTCGAGCCTTCCGGGTGGTGTCAGCGACAATCCGTGGACCTCGCGACTGCCGCCGAGCGGCACCAGCGAGACGTGCTGAGAGATACCGGGTTCGAAGCGCACCGCCGTACCGGCCGGGATGTCGAGCCGGTGTCCGTGGGCGGCCTCGCGGTCGAAGTCGAGCGCCGCGTTGGCCTGCGGCAGGTGCACGTGGCTGCCGACCTGCACGGGTCGGTCGCCGGTGTTGACGACGTCCATCTCGATCCGATCGGCACCGTCGTTGATCGCGATGTCGCCGTCACCGTAGAGAATTTCGCCTGGAATCACTGGTGCCCTCTGCTCTTCGCGCAAGCGCTCATCGCCGGCCCTAGGCGATCGGGTGGTGGACGGTGACGAGCTTGGTGCCGTCGGGGAAGGTGGCCTCGGCCTGGACGTCGTCGAGCATCTCCGGCACGCCCTCCATCACGTCGGCCCGGCTGAGCACCTCACGCCCGCTGTTCATCAGCTCGGCGACGGTACGACCGTCGCGGGCGCCCTCGAGGATGTGGTCGGTGATGAGGGCGACGGCCTCGGGGTGGTTCAGCCGCAGACCGCGCGCTTGACGTCGGCGGGCGAGTTCGGCCGCGTAGGAGATGAGCAGCCGATCCTGCTCGTGCGGTGACAGGCGCATAGATCGCGATCCTGCCACGGCGGGCGGCACTCAGCAGCGCACGCGCGAATACCCCGGGCTCAGGCCTCGGTGGGCAGGTTCTGCAGACGCACCTGACCGCGGGCGACCATCTTGTCGTTGGTGTCGGTGATCTCGATGAGCCAGATCTGCTGCCGGCGACCGCGGTGAATCGGGGTGGACACGGCCGTGACCATTCCGGCGGTGATGGCACGCAGGAAGTCGGTGTTGTTGTTCACCCCGACGACGTTGCTTCCGGCGCCCTTGGCCTGGAGCCACGTGGCCGCCGAGACGCTGGCGACACTCTCGACGATGGCGCAGTAGACCCCGCCGTGCACGATGCCGTGCGGCTGAAGGTGCCTGGCGTCGACCGTCAATTGCGCCTTCGCGCCGTCCGGCGTCACGTCCAGGTACGTGAGGCCAATCTCGTCGTCGAATCCGCCACCCACGCCGTTCGGCATCCAAGTCGTCACAAGAGAATTGTCTACACGCCCGGCACGAAGCGAGGACGAAGACCCCGGAAAAACGGGTGAGCCCCGCACGCGAGACGCGTGCGGGGCCCACCCTCGAATGGACCGGGGATCTCTGCAGCCCTCAGGATTCCGCGGCGGTCCGGTGGTTCGAAGCGTTCTGATCGCCCGGGATCAATATAGGCAAGGCTGCCCTAATTAAGCAAGGCCTTCCCCGGGTGGGCCCGGCGCACTCCCCGCACGGGAGCTCCAAAGCCGACCAGGGCGTCGAGGACGGCCTGCCCTCGCCGCATGGCCACCAGCTCGCTCGACCCGGCGAGCAGCGGAACCTGGGTGGCGGCGCTGACGACCGCGGTACCCACGCCGTGCCACATCGCGTCCGTCGAGATCGCGCCGGCACAGGCCTCGACCAGAGCGTCGAACAGCGGGCGCAGCGAGCGGTGGCTGCGATGAGCCACCCACGTCGTCAACGCGGCCTCGTTGGGCAGCGCGACGATCCCGGCGCCCGCGTGGAGGTTCGCGTCGTCCGGCAGTGCCCGCAGCGTGGCGTCCACCACGCCGACCCAGTCGATGGCGCCTTCCGAGTCGACGTGCACCCAGAGGTTCTCCGCGCCGGTGTCCCATGCCCTGCCCTCGAGCACGAGCAGGGGAATGACGCGTCCGAGGACGACGTGCGCCAGCGTCGCAGCGAGCTGCTGGGTCACGGCGACGCGGTTGTCGGTCTCGGCGACCGCGGCGTCGAACATCGCACGAAGCCGACCACCGTCGAGCGCGTCGGTCAGCGGCCACCACCGCCGCCGGGACAGATCGGCCATGACGGCGACGCCGTAGACCCGAGGACACTCGGGAGACAGCTCCCGCAGTCGCCGGCTGGACTCGTGCAGCGGCAATGGCGTGTCGACCGCCATCCGCGCGATGAGTGGGTCGTCGACCACGACCGTCATGGGCACCTCCTGTAGTTAGGATAGCCTTACTATAGTGAGGCCGACGAGCAGGAGAAGCCTTCGTGACTCGACTCACAGACAGGGCCGGGCAGCGGCGCCCCGCGACTCATACGACGCACGGTAGTAAGCGCGTAGTACCCTGATCCCATTGCTCAGGAGAGTGAACGAAAAATGGCCAAACAGACGCGACTCGGGGAACTCGAACGCGAGGTGATGGACCACCTGTGGTCCTCGCGCGAACCCCAGACCGTCCGCCAGGTGCACGAAGCACTGGCGGCGCGGCGAGACCTGGCCTATACGACGATCATGACCGTCCTCCAGCGCCTCGCCAAGAAGAACCTCGTCGTGCAGCATCGCGACGACCGGGCCCATCGCTACGCGCCTACCCACGGCCGTGACGAACTGGTGGCCGGCCTCATGGTCGACGCCCTCGACCAGGCCTCGGACTCTGGCAGCAGACGGGCCGCGCTCGTCCACTTCGTCGAGCGGGTGGGGGCCGACGAGGCCGATGCCCTGCGACGCGCACTGGCCGAACTGGAGGCCAAGGACGTTTCTGCCCCGGCCGCTGGTAATCCGGGTACCGCCTGAGGGACACTGGGAGTGTGTCCGCGCTGGCCTTCGCCGCAGTCGCGCTGCTCCTCATAGGACCAGTGCCAGCGTTGTTGGCGCGCTCGTCGTGGCCGTTGCGCGCCCCGCGTGCCGCGGTGGTGCTGTGGCAGTCGGTGGCGCTGGCCGCGGTGCTGTCCGCGTTCAGCGCGGGCATCGCGATCGCCAGCCGGCTCTTCGTCCCCGGACCGGACGGTCGGCCCACCGCCACGGTCACCAGTGAGATCGAAGTCCTCGGGTGGCCGCTGTGGTTGCTCTACGTCGTGGTCTTCGCACTCACCCTCCTGATCGGCGCCCGTCTCATCGTGGCCGTGGTGCAGGTGGCCATTGCCACGCGGCGGCGACGGGCCCACCACCGCATGCTCGTCGACCTCCTCGGCCGATGTCACGACCCCTCGCTGCGACGCTCCCACGGCCTTCGCATCCTCGACGTCGCCCAGCCGCTGGCCTACTGCCTACCTGGCGTCCGCAGTCGGGTCGTGGTGAGTGAAGGGACGCTCACCGCGCTGTCGGACACCGAGATGACGGCCATCCTCAGCCACGAGCACGCGCATCTGAGGGCCCGCCACGACCTGGTGCTCGAGATGTTCACCGCCGTGCACGCCGCCTTCCCCCGCTTCGTCCGCAGTGCCAACGCCCTCGACGCCGTGCGGTTGCTCATCGAACTGCTCGCCGACGACGCCGCGGTCCGCACCGCCGGTCCGACGCCGTTGGCCCGGGCACTGGTCGCATGCGCGTCCTGCCGCGCCCCCTCCGGCGCGCTCGCCGCGGGCGGGCCGCACACCGTGACCCGGGTCCGCCGGCTCTGCGGCAAGCCCAACAGCGTCCCCCTCGCCGTCGCGGCCTATGTCACCGCCGCGGCGCTGCTCGTCGTGCCGACCGTCGCGCTGGCGGTCCCCTGGCTCACCGAGTTGCAGCGGCTCATCACCGGCTAGATTCGATTCTCGAACCTCCCTGCGTCGACCCAACTACGAAAGGCTGCCCGTGAGCTCGCCCGAAACGAATGCAACGGCTCAGATCGGCGTCACCGGACTGGCCGTCATGGGGTCCAACATCGCTCGCAACTTCGCCCATCACGGATACACCGTTGCATTGCACAACCGCACGACCGCCAAGATCGACGCGCTGCTCGAGGCACACGGTGACGAAGGAAAGTTCGTGCGCGGCAACACGATTCCTGAATTCCTCGCCACGCTCGAGAAGCCGCGCCGCGTCCTGATCATGGTGAAGGCCGGAGACCCGACCGACGCCGTGATCGACGAGCTCGCCGACGCGATGGAGGAGGGCGACATCATCATCGACGGCGGCAACTCCCTCTACACCGACACCATCCGCCGCGAGAAGGCCATCCGCGAGCGCGGTCTGCACTACGTCGGCGCCGGCATCTCCGGCGGCGAGGAGGGCGCCCTGCACGGACCGTCGATCATGCCCGGCGGACCCGCCGAGTCCTACAAGAGCCTCGGCCCGCTGCTGGAGGAGATCTCCGCCCACGTCGACGGCGTTCCGTGCTGCACGCACATCGGCCCCGACGGGGCGGGCCACTTCGTCAAGATGGTCCACAACGGCATCGAGTATTCCGACATGCAGCTCATCGGCGAGGCCTACCAGCTGCTTCGCGACGGCCTGGGCAAGTCCGCGCCCGAGATCGCCGACATCTTCGCCGAGTGGAACAAGGGCGACCTGGACAGCTACCTGATCGAGATCACCGCCGAGGTGCTCAAGCAGGTGGACGCCAAGACCGGCAAGCCGCTGGTCGACGTCATCCTCGACGAGGCCGAGCAAAAGGGCACCGGCCGCTGGACGGTCAAGTCCGCGCTCGACCTCGGGGTGCCGGTGACCGGCATCGCCGAGGCCGTGTTCGCCCGCGCCCTGTCCGGCTCGGTCGCGCAGCGCAAGGCCACCACCGAACTGGCCTCCGGCGAGCTGGGCACCAAGCCCGACGATGCCGACCAGTTCGTCGACGACGTCAGCAAGGCCCTGTACGCGTCCAAGATCATCGCCTATGCCCAGGGCTTCAACCAGATTCAGGCCGGCAGCGCCGAATACGACTGGAACATCACCCTGGGCGACATGGCCACCATCTGGCGGGGCGGCTGCATCATCCGCGCCAAGTTCCTCAACCGCATCAAGGAGGCCTACGACGAGAACGGCGAGCTGGCCACCCTCATCGCCGCGCCGTACTTCCGCGACGCGGTCGAGGCCGGCATCGACAGCTGGCGCCGCGTCGTCGTGAAGGCCACCGAGCTGGGCATTCCGGTGCCCGGGTTCGCCTCGGCGCTGTCGTACTACGACGCGCTGCGCACCGAGCGGCTGCCCGCCGCCCTGACCCAGGGGTTGCGCGACTTCTTCGGTGCGCACACCTACGGCCGCATCGACGAGGACCCGAGCAAGAAGTTCCACACCCAGTGGAGCGGTGACCGCAGCGAGTCCCCTGCCTGACCCCTAGCCCTCCCTCCCGACGTCGAGTGTGCTGGGGGATCGCGATCGCTCGCCAGATGGCGATCTGACCGCACACTCGACGCGCGACGGTGCGAACTAGGCTGGGGGCATGCGGTTCCTCGACGGGCATCACCCGCCCTACGACCTGACCTACAACGACGTCTTCGTCGTGCCGGGACGCTCGGACGTCGCGTCCCGGTTCGACGTCGACCTGTCCACCACCGACGGTTCGGGCACCACCATCCCGGTGGTCGTGGCGAACATGACCGCCGTGGCGGGCCGGCGGATGGCCGAGACGGTCGCCCGACGCGGTGGCATCGTCGTTCTGCCGCAAGACCTTCCGACCTCCGCTGTGCGCGACATGGTCGAGTTCGTCAAGAGCCGAGACGTCGTCGTCGACACGCCCGTCACCCTCTCCCCGGAGGATTCGGTCTCCGACGCCACCGCCCTGATCCACAAGCGCGCCCACGGAGCCGCGGTGGTCGTCGACGCCGACGGCGCACCGGTCGGCCTGGTCACCGAGGCGTCCTGCCGCGGGGTGGACCGGTTCGCACGGGTCCGCGACGTCGCGACGGTCGACTTCGTCACCGCACCGGTCGGCACCGATCCGCGCACCGTGTTCGACCAGCTGGAACACAACCCGATCGGGGTCGCGGTGATGACCGGCCCCGACGGTCGCCTGGCCGGGGTGCTCACGCGCACCGGTGCGATCCGGGCGGGCATCTACTCCCCCGCGGTCGACGACTCCGGCCGGCTGCGGATCGCCGCCGCGGTCGGCATCAACGGCGACGTCGCGGCCAAGGCGCAGGCGCTGGCCGAGGCGGGCGTCGACCTGCTGGTCGTCGACACCGCCCATGGCCACCAGCTCAAGATGCTCGACGCCATCAAGGCCGTGTCGTCGCTGGGTCTCGGCCTCCCGCTGGCGGCGGGCAACGTGGTCTCGGCCGAGGGCACCCGCGACCTGATCAGCGCCGGTGCCTCGATCGTCAAGGTCGGTGTCGGCCCCGGTGCGATGTGCACCACCCGGATGATGACCGGCGTCGGACGTCCCCAGTTCTCGGCGGTCGTCGAATGTTCAGCTGCCGCACGGCAATTGGGTGGGCACGTCTGGGCCGACGGCGGCGTGCGCCACCCCCGTGACGTCGCACTCGCGCTCGCCGCCGGAGCCTCCAACGTGATGATCGGCTCATGGTTCGCCGGCACCTACGAGTCGCCGGGCGACCTGCTCTACGACCGCGACGACCGGCTCTACAAGGAGAGCTACGGCATGGCGTCCAAGCGTGCCGTTGCGGCGCGGACCTCGGGCGACAGCCAGTTCGACCGGGCCCGCAAGGCGCTGTTCGAGGAGGGCATCTCGACGTCGAGGATGAGCGTGGACCCGGCACGCGGTGGTGTCGAGGACCTCCTGGACCACATCACCTCAGGTGTGCGGAGCACCTGCACCTACGTCGGCGCCACGACGCTGGAGGAACTCCACGACAAGGTCGTGCTCGGCGTGCAGTCCGCGGCCGGCTTCGCAGAGGGGCATCCACTGCCGTCGGGCTGGTGACCTTGGCGTCAACCCCGCTACGATTGGGCCATCTCGCCGCCGATCGAAAGGGAACACGTGCCGCAGGCACCCGCCGAGGCCCCGGAACCTGAACGGGCCTCCCCGGAGCCGTCCGACGCCGAACCCTCCAGTAGGAAGCCGGGCCTCGAGCCCGGCGCCCGTGGTGCGAGGCTCCGATGAGCCTGGCCCTCAGTCTGGTTGCCTTCCTGCTGCTCACGGCCGGGACTGCGCTCTTCGTCGCCGCCGAGTTCTCGCTGACCGCGCTGGAACGCAGCACCGTCGAGTCCAACGCCAAGTCCGGCGGATGGCGCGATGCCTACGTCCAAAAGGCCCACCGCTCCCTGTCGTTCCAGCTGTCCGGCGCCCAACTCGGCATCTCGATCACGACGCTGGCCACCGGTTACCTCGCCGAACCCGTCGTCGCCACGCTCCTGCACACGCCGCTGGAGCTGATCGGCGTACCCGAGTCCATGCTCGACGGCATCTCGCTGGGCCTGGCGCTGCTGATCGCCACCTCCGTGTCGATGATCTTCGGCGAGCTGGTGCCCAAGAACCTGGCCGTCGCGAAACCGTCGCCCACCGCGAGGTGGGCGGCCCCGCCGCAGTGGTGGTTCTCCCGGTTCCTGACCCCGGCCATCAAGGTGACCAACGGCACCGCGAACTGGATCCTGCGTAGGCTCGGCATCGAGCCCGCCGAGGAGCTGCGGTCCGCCCGCTCCCCGCAGGAACTCGTCTCGCTGGTGCGCACCTCCAAGCGCAGCGGCTCGCTGGACGCCAGCACGGCCGACCTGGTGGACCGTTCGCTGCAGTTCGGTGAGCGCTCGGCCGAGGAACTCATGACGCCGCGCTCGAAGATCGAGTCCCTGCACGTCGACGACACCGTTGCCGACCTGATCCTCAAGGCCATCGACACCGGGTTCTCGCGGTTCCCCATCACCGCAGGCGACCTGGACGAGACCGTTGGGATCGTGCACGTGAAGCAGGCCTTCGCCGTGCCTCACTCGGCGCGCGCCACCACGCAGCTGGTCGCCATCGCCCGGCCCGTGTCCACGGTGCCGTCCAGCCTCGACGGCGACGCCGTGATGACGCAGATCCGCGCGAACGGTCTGCAGACTGCGCTCGTCGTCGACGAATACGGCGGCACCGCAGGCATGGTCACCGTCGAGGACCTCATCGAGGAGATCGTCGGCGACGTGCGCGACGAACACGACGACGCCACCCTCGACGTGGTCGAGGTCCGCGACGGCTGGCGCATCTCGGGGCTGCTGCGCATCGACGAGGTCGAGAGCGAGACGTCGTTCCGGCCACCCGAGGGTGACTACGAGACGATCGGCGGGCTGATCCTGCAGGAGCTCGGTCACATTCCCCAACCCGGCGAGACCGTCGAGCTCACCGAGTTCGACCCCGACGGCCCACTCGACGATCCCGTGCACTGGCAGGCGACGGTGATCCAGATGGACGGCCGACGCATCGACCTGCTGGAGCTCACCGCCCTGGGCCGCCGCGGCGAGTCCGAGGAGGAGGATCGCTGATGGGATCCGACGTCTTCGGGGTGCTCCTCACGGTGGTGCTGCTCGGCGCCAACGCGTTCTTCGTGGGTGCGGAGTTCGCCCTCATCTCGGCCCGCCGCGACCGACTCGAAGCCCTGGCCGAACAGGGCAAGAAGAGCGCGGTCACCGTCATCCGGGCGGGCGAAAGGCTGTCGCTGATGCTGGCGGGCGCCCAGTTGGGCATCACGATCTGTTCGATCCTGCTGGGCCGGGTCGGCGAGCCGGCGGTGGCGCACCTGCTGGAGGTGCCCTTCGGTGTCGTGGGCATTCCCGACACGGTGCTGCACACGGTGTCGTTCGTCATCGCGCTCGGGGTGGTCGTGACGCTGCACGTGCTGCTCGGCGAGATGGTCCCGAAGAACATCGCGATCGCCGGTCCGGAGTCCGCGGCGATGCTGCTGATTCCGCCGTACCTGGTCTACATGCGGCTGGCCAAGCCGTTCATCGCGTTCTACAACTGGTGCGCCAACTCGACGCTGCGGGCGTTCGGCGTGGAACCCAAGGACGAACTCGACGTCACGGTGTCGACGGTGGAGCTCTCGGAGATGATCGCCGAGTCGCTGTCGGAGGGTCTGCTGGATCCCGAGGAGCACGGCCGGCTGACCCGCGCCCTTCAGGTACGCACCCACGTGGTGGCCGACGTCGCGATACCCCTGGCCGACATTCGGGCGGTTCCGGTGGCGGGCCCGGGGCTCGGCCCCACGGTGGCGGCCATCGAACGGGCGCTCGTCGACACCGGCTACTCCCGCTTCCCCGTCACCGACACCACCGGCGCGTTCCTGGGTTACCTGCACATCAAGGACGTGCTCGGCCTGATGAGCGATCCCGACGCGGTCGTCGACGTGGGCACGATTCGGGCGTTGCCCCGGCTGGCCGCGTCGTCGACCGTTCCCGACGCGCTGACCCGGCTGCGCCGCGACAACAGTCACCTCGCACTCGTCACCACCGACGACCGGGTGACGGCGGTCGTCGCCCTGGAGGACCTGGTCGAGGATCTGGTGGGGACGGTGCGCGACGGAACGCACCGTGTCTGACACGGCCGTCGCACCCGTCGTGCTCCCGGAGTCCGACTGGACCGACCGCGAGCGCCGTCACCTCGAGCGAGCCGAGACGTTCCTCGGTCCGCACCGGGTACGGGCCGGCCGCGGTGAGGCACACCCGGTGTGGGACTTCCTGTTCAGCTACTACAGTCTGCGGCCTCGGCAGTTGCGGCGGTGGCATCCCGGTTTCGGCGTCGCGCTCGACGGGGCGGCGGCCGAGACATTCCTCGACCGCACCGGCTATCACCGGGTCGGAACCGCCGTCACGGTGGGCGGCGAACTCCTGCGTGCGCGCCTGGACACCGTCACCTTCGTCGCCGGGTTGCTGCGGGCGACCGCCGAGCGTCCCGCACGGCTCAACTGCTTTGGGCTGCACGAGTGGGCGATGGTCTACCGCGCCGCCGACCTACGTCACGGCCAGGTGCCCCTGCGCCTGGGTTCGGCGGGCACCGACGAGGTGGTCGAGTCGATTCCGTTGCGCTGCAGCCACTTCGACGCCTACCGTTTCTTCACCGAGCCGGCCGCCCCCCGCAACGCGGAGACACTGAGCCGCGAGACCCAGGTCGCCACCGAACAACCCGGCTGCGTGCACGCCAACATGGATCTGTACAAGTGGTGCTACAAGCTCGGCCCGCTGATTCCCTCGGAGCTGCTGATGGACTGCCTCGACCTCGCCGCCGAGGCCAGGATGCTGGACATGCGTGCCAGTCCATACGATCTCGCGTCCTACGGCTTCTCCCCCATTGCGATCGAAACCCCCACGGGCCGAGCTGAATACGTCCGTTCACAGGAAGCTCTCGCTCGACGGGCAGCTCCCTTGCGGGTAGCGATGCTTGGCTGGTGTGGCGAGCTGATCGAGGCCGCAGACGGCTGAGAAGGGGCGACGCACCGATGAGACGCACCGGCGTGGTGATCGGCGTACTGACCCTGGCCTGCGGGATCCTCTCCGCGTGCGGCACCACCTCCGGCCCGCCGCAGCCCGGTCCACCTCGTGGGCCGGCCCTGACCACCGACTTCAGTCACACCGGGCCCGGCGCCCTGGTGTCGGCCGAAGGGCTGGTCGACCTCGACCAGCAACTGCGCGACAGGAGCTCGCTGGCCGCGCGCATCGTCTACGAGTCCACCTCGGGCGTCAACGACAGCCACTCCCTGGTCACCGGCACGGTGTTCGTGCCGAACGGCACCCCGCCACCGGGCGGATGGCCGATCGCGGCGTTCGCCCACCCCGCGACGGGCATCCAGGCACCGTGCGCGCCGTCGGCGTCACCCTCCCTGATGGGCTCGGCGAAGGACGTCGCCGCGCTGCTCGACGCCGGCTTCCTCGTCACCGCCACCGACTACCAGGGCCTGGGCCTGCGGGACACCGACCATTCCTCGGCCGACCCGAGCATCGGGCCGTTCAACGGGTACCACCCGTTCCTGGACTCCACGACCGAGGGCTACAACGTGATCGACGCGGTCCGCGCCGCACGCACGCTGGTGCCGTCCGCGTCGACGTCGTTCGCGGCCTACGGCATCGGCCAGGGTGGGCAGGCGGCCTGGGCAGCCGACGAATTGGCCGCCGACTACCGCGGTGGCCTCACCCTGGTGGGCGTCGCCGCGATCCGGCCGACCGCCGCGCTCGGCGGGTTGGCCGACGCCGCCGCCAACGGCACGCTGACCAGGGACCAGCAGACCACGCTGCAGCAGTATCTGGCCGCGCTCGGCCACGAGAACGACGACTTTCCGCTCGACGCCTACCGGCATGGCGTGGTGAAGCAGCAGTGGGACGTCCTGTCGTCGTGCTGGGGGCCCGCGGTGGCCGACCGGACCCATGCGGTCGAACGGATCGGACCCGCCGACCTGCGGCCCGACGGCCCGGACGCCGAGCAGGTGCTGCGCGGGTATCTGCAGAAGACGACGCTGCCCCAAGCCCCCGCGGCGGCGCCGATGCTGATCGTGCCCGACGGCCCCGAGGGCCCGATCCCGCCGGAGTGGACCGGCGCGGCCGTCACCGCGGCGTGCGGCATGGGCGACGTGATCACGCTGGGTGCGCCCGACGCGGCTCCGGTCACCTGGCTGACCGGTCGCTTCGCCGGGTCCGCCCCGCAGAACGACTGCCCGGTGCCGCCGACCGGCTGACCCGCGCTCAGCTAAATCACGAGTCCGTTTGCGATACCTGGTCTGGTGGATGTCTCCCTCGTACGCGGCTGGGTGCCGGTCGTCCTGCAGGCGGTCACCCTGGCGGTGGTACTCGCCGCCATCGGCTGGCGGTCGCGAACCTGGCGGCTGAGGTGGCTGCCGATCGCCGCCGCGACCGGGGTCGCCCTCGCCGCGGCGGGCTACTGGTTCGTCGCCGACCAGGGTCTGTCCGACGATCCCGCGCCCGTGTTGTTGTGGCCGTGGGTCGCCGTGACGGGCCTGGCGGTCGGGGTGGCGGTTCTCGGCTGGCGGCATACCCGCTGGTGGCGGCGGGTGGCGTCACTGCTGGCGATCCCGCTCTGCGCGGCATGCTCGGCGCTTCTGGTCGACGGTTGGACCGGCTACCTGCCGACGGTGAACTCGGCGCTGGGCCGCGTCACCGGGGCAGCGCTGCCGACTCAGACCGACGAGGCCGGCGTTCGGGACATGCGCGGCCGCCACGCGCATCCGACGGCCGGCACGCTGGTGTCGGTCCGCATCGGCGACGGCGCCTCGGGTTTCCCGCACCGCGACGAGCTGGTGTATCTGCCGCCCGCCTGGTTCGCCGGTGACACCCCGCCCCCGTTGCCCGTGGTGCTCATGGCCGGGGGTGAGTTCGGTCACCCTGCGGACTGGCCGACCGCGGGCGGGGCCCGCCAGAGTGCGGACGCCTTCGCCGCCGCCCACGACGGCAACGCACCCGTCCTGGTGTTCGTCGACACCAGCGGCGAGTTCGCCAACGACACCGAATGCGTCGACGGTGTGCGCGGCAACGCCGCCGACCACCTCACCAAGGACGTGGTGCCCTTCGTGGAATCGCACTTCGGCACCAGCGTCGACCCGTCCCGCTGGGGTTTCGTCGGGTGGTCCGCCGGCGGAACGTGCGCACTGCTCACGACCGTGATGCATCCGGAGCTGTTCTCGAGCTTCGTCGACGTGGACGGCCAACTCGGCCCGACGGCGGGGTCGCGCCAGCAGACCGTCGCGCGGTTGTTCGGCGGGGACGAGTCGGCTTTCGCCGCCTTCGACCCGGCCAGCGTGATGTCGGCGCACGGCCCGTACACCGGGCTGGCGGGATGGTTCGCGGTCTCGACCGCGGGGGCGACGGTCCACTACCCTGCCGGCGGCGTCGCGCCCGACGGGCCACCAGGGGACGTCGGTCTGGAGGACCACCTCGCGGTGGCGTCCTACCTGTGTCCACTGGCAAGCTCCTACGGCGTCGATTGTTCGGTCGTGCCGGTGGCCGACGGCCACGACCTGGCTGCGGCGGGCAGGGCATTCGCCGCGTCGCTGCCGTGGCTGGCCGGTCGACTGGGCACGCCCTCGGCACCCGTGGTGCCCCTGCCCGGTGACGTGCCGACTGCCTGAGGCCCACCCACCTGGCGGCACGGTTCGCGTTTTACCCACGGGTAAGCTGGATCGACGCTTGAGAGAGGAAACCATGACTGACCGCGTGACCGTCGGAAATCTGCGAGTGGCACGGGTGCTGCACGACTTCGTCACCAACGAAGCCCTGCCCGGTACCGGTGTCGACCCCGACAGCTTCTGGGCGGGCGTGGACAAGGTCGTCGCCGATCTCGCGCCGCAGAACGAGGAGCTGCTGGCCCGCCGCGACGAACTGCAGGCCCAGATCGACAAGTGGCACCGCCAGCGCGTCATCGGCCCGTTCGACGCCGAGGAGTACCAGACCTTCCTCACCGACATCGGCTACCTGCTTCCCGAACCGGACGACTTCACGATCACCACCTCGGGCGTCGACGAGGAGATCACCAGCACCGCAGGCCCGCAGCTCGTGGTGCCCGTACTCAACGCGCGGTTCGCCCTCAACGCCTCCAACGCCCGGTGGGGTTCGCTCTACGACGCGCTCTACGGCACCGACGTCATCCCCGAGACCGACGGCGCCGAGAAGGGCGACGGCGGTTACAACCGGGTGCGCGGCGACGAGGTCATCGCCTACGCCCGTGGCTTCCTCGACGAGTCGGTGCCGCTGGCGTCCGGGTCCTACGCCGACGCCACCGCGTTCACCGTCGAGGACGGCCGGCTCGAGGTCGCTCTCGGCGACGAGAAGGTCGGCCTCGCGCACCCCGAGGAGTTCGTCGGCTACCTCGGTGACGCCGACGCCCCCACCTCGATCCTGCTGGTTCACCACGGACTGCACGTCGAGATCGTGATCGACCCCGAGTCGCCCGTCGGCTCGACCGACAAGGCTGGCGTCAAGGACGTCGTGCTGGAGTCGGCCGTCACGACGATCATGGACTTCGAGGACTCGGTCGCCGCGGTCGACGCCGACGACAAGGTGCTCGGCTACCGCAACTGGCTGGGCCTCAACCGTGGCGACCTGACCGAGGAGGTCAGCAAGGGCGGCAAGTCCTTCACCCGGGTGCTCAACGCCGACCGCGTCTTCACCACTCCCGACGGCGACGGCGAACTCACCCTGCCCGGCCGCAGTCTGCTGTTCGTGCGCAACGTCGGACACCTGATGACCAACGACGCCATCGTGTTCGAGGATGGTTCGGAGGTGCCCGAGGGCATTCAGGACGCCCTGTTCACCGGAATGATCGCGATGCACGGCCTGAAGGACGACGAGCAGAACGGGCCCCTGCTCAACAGTCGCAGCGGGTCGATCTACATCGTGAAGCCCAAGATGCACGGCCCCGACGAGGTCGCGTTCACCTGCGAGCTGTTCAGTCGGGTCGAGGACGTGCTGGGGCTGCCGCAGGGCACCATGAAGGTCGGCATCATGGACGAGGAGCGCCGCACGACGGTGAACCTCGAGGCGTGCATCAAGGCCGCCGCCGACCGCGTGGTGTTCATCAACACCGGCTTCCTGGACCGCACCGGCGACGAGATCCACACCTCCATGGAGGCCGGCCCGATGATCCGCAAGGGCGCGATGAAGAGCCAGCCGTGGATCAAGGCCTACGAGGACGCCAACGTCGACGTCGGTCTGGCGGCAGGTCTGTCCGGCAAGGCCCAGATCGGCAAGGGCATGTGGGCCATGACCGAACTGATGGCCGACATGATGGAGCAGAAGATCGGCCAGCCCAAGGCGGGCGCCACCACCGCGTGGGTGCCGTCGCCGACCGGCGCGACCCTGCACGCGATGCACTACCACCAGGTCGACGTGTTCGAGGTGCAGAAGGAACTCGAGGGCAAGAAGCGTGCCTCGCTCGAGGACTTGTTGACCATTCCGTTGGCCAAGGAACTCGCCTGGGCGCCCGAGGAGATCCGCGAGGAGGTCGACAACAACTGTCAGTCGATCCTCGGCTATGTGGTGCGCTGGGTCGACGCGGGTGTCGGCTGCTCCAAGGTGCCCGACATCCACGACGTCGCTCTGATGGAAGATCGTGCAACGCTTCGGATCTCGAGCCAGCTGTTGGCGAACTGGTTGCGGCACGGCGTGATCACCGCCGAGGACGTCAAGGCCAGCCTGCGCCGGATGGCCGCCGTGGTCGACGAGCAGAATGCCAAGGACCCCGATTATCTGCCGATGGCGCCCGACCCCGAGGCCAGCATCGCCTTCGAGGCGGCCCAGGAGCTGATCCTGGCCGGCGCCGCACAACCCAACGGCTACACCGAGCCGATCCTGCATCGCCGCCGCCGGGAGTTCAAGGCTCGCCACGCCAACCGGTGACTAAGATTCGGCGGGTTCAGGTGACCATGCGACTCAACGAACACAGGGGTTAGGAATGGGCAGGCACAGCATTCCCGACCCAGAGGATTCCTCGGAGGTTGGACCGGACGCGGGCGACGATCAGCCACGCGCTCCCCACGCGGATCAGTACCCGAAGTACGACGGATACGACGACGGGTACGACGACGACGCGGACTACGCCGAGTACGACGACGGGTACGACGAATCCGAGCATGAGCAGCCGGGCTACGGCGAAGCGACCAGCAGCCGCGACGAGGACGGCGGCTACCCGCGTCTGGAGGATCGGGAGGCCGCGACCACCGCGTTGCCGACGGCGCCCGGGGCGCCGAACCGTCGCGACTGGGAGAGCAGTGAGTGGACCGGCAGCCACCGGGCCATCACCCCGAAGCGCCGCGGGATCAGCGTCGGGGTGATCGTGGCGCTGGTGACCGTCGTCGTGGTGGTCGGCGCCGTCATCGCCTGGCGATTCTTCGGTGACGCGCTCTCGCAGCGCTCCCAGGCCGGCGCCGCGCGGTGCGTGGCCGGCGAGGTCTCCGTCGCGGTGATGGTCGACCCGTCCATTGCCGACCAGATCACGCCGCTGGCCGAGAAGTACAACCAGTCCGCCGCGCCCGTCGGCGACAAGTGCGTCAAGGTCGGGGTCAAGGCCGCCGACTCCGACCAGGTGGTCACCGGCTTCTCGGGTCCCTGGCCCGGCGACCTGGGTGAGCAGCCGGCACTCTGGATTCCCGGCAGTTCGATCTCCGAGGCCCGCCTCGAGGCCGCGGCCGGAGAGAAGACGGTCAGCGACAGCCGCTCGCTGGTGACCTCGCCGGTGATGCTCGCCATGCGACCGCAGTTGAAGAGCGCACTGGGACAACGCAACTGGGGTGCCCTGCCCGGCCTGCAGAGCAATCCCACCGCGCTCGACGGCATGAACCTGCCCGGGTGGGGATCGCTCAAGTTGGCGTTGCCGCTGACCGGCGACAGCGATGCGACCTATCTGGCCGCCGAGGCCGTCGCATCGGCTTCGGCGCCGCAGGGCCAGCCGCCGACCGCCGGTTCGAGCGCCATCGCCACCCTGCGGGCCGCGCAGCCCAAACTCGCCGACGACAAGACGTCGACGGCCATGGACGCGATGCTCGGCGCGGCCGACCCGGCCACGGCCGACGTGCACGCCGTGGTCGCCACCGAGCAGCAGATCTTCCAGCGGGGTTCGCAGTCCGACGCCAAGGACAAGCTCGCCGCCTGGCTGCCCTCGGGCCCGGCCGCCGTCGCCGACTACCCCACCGTGCTGCTGGCCGGTACCTGGTTGAGCCAGGAACAGGTGAGTGCGGCAAGCGAATTCGCGCGCTTCCTGCGTAAGCCCGAAGCGCTGACCGACCTCGCGGCGGCAGGTTTCCGCGCCGAGGGCACCACCCCGCCGCAGAGCGACGTGACCGACTTCGGCACACTGCCCGCCGCACTGTCAGTGGGCGACCCCGGCATGCGCGCCACGCTGGCCAACCTGGTCAGCGCTCCGGCGCAGAACCCGGCGGTCACCGTGCTGCTGGACCAGTCGATGACGGCTGACGAGGGCGGCAAGTCGCGGCTGGCCAACGTCACCGCCGCGCTCACCGCACGTCTGCAGGCCCTGCCTCCGACGTCGGCGGTCGGGTTGTGGACCTTCGACGGCGTCTCGGGGCGTTCGGAGGTGCCGATGGGACCGCTCGACGAGCAGGTCGGCGGCACCCCACGCTCGCAAGTGTTGACCACCAACCTCAACGGTCAGGTGGCCAGCAACGGTGGCGCGGTGTCGTTCACCACGCTGCGCCTGCTCTACCCCGAGGCGGTCGCCAACTTCCGCGAGGGCCAACCCAATTCGGTGCTCGTCATCACCGCGGGACCGCACACCGACCAGTCGCTCGACGGCGCCGGTCTGCAGGACTTCATCAAGCAGACCTTCAACCAGGCGCGGCCGGTCGCGGTCAACGTCGTCGACTTCGGCGCCGACCCCGACCGGAGCACCTGGGAGGCCGTCGCGCAGACCACCGGCGGGGACTACCAGAACCTCAACGGTTCGGCCGGGCCCGAGCTGACGGCAGCGCTGACGTCCGCCCTGGGCTAGCCCCGCGAGGGCCTTAGGCGAAGGCCTCCACCGGCGGGCACGAGCAGACCAGGTTGCGGTCGCCGTAGGCGCTGTCGATCCGGCGCACCGGCGGCCACACCTTGGGCCGGAAGCCCTTGCCCATCGGGTAGGCGGCCTGCTCCCTGGTGTACGGGTGCTCCCAGTTCTCGACCAGGAGGCACTCGGCCGTGTGCGGAGCTCCACGCAGCGGGTTGTCGTCCGCCGGCCACGCCCCGGATCCGACCTGGTCGATCTCGCGGCGGATGGCGATCATCGCCTCGCAGAACGCGTCCACCTCGGCGAGGCTCTCACTCTCGGTCGGCTCGACCATGAGCGTGCCCGCGACGGGGAAGCTCATCGTCGGGGCGTGGAAGCCGTAGTCCGCCAAGCGCTTTGCCACGTCGTCGACCGTGACGCCGGTCGCCTTGGTGATACCGCGCAGGTCGAGGATGCACTCGTGGGCGACCATGCCGTTCTCGCCGGTGTAGAGCACCGGGTAGTACTCGTCGAGGCGGCGGGCGACGTAGTTCGCCGATGCGATGGCCGTCAGCGTCGCCGCCCGCAGCCCGGGGGCACCCATCATGCGGATGTAAGCCCACGTGATCGGCAGGATCGACGCGGACCCGTACGGCGCCGCCGACACGGTGTAGGTGTCGGACAGCTCCTCGGCCAGCGGGTGACCGGGCAGGAACGGGGCGAGGTGGCTGCGCACGGCGACCGGCCCGACGCCGGGGCCGCCGCCACCGTGCGGGATGCAGAACGTCTTGTGCAGATTGAGGTGGCTGACGTCGCCGCCGAACCGCCCGGGCCGGGCCAGGCCGACGAGCGCGTTGAGATTGGCCCCGTCGACGTAGACCTGGCCGCCGACGTCGTGCACCGCCGCGCAGATCTCCTCCACGTCGTGCTCGAACACCCCGTGCGTCGACGGATAGGTGATCATCAGCGCCGCCACGGCGTCACCGTGCTCGGCGATCTTGGCACGCAGGTCGTCGAGGTCGACGTCGCCGTTCTCGCGGCACGCGACGACCACGACCCGCATCCCGGCCAGGGCGGCAGAGGCCGCGTTGGTGCCGTGCGCACTGGACGGGATCAGGCAGATGTTGCGCTGCGCGTCACCGCGGCTGAGGTGGTAGGCCTGGATCGCGAGCAATCCGGCGTACTCGCCCTGGGAGCCCGCGTTGGGCTGCAGGGAGACCGAGTCGTATCCGGTGAGCTGGGTCAGCCAGCCCTCGAGATCGGCGATCAGCTTGCGCAGTCCCGGCGAGTCCGAGGCAGGCGCATACGGGTGCTGCTTGCCGAACTCCGGCCACGTGATGGGTTCCATCTCGGCGGCCGCGTTGAGCTTCATCGTGCACGAGCCCAGCGGGATCATGCTGCGGTCCAGCGCGATGTCCTTGTCCGACAGCGACCGCAGGTAACGCATCATGTCGGTCTCGGTGCGGTACTTCGTGAACGCCGGGTGGGTCAGGAACGTCGACGTGCGGGTGGCGATCTCGGGGCCCTGCCAGTGGTGTCCACCGCGGGTGGCGCCGAAGGCGGACAGGACGTCCTCGACGTGGGTGGCGGTGGTCGCCTCGTCGCAGGCCACCGACACGTGGTCGCCGTCGACGAGCCACACGTTGATTCCCCGCTCCTTGGCGGCCGCGCGGACCGCCTCGGCGCGACCGGGCACGCGGGCCAACACGGTGTCGAAGAACGCGTCGTGGACGACTTCGACGTCGGCCTCGACGAGGGCGGTCGCGACGGCGAGGGCGTTGCCGTGCACCTTGTGCGCGATGGCCTTGAGCCCGTCGGCGCCGTGGTAACTGGCGTACATGGCCGCCATCACCGCCAGCAGCACCTGCGCGGTGCAGATGTTGCTGGTGGCCTTGTCGCGGCGGATGTGCTGCTCGCGGGTCTGCAACGCCAGGCGGTAGGCCGGCGATCCGTCGGCGTCGACCGAGACGCCGACGAGGCGGCCCGGCAGCTGCCGGGCGTGCTTGGTGTGCACGGCGAGATACCCGGCGTGCGGACCACCGAATCCCATTGGGACGCCGAATCGTTGGGTGGTGCCGAAACCGACGTCCGCGCCGATCTCGCCGGGCGGGGTGATCAGGGTCAGGGCCAGAAGGTCGGCGCCGACGGCGACGAGTGCGCCGCGCTCGTGGGCCTGCTCGACCACGCGGCTCCAGTCCTGGACGCGTCCGCTGGCGCCGGGCAGCTGGACGACCACGCCGAAGAGTTCGCCGTCGGCCAGGTCGCCGGGCAGGCCTTCGCTCAGGTCGGCGGTGACGATGCGAATGCCGAGCGGCGCGGCCCGGGTGGCCAGCACCGCCGCGGTCTGGGCGTAGACGTCGGAGTCGACGAGCAGCGTGTTCCCGGATCCCTTCACCGCACGGTGCATCAACGTCATCGCCTCGGCGGCGGCGGTGGCCTCGTCGAGCATGGACGCGTTGGCCACCTCGAGACCGGTCAGCTCCTCGACCATGGTCTGAAAGTTGAGCAGCGCCTCGAGCCGGCCCTGGCTGATCTCCGGCTGGTATGGCGTGTAGGCCGTGTACCAGGCGGGGTTCTCGAGGACGTTGCGCTTGAGCACCGCCGGGGTGAGCGTGTCGAAGTAGCCCTGCCCGATCATGGACACGGCGACGGTGTTGGCGTCGGCCATGGCCCGCAGTTCGGCCAGCGACTGCTCCTCGGTGGCCGGTGGCGGCAGCTGATCGAGGCCCGGGGACACGCCGTCGGCGGTCAGGGCGTCGAGAATGCCCGCCGGGAGCGCCTTTTCGGCAAGCTCCCCAAGGGTGTCCACGCCGATGACTCGGAGCATGGTCGCGACCGCGTCGGCGTCCGGACCGATGTGCCGGTCGGCGAACCGAGGCTGGTGATGATCATGGGTGGAACCGGACAAGAGTGGACCCCTCACACGTCAGAGCGTGGAACCGCTTGCGGTCCTCCCCCTCTGTCGTCGACCCGTAGCGGGTGCCTGAGAGATTCGGCCGATTGGGCCTTTCCCCATGGGCGGGTGAAGTCGAGCTCACCACTTTCCAGAGGCATCGTGGCTCCGTGCGGTCCGGGTGCCTGAGAGGTTGACGGAGAGGTGTTGCTCCTTCGGCGTCCGTGGCTGGCGGCCACGGAACTCTCCCGCGCGGGGGCGATGCGTGGGCCAGTCTACCGGGGACTAGCCGATCTTGCGGTCGCGGTGCTTGCGGCGCGAGGCGAGCTCGTCCTCCGGGCTGGCGATGGACTCGCCGCCGTCGGCCCGCTCGCCCGGAAAGTCGGCGATGGCGCCGGTGAGTTCGCGCATGGCCCCCGACACCGCGATGCCGAACACACCCTGCCCACCCTGGAGGAGGTCGACGACCTCTTCGGCCGAGGTGCACTCGTAGACGGTGGTGCCGTCGGAGAACAGCGTGATGTTCGCCAGATCCTTCACACCCCGCTGACGCAGGTGGTCCACGGCGACGCGAATGTTGTGCAACGAGATGCCGGTGTCCAGAAGTCTCTTGACGATCTTGAGGACCAGGATGTCCTTGAATGAGTACAGCCGCTGACTGCCCGAACCTGCCGCGCCGCGGATGGACGGCACCACCAGCGACGTCCTAGCCCAGTAGTCGAGCTGACGGTAGGTGATGCCGGCGATCTGGCAGGCGCTCGGCCCGCGGTAACCCACTAGCTCGTCCGGTACGGAGTCGTCGGGGAACAGTCCTGCCTGCACTGCTTCGCTAGGGGCGGCCGAGACTGCCGGCTCCGGTGTGCCGCTGGAGGTGAGATCCAACTGCTCCTGACGTGGCGTGTCGCCCACTGCCCATCCTCTCGCCGATCGAACTGGATCTGTGCGTGGCAGCCATCAACGACGACTCAACACGTTTGCTCCGAGCTCTCGAGTATGTCGAGCATACGCTTCCTGCTCGGCACTCACTGCCCCTCGTAGCGATTCAAAGTATGGCCGCCTCCGACGCGGATCGACGAAACCGGCTCCGCGTGTCGAATGCGTGAGACGCATCCGTGACCATCGGTTTCAGGTCGCCTTGAAGTCGTCGGGAGAGACGCTGTCGAGGAACTCCTTGAACTTCTCCACCTCGTCCTCGCGGACGGCACCGGTGGACTCCTCGTCGGACTCGTCGGGGATCAGCAGACCCGCCTCGGCCAGGACGGCCTCCTCGACGTAGATCGGCACCCCGGCCCGCATGGCGATCGCCACCGAATCCGACGGGCGCGCCGAGACCTTGATGTCGCGGTCGAAGATCAGGTCGGCGTAGAAGGTGCCTTCCTGCAGGTCGACGATCCGGACCTCCTTGAGCGAATGCCCAAGGGCGGTAATCAGATCCCGAATCAGGTCGTGGGTGAGGGGCCGTGCCGGCTCGACCCCCTGCTGTTCCAGGGCGATGGCCTGCGCCTCGGTCTGCCCGATCCAGATCGGAAGATAACGGTCGCCGTTGGACTCTCGCAGCAGCAGGACCGGCTGATTCTGCGGCTGTTCCACGCGAATGCCGATTACTCGAACCTCGCCCATCTATGTCTGCCCTCCGCGCCTGAAAGCCGGTCGTCAGACCGTCGAACCGAGTCTAATCCTCAGCGATCGAGTACGTCGCGCACGGCGGATTTGATCAGCGACGTGTGCAACGTGATGGCCAGTGCGGCGACCTCGCGCGCGACGTCGTCGGCGCGGTCGCGGGCACCCGCCTTCCTGGTCTTGTCGATGGGCCCGGCGATTTGGGCGATCAGATCGGACTGCCGGTCGGCAGCGGAACGGAACGCCCGCAGGTGCCGGGGTTCCACGCCGTAGTCGGCCAGTGCCTTGGCGCATTGCGCGGTGACCACCATGTGCTCGTCGAAGAATCCGCCCGGACCCGACGTCACGACACCGGCCTTGATGAGGGCACCAAGGAGGTCCTCGTCGACGCCCGAGCGCGACAGCAGGTCTTCCCGGCTCAGCCGGACCTGCGCCGGTGCGACCGCGGCCGTGTCATACGCGCCGTCAGCCCCTTCGCCGTCGGCCGGCACCTGAACCAAACGCGGTACGCCGTAACTGGTTCCGGTCTCGGGAAGGGCACCGTCGGGCTGTGCGTCGAGCTGGGACTTGATGACCTTCAGCGGCAGGTAGTGATCGCGCTGCGCCGTCAGGATGAACCTCAGGCGTGCGCAATCGTAGGCGGTGAACCGCCGGTATCCCGACCCCGAGCGCTGGGGCGTGACCAGTCCTTCGGCTTCCAAGAATCGGATCTTGGAGATGGTCACGTCCGGAAAGTCGGGTCGGAGCGATTCGAGGACTGCTCCGATCGACATCCCGGCAAGCGCTGGGGTGTCGGGCGCCGTCATCAGCTGCCGGCGCCGCCGTCGTCGCCCTTGGGTCCGGTCAGGAAGACCAGCCGGAACTTGCCGATCTGGACCTCGTCGCCGTTGGCGAGAACCGCGGAGTCCACCGGCTCGCGGTTGACGTAGGTGCCGTTGAGGCTGCCGACGTCGACGACCTGGAATTCGCTGGACTCGAGGCGGAACTCCGCATGCCGGCGGCTGACCGTGACGTCGTCGAGGAAGATGTCGCTGTCGGGGTGCCGACCGGCCGACGTCCTGGCCTGGTCGAGCAGGAACCGCGACCCGGCGTTGGGTCCACGCTTGACGACGAGGAGGGCCGAGCCCGCGGGCAGGCCTTCGACGCCCGAAACGGCACTTTCACCGCTGGTCGCTGGGGGGGCGTCCAATTCGTTGAGGAAGTCCGATCGGAAGACCGACGTCGTCTCGACCGTCACTTCCCCTTCGGTCTGATCCGCTCCCGAACTGGTGTCGTTGTCCGTCACCCGGTGCTCCTTACTGGCTGCTGTGGCGATGGTTGGCAGACGCGCCGGCGTGACGCCAGCCGTCATGCATCTCCAGACGACCGTACCGCGCGGGGGTGGTCGCCGTGACATGCACTACCGGATCATGTCCGGATTTCTCATTCGTCGAGCGTGGCACCGTAGGCGTCGGCGTCGAGCAGGCCGTCGAGTGCCTCGGACAGCGCCCCGGCCTCGACCTGCAGGTCGATGAGCCAGCCGGCGCCGTAGGGGTCGGAATTGACCAGTTCCGGAGCGTCGGCCACTTCACCGTTGACCGCAACGACTTTGGCGGTGATGGGCGCGAAGAGGTCGGAGTTCGACTTGGTCGACTCGACGGTGCCGAACTCCCCACCGGCCGTGACCTCGGCGTCGACGTCGGGCAGTTCCACGAACACGACGTCACCGAGGGCCGCCTGGGCGTAGTCGGTGATGCCGACGCGAACGGTGTCGTCACCGGTCCGACGCACCCACTCGTGGTCTTCGGTGTAGTAAAGGTCGGACGGAATCTCGCTCACTGGGCTCCTCGTGTGTTCACTTGTCTGGCTGAGCGTATTGGCGGGGTTTCGGTTGCCGCAAGGCGGTCACGTTCACCACGTCCGCCTGAGACACCGACATTGTGCCGCCGACGCGTTCGACGCTGTCGACGGCCCCACCCGGGATGTTCATGGCCGCCGACAACGTCGCCGGATCGCCAATGGCGAGAACGGAATAGGGCGGGGACAGGGTGGTGCCGTCGAGGACCAGGGCCCCGGGGGATCCCACCACCCACGAGTCGACGCCTAGTCGTACCGGCGGCGTGCCTGCGGCACTGATCTGCATCGCCTCCGCACCCGCTGCCCGCAGTTCGTTGACGACGTCGAGCATGGTCTCCGGCGACACCCCCGGCGCGACGTCGTCGATCGTGATCGTCACCCCCGGGCCCGTCGCGGCCACGGTTCCGATCAGGATCGACAGCGCCGCCAGCCGGTCCCGGGCGTTCTCGATCGCGGCCTGGTCGTCGGTGCCCGAGGAGCGCAGCGACTCCAGGGTCCGCTGCAGATCGGCCACCTCGGTGTTCAGCGCCGCCTCGCGCTGCTGCAGCGAGTCGAGCAGGACCAGTAGGTCGGCCGGGCGGGCGGTCTCCAGCGAGTCACCGGACTCGGTCTGGCGGGCCGGGGTGACGATCGCCACGCCCAGCAGCAGGCACAGCAGGACGGCGAGGGCACCGAAGGCCAGCTGACGGCGCGACCGGGGTCGCGCCGCGTCGTCGGGCAGCTCGTGTCGTCCGTGTTCGGGTTCGGAGTCGGCCATCGCTCACGCCCCGAACAGCCGGCGCCGCAGCGCGGCGGCATTGCCGAAGATCCTGATGCCCAGCACGACGATGATGGCCGTGGAGAGCTGGGTGCCCACCCCGAGCTGGTCGCCGACGAAGACGATCAGCGTCGCGACGAGAACGTTGAAGACGAAGGACACCACGAACACCTTCGCGTCGAAGATTCGCTCGAGGTAGGCGCGTAGGCCGCCGAACACCGCGTCGAGCGCGGCGACGACGGCGATCGGCAGATACGGCTGAATCGCCTCGGGCACGCTGGGATGGAACACCAGGCCCAGGACGATGCCGACGACGAGTGCGGCAATTCCAATCATTTCGCCCCAATCTGCTTGGCGAAGTTGACCTCTCGCACCGAACCGGCGGGCAGTTCGAGGTCGTCGGCTTCGCTCACGTTGACGGTCACCCCGTAGCTCGCCTCCAGGAGCCGCAGCCGCTGCAGGCCAGGGCTCTGGTCGAAGGAGTCACCCATGGCATGCGGGGGGCCGACGGCGCGGACCGAATACGGGTTGGCGATGGGCTGGTTGTCGACCAGCAGACCGCCGCCCGCCTGCCGGATGGTCACGTTCGGTCCGATACGGACGTTCCCGATCGCGATGGCCTCGGCGCCGCTGACCCACAGCGAGTCGACGACCAGTTGCAGGTCGCGGTCGAGGATCACCTGGGGACTGCCGGCGACCCGTTGCTTGGACACGTCGCTCAGGTCGCGGGCGGCACTGGCCTCGGTGACGGTGACGTCCAGGCCCGGGCCGTGCACGGCGGTGGCCGCGGCGGCGAACTCGGCGACGTCGAGGTCGGCGAGCAACCGGCGGCCCTGCTCGTCCCCGGCGAGCCGCTCGCGGCGTTCGGACTCGACCTGTCCGGCGAGGGCGTTGCGGCGCGCGGTGCTCGCCTCGGTCGCACGTTCGGCGTTGTGCACCCCCGTCGCCAGCACCTGGCGGGTCTCCTGGGTCGCCGGGGCGACCGACGCCGCCTGCGCGGCGGCCGCGGCGAACACCGCCGTCACCAGCAGCCCCGCCAGAATCTGCCAGCCCCAGCTCGTGGCGGGTCGGGGCGGGGCGGCCGAGGTGCGTCGCTCGGCCGCCGCGGCGTACCCGGGGTCGAGGTGTTCGGAGAGCAGGGAGCGGAGCAACGAGGGCACCGGGATCATCGTCGGGGCGCCCGCCTGGTGAGCGTTGCGTCCGGCGTCCGGGCTGTAGCCGCCGAGCGCGCGCTCGCCGTCAGGCACGTCCCCCGGCGGCCCGGCGCGGCACCTGCCGGACGACCATGGAGGTCTGCAGGAGGTAGAGCGCCCCCGACCACAGGTACATGGCCATCCCCCAGCCGAGGAACGCCCATCCGATGGCCAGGATCACCCTGCTCCACAACGCATCCCATTGGCCGAGCAGCACCAGCGGGAACCCCGACATCAACGCGAACGTGGCGGCCTTGCCGACGTAGGTGACGGTCAGGGCCGTCAGACCGCGGCTGCGCAGGATCGGCAGGGTCAGCGCCAGGACCGCGTCTCGCCCGATCAGCGTTGCGACGAACCACCACGGCACGATGCCGTCGACGGCCATGACCACCGGGACGACGACCATGTAGATGCGGTCGACCGCCGGGTCGAGCAACGCACCGAGGCGTGAGGACTGGTTGTCGAACAGCCGGGCGATCTTGCCGTCGGCCCAGTCGGAGAAGCCGCTGAACATCAGCACGCCGACGGCCCAGGCGTTGGCGTGCGCGACGAGCAGGAGGTAGATGAAGACGGGCACCAAGATCAGCCGCAACACGCTCAGCACGTTGGGGATGGTCAGGATTCGATCCGAGACCACTTCTCCCGTGTCCCCGGCGCCCATACCGATGAACCTAGCGGAATACCCCCGGCAGGCTCAGCGCCGACATGGAGTCCTCGGACAGCGGATTGTCGTGAATCATGTAGGTCCACGTCGAGGTCGGCCTGGCGAGTTTCGACAGATCCAGGCCCTGCTCGTCCTCGACGACGTTGGCGGTCTCGAAGGTCTGCTGCGCGGCTTCGATGGCATCGGCGGCCAGAGAGCCGAACGCGTCGACTGCGAGGCGGTGGAATTCGTCGAGCGGGTTCTGCCTGCCCAGGGCCCGCAGGTGGATGCTCTCGCGGATGTCGGAGAGGTAGGCCTGGTGATCGGCCCAACCGCGGTCGAGGTGGTAGAGCATGATCTTGCGCGTGATCGTCTCGAGCCGCTCCTCGTCGAGCAGTTTCAGCAGCTCCTCATAGCGTTCTGATGATCGCTGCGCCAACTCTTCGCGAGCGGTTGCGGTGCGCAGCAACGTGTTTCGACGTTCGACCAGAATGGCGCGCTGCTGGGCGACCAGCTGGTTGTAGCGCCAGGTGTTGGCGTGCACGTCGAGCAGCCGGCCCTCGGCGATGCGCTGGGCGTGTTCGAGCAGTTGGGCGGCCTTGTCCCCCACGATCCGGCCGTCGTCGTCGGTGGCGGTCGGCAGCTTCTCCGGGTCCAGGTGCGAGACGACGACGTCGTCCTCCCAGCTGGAGAAGAAGATCGACGACCCGGGGTCACCCTGGCGCCCGGCGCGGCCGCGCAGCTGGTTGTCGAGCCGTTCGGTGTGGTGGCGACCGGTGCCGATGACGTGTAGTCCGCCGAGCTTGGCGACGTCTTCGTGGCTGTCCTCGTCGGAACCGCCGAGGCGGATGTCGGTACCGCGACCGGCGATCTGGGTGGACACCGTGACCGCCTCGAGCTGGCCCGCCTCGGCGATGACGCGGGCCTCCTCCTCGTCGTTCTTGGCGTTCAACACGACCGCGGGCACACCGGCCTTGACGAGTCGCTCGTGGAGTTCCTCGGACTCGGCGACGTCGCGGGTGCCGACGAGCACCGGTTGACCGGTCGCGTGGATGGTCTTGATGTGGTCGATGACGGCGTCGATCTTCGCGGCGGCGGTGATGTAGACGCGGTCGACGTCATCCTCGCGAATGTTGGGCGTATTCGGGGGAATTGGCGAGACGCCGAGCTTGTAGAACTGGCGCAACTGCTCGCCGGCGGCCAGCGCGGTGCCCGTCATGCCGCACACCGTCGGGTACCGGTTGATCAGCGCCTGGACGGTGATGGTGTCGAGCACCTCACCGGTCTCGGTGGTCTCGATGCCCTCCTTGGCCTCGACGGCGGCCTGCAGCCCGTCGGGCCAGCGCTGCAGCTGCGCGATGCGCCCGCGCGAGGCGTTGATCAGCTGCACCCGGCCGTCGCGGACGATGTAGTGCACGTCGCGCTGCAGCAGCACGTGCGCGTGCAGGGCCACGTTGATCTCGGTCAGCGTGGTGGTGACGTTCTCCTCGGAGTAGATGTCGACGCCACCGAGCGCCTTCTCCAGCTTGCGGGCGCCGGCGTCGGTGAGATGCACGTTGCGACGGTCGGCGTCGGCTTCGTAATCCTTGCCGGAGACGAGTTCGCCAACCATCCGGATGATCTCCAGCCGCGGCGTCTCACGGTGGGTGGTGCCCGCGAGGACCAGCGGCACCAGCGCCTCGTCGACGAGCACCGAGTCGGCCTCGTCGATGAGCGCGACGTCGGGGTCGGGCGAGACCAGGTCCGCGACGTCGGTGACCAGCTGGTCGCGCAAGACGTCGAAGCCGATCTCGTTGACCGAGGCGTAGGTGACGTCGCAGGCGTAGGCGGCGCGGCGCTCCTCGGGGGTGGACTCGGCGGTGATCCAGCCGACGGTCAGGCCCATGGCCTCGAGCAGGGGTCCCATCCACTCCGCGTCGCGACGGGCGAGGTAGTCGTTGACGGAGATGACGTGCACGCTGCGGCCGGCGATCGCGTAACCGGCGGCGGCGATCGCACCGGCCAGGGTCTTGCCCTCACCGGTGGCCATCTCCACGACGTCGCCGGCGAGCATGCGCAGCGCGCCGAGCAACTGAACGTCGAAGGGCCGCAACGTCGTCGCGCGCTCGGATGCCTCCCGGGCGATCGCGAGGAACTGCGGGATGTCCGAGGACTCGGCGAGACCCTTGAGGTCGAGCAGCTTCGCGGCCGCCTTGAGCTTGTCGTCGTCGAGGCCGGCGGCCTTGTCGTCGAACTCGGCCGACGCGCGCACCAGGTCCATCGACTGGGCCTGATTCTTGTCCGTGCTGGCACCCAGCAGCTTCCAGAATCGGTTGCTGAGCCGACCAGAGGTTCGGTCTTTCGTCTTCGGCGCGATCTTTGGCACGCGTTCACGGTACGCGGGCTCCCGCGTCTCTTGCGAGCGTGCGTGTCGGGCCACGACACGCCGCGCCACGATGGCAGAACCCGCGTGCCCGGGCTGCGGTAACTTGCCGCAGACGGTGGTGTCGCCCTAGGCCCGCAGAGGAGTGGCGATGAATTCGGACGGATTCGCCCCCTCCGTCGACTGGGCCCACGAATTCCTGGCGTCGACGCTGTGGGTGCTCGAGGCATTCGCCGTCTCGGCGGTGTGCCTGGCGCTGATCCTGGTCGTCGTCGGCCGCCACACGGAGTGGGGCCGGCAGTTCTGGCGTCTCAACGGCCCCTACTTCACGACCTCCTCCTCGCGCGTCACGGTGTGGCTGATGCTGGCGGGGTTGCTGGCCTCGGCCGTGCTGTCGGTGCGGATCGCGGTGCTGCTGAGTTATTACGCCAACGACCTGTTCTCGTCCCTGCAGGCGGCGTTCGAGGGCGGGGCCCGGCGGAATTCCGGGGTCGACGGGTTCTGGCAGTCGATGCGGATCTTCGCCGTGCTGGCGACCGTCGCGACCGTGCGGTCGTTGGCCGACCTCTATCTGATGCAACGCTTCACCGTTCGGTGGCGGGTGTGGCTGACGCGGCGACTGGTCGACGACTGGCTCGGCGGTTACGCCTACTACCGCGGGCAGTTGCTCAGCACTCCGATCGACAATCCCGACCAGCGCATCCAGCAGGACGTCGACGTCGTCACCAACGGCACCGGGGAACCGAACGTGCCGTCCCACGGGTCGGGCAACACCCTGCTCTTCGGGGCCGTCGAGTCGGTCCTGAGCGTCGCGTCGTTCGGCGTGATCCTGTGGCAGTTGTCGGGTCCGCTGACCGTGGCCGAGGTGACGCTGCCGCGGGCGCTGTTCTGGATCGTGATCGTCTACGTGCTGGTCGCCACGGTGCTGGCGTTCTGGATCGGCCGGCCGCTGATCCAGCTGAGCTTCCTCAACGAGTTCCGCAACGCCAGCCTTCGGTACGCGATGGTGCGGCTGAAGGAGGCCGCCAGCGCCGTCGGCCTCTACCGCGGCGAGGACGCCGAGCGGCGTCAGTTGACCTCCCGGCTGGACGCGGTGGTCGTCAACTACCGGCACTGGCTCAACCGGATGGTGGCGTTCCTGGGCTTCAACCTCTCGGTGAGTCAGGCGATCAACCCGTTGCCCTACATCGTGCAGGCGCAACGCCTGTTCGCCGGTCGGATCTCCTTCGGCGACGTCATGCAGTCCGCGACGGCCTTCCACGCCATTCACGACGCGCTGTCGTTCTTCCGCAACGCCTACGACGCCTTCGCCAGCTACCGCGCCGCCCTGATCCGCCTCGACGGTCTGCGGACCGCCAACGAGGCCACCCGGGGGCTCCCGCAGCTGACGATCGGTCGATCCTCGGGCGGCGCGGTGCGCCTCGAGGACGTCGACGTGCGCACCCCGGACGGGCAACTCCTGGTCGAGGCGCTCGACGCCCGGCTCGACCCCGGCCAGAGCATGGTGATCACCGGCCCCTCGGGCAGCGGCAAGACCACGCTGCTGGCGAGCCTCGCGGGGTTGTGGCCGCACGCCTCGGGCCGGGTCGAGTTTCCCGTCGCCGAGCGCGAGGTGATGTTCGTGTCGCAGCTGCCCTACATCCCGCTGGGCGATCTGCATGCGGTCGTGTCCTACCCCCGGCCTCCCGACGAGGTCGACGCGGCGCGCGTGCAGCAGGCCCTGCTGAAGGTGGCGCTACCTCACCTCCTCATTCGGATCACCGAGAGCAAGGACTGGGCCCGTGTGCTCTCGGTCGGCGAGCAGCAGCGCGTCGCGTTCGCGCGGATCCTGCTGCACCAGCCGCGGGTGGTGTTCCTCGACGAGTCGACCTCGGCGATGGACGAGGGCCTGGAATTGATGCTCTACCGGCTACTTCGGGACGAGTTGCCGTCGACGATCCTGGTCAGCGTGAGTCATCGCGAGACCGTCGAGCAGCATCACGACCATCAATTGGAGCTGCTCGGTGCCGGCGGCTGGCGGCTCGATCCGGTCACCAGCTCGAGTTGACCCCTCTGACCGGCTGCCACGAGCTGGCCAAGGTACGTTCTCCCGATGACCGGAATGGACATGTGGACTCCGACGCTGGATTGGAGCAACGAGTGGCTCACGTCCGTGTGGTGGATCATCAAGGCCTGGTTGATCTCCGCACTGTCCACGATGGTCATCTTGACGCTGATCGGCCGCTTCACCACGTGGGGCCGCCAGTTCTGGCGCGTCACCGGCGCGTACTTCACCGGCCGTTCGAGCATCGTGGTGTGGCTCTGGCTGGCGGGCCTGTTGTTGTCGGTCATCCTCGGGGTCCGGCTGTCGGTTCTGCTCAGCTATTACGGCAACGACCTGTCGACCAGCTTCCAGGTGGTGGCCGCCGGATTGGCCAGCGGCGACGAAACGGTCAAGCAATCCGGTAAGCACGGCTTCTGGTTCTCCATCGCCGTCTTCTGCGTGCTGGCAACCATTTACGTCGCGCGGGTGATGCTGGATCTGTTCCTGATGCAGCGGTTCATCCTGCGCTGGCGCGCGTGGCTCACCGACCGCCTCACCGGAGACTGGCTCGACGGCAAGGCCTACTACCGCGCCCGCTTCATCGACGACACGATCGACAACCCCGATCAGCGCATCCAGACCGACATCGACATCTTCACCACCGGAGTCGGTCCGACGCCCAACACGCCGAACATCACGACCGGTTCGACGCTGCTGTTCGGCGCCATCAACGCCGTCGCCTCCATGATCTCGTTCACCGCGATCCTGTGGAGCCTGTCCGGGCCGCTGACGTTGTTCGGCATCACACTGCCCAAGGCGATGTTCTGGATCGGCCTGGCCTACGTCGTGTTCGCGTCGGTGATCGCCTTCTGGATCGGCAAGCCGATCATCTGGTTCGCCTTCGACAACGAGAAGTTCAACGCCGCGTTCCGCTACGCGCTGGTGCGGTTGCGCGACGCCTCGGAGGCGGTGGCCTTCTACCGCGGTGAGATCGCGGAGCGCACCGGCCTGCGCCAGCGCTTCAGCGCGGTCGTGGCCAACTACAAGCGCTACATCAACCGGATGATCGGGTTCTACGGCTGGAATCTCTCGCTGAGCCAGGTCATCCAGCCGCTGCCCTACGTGCTGCAGTTCCCGCGGTTCTACGCCGGTGAGATCCAGCTGGGTGACATGACCCAGTCGGCGTCGGCGTTCGGCAGCATCCAGGACGGGCTGTCGTTCTTCCGCAACGCCTACGACCAGTTCGCCGGCTACCGGGCCGCGATCATCCGTCTCGAGGGCTTGGTGGTCGCCAACCAGGAAGGCCGCGAACTGCAGACCGTGACGACCGCCGCCTGCGAGGACGGCACCGTCCGCCTGGAGCAGGTGGAGGTCCGCACCCCCGACGGCCGTCAACTCGTCAACCCGCTGGACCTGCGACTCGAGGTCGGCGACACCATGGTGATCACCGGCAAGTCGGGCAGCGGCAAGACCACCCTGCTGCGCAGCCTCGCCGAACTGTGGCCCTTCACCTCGGGCACGCTGACCCGTCCGTGCGGCCCCAACGAGACGATGTTCCTCTCGCAGATGCCCTACGTGCCGCTCGGTGACCTGCGCGCCGTCGTCTCCTATCCGGGAGAGGAGGGCCAGATCTCCGACGACGAGCTGCAGTCGGTCCTGAGCCGGGTGGCGCTGCCCCACCTCAACGACCGGCTCGACGAGGTGCAGGACTGGGCCAAGGTGCTCTCTCCCGGCGAGCAGCAGCGCATCGCGTTCGCCCGCATCCTGCTGACCAAGCCCAAGGCCGTCTTCCTCGACGAGTCCACCTCCGCCCTCGACGAGGGTCTCGAGATGACGCTGTACCAGCTCGTCCGCAGCGAGCTGCCCGAGATGATCCTGGTCAGCGTCAGCCACCGCAAGACCGTCGAGCAGCACCACGACAAGGAGCTGCGCCTGCTCGGTGACGGCGAGTGGGAGATCGCCGACGTCGGCGAGGAGCCCGAACCCGCGCCGGTCTAGGCCGAGGCCGGGGTAGCTTCCCGGCATGGAGATGTTCACTCCGTCGCTTGACTGGGGCAACGAGGTCGTCGCGTCGCTCGTCTGGGTGACCAAGGCGTGGGCGATCAGCGCCGTCGCGATGCTGACGGTGCTGGCGCTGCTCGCGCGCTTCAGCACCTGGGGCCGTCAGTACTGGCGCATCACTGGGCCGTACTTCGTTGGGCGACAGAGCATTCCGGTGTGGGCGATGGTAGGCGTCCTGTTGATGTCGGTGATGGTGTCCGTGCGGATGGACGTGCTGTTCAGCTACTACGGAAACGACCAGTACTCCGCATTACAGGTCGCATTCGAGGGTGCCAGCGCCGGGGACGACGCAGTGCGCGACTCCGGGATTCGGGGGTTCTGGTTCTCGATCGTGGTGTTCGCCCTCCTGGTCGCCGCCTACCTGACGCAGACACTTCTCGACCTGTATCTGATGCAGTTCTTCATCATTCGGTGGCGGGTCTGGCTCACCGACCGGTTGACGGGCGACTGGCTCGACGGCCGCGCGTACTACCGCGGCCGGTTCCTCGGCGAGGACGCCGTCGACAACCCCGATCAGCGCATCCAGCAGGACGTCGACGTGTTCACCACCGGTACGGGCCCGGAGACGAACACTCCCACGGTGGGCACCCCCACGACGCTGGTGTTCGGCGCGGTGTACTCGATCGTGTCGGTGGTCGCCTTCACGCCCATCCTGTGGAACCTCGCCGGGCCGTTGACCCTCTTCGGGGTGACGGTGCCCAAGGCGCTGTTCTGGATCGTGCTGCTGTTCGTGGCGGGGGCGACGGTCGTGTCGTTCTGGATCGGTCGGCCGATCATCGGGTTGAGTTTCCGCAACGAGATGACCAACGCCGCCTTCCGGTACGCGCTGGTGCGGGTGCGCGATGCCGCGGAGGCGGTCGGCTTCTCACGCGGCGAGCGGGTCGAGCGGCGCGTGCTGTCGGATCGCTTCGGCAGCATCATCGCCAACTATCGAAGGTTGGTCTGGCGTGGGGTCGCATTCCTCGGGTGGAACAAGGCAATGTCTCAGATCGTCGACCCGTTGCCGTTGATCGTCCAGGCGCCACGGCTGTTCGCCGGTGAGATAAACCTCGGCGACGTCAGCCAGTCCTCGAGCGCCTTTCGGTCGGTGCAGGCGTCGCTGTCGTTCTTCCGCGCGGTGTATGACTCCTTCGCGAGCTTCCGGGCCGTCATCATCCGCCTCGACGGGCTCCTGACGGCGAATGAAAGGGCAAGGGCCCTGGGCACACTCGTCGTCGAGACAAGCTCCGACGGCGGCGTGGAGATCGAGGGGGTCGAGGTTCACTCCCCCGCGGGCGACTCGCTGGTGGACGGGCTCGCGGTGCGGCTGGCCGTGGGCGGCTCGTTGGTCATCACCGGCCAATCGGGAACGGGCAAGACCACCCTGCTGCGCAGCCTGGCCGAGATGTGGCCCCACGCCTCGGGCACGGTGCGCTATCCCTCCGCCGACGGGGCGATGTTCTTGCCGCAGTTGCCCTACGCGCCGTTGGGCGACCTGCGCACGGTGTTGTGCTATCCGTCGCCCGCGGAGTCGTTCTCCGACGACGACATTCGCGCCGAACTGGACCGGGTGACGCTCGGGCACCTCGGTGCGCGCCTGGACGAGGCCGCCGACTGGTCGAAGGTGCTCTCCCCCGGCGAGCAGCAGCGCGTGGCGTTCGCGCGGGTACTGCTCAACGCGCCCAGGGCGGTGTTCCTCGACGAGTCCACCTCCGCGCTGGACGAGGGGCAGGAGTTCGCGCTGTATCGCATCCTGCGCGACCGGCTGCCGGATTGCGTCGTGGTCAGCGTGAGCCATCGCAGCACCGTCGAGCAGCACCACGACGACCGGCTCGAACTGCTGGGCGCCGGCCGGTGGCGGTTGGCCGCAACCCCGTCGCAGTAGCACTCCCCTCCGACATTTCGGCGGCTTGGGCGGGGTCATGCCCAGATCGGCCGGTTGTCCACAGAACGCATCTACGACGAGATGCGTAAGCCAATTCTCTCACTGATTGTCGCTACGACGTGCCGTCACTTCGCCTCAAGCAGCCCGCCCGGGCGGTATGACTAGCACTCCCCTCCGACATATTCGAGGGCTCGAGCGGGGTTATGCACAGATCTCTCGTTTATCCACAGAATGCCTGTAGCAGAACGATTTTCGTCAGTATTACGCCCTAGACTGAACTCATGTTCGATCAGTTGGTGGACGCGACGACCGGCACCCGCGGTGCCGGGGCGCTGTCGGCGTGGACGCGGACGGAATCGGCCGCTTGCGCCCGCAAGGTCGCGACGATGGCGGCCATGCTCGACGAGGCCTATGCGCTGTCCGGATCCGCCGATCGGGACCAATGGTGCCTGGACGATTTCGACGCCGTCGCCGCGCATATCGGCGCCGCCCAAAACATCACCCCCGGAGCGGCCGGCAATCAACTGCTGATTGCGGTCGCACTGCACGAACGGTTCCCGAAGGTGGCGGCGGTCTTCGCCGAAGGATTGATCACTTACCAGCTGGTCCGCACCGTGGTGACACGGGCCGCCCTGGTCGTCGACCCCGACGCGCTGCGGACCCTGGACGCATTGTTGGCCGATGCCTTTGGTTCGTGGGAGCCGATGTCGGTGGACAAGACCGAGAAGGCCGTCGACGCCCATGTCGCCCAAGTGGATCCGCAGGCGGTGCGGCGGACCGAGACCAAGGCGCGCAGCAGGTCGGTGGAGATCAGCATCGACCAGGACGGCAGCGGCCTGGCCACCCTGTACGCCACCCTCTTCGCCCACGACGCCAAGGCGTTGCAGGCCCGGCTACGCGCCCTGGCCGCCACCGTCTGCCCAGCCGACCCGCGGACTGCCGATCAACTCCGGGCCGACGCCTTCGGCGCTGGTGGGAACGACCGCATGGCCTGCCTCTGCGGCACCGACGACTGCCC